>CAIOYY010000087.1 GCA_903862715.1 uncultured Alphaproteobacteria bacterium
CCTTTCTGCTGCGGTCCTGTTCGGACGCGGTGTTCGAAGGGCGGACACGGCCCTGCCTTCTTTATCAAATCAAACGCTGCAGCGGCCCCTGCGTCGGACGGATCGACGATGCCGGTTACGGCGAATTGGTGGATCAGGCCAAGGACTTTCTGACCGGGCGAAGCCGCGCGGTGCAGGAAGCGCTGGCGAAGGACATGCATGACGCGTCGGAAGCGATGGAATTCGAACGCGCCGCGCAATTGCGCGACCGCATTCGGGCCATGAGCCAGATCCATGCAAGGCAGGGCATCAACCCGACAAGCTTCTCCAATGCCGATGTGTTCGCGCTGCATCAGGAAGGCGGGGAAAGCTGCATTCAGGTGTTCTTTTTCCGCGCCGGGCAGAACTGGGGCAACCGCCCCTACTTCCCGCGACATACGAAGGATGTCGGCGCGGGCGAGGTGATGGGTGCGTTTTTAGGCCAGTTCTACGATTCGCGTCCCTGCCCGCCTTTGATTTTGCTCAGCACCGACATTCCGGAGTGCAAGCTGTTGTCGGATGCGCTGGGTACGCGCGCCGGACATAGAGTCGAGATCGCCGTTCCGCAACGCGGCGAAAAGCAGGAAATTGTCGCCGCCGCGCTTTTCAATGCGCGCGCACAATTGGCGCGGAGCCAGGCGGAAAACGCGACACAACGCCAATTGCTGGACGGAGTTGCCGATGCGTTCGGGCTCGACGCGCCGCCGCGCCGTATCGAGGTCTATGACAATTCGCATATTCAGGGCGCGAATGCGGTGGGCGCGATGATCGTCGCCGGACCGGAAGGATTCGAGAAAGCGGAATACCGCAAGTTCAATATCAAATCGGCCGAGCTTTCGCCGGGCGACGACTTCGGCATGATGCGTGAGGTGCTGACCCGGCGCTTCGGACGATTGGTGCGCGAGAGCAACCCTGACGAACCCGACGCGAATGCGAACGGCAAATGGACGAAATGGCCGGACCTCGTGCTGATCGATGGCGGCGAAGGCCAGGTAGCGGCGGCGCATCAGGCGCTGGCCGAAGTCGGCGCCGATGAGGTGGTGCTGATCGGCATCGCCAAAAGCATTGAGCGCGAATCGGGCATGGAGCATTTCTTCCGCGCGGGCGAAGCGCCGTTCCGGCTGGAGCCGAAAAGTCCGGTGCTGTTTTATATCCAGCGCCTGCGCGATGAGGCCCATCGCTTTGCCATTGGCAGCCACCGGGCGAAGCGGTCGAAAGCGATTTCGGCCAATCCGCTGGATGAGATCGGCGGCATTGGAGCGGCGCGCAAAAAGGCGCTGCTGGCCCATTTCGGGTCGGGACGGGCGGTAGCCGATGCGACGCTTGCGGAACTGGAAATCGTGACGGGCGTCAGCGCCGCCTTGGCAAAAAAGATCTACGATTTCTTTCACGCTTCGCCGTAGCCAAGGCGGAACTTGCCGCGACGGGAGTCTGCGTCAGCAATTGCGCGATTTCCAGAAAGCCATGGCCGCCTTCGGCGCGGGTAACATATTGCGGCAGATGGGTCATCTCGGAAGCGAAATTCTCGATGTTGCGCACACCCACCGTATGCGTGAAATGCGCGAACATCGGTTCGTCATTCGGCGAATCGCCGACATAAAGGACGCTTTCCTTCGCCGCGTCTTCGCTCACGCCGAACTCGTCTTTCAGAAACCGCGTTAGCATCGAGAGCTTGTCGAAGGCGCCGATCCAGGCATTCACATGGATGGAACTGACCTTCACCGTCGCGCCCAAGGCCTCAAGCCGGACGACGATATCGCGCACGATGTCCTTCGACAGCGGTTCGACATCCTCGCAAATATCGATGGCGATATCGCTGATGCGGAAATCCTGATCGGAGGCGAGCTGCAATTGAGGATAGGTCTTGCGCAGTTCGGCAAAAAAACCCGCGAGCTTCGCGCGGTCGCGCGCGCGTTCCGCGTCGTCGAACAGAAACCGCCGCACAAAGCGGTTCTCATCGCGCACATAACGGAAATAGAACGCCCCATTCTCGCCAACGACGCCGTCGACGGGCCAGAAGCGGGCCATCATATCGCACCAGCCCGCGGGACGCCCGGTGACGACAACCACTTTCTTCCCGTCCTGGGAAAGGCGTTCCAGCCCCGCATAGCTTGCGGCGGGAAGACGGCCATCAAGGGTCAGGGTGTCGTCGAGATCGCACAATATGAAGGCGATGTTTTTCGCCATCTCGGGCGCGAGCGCCTTAAGTGGTTTCATCAAGGGTGAGCCTTACATTTTCCGGCCAAAAGCAGGGACAATAGGGGTTACCTAACGGGCCCAGTCCAGTCTTGGCAAGGCGCGGCACGGGGCCTGCCTGCGATTGCGTCCCCCGGCCTGATATGCTTACTGACCCGCCGACCCTGACCCGGCGGTTACGAGTGGAAACCGGCATGTTGCGCGCTCAGATCTGGACACCCGCAAACGCAATTACCGCATCGCGCATTGTTGCGGGCCCGATTGTGATTTGGCTTTTGACGGCGCACTCGACCGCGCTGATCTGGGTGGGCCTGATCCTCATGATAGTCGCCGAATTGACGGATCTCATAGACGGGATCGTCGCGCGTTATTCGGCCAAGGTTTCCAATTTCGGCAAGATTCTGGACCCGATGGCTGACTGCCTTTACCGCAGCTCGGTCTTCATCGCCTTCGTCATCAATGGCTGGATGCCGGTGTGGATGTTCGCCATCATCGTCTGGCGCGACCTGACCGTTTCGTATTTGCGCGAGATCGCCGAACTGCAATCGGAGACCCTCGCGGCGCGATCCAGCGGCAAATGGAAGGCCATCGTGCAGGGCATCGCACAGATCGGCGTGGTCGGAATGGTCGGCATTTTCGGGGTCGACAGTTTCGCTCCCTATTCGATGACCGCGCAGGGACTTCTTTTGATCGCCACCGCCGTAACCGCCTATTCGCTTTTCGATTACATAGCGGGCGTGGCGCAGAAGTTCAGCCGTCGTGATGTGACGCGGCCATGAAGCAGTTTTCCACCGCGCCCAATCTCGTCAGCCTTGCCCGCGCGCTTATGGGTCCGCTGGTTCTCATTCTTCTTATCAGCGATGCCTATTGGGCGCTGGTGCTGGCTCTGTTCATCGTCGCGCTGGCGACCGCGTCGGATTTCTTCGACGGCTATCTCGCGCGCAAGCACGGCAAGCCTGCGGAGATCGGGCGCTATCTCGACGGCGCCTGTGACGCGATTTTCAATCTCGGCGTTTTTCTCGGGTTTCTCGCCCATGACTGGCTGCCTGCCTCATGGTTCCTGCTGATCTATTTCTCGGAAATCGTCGTTCCCTATCTCGGCGCCTTTGCGAAGCAGATCGGATATCCGTTCGAAATTCGCTGGAGCGCAAAGCTGAAAACGTCGGTGCATCCGATCGCGCAATTCATTCTGCTGGCGACGGCGATTCTGATGCCGGATGCCGCGGGAGCGGGCGACACGATGATCGGCATCGCTGCATTGGGTGCGGCTGTGCTGGCGTCGATCGCCTATCTGACCGACCATATGGTGCTCGTCATTCTCAGGACGGCGCGCGCCGTTTGACCGGCAGGAGGAGACGGCGTTGAAGCTTCTCTACTTCGCCTGGGTCCGTCAGAAGATCGGCATAGCCGGGGAGGAGTTTGCTCTTCCCCAAGACGTTTCCGACGTCAGCGGACTGGTGGAGGTCCTTGCGGCACGCGGAGCAAATTACGCCGGGGCCTTCCGCGACCTTGGCGCGCTGCGGTGCGCGGTCAATCAGACCCATTCCGGCTTCGATATGAAGATCACGGATAATGACGAGGTCGCGTTCTTTCCGCCCGTGACGGGGGGCTGAGACCGTTGAGCGATATCCGTATCCAGAAGGAGGATTTCGATGTCAGCGCGGAGATCGCGGCGTTAAGCGAAGGACGCATCGACATCGGCGCCGTTGCAAGTTTTACAGGCAAGGTGCGCGGCGATGGCGATCTCATGGCGCTCCATCTCGAACATTATCCCGCCATGACGGTGCGCGAAATCGAGACCCATATCGCAGAGGCGAATGCGCGCTGGCCCTTGATGGGCGTGCGCGTTGTCCACCGTGTCGGCAGGCTCCAACCGGGCGATAACATCGTTTTCGTAGCGGCGGCATCGGCGCATCGCAAGGACGCCTTCGAGGCCGCGGATTTTCTGATGGATTATCTCAAAACCCGCGCGCCCTTCTGGAAGTTCGAAGAGCGGGCGGGCGGAGACGGCGACTGGGTTGCGGCGCGGACGAGCGACGACGATTCGGTCAAGCGGTGGCGGTAAGCCGCGGCGTGACATGCGCCGGGCGACGCACTTCGTCGGCGTAATCATTCATCAGCATTTCGGTGATCTTGCCCGGCTTGAACCGGTAAGGACCGATTTCCGACACCGGCGTCACTTCGGCCGCCGTGCCGGTGATGAAGCATTCCTCGAAGGAGGTAAGTTCTTCCGGCAAAATATGGCGTTCGATCACCGGAATCTGGCGACTGCGGGCGAGATCCATGACCGAGCGGCGCGTAATGCCGTCGAGGAAGCAATCGGGCGTAGGCGTGTGGATTTTGCCGTCCTTCACAAAGAAGGCGTTGGCGCCGGTCGCTTCGGCGACATAGCCGCGATAGTCGAACATTAACGCGTCGGCATACCCTTTGGCCTCGGCATTGTGCTTCGACAGGGTGCAGATCATGTAGAGACCCGCGGCCTTGGCCTGGGTCGGCGCGGTGTCCGGCGCAGGACGGCGCCATTCGGAAATGTCGAGCCGGATGCCCTTGAGCTTTTCCTTGGGATCGAAATAGGAGGGCCATTGCCAGGCGGCGATGGCGACATGGATTTTGGTGGCCTGGGCCGACACGGCCATCATCTCGCTGCCGCGATAGGCGACGGGGCGCAGATAGGCGTCGACCAGATTCTGGGCCTCAAGCGCTTCGACGCAGGCGCGGTTGATCTCGGCTTCGGTGAAGGGAATCTGGAAGCCGAGGACGCGGGCGGAAGCGAAGAGGCGCGCCGTGTGCTCCTCAAGCTTGTAGATATTGCCGGAATAGGCGCGCACACCCTCGAACACGCAGGACGCGTAATGCAGCCCATGGGTCAGTACATGGGTTTTGGCATCCCGCCACGGGATGAGCTTGCCATCATACCAGAGCGAGCCTTCGCGCTCGTCGAACGGAACTATACCGGCCATTGTCGTACCTTGATTTCCTGACGTTCTACCGCAGCCCTTTACGGGTCTTGCCATGCTCGGGGCAATATGGCGGAGGCCCCTCCCTCGCGCCAGTCCCCGATAGGCCGCACGCGGCGATTTCCTCCGCATACGGCTTCGGAAGGGTTGCGGTATGGTTGAGAGATCAAATCCCATACGCATGCCTCATCGCCCGGAGAATGCTAGGATCGGGAAAAGGAAGGCCCCATGGAAACCAGCGAAGCCGCCGCAGACCAGCCGCATCTGCTCGTCGTCGATGACGATGCAAGGCTGCGCGCATTGCTGCAGCGCTTCCTTTCCGGCAATGGCTTTCGCGTGACGGCAGCGGCGGACGCGGCGGAAGCCCGTACGCTGGTGAAAAGCCTGACCTTCGACGCACTCGTGCTGGATGTCATGATGCCCGGCGAGAGCGGCTTCGATCTCGCCTCGGGCCTGCGGCAGCATTCGGATGTGCCGATCCTGATGCTGACGGCGCGAGGCGCGCCGGAAGACCGGATTGAGGGGCTGGAGCGCGGAGCGGATGATTATCTTGGCAAGCCCTTTGAACCGCGTGAATTGATGCTGCGTTTGAATGCGCTTCTGCGCCGGACCCGCGCCGTACAGCGCGCGCCGCTGAGACAGGTGAAGATGGGTTCGAGCGTGTTCGACCTGGAGCGCGGCGAACTGCGCCGTGACGGCAAGCTCGTCCGCCTGACCGGATCGGAAGCGCAGTTGCTGAAAATCTTCGCCGCCGGTGCCGGACATTCCTTTTCGCGCGAAGCGCTGTGCAGCAAATTGAACATAGCGCTGGAACGCTCGGTCGATGTGCAGGTGACGCGCCTTCGCCGCCGAATTGAAGACGATCCGAAACTACCGCTCTATATCCAGACGGTGCGCGGCGTCGGTTATGTGCTGGTGCCGGACAGTGTCGAATGACGGACGCAGAGCTTTGAATTTCCGGAATTTCCATCCCTTCCAGGCGTTGAAGCGCTATCTGCCGCGCGGGTTCTTCGGTCGTTCGCTGATCATCGTCGTCGCCCCGGTTCTGCTGTTGCAGATCGTCGTAACGCTGGTGTTCTTCGACCGGCATTACCGTGTCGTCACGGCGACGCTGACCCGGAGCGTAGCCGACGAAATCGGCTATATGGTAACGCTGGAAAACCGGCTTCCCATCGGCGCACAGCGCGATTCCGAGCGCGAAACCGCTGCGCGCATTTTTGGCCTGCCCGCAATTTTTCATCCCGGCGAACGCGTGGCGCGCGTCGTTTCGGAAGCCGAGACACCGCTCGACCGCCAGCTTCTATTTATTCTCGACGCCCAGATCGTCGCGGAAGCGAGTTTCAGCACCGAGCGTTTTCAGGATTACGTCGAAGTACAAGTGCAGCTTGAAGACGGCGTTCTGGAGTTGCTGGTGCCGCGCGCGCGCGTCGAAGCGACCAATGCCGGTATTTTCGTGTTGTGGATGATCGGGTCATCGCTGGTGCTGATTGCGGTCGCGGTTCTCTTTCTGCGCAATCAGGTGAAGCCCATCGAACATCTGGCGCTGGCGGCGGAGAGCTTCGGCAAGGGCCGCAATTTGCCGAACTTCAAACCCTATGGCGCGACGGAAGTGCGACGCGCGGCTCATGCCTTTTTTCAGATGCGCGAACGCATTGACCGCCATGTGCAGCAACGCACCGATATGCTGGCGGGGGTCAGCCATGATTTGAGGACACCGCTGACGCGATTGCGCCTGCAATTGGCGATGCTGCCGAAAGACGCCGATCACGACGCCATGGCGGCCGATATCGCCGAGATGGAACACATGATCGCGGAATATCTCGATTTCGCGCGCGGCGAAGGCGGCGAGGAACCGGAGCCCGCCGATATCGCGGAACTGATCGAAGACGCGGTGCATGATTGCACCAGGGCGCGCAAAATTCCGGAAGAACGCATCACGCTCGATCTCGCAGGGGGCGACGACATTGCGGTGAAACGCAATGCACTGCGCCGCTGCCTGGTGAACGTTATCGAGAACGCCATAAAATACGGCACCCATATGCGCGTGGCGCTGACGCGCCTGCCGCGCGCGGTGGAAATCAGCATTGAGGATGACGGTCCGGGCATCGCGGAGAAGGACCGCGAAGCCGCCTTTCGTCCGTTCTACCGTCTCGACGAGGCACGCAATCTGCAGACGGGCGGTGTGGGACTGGGGCTTGCCATCGCGCGCGACATTGCGCGGTCGCATGGCGGTGATGTGCGGCTGGAGGACAGCGCGATGGGCGGGTTGAAAGCGGTGATCCGGATTCCAGTGTAACCCCCTTCCCTCCCTTCGGGACACCTTGCCCTTAAGGGGGAAGGCAGAAGATTTACGGCTGGGCGGCGCGCATTTCGTAATCGGGATAGACGCGCTGAAACACATCCATGAAATCGGGCGCGTCTTCGCCGGCGGCATGCGCGCCCAATATATCGAGAATGGCATGCCAGCCCGCACCCGCGCGCCCGCGATAATCGGATTCGATGGGACCTTGCGTGAGAACCAAACGGGTCTTGCCGTCCTCTTCGGTCATTTCGTAATGCAGTGTCGATTCGATGGTCATCGGCGTTTCTTCGCCGAGCATCAGCACATTCCATGTGTAGGAGAGGCGTGAAGGCGGTTCCGACACCAGCACGGTGCCGCGAATGACAGGACCGCCCGAGCGCAGGAAGACTTCGCCGCCGACTTTCGCGTCGATCTCGCCATCGCCAAGCCAGCCCACGAGATATTCGGATTTCGTCAGAAATTCCCACACACGCTCAGGAGGCGCGGAAAGCAGGCGTTCGAAGCGCAAAGAATCGCCCGCAATATAGGTGCCGTAATCGTTCATTTTCCGAGTTCTTTACTGCGTTTCGCCGCGGCTTTGACCGCGCGCGCCAAAAGCGGACCCATTCCGTCTTTGGCCATCAGGACATTCAGCGCGGCTTCGGTGGTGCCGCCGGGGCTGGTCACTTCCTGACGTAGCACGCCAGCGGCGCGTTTGTCGGCCTTCAGCAAAGCCCCTGCCCCGCTAACGGTCGCCCGCGCCAGTTTCTCGGCGGTTGCAGTGTCGAATCCCTGGGCTTTTGCGGCCTCCGCCAGCGCCTCAGCCAGAAGAAAGACATAGGCGGGGCCCGAACCGGACACCGCCGTGACGCCGTCCATCATCTTTTCGGCGGAGACCCATAGGGTTTCGCCCAAAGTCCCGGTCAGCGTTTCGACCAGTGCACGTTCGCGCGGCTTCAAATCTTCCGATGTGTAGAGGGCGGTGATGCCCTGACCAATGGCGCCCGGCGTGTTGGGCATCGCGCGCACGACGCGAACCTCTTTGCCGAGGCGGGCGCGCAACGTCTTGGTGGTGATGCCGGCGGCAATGGAAAGAACGAGCGCACCGGATTGTCCGAGTTCACGGAGAAGCGCGATTTCGCCTTTGAGGATCTGCGGCTTGATCGCCAGCACGGCGGCCGAGAATTTCTCGCCCGGCTTTCTTTCGAGGTGAGATGCCAGCGTGATCTTCTTCGCTTTCGCCAGCGCAGCGAGCTCGGGCGAGGGATTGGGCTCGACCACATGAATGCGCGACAGCGCATCAAGCGACAGCCAGCCGCGCAGCATGGCGCCGCCCATTCTTCCGGCTCCGATCAGGAGCACGGCGTTTGTCGCGGCGCGCTTTACGGTCACGTCAGGCCTGGCCTGCCACTTCGAGGACGGCGGCGGCCATGGCTTCGCGCGCGGTTTTTCCGCCCCAGAGCACGAATTGGAAGGCCGGGTAATAATGTTCGCAGGCCTCAATCGCCAAATGGAGCAGCGCTTCGCATTGGGCGGCGCTGACCTGCGAATCCGGAAAGATCAGCACATGGCGGAAGAGGACCGCGCCGTCTTCCGACCAGAGATCGAAATGGCCGAGCCAGACCTGCGCATTGATCGCCATCAGGAGTTCGGCGATTTCCGAGCGCCGATCGCGGTTGACCCGCATGTCGAAGCTTACCGACACGTGCAGCGATTGGAGGTCGTCGCGCCAAGTGAAACAGAAATGATAATCGGACCAGCGGCCCGCGACCGACAGATTGATTTCATCGCGTCCACTGCGCTCGAACGGCCAACCATTGTCCTCGACCGCCTCCTCCAAGAGATCCAGAGGATGCTCCAGCGCTTTCGTTTCCTCGGGCGCGACAAGCTTCATGTTCAATCCAATCCCCTGATATTGCTGCGAATCCGACGCGCGAAGCAGCATGTGTCAGGCTGACACATGATATTGATTCGTTACAAGCCTTCGGCGCGCGCGCTTGTGGACGGTCTTGGGGAATTCACAGCTTTGGCGTGGTCCGTTTGGACTTCGCCGCCTTCACGGGACGAGGGGGAGTCGAAAGCGGCGGTTTTTTCGCGGATGACGCGCTGTCCTTCTTTGCCGCGCCGAGCTTCGCCTCAAGGTCGGCCACGCGCGCGGCGAGCTTTTCGTTTTCGCTCCGCGCCTTCGCGGCCATCGCCTTGACCACGTTCAGATCCTCGCGCGGGACCAGGTCCATGTCGGCGACAAGCTTTTCGAGCTTGCCCTTGATCATGGTCTCGATCTCGGTGCGGAAAGATTGCGCCGCGCCCGCCGCATTGGTGAAAGCGCGGGCGACGGAATCGAACAGGCGGTTGTCGGTCTGCATCTGGGTTCTCCTTGGCGATTATATGGCCGCAGGAACCGCGTGCGGCAAGACGGCTCGCTATGCCGTAGCAAAACCGTGACGCTTGACAGGGTGGGGAGCCTCGCGCGAGCTAGCGCCATCATGGTTGAGGCGGCGCTTCCTTTCCCCAATATCGACCCCGAGCTGATCCGCATCGGGCCGCTGGCCATTCGCTGGTATGCGCTCTCCTACATCGCCGGGCTGCTGCTCGGCTGGTATTACATCCTGCAGCTGCTGAAGGATCAGCGTCTCTGGGAAGGCGCCCCCTTCAAGGGAAAAGCCCCGGCCACCAGCGACCATATCGGCGATCTATTCGTTTGGATCACGCTCGGCGTCATCATCGGCGGCCGGCTGGGCTTCGTCCTGTTCTATGGTGTGCTCTATTGTGGCTTCGCCGGCGACGCGGGCCCCGCCTGCGGCAATCTTCCCTGGGGTTTCGTCGAAAATCCCATTCGCATCATCGCGGCCTGGGAAGGCGGCATGTCGTTTCACGGCGGGCTGATCGGCGTGATTGTCGCCGTCTATGTGTTTTGCCGCCGCCGCAAGCTGGCTTTGCTGAGCGTCGCAGACCTTATCGCAGCGGCAACGCCCATCGGGCTGTTCTTCGGACGCATCGCCAATTTCATCAATGGCGAACTATGGGGAAAAGTCACCGACGTTCCCTGGGCGATCACCTTCTGCAACGAAACGATCCGGGCGAATTTCGGCAATTGCCCGGCTGGTGAATTGCCGCGTCATCCCAGCCAGCTATACGAAGCGTTCCTCGAAGGCGCGGTGCTGTTTCTTTTCCTGCGCATCGCTATGGTGTGGTTTCAGATTCACCGCAGACCCGGCCTTGTGGTGACGTGGTTTCTCGCCGGTTATGGGCTGTTTCGTTTCCTTGTCGAATTCGCGCGCGATTCGGAATCGAAGATCTATGGCTGGTTCAGCATGGGCCAGGCGTTGAGCCTTCCGATGCTGGCGGTGGCGCTTTTGTTCGCGTGGATCGCCTATCGTGCGAGCGTCGTGAAAAACGCGAAGTGACGGCGCTGAAGGAAAAGATCGCCGGTCTGATCCGCGCGCAAGGCCCGATCACCGTCGCGCAATATATGCAGATCGCCCTCGGCGATCCCTTTCATGGCTATTACATCAGCCGCGACCCATTCGGGCGCGATTTCGTGACCGCGCCCGAAATCAGCCAGATCTTCGGCGAATTGATCGGGCTGTTCTTCGTGCAGGCCTGGGAAGACCGGGGAAAGCCGGAACGTTTTTATTTCGTTGAGCTGGGGCCGGGACGCGGCACGCTGATGGCGGACATGATGCGCGCCGCCGCAAAGGTGCGCCCTGCCTTTGCACACGCGGCGCACATCGTTTTCGTGGAAACGAGTCCCCTGCTCCGCGCAACGCAGGGACGGACGCTGACCCCTTACAAACCGCAATGGACACTGCGCCTGGCGGATGTGCCACGCGATGCGCCGCTCTATGTGATGGCGAACGAATTCTTCGACGCGCTGCCCATACGCCAATTCGTGCGCCGCGAACGTGGCTGGCATGAGCGCATGGTGACGGTGGACGGCGATACGCTGCGCTTCGCATTGACGCCCGAAACGGTGCCTGTGCCGTTTCTCGATCGGCACCTTCTTGCCCGCGCAGGCCTGAATGAGGTGGCGGAGATCAACCCGGCGGCGCATGCGACGATGGCCGAAATCGCGGCGCGAATCGTGTCGGGAGACGGCGTCGCGCTGGCCATCGATTACGGCCATGGCATTCCGGGCCTCGGCGACACATTTCAGGCCCTGAAGGCGAATGCCTTCGTTGGAGTGCTGGACGAACCCGGCGAGGCCGACCTCACGGCCCATGTCGATTTCGCGGCGCTGAAAACCGCAGCCGAAGATGCAGGCGCGCGGGTTGCAGGCCCTATCGCGCAGAGCGCATTGTTGGAAGCGCTTGGAATAGGGCTCCGCGTCCAGCGCCTGAAAGAGACCGCGCCGGAGAGAAGCGCCGAGATCGAGGCCGCCGTGGCAAGACTGACGGACCAGAATGAGATGGGCGCCTTGTTCAAGGCGCTGGCGCTTTCCAGGCCGAACACCCCCGCACCGGCAGGGTTCCCATGCTGAGTCTGCGCGCCACGAATTTGCAGCAGACAGGCATTCATCACTGCTTTTTCGGACGTAGCGGCGGCGTGTCCCAGGGCATCTATGCATCCTTAAATTGCGGGACGGGTTCGAAAGACGTGCCGGAAGCGGTGGCGGAGAATCGCGCCCGTGTTCTTTCCGCGCTGTCGCCTGCCACGGACGCCCGTCTGGTCAGCTGTTACCAGATCCACAGCGCGACCGCCGTGACGGTCACCGCGCCCTGGCCGGTGGAAGAAAACCCCAAGGCCGATGCCATGGTGACGAACCGCAATCATATCGCACTCGGCATTCTGACCGCCGATTGCGCACCGGTACTGCTCTGTGACCCGAAGGCGCGTGTCATCGGTGCGGCGCATGCAGGCTGGAACGGCGCCTTCTCCGGCGTGATCGAATCGGTCATCGCCGCCATGACGGCGCTGGGCGCGGAACGCGGGCGCATCCACGCCGCCATCGGACCCTGCATCGGTCAGGACGCCTATGAAGTAGGTCCCGAATTCCAGCAACGCTTTGCCGCACGCGATCCGGTCTATACGCGTTTCTTCCGGTCGTCGGTTCGTCCCGAACATTGGCAATTCGCCTTGGAGGCTTTTGTGGTGCATCGGCTGGAGGAGGCGGGAATCGGGTCCATCGCGCCGTTAAGCGCCTGCACCTATACCGGAGAGAGCGACTTCTTCTCCTATCGCCGGACGACGCATCGGGGTGAGCCGGATTATGGGCGGCAGATCTCCACCATCATGCTTCACGATGACCTGTGATTCAGCGCGGCCAGCCGGTTTACCGTCCCATGCCACCTTGCTAGAAGACCCCCTCGGGACCGGTCGGTTTTCGGGGGATTTTTGCCATTATGGGTGAATGCAAATGAAGCTGCTGGCCGGCAACAGCAACCGCGCGCTCGCCGACGCCATCGGCCAGCATCTGAAACTGCCCTTCACCAAGGCGGTCGTCCGGCGCTTCGCCGACATGGAAGTGTTCGTCGAGATTCAGGAAAATGTCCGCGGCGAAGACGTGTTCGTCATCCAATCGACGAGCTTTCCCGCCAATGACAATCTGATGGAGCTGCTCGTCATCATCGACGCGCTGCGCCGCGCCTCCGCCCGGCGCATTACCGCCGTGCTTCCTTATTTCGGCTATGCCCGCCAGGACCGGAAGCCCGGACCGCGCACGCCGATTTCGGCCAAGCTCGTCGCCAATCTCATTACCGAAGCGGGCGCCCATCGCGTTCTGACCGTCGATCTCCATGCCGGGCAGATTCAGGGATTCTTCGATATCCCGACCGACAATCTCTATGCCCAGCCCGTGATGGTGCAGGACATCAAGGATTATCTCGGCAGTGAAAATCTGATGGTCGTGTCGCCCGACGTCGGCGGCGTGGTACGCGCCCGCGCCCTCGCCCGCCGCATCGGCGCGGACCTCGCCATTGTCGACAAGCGCCGCGAACGCGCCGGCGAATCGGAAGTCATGAACATCATCGGCGACGTCGATGGCCGCACCTGTCTTCTGATCGACGACATTGTCGATTCGGGCGGTACGATCTGCAACGCCGCGGAAGCGCTGCTCGCCAAGGGTGCGAATTCCGTCTCGGCCTATGCCACGCATGGCGTGCTGTCGGGCGGCGCGGTGGCCCGTATCCGCGGCTCCAAATTGCGCTCGATGGTGATCACCGATTCTATTGGCGCGACCGAAGACGTGACGCAGTGCCCGAACATTAGGCGAATCAGCATCGCGCCGCTTCTTGGCGACGCGATCGAACGCATCAGCCACGAGAAATCGGTTTCCAGCCTGTTCGATTAAAAGTCTAGCTTGCCGCGCGGGTTTCCACCGGCTGTACGAGCCGTGAGGACGGCAGGCGTACGGTGGCCGTGGTGCCTGCGTTCGGCGCGCTTCTCAGCATCAATGTGCCGCCATGCAATTCGGTAAGACGTTTGACGAGCGGAAGGCCGAGCCCCGTCCCTTCATAGGACCGGTTGAGCTGGCTGCTGATCTGGCGGAAGGGTTCGAGCGCGATGGCGATGTCGCTCGGACGCATGCCGATACCGGTGTCGACCACTTCCAGCAACAGATCGCCATTGTCATCGAGACGGGCCGACAATGTGACCTTGCCGCCTTCGGGCGTGAATTTTACCGCATTGGAAAGCAGATTGATCAGAATCTGACGCATGCGCAGCGGATCGGCCTGCAACGCCGGGAGGCTCGGCGCCACATCACGCGCCAGCTGGATATGGTTGGTCCGGGCGCGCAATTCGACCATTTCCATGCTCGAGACCATCAACTTATCGAGCGGCAGCGTGTCTTCGCGCAATTCAAATTTTCCGGCTTCGAGCTTGCTGAGATCGAGAATGTCGTTGATGACAGCGAGAAGATGCACGCCGGAATTGTGAATGTCGGCGGCATATTCGCGGTAACGCCCGTCCAGCGGACCGAACAGCGCATCCTTGATTACTTCGGAGAACCCCATGATGGCGTTGAGCGGGGTTCGCAGTTCATGGCTCATATTGGCGAGGAATTCGCTTTTCGTGCGGTCTGCCAGCTCGGCATGGTCCTTGGCGTTGCGCAATTGCTCGGCAAGTGCCTGAAGCTCGCCCGTACGCTCGCTCACGCGGCGTTCGAGACCGGCATGGGCGATTTCCAGTTCACGATGGGCCGCGTCAAGGTCGGCGTTCTGCTGGCGCAGCAAATTGTTGACGATGGCGGCATCGTCGAGATTGCGCATCAGCATTTTCTGGATTTCGCTTCGGCTTAAACGATCGAGCCTGCTGGAATCCAGCAGCACCGGCGGCAGAAGATTTATGACCATGCCGAAGGTTTCCAGCGGCCGGTACTGATGTTCCATTTCATTGAAGACGCGTTCGAAGCAGGCGCAGGCGCGCTGCTCGCCGATTTTTTCCTCGCATTTGAGATAGAGCTCGCGCGAGAGACGATACAGGAGCGTGATCAGTTCGCTGTTGCGGGCGGGTACGGCGGGGCGAATATCGAAAGGCACCGGCGCCTTGGCGTCGGGAAGGGATTCGACCCACTCGGTCACCGGCAAAAGAAAATCCCCGTTGGGGCCGATGACCGTCATCGCATGACGCAGGGTCTGCGACAGGTACACCTGACACAGCATGCGTTCCTGCGGCCGCTCGCGCGCGAAGATGAGCGCAAACGGTTTGTCTTTCAGCAGCGAGGGGAATTGTTCTTCGAGGCGTTTTCGCGCGTCGGCGCGGATTTGCGCGACTATCCAGCCTGCTTCTGCCTGTTCCTGCTCCCAACGCAAGTAATGCCGCGCGAGCTCGGCCGGTTGGGCGTCAGGGTCAAGCGCGTTGAACTGCAGCAACGTGCGCTGAAGATGGGAAGGGTCGGTACGTTTGCGCGATTTGAGCGAGGCAATAAAGCGGCTGCCGGGACTGTCCATCCCGCCGATCGCTGCCGGAACTGTTTTTCGAAACCACATCCTGTTTCTTTGCGAGGCGTTTTTCGTTCGTTCTGACGTTCTCGCAGGGGCATCCATCAGAGATGCACCTTTCGCTCCTTACGCTTTATTGTGGCGGAAACGGGTTACGAGCTCCTGAAGGGACGCGCCCAAAAGCGCTTCATCATTAATGATTTGGCGGCAAATCGACATAAATCAGTGGAAAAAAGGCGGCCGGAAGAAGGTAATCAGCCGGCCGGCGATAATAATGCCGAGCCACATGGCCAGCGATATGCCCGCCATGACCTTCGCCTGCCACGCCGTATCGGCGCCCGGGCCGACGGTTTTCACGCCACGAAAGGCCATGCCGTAGAAGAAGAGAAGATTGAGACCCGCGACCGCCATAAAGGCGAGTTTGAAATGAAAGGCGCGGTTATAGGCGTATTGTTCGGGATAGCCGAAGAAGAAATAAATCCCGGTGCAGAGATTGAGCACGTAGCCGCCGATGCCCCAGGGAATGAGGCGATGGAGCGCTGCGGGCGCGATCGATTTCGCCATGCCGAGAAGGCGCAAATCGAACAGACCGACCGTGCCGATGAGAAGCGACAGACCGAGAAAGTGGAGTGACTCGGCAATCGGCCATCCCCAGAAGTGATCGAGCACAAAGCGCGATAACCCCGTTCCGCGAACCCAGATTTCCCAGGGCGCCATATCCGCCATCAGAAATACACCGGCGTATCGACGAGAAGACGCGTATGCGTATAGGCGAGAAAGCGCCCGGCGAAGATGGCCGCGATCCAGAACAGGATCGCGGCGGCGGCGAGCATTTTCGCCCTGTCGGACGGCGCAACGGAGTGTGCGGCGTCGTTCGCCAGATCGCGCAGCCACAAGGTCGCGGTGACCGCGAGAAAGACAAAGAGCATTTTCACGAAGAAGACGGGATTGGTCAGCGCTTTCGTGGGATAGGCGGTGAGCAGCAGCACGCCGGAAAAAACATTCGCGCTAAGCCCAACCCAGAAGACCGGATAAAATTGCCTGATCGCGGCGAGCGGCACACCACGGGCAACACCGAGGACGCGCAGTGCGATAGCAAGACTTCCTCCCGCCAGCGCGCCCATGCCCAGCGCGTGCAACACCAGAACGCCCGGAAAGGCCAGAAGGGAAGACGAGCTGCGCAGCCAAAGGCTGAGGGCGCTGTTTTCAATCACGGCAAAGAAGGGGTCCAACCGCGCCTCGCTTACCTTGCGAATCGTTACGTCAATTCTGAAAGATACCCCTTGCGCCTTCATCGCGGCACGTAACTTCACGAGGTGGCCGGTCCTACGCCGTGCAGCGCGACGATGCTTCCTCCTCAATGATCCTCAGAGTGCGATCGGCTCGGAAAGCGCCGCATCGTCGTTCTTCACATTGCCGACGCGCTTGTCGACCGGCCAGAGGCGCATGGCATCGGAAGGATAGGGCTTCAAAAGCGCTTTCAGTTCCGCGTCGGTCGCGTCCGTTTCGCCGAGCCATTTCGGCCAATCCGCTTCCGCCAGAATGACCGGCATGCGGTGATGGAGCGGCATCAGAAGATCGTTCGCGTCGGTGGTGATAATCGTGCAGGTGCGGATGGTTTCACCGGCGGGAGAGCGCCAGATTTCCCAAAGCCCGGCCATGATAGTGAGCGGCGTGACGGCGCGGGCAATGCAGAAAGGCTGCTTGTCGGACTTGCGCCATTCGTAAAAACCATCGGTGACGATGAGACAGCGCCGCCCCGCCTTCCAGGCGCCACGAAAGGTCGGCTTTTCGTCGATGCCGTCGGCGCGCGCATTGAAGGTCGGATAGTCGAGTCGCTCGGACTTGCTCCATTCGGGAATGAGACCCCAGCGCATGACATGCGCGACGCGCGCGCCGTTTTCCGGATGGCGGCGTACGCAAAGCATGTCCTGCGTCGGAGCTATGTTCCAGGAGGGCTTGATATTGGGCGCAGGCGCGCTGTCGCTTAAGCCCAACTGGTTCTTGATGACGGAATAATCGGTCGGAAGCTTCGCGCGGCCGCACATGAACGAAGATCAGAGATCGCGCGCGACGCGAAAACCGTCGGACCAGAAATGTTCGTCGACGCCGCTTGCCACCCGTGCGCCGGCGCGCACGTCGCCGGAATAATCTTCCCATGATCCGCCGCGCATGATGCGCCCCGAGCAATCGCCCTCAAGCCAGGCGCTGCCATCAGCCGGCATGGTGGCGGTATAGTCGTCGTTCCAGCAATCCTCGACCCATTCCCAGACATTGCCATGCATGTCGTAGAGGCCGAAGGCGTTGGGCTTGAAGCTTCCGACGGGCATGGTGCGTTCGCGGAATTCGCCGGTGGGACCGCCATTATAGCCGGTGGTGGCGTCGTAATTGGCGTCGTCCGACGTGATCGTTTCGCCAAAGGAGAACGGCGTCTGAGTGCCCGCGCGGGCGGCATATTCCCATTCGGTTTCGGACAGCAGCCGATAGGCATGGCCCGATTTGGCGCTGAGCCAGGTGATGTAGGTTTGAGCGTCGTTCCAGTTCACCTGGATCACCGGCTGGTTGCCACGGCCCCAGCCCTGGTCGTCCGGGGCGTAACCTTCGCAACCGCCATCGGCGACGCAGGCGTCCCATTCCGCAAACGTGACTTCGAATTTTCCAACCGCGAAGGGCTTGGCAATCGTTACAGGATGTTCGGGTTCGGCGCCGCGATAGCGTTCGCCAGAGGGTGTACCCATGGTGAAGCTTCCCGCGGGCACGACCACCATGACCGGGCAGTTTTCGCAATCGGAGAACGTTGAACCCGGCTCGGGCGCGGCCAGCGCTTCGATCGCCTCTTCCGGCGTTTCGTTACAGCCCGCGAGGAGCAGCGCCGCCGTCAAAAGTCCTGCCAAGGAGAATTTCGCCGATATCGTCATCTTGCCTCGCTCGCGCCGGAACACCCGCCGCGCTTCATGCGGCAGGAATAGCGCAAAGGCAAAGCGGCAGGAACCGCCCTGCCGCTCGCCCCAACGGATTAAAGATAGAAGTGTTAGTTGCGATATTGCTGAACGCGCGTCGCGCGCAGGCCCGCCATGCCGAAACGGTCAATAGCGCGCTGCCAGGCCAGGAATTCTTCCACCGTCAACGTATAGCGGCGGCACGCGTCTTCCAGCGTCAGAAGGCCACCGCGCACGGCAGCAACAACTTCCGCCTTGCGCCGGATCACCCAGCGCCGCGTATTCGGGGGCGGAAGATCTGCGAGGGTCAGCGGACTTCCGTCCGGGCCCATCACATAGCTCACGCGTGGTCTGCGCTGCTCCTCGCCCATGTTCATCTCCCACGTCCTGTTATCATTTGGGGAGGATAGACGTTCGGGTTTAAGAAATCGCAAAGCCTGACGGTAAATGAAGGCATAAACGATAGGGGACCAGGGGCCTGTGTAAAGAAACGCAGTCTTTACCTCGGTAAAGTTTACGCGCCTATTTCCTTAAAGAATGAGACAGGGGACGTTTTTATGGCCACGCCCAAGGTCGTTATGAGACAGTTTTCGCTTCATAAGGGGTTGAAGAAAACACGGCCTCTTCCGCCTATTTCTGTATTTTTTTGGGCATCCCTTTCACATATGTCCTTTTTTCCGCCCCTTGCACGGTTTCCCTGACCGCCTGTATAGCCCCTTCAAGATGAGCCATTCCGCCCCCCATCCTGTTAATAGTCTCGGTTTCGCCAAGCCGCCGGCGGCAACCCGCGTGGTTGCCGCGATGTCGGGCGGCGTCGATTCCTCCGTCGTGGCCGGACTTTTGAAGCGCGAGGGTTATGACGTGGTCGGCGTTACGCTCCAGCTTTACGACCATGGCGCGGCGATCAAGAAAAAGGGCGCGTGCTGTGCGGGCGCCGACATTCACGATGCACGGCGCGTGGCCGAGCAGCTCGCCATTCCGCATTATGTGCTCGATTACGAAGAACGCTTCCGCAAAGCCGTGATGGACGATTTCGCCGCCGCCTATGCGCGCGGCGAAACGCCGATCCCCTGCGTACGCTGCAACGAGCGCGTGAAATTCGGTGATCTGCTGACGCTCGCGCGCGAACTGGGCGCCGATGCGCTTGCCACCGGTCATTATGTGAGGCGTCTGGACGCGCCCGGCGGCCCCGAGCTGCATGCCGCCGCCGACGAGACACGCGACCAGAGCTATTTCCTGTTTGCGACGACGCGCGAGCAACTCGACATGCTGCGCTTTCCGTTGGGCGAGATCGAAAAGACGCAAGTGCGCTCGATGGCCGAAGAGCTGGGCCTGCGGGTTGCGGGCAAGCCGGACAGTCAGGACATCTGCTTTGTGCCCGAAGGGCGCTATGCCGATGTGGTCCAGAAGCTGCGGCCCGGCGCGGCGGAGCCCGGCGAGATCGTCGATCAAGAGGGCCAGGTTCTCGGGACCCATCCGGGCATCATTCATTTCACGGTAGGCCAGCGCAAAGGCCTCGGGCTTTCGGGCAATGAGGAGCCGCTGTTCGTGGTGGCGCTGGACGCGGAGACGAAGCGCGTCGTCGTGGGCCCGCGCGAGTCCTTGCGCGTGCGCCGTATCCAATTGTCCCACGTGAACTGGCTGACGCCGTTCGAGGGAGCCTGCCGTGTCAAGGTGCGCTCGATGCGCGCGCCCATCCCCGCGCGCGTGACCGCGCTGGGCAATGGCGCGGCGGCGGTCGAACTGCCTGAGGGCGAAGAGGGGGTCGCCCCGGGGCAGGCCTGCGTCTTCTACGCCGAGGACGGCACCAGGGTGCTGGGTGGGGGCTGGATCGTCAAAACCGGCGGCACGCGCGCCGCAGCGGCCTAAGCGCGCAAAAACGCCCCAAACGGCGCAATTCTCCCGGGCAAACTTGACATGGCGAAGAGCCGCCGCTTTACATCCCGCCCCGTGCCGAACGTCCCTGGCACATGATGGTTATGGCAGCGTAGCTCAGCGGTAGAGCAGGGGAATCATAATCCCTTGGTCGGCGGTTCAAATCCGTCCGCTGCTACCATCTCTCGCAAAGACTCTTTTGGAATTTCGTTACACCGCAGGCGCAATAGGTCGTGGGCGCGAGGTCGCCAAGATCCGCGGGAAGCGAGGATACAGCCAGGCATTGTAGGTACCCGTGCCGTTACCAGACCCGGTTCCACACGCCCCTGGGGAGGGGCGCTAAGGCTTCGCGGCGCCGGGCAGCAGGCGTTCGGCAAGGCCCGTAAGGGCGGTTTCATCATAGGGTTTGGTGAGGATGGCGGCGTTGGAGAGGGCCTCGAAGCCCGGCACATCGCGCGCGCCTGTGGCGAGGATGACGGGCACCTTAGGCAGCAGATCGCGCAATCTGCGTACGAGGTCCATCCCCTGCATGTCGGGAAGGCCAATATCGGTAATCACGAGGTCAATGGCACCTCGCCCGGCAGCGGCAATCGCTTCCGCCGCCGATCCGGTTTCGATGACGTGAAACCCATAATCTTCCAGCATACCCGCGGTCGTCATGCGAATGAGCGCATCATCTTCGCACAGGAGCACGTTACGGCCGGAAGCAGATGGTGCGCCGTCATTTTCCACTGCCGTCGCAAGCGGGGATGCTTCCATAGCCGCCATGCGCTGCGCCGCGTTCCCCAGCACATGACGCACTTTTCGTGCGAGTGATTCACGCGAATAGGGCTTCGATAAAAGTTCGACGCCGGGATCGAGACGCCCGCCATGCACGATGGCATTTTCGGTGTAGCCCGAAGTGAACAGCACCGCGATGTTCGGCAGGCGTTAATGCGCCTTGCGTGCGAGTTCGGTGCTTTTCATCGGGCCGGGCATCACGACATCGGTGAACAAGAGATCAACCGGAACGCCGCTTTCGATCACGGAAAGCGCGCTCAACGCGTCCTTCGCCGTCAGGACGCGGTAGCCGAGATCGCCCAACATTTCGACGACGGTGTTGCGCACTTCTTCTTCGTCTTCCGCGACCAGAATGGTTTCAGTACCGCCGACGATATTTCCAGCAAGAGGATTGGCTTTGATATCCTCGGTTTGGTGCGCGCGCGGCAGATAGATTTTCACCGTCGTGCCTTCACCGACCTCACTGTAAATTTTGACATGGCCGCCTGACTGCTTGACGAAACCATAGACCATGGAAAGGCCGAGACCCGTGCCCTTGCCCTGCGGCTTGGTGGAGAAGAAGGGCTCGAAAGCCTGTGCGGCGACTTCCGGGCTCATGCCGGCACCGGTATCGGTGACCGCGAGCACCACATACTGCCCCGCCGTGAGATCTTCGTGGCGGTCCGCATAACCATCGTCCAGAAACGCATTTCCGGCTTCGATGGTCAGCTTCCCAGCCTCGTCCATCGCATCGCGGGCATTGATCGCAAGATTGAGGAGCGCGTTCTCCAGCTGACCCGGATCGATGAAGGTGTTCCAAAGCCCGCCGGAAACGACGGTTTCAATTTCGATGGCCTCGCCGATGGTCCGGCGCAGCATTTCTTCGACGCCGGATATAAGCCGCCCGATATTGACGACCTTCGGTTCCAGCGCCTGGCGGCGGCCGAAGGCGAGCAATTGACTTGCGAGCTTGGCGCCGCGCCCGACGCCGGCAAGCGCGTTGGCAACGCGCCGTTCGGCGCGTTCATTTCCCGCCAGATCCTTCTGAAGCAGCTGCAGATTGCCGGAAACAACCTGCAGACGATTATTGAAGTCGTGCGCGACGCCGCCGGTGAGTTTTCCGATGGAATCCATTTTCTGCGCCTGGCGCAGCGTTTCCTCGGCCCTGGAACGCTCGGCGACTTCCTCCGCAACGCGCTGTTCGAGCGTCGTGTTCAGCGCCACCAGCGCCTCTTCCGCCTTGCGCGTTTCGGTGACATCGACATTGACCCCGATCATGCCGAGAAATTCGCCTTTACCGCCAAAACGCGGCTGCGCCGTGGTCTGGATGATGCGATAGACGCCGTCCGTGCGCAGTAATCGGGATTCGGTGGTGAACCCCTTATAGGACTGCAATGCATCCGCGAGCTGCCCGTAAAGCATGGGCTGGTCTTCGGTATGAATGGTCGAGCCCCATTGGAAGTCGGAAATGGCTTCCGGCGTGACGCCCCAGAAGGCGCGCTGAGCGCGATTCAAATAGAGACATTTGCCGTCTATATCGCTCATCCACAGCATGACGGGGGCATTTTCCGCGACGAGGCGGAAACGTTCCTCGCTTTCGCGCAGGGCATTTTCATTCCGCTTCTGCTCGGTGACGTCATGCCCTTGCACGAAGATGCCCGATATCGTGCCTTCTTCGCTCACGATGGGTTGATAGACGAAATCGAGAAAGCGTTCTTCCGGCACCGCACCGCGGCTCTGCTCGAGAAGGACCCCGACACCGCGCCCCGAATAGGGCTCACCAGTTTGGTAAACGCGATCCAGCAGTTCGATGAAGCCCTGCCCCCCGATTTCCGGCAGCGCTTCGACGATGGGTTTGCCGACCACATCGCGATGCCCGATCAATTGCGAATAGGCGGTGTTCACCATTCCAAAACGGTGTTCCGGACCCGTCATCATGGCGATGAAACCCGGCGCCTGTTCGAACATCCGGCGCAGGCCTTCGCGTTCGGCCATCAGCCGCTGTTCCGCTTCGACCTTTGCGGTGGTTTCGACGACGATGGCGATGACACCCGCAGGTTTCCCGCTTTCGTCAAGGACCGGCGAGTAATCGAGATTGAGGTAAACGGATTCCGCTCGGCCATGGCGATAGAGAACCAGATTCTGATCGCGATAGGCGAGCGTCTTTCCCTGCCCATGTACGACCTTCATGATGTGATTGTTGAAATCGGCGACTTCCGGCCAGCCTTCGCGCACTTTCGAGCCAAGAAGCTCCGGGTGTCGCAAGCCGGCGAAGCCCGAATAGGCGTCGTTGTAGATCATGATGCCGTCTTCGCCCCACAGCATCACGATGGGCACGGGCGACCGCAGAAGAATCGCGGTTGCGGTTTGCAGGCTTTGTGGCCATCCGGAAATGGGGCCGAGCGACGACGACCAGTCGAACTCGGCGATCAATCTCCCCAATTCCCCGCCACCCGAAAGGAAGGGATAGGAATTTGGCGCGCTGGAAGAGGATCGGCTGGTCATCTCATCGTTCTTAACGGATCGCACGGACGTGTTCGATCATGTTAGGGGCGCAGGGGACACGCAAGCCGGGTAGAGGGATATAATAGGGCGTGGGATGTTTAATCGGGGTAAACGCCAAGGTGGGCAACATGTTCCTCCAAGGCCTTAACGAAATGCTTCGCTTCCTTTTATGAACGCGACGCGACCTCGTCGTCACCGCTTTCTCTTGCAGCGGAACGCTGCGCCCCGTATGTCCAACGGACCCCCAAGCAGCAGCACGCCATGTGGCAGATACGACCCGAACGTCCGGAGGACGCAGACAAGATCGAGAAACTGGTGATCGCCAGTTTCGGGGCCGGGCGCTTTGCCAAGACCGCTTACCGGTTGCGCGAAGATGCGGTGCCGGTCGAGGGATTGAGTTTCGTCGCCACCTCGGACGCGGAGGGTGCGCTTGAAAGCGGCGCCCTCGTCGGCTCGGTGAGGTTCTGGCATCTCGACATCGGCGGAACCCCGTCCCTGCTTCTGGGACCGCTGGCGGTCGATCCCGCCTTGCGCGGCAAGGGCATCGGCATCGCGCTGATGCAGAAAGGCATCGACGAGGCAAAGGCACGCGGGCATGAAAGCGTGATCCTGGTCGGCGACGAACCCTATTATGCGAAAGTCGGCTTCGCCCGCCTGCCGCCCGGACGGTTCAAACTTCCGGGGCCCGTGGACCCCGCAAGGCTGCTTGGCCTGTCGCTGAAGGCCGGCGCACTTCTGCTGCAATCGGGCGAAGTGAAACGCGGGCTGCCGCGCTAGGTCAGCGCGACTCGCGGCGCCAGGCGAAAAGCGTGGTCCCCAGTACCAGCAACAACGCGATCCAGGGTGGAAGCAATTCGTCGTTCTCGACCGCAGTGACGCGATAAGAGCCACGCCGTTCGATTCCGAACCAGCCATTGCCGGAGGTATTCGCGCCCTCGGCCACTTCACTCAATTCCGGCATGCCATCGCGCAGCCAATGGACCCCGCCGCCCGTGGCTTCGGCATACGGACCGACGATTTCGTCGGTTGCACGCATATCGGCAATTTCGCGCGGGTTTAAGGGCCCTGCCGCGGCGACGGCGTTCAATGTGCCGTCAGTCAGGTGATAAAGACCCAGTTGATCGGCGCCCATGCGCGCGGTGAACTGCCCCGGCGCGATACGAGAGAGCGCAATCTCGCTCTCCTCGCCCGCAGGCGAGGTCACGGTCACTGCCGGCGGCTGCTCCTGCATGCTGCGCCGTGTGATGCGAAGTTCACCATCCTGCACTTCGGCGAGAAGGCGTTCCTCCTCAAGGTCCGGTTCCTTCATCAGCCAATGCGCGAGACGGCGTAAGAGTTCGGCCTGCGGCCCACCATCCTCGTGACCACGCGCCCAGAGCCAGACCTGATCAGACAGAAGATGGGCGACGCGCCCCTCACCCACGCGGTCGAGCACTAGAAGCGGCAATCCGTTGGGCGCATCCATCACCGTCGTCCCGCCAACGATTTCGGTATTAATGACGCGGTACCAACGGCCCCATTGCGCCTCGATAGGATCGGCTCCTGGCGGTGCTTCCCGATTGCTGCCTTCGAGCGTGCCAGTGACGGGATGGGCAAGCCCCGCCGCCGTGACATGCGGCTTGAACGCGCCTTCGACGACATCGCCCAACGGACGGGCCGGAAGAACGGAGGCGAGCGGGGTCGCATAAACGCTGGTTTCAAAGCGCGCCAGTTCGGGACCGGAGGACAGAAGCAGTGCCCCCCCTTCCTCCACATAGCGCGCGATATTTTCGAGGTAGAGCAGCGGCACCACGCGTTCGTCATTCACATAGCGGTCGAGCACCACGAGATCGAATTCGGAGAGTTTCTCGACGAACAATTCGCGCTGCGGAAAGACGATCAGCGACAATTCGTTGATCGGTGCGAACTCGCCCTTATCGGGCGAGCGCAGGATCGTGAAATGCACGAGATCGACCGACGGATCGGCCTTCAAGAGATCACGCCACACGCGTTCGCCCGCGTGAGGCTGGCCCGATACAAGCAGGACGCGCAGCCGGTCGCGCACGCCATTGACGACGACGACCGCGCGGTTGTTCTGCAGCGTCTGTTCAGCCTCGCCCGCTTCGACTTCAAGCTCGATGACATTCTCGCCGCCATGTTCGACCGGGACATCGAAGGTCATTTCCTCGCCGACGGGAACAGCGAAGGGGGCCTGATCTTCGCCGTCGATCCGCATCGACAGCATCGCCGTGTCGGCGCTGCCCTCGCCGATATCCTCGACCAGAACGGTGATGGCGGCGTTCTCGCCGACAATCGCAAAACGCGAGGCGCGCACCACACTGAGCTTACGGTCGCGTTCGTCGGGATCGCCGGTGATCAGCATATGGACAGGCGCGCCGGGCGCAAAGGTTTCGAGATCGGGCGCGTCATGCGCCTGACCGTCGGTGATCACGATGGCGCCCGCCAAACGGTCGATGGGAATCTGCCCGATGACGGAATCCAGCGCACCGAACAAAGGCGTTCCGCTTTCGGGATCGGTGACGACATCGGTTTCGCGGATTTCGAGACCCGGCATTTCCGAAAGACGTTCGCGGATCGCATTCAGGCTGCGTTCGGTATCGGCCCGACGGGTACCGATATCCTGGCTTTGCGTGCGATCAACGACGAGAGCCACGACATCGTCGAGCCCTTCGCGGGTTTCGGTGACGATCAGCGGATTGGCCAGCGCCAGCAGGAGAACGGCGAAAGCGAGAAGTCGTGCAAAGGCGCCGCTGCCGCGCCGCCACAGCGTGTAAGCGAACAGCAGGACCGCAATGCCCGCACAGGCGCCGAGGAGCCATAGCGGCACATGCGGTGCAAACCCGATTTGAAAGGGGAGCGCGTCAAACATCTTATTGCCCCAAACGATCGAGAAGCGTTTGGACATGCACCTGATCGGTTTTGTAATTGCCGGTCAGGGCATAGATCACGACATTGACGCCGAAGCGCACGGCCATTTCGCGCTGCTGCTCGCCGCCGGGAACAACGGCGGCAATCGGCATCGCTTCTTCGTCCAGTGCCCAGGCGGCGGCCCAGTCATTCCCGCCAATGATGATCGGCGAGACGCCGTCGCCGCCGCGAATGGGCGCGTCTTCGCCGGGGCGCTGTTCGGGCAGCGCTTCGATCCAGACCTGGCCGCCGACCCAGCGGCCGGGAAATTCGCTCAAGAGATAAAAGGATTTCGTCAGCACATGTTCGGGCGGAACCGGTTGAAGGGGCGGAATATCGAGTTTTTCGAGAAGGCGGCGCAGCGTTGTTTCGCCCGGCGAGGCGACGCCTGCGGCGAGGCCGGACAAAGGCTGGTCGCGCGTGTCGAACAGGATCGTGCCGCCGTTGCGCATGAAGGCATCGACCTTGGTAAGCGCTTCCGAACTGAGATCGGGTTGCGCCGGCGTCATCGGCCAATAAAGAAGCGGATAGAAGGAGAGATCATCGCGTTCGAGATCGATCCCTACCGGCGCCACCGGCTCATAGGCCGTGCGGGCATGGACCTGAAGTGACAGGCCGAACAATCCGGCCTGGCTCATCTGATCGACATCCGCCGCGCCGGTAATGACATAAGCGAGTTTGGTGTCGAGCGCAGAGGACATGTTCATCGCTTCGCGCGGATCGGGAAGACCTTCCGCGCGCGCTTCGGAAAAGGACGTAACGAGCGCAAGGGCGAGAATCATCGCCGCGGCGCGCGTCGTGGCGGTCTCACGATTTGTGGCGCGCGGCGATGGGATATAGCCGCGCAGGAAAAGCGAGATCAGCGCATCGGCAATAAGCACGATGAGCACGAGCTGCAGCAACGGCCATTTGAGCAGACTCAGTATGCCGCCCGTCGCGTAGCCGAATTGTGCATATGCGACATCGAGCGGCGCAAGTTCGGTCGTTTCATTGATCGCATTGAACGCCACCACCCCGCCCTGATTGCCGTAAAGGCCCGGCGGATTCTGTGCGGAGGGTGCGAGTGTCGCCATCAGCGTCGTGTCGATGGCGATCGCTTCCGGGAAGGGACGCACCAGACGTCCAAATCCATCCAGCGTCTGATAGGGCGGAACGGTCACGGCGGTCTGCGCCGCCTGTCCGCGCACGCCGCCCGACAAATTCACCGTACGACGCAGCATTTCGACATAGAGGCCGGAAAGCGGCAGCGACGACCAGCCGGGCGAAGCCGGAACGTGAAAGAGCACGATCTGGCCCTGCCCGCGCTGCGCGGCGGTGACGAGCGGTGTTCCATCCTGCAGGCGCGCCCAGGTTTGTTCGGCCAATTCGATGGACGGCTCGGCGAGTACCTGACGCGACACCGTGACTTCTGCAGGAACCGGCAAACCCAGAAAGGGCGATTCCTCGGGGAAGGGCGCGAGCTGTTGCGGCTCGGCCCAGGCCAGCGCGCTGCCCATCAGACGTTCGCCACCGCGTAATCGCACCGGCATCAGGCTGTCATCCGGCGGCAGCGCGGCGATGCGCGGGCCCGCGAAACGCAGCAGCATGCCGCCTGCTTCGACAAAGGCGGTGACGCGTTCGCGTTCGGCATCGGACAATTGGCCGATATCGGCCAGCACAAGCACCGCGATACCGCTGTCGATCACCTGATCGAGTGTGCCTTTGCGAATTTCGGCGTAGGTCTGCAGCGCGCGCTCGATATAAAAGAGATCGGACACCAGCGGCTGTTCGACCGAGGCATTGCTGCCCGCCCCCGCGACCACGCCCACCGGACGGCGCAGATAACGTGAATCCATCAATTGCACGCTGCCCGCCGACTCCGCTCCCTGGACGATAATGCGCGTCGTGTCGTTACGCAGTTCCAGCGGGAGTTCGATGGTGGCCGTCGCTTCGGCATCGCCCGCGCCGAACTGAAACGGCGCGGTTTCGAGCACGAGTCCGCGGCCGTCGAGCGCCGCAACCTGTCCGGCGCGCACACCCCCCGTATCGCCGCGGAGCACGGTGACGGCAAAGCCGTTCGCGGCGCTTTCAGGCGGGCGCAAGGCCAGCGGCGCGGTAGAGACATCGTCGGAATAAATGGTGAGATCACCGAGACCGGCGAGCGCATCGGCGAAAGCGCGCGCGCCTTCATCGTCGATGCCGTTGGACAGCCAGACGATCTGTGGAGCGGAGGGCGCGTCTTCCAGCATGTCCAGCGCGGCCAGGGCCTGTGTGCGATTGGCGAGCCAAGGTTCTGGGATGATTTCATCGGCGGTGCCGGCGGCCTGGCCTGCGTCCATCCATTGCGGACTTAACGGCATTGTTTCCGCCGTGGAGATAATGGTGACCGGCTGTTCGGCGGTCTGTGCGGCATTCAGCACATTCTGCATGGCGTTCAGGCGTTCCTGCCAGTGCTGCGCCGCAGCCCAGTCATTATCAACCACGAGCACCAGCGGCCCATCGCCATTGGCGGCCGGCGTCGAATCGTAAACCGGTTCCGCGAGCGCGAGGATAGCGACGGCCGCCGTGGCGAGACGCAGGAGCAGCAGCCATAAAGGCGTGCGCGACGGCGTTTCTTCCGGCGAGATCATGCCGAACAGCAAACGCAGCGGCGGAAACACCACGCGTTTGGGCGCGGGCGGCGTGACGCGGAGCAGCCAGTAAATCACCGGCAAACCAAGCAGCGCGATCAGCACCAGCGGCGCGCCGAAACTCAAACCCGGGATCAATCCGTTGACGAAGCCCATCGTCTAGAATCCCCGCGCGGCGCGGGCGCCGCCAATGGCGCCAAACAACGAGATCAGCGCCGTTTGCGCCGGGCGGTCGGTGCGGTGACGCAGAAAGTGCCAACCGAGACGGCGCGCCAGAACGCCCACCGCTTCGCTATGCGCGGCGTAACGCGCGCGATAATCGGCACGGATATTCTGCACCTTGCCGAACAAGGTTGTGTCGGCATGCGATGGGGCTTCGAAGCGCACACGGCCCGTGAAGGGGAAATCTTCCTCGGCCGGATCGATGATCTGGGTGAGAAAGCCTTTGACGCCGGCATTGGCGAAGCCGCGCATGCGCGCCTCTATCGCTTCCAGCGGCTGGAGAAAATCGGAGGTCCAGACGAGCGTCCCGGTGCGCGACATGGACGCCGCCGGTGGAAGGCCGTCATTGCCCGGCGGCATGTCCGCAAGACGATGCGCCATTCGGCGCAGAGCGACACGCCCCATTGCGGGCGGTGTTTCGCCGCCGAGAAGCGCGATGCGTTCGCCGCCTCGCACCAGAAGCGACGCCAGCGCCAGGGAGAGCACCGTCGCGCGGTCGATCTTCTGCGGGAGATTGGGGGCTGAAGCGAAGCGCATTCCCGGTGAGCCGTCGCGCCAGAACCAGACCGATTCCGATACTTCCCATTCACGCTCGCGCACAAAGAGGTGCTGCGATTTCGCGGACTGACGCCAATCAACGGCGGTCGAAGGATCTTCGATGGAATAGCGTCGGAATTGCCAGAAGGTTTCGCCCATTCCGGCTTTGCGGCGTCCATGAACACCAAGAACGATGGCCGACGACAATTGTTCGGCGGCCACCAGCAGAGGCGGCAGGGTGGTGCCCAGACGTTCCGCTTCGGCGCGCACGGGATTGCGCAATTCGCCGTCGCGCGCGCCTTGGGGAGCCTGTGCTGTATTCGCCATTATACGCTGCGTATCCTGAATTGCGGGCCTGACCTGCGGGAAACCAAAAGCTTACCGGTATTCCTCGCAAAGTCCGTCGATCACCTGGGCCACATTTGTGCCTTCGGCGCGCGCGGAGAAATTAAGCGCCATGCGGTGACGCAGGATCGGCGGCGCGAGCGCCACCACGTCATCGACGGACGGCGCAAACCGTCCCTGCAGCAAGGCGCGGGCGCGGATGGCGAGCATGAACGCCTGGCTGGCGCGTGGGCCCGGACCCCATGCGACGTAATTGCGGACAGTGTCATTGGCATCAGAGTCGGGCCGGGCCGAACGGACAAGTCCCAGAATGGCGGACACCACTTTTTCGCCGACCGGCAAGCGGCGTACCAGCGCCTGCGCCTGCAACAGCGTATCGGAATCAAGCACGGTCACCGCTTCGCGTTCGTCGCCGACCGTCGTTGCGAGCAACATGCGTTCTTCGGCGGCGCGGTCGGGATAGCCGACATCGATCTGCATCAGAAAGCGGTCGAGCTGAGCTTCGGGCAACGGATAGGTGCCTTCCTGTTCCAGCGGGTTTTGCGTGGCAAGCACGTGAAAGGGACGCGGAAGATCGAAGCGCTGACCGGCGATGGTGACATGACGTTCCTGCATGGCCTGCAATAGCGCGGATTGCGTGCGCGGGCTGGCGCGGTTGATTTCATCGGCCATCAGCAGCTGACAGAACACCGGGCCCTTGATGAAACGGAACGCGCGTTTGCCGTCGTCAGATTCTTCCAGCACTTCGGAGCCGAGAATATCGGCGGGCATCAGATCGGGCGTGAACTGGATGCGTTTGGTATCGAGGCCGAGCACCGTGCCCAGCGTGTCGACGAGGCGGGTTTTCGCAAGGCCGGGCAGACCGATGAGCAAGCCATTGCCGCCCGACAGAAGCGTGATGAGCACCTGATCGACCACGGTCGGTTGTCCAAAGATGACCGACGAAATGGCTTCCCGCGCCTTGGCGAATTTCGCGGCGATTTCATCCGCCCAATCTTCCGGACGTTCGGCATCGAACCGGTCGATATTCGCTGCGGTCGCTGAGTCCGCGGCGGCGCTCGTCATGCTCATTACTCTGATCCCTTCAAGATAGTCCGGTCATCGGTCGGCAAGAACAGTGGCGGTACGGCCGCCTTGTGTATGTTCGGCATGGACTTTGAGGCATTCCCTGCGGCTTGTCGCGTCTCGCGTTTTCCGGCCCATGGACGCGGATATTGTCCGCTTCCCGTTTGTCCGCTCTAGTGGCTCAGGTGTCCGAACCGACATCATCGGTCCCGAAGCCGGGCCCTTTCGCAATGCCCATGTTGCATCTCTCCGACGCCCTGCTCAAGGGTGCCGGGTAAGAGGCGCGCTACGTTGCAAGACGGTAACCTTCATGTACGATGTTTCTGAAGATACTGGATTTTCCGCCCCCGAAGGCCTTCGGAAAAGCTTGGCGGACGGGATCACAATGGATCCCCTCGTGACTCCTGCGGCGACACTGAACGCGGCCGCTGTTCTGATCCCTATCGTAGCGCGGGAAACGCCAAGCGTCCTGTTCACCCTGCGGGCGACGGACCTTTCGCTCCATGCCGGGCAGATTTCCTTCCCCGGCGGGCGGTTTCAGCAGGAAGACGGAACGTTTCTCGAAACCGCCTTACGCGAGACCGAAGAGGAAACGGGTATTACGCGCAACCATGTGGAGGTCGTGGGCTTTCTTGACCCTTATCTCACCAGCACAGGCTATACAGTGATTCCGGTGGTTGGCTTTCTGAAGCAAGGCTTCACGCTGGTTCGCAATGAGCACGAAGTTGCGGAAATCTTCGAAGTTCCACTGAACTTCCTTCTCGACCCGGAAAATCGCGCATTGCGCCGCGCGGAACGCAACGGCGTATGGAGAGAATTTCATTCCATTCGCTACCGCGACTATGAGATTTGGGGAGCGACCGCGGGTATGATTGTGAATCTCTCCCAGAGGCTGCAGGGACGATGATCAGGCGCCTTATTATGGAACTCTTCCTTTTTCTGCTCCCTTTCGCGCTTTATGGCCTTTACTGGCGCATGATTGGGCGGGCTGCCGCCACGGACGACAAGAAATCCCACCCCTGGGTTCTACTCACCATCGTTGGATTGGTGCTCGTTATCCTGAGCTTCGTGTGGTGGGCGTTAAGCGACGGCGCGGGACCGGACGGCGTTTATATTCCCGACCATATGGAAAACGGCGAAATCGTTCCCGGCGGGTTCGGCCCGCCGCCGCAAGCACCGTGACGCGTGATGGTTGACCGCCTGGACCCCACCCTGCACGATTGGATGAACGCCCCTGAAACGCGCATAGTGATGGCCGCGTTGAACGCGCCCGGCGGAGAGGCACGTTTTGTCGGCGGCGCGGTGCGCAATGCGCTGCTCGGCGAAAGCGTGCAGGATGTCGACATCGCAACCACGCTGACGCCGGACGAAGCCTCCGCCGCCTTGACGCAGAACGCTATCACGGTCGTGCCGACCGGGATCGCGCACGGCACATTGACCGCAGTGGTGAACGGGCGGCCTTTTGAAGTGACGAGTTTGCGCCACGATGTATCGACGGATGGGCGGCGCGCCACGGTCGCCTTCACCACCGATTGGGCCGAGGATGCCGCACGGCGTGATTTTACGATGAATGCGATTTACGCCGATGTGAATGGGACCATATATGATCCCACCGGCGGAATAGCCGACCTCAAGGCGGGGCGCGTGCGTTTTGTCGGCGATGCCGATACCCGTATTCAGGAAGATTACTTGCGCATTCTGCGCCTGTTCCGTTTTTACGCTTGGTATGGACGCGAGAAGATCGACGATGCAGCGCTTGCTGCGGTCCATGCCAACAGAGCGGGACTCAATCGCCTTTCGGGAGAACGCCTTCAAAAGGAATTGCTGCGTCTTCTGAAGGCGCCAAATCCGCTGCCCGCGCTTCGCATGATGGAAAAAGCGGGCGTTCTTGCCGAGTTGTTGCCGGTAACCGCAAATCTCGAACGCCTGTCGCAACTTTGCCAGGTCGCGGAAAAATATGCGCTTCCGCGCAACCCGGTGCTCTCGCTTGCCGCGCTGCTGAATTCCGCCGATGAGGCGCGCGCATTGGCCTCGCGCCTGAAGCTGTCCAATGCAGAGCGGAAGAGACTGGTGGATGCCGCGTCGGCGGAACCGGGTTTCGCGCCCGACCTGACGGCGACGCAAATCCGCAAGCTGCTTTACCGTTTCGGCAAGGACCGCTTCGGCGATCTTCTGCTACTGCGCTGGGCGGACCGCGCAAGCGATCCCGCATGGAAGGTCCTGTATGAACAGGCCGGTGCATGGACGCGACCCGAATTTCCCGTCGACGGCGCCGACGTCATGGATTGCGGCGTAGCCGAAGGCCCAGGCGTCGGGCGCATGCTTTCATTGCTGGAACGCTGGTGGGTGGACGAAGATTTCCAGCCCGGCCGCGACGCGCTTCTCGCCAAACTGGCCGAGATGGCGCGCCGCTAGGTCCGAGATATTCACATGCCGAGCTGTGTCATCAGCGCCGGAAAATCGTGACTGCCCTCATACATCATGGACAACGCCACATAGAGAATGAGCGCGAGGCCAAGATAGCTGAGCCAATGATATTTATGCAGCAATCTGGCGACATAGGTGGCGGCAACGCCCATCAGCATGATCGCGACGGCAAGACCGAACGCCATAATATAGGGGTGGTCGTGCGCCGCTCCCGCCACCGCGAGCACATTGTCCAGCGACATGGAAACATCGGCCACCGCGACCTGAAATACCGCCTGTTTCATCGACATGGGTCCGCCGCCCGTGGCGGGGACATGATCGGCAGGCGTATCCCTATTATCGGTGGCCGCCTCTGCCGCGCGGATTCCCGCTTTCTCCCGTTCCTGCGCACGAATATCGCGGTAGAGACGCCATGCCACCCATAACAGCAGCAATCCGCCGGCAAACATCAGCCCGATAATGGCGAGAAGCTGGACGGTGATCAGCGCAAACCCGATGCGCATCACCACCGCCGCGACCAAACCCCACATAATGACTTTGGGACGGTTTTCCGGCGCGACGCGCGAGGCGACCATGCCGATAACAATCGCGTTATCACCCGCGAGTACCAGGTCAATCATCAGGACCTGCATCAATGCGAACAACGCTTCCTGCGAAAATTCCACTTAAAGCACCCTTATTCGTAGTTATGATTCTCGGGACCAATGAACCATCGGCGGCAAACGCCGCAAAATCGCGTCCGCGTTACCGGATGCGACGAATATGAAGCATGGGGGGAGCGAGCGCGACGCGAGCGCGATGATGACCGCGTTGTCCCCAGACAAAAGGACATTGACGAAGAAGATCTTGATCAGACCTTCCCAGAATTCCGGCGTTATTTCCATGATCCGAGGATACCCGTTGCGAGGGCGCGCAACCTAGGGCGGGTGGCCGAACCTGTCCATAGTCAATTCACGAGCCCGTCAGCAGCAATCACTTTACCGCCAGTGGACGACGGGGGGCAGCGACATCAGGATGGCTTCGACATTGCCGCCGGTGGCCAGCCCGAATTTGGTGCCGCGATCGTAAAGGAGATTGAATTCGACATAACGGCCCCGGCGTAGAAGCTGTTCCTCCCGCTCGGCTTCCGTCCAAGGGTTCTGCATGCCCTGCCTGATGATGGCGGTGTACCCTTCGAGGAAGGCGCGCCCGACATCTTGGGTAAAGGCGAAGTCCTTTTCCCAATCCTTCTCAAGATAATCGTAGAAAATGCCGCCTACCCCACGCGGTTCGCCGCGATGGGGCAGGAAGAAATACTCGTCGCACCATTTCGAGAAGCGCGCGTAATAGGCCGGATCATGCGCGTCGCAGGCTTTGCGGAAACTCTCGTGGAAGCGCTGGGCGTGAGCGTGTTCACGGGTTCTCTGTACATCCAGGGTCGGCGTGAGGTCTCCACCGCCGCCGAACCAGGCCTTTTCGGTCACGATATGACGGGTATTGAAATGCGCTGCAGGCACGCGGGGCGAACGCATGTGCGCGACGAGGGAAATGCCGCTGGCCCAGTATTTTCCGTCGCCGCCGGCGCCGGGAATTTCCTTGGCGAATTGCGGGCTGAAGGTGCCGTAAACCGTGGAGATATTGACGCCGACTTTCTCGAAAACACGGCCATGCATCAGCGACATGGTTCCGCCACCGCCATCGGTTGCGTGTTCGGCGGGCCGGGCCCAGTTCTTGCGTTCGAAGCGGCCCACCGGAAGATGTTCGAAGGCGCCGCGATAATCGTCTTCGATGGCCTCGAAGGCCGCACAGATCCGGTCGCGCAATTCGGCAAACCAGGCGGTTGCCCGTTCCTTGCGCGCCTCGATGTCGTTGCTCATGCCGAAAATCCGTCCGTCTGCCGCATCGCCTCTCCCAATACCATCGCGCCGGCAATGGCGACATTGAGCGAGCGCAAACCCTCTCGCAGCGGAATCCGCACGGCCAGATCGGCCCGTGCCCGAACCTCGTCCGGGACGCCCGCACTTTCGCGCCCCAGCAATAGAATATCGTCGGCCCGGTAATGGGCAGCCGTGTAGGAGAGCGCCGCCCGGGTGGTCAAGAGAATGAGGCGGCCCTGGAGCTTGGTGATAAACGCCTCCCAGGAAGCATGTCGGGTGAGGCTAACCTGATCCAGATAGTCCATGCCCGCCCGCCGGAACCGGGCGTCGCTGAAGACGAACCCGCAGGGCTCGATGACGTCGACCGGCACGCCCAGGCAGGCGCCCAGCCGGAGGAGCGTTGCCGCGTTCGGGGCGATATCGGGCTGAAACAGGGCAAGGCGCATGGCGGCACCGGTCAGATTGGCGGGGGGACTATAGTGGCGGGGGTGCGCGCGTCAGCCCTCGTCCGGGGCACTCCTTTCGCGGCGGTGCGGCAAAGCGCCGAAATCGCCCCAAAACTGTGGAATTTATGCGGCATCGTGCCGCAAGCCCCTGCAAAATCGTGTCTTCTGTGGTACCGCCAGTCTGGGAAGCGCCGACGGGTTCGGGGGCGGCGATTTCTCGCGTTTTTCCGACGCGTTTTCTCCCGGACGCGCCCGCTTTTTTCAGGCACCCCATTCCCACGCGGGGCGGGGCGCCGGACTTCGAAAGGTAGAGACCGTGGCTCACTCGCATACGGCCGATACGACCAGACGCGATTTTCTTTATATCGCGACCGGAGCTGCCACCGCCGTTGGTGCCGCTTCCGTAGCCTGGCCGCTGATCGACCAGATGAACCCATCCGCTAACGTCCTGGCCCTGGCCTCCATCGAGGTCGATATTTCCGCCGTGCAACCCGGACAGATGATCCGCGTGATGTGGCGCGGACGCCCGACCTTCATCCGCCGCCTGACCCCGCAGGAAATAACGGACACGAATGCCGTTCCGGTCGCGGACCTGATCGATCCGACCGCGCGCAACGGCAATCTTCCGGAAAATGCAGAAGCCACCGCCGCCAACCGCCTCACCGCCCCCGGCGCGCATGGCGAAGGCGCGGCGCCGGCCGAATGGCTGATCGTCGTCGGCGTTTGCACCCATCTCGGCTGCATCCCTACCGGCAATCAGGGCGATTACGGCGGCTGGCTGTGCGCCTGTCACGGTTCGCAATATGACGCGGCAGGCCGCGTGCGGGTCGGACCCGCGCCGGAAAATCTGGCCGTGCCGCCTTTCGCCTTTCTGTCCGACACCCGCGTTCGCATCGGCTGAGGAACAAAAACATGTCCGGTCCTTCGACTTATGTTCCGAAATCGGGTTTCGCGCGGTGGATGGATACCCGTCTGCCGATCATGCGTCTCGCGCACGACACCGTCATCACCTTCCCGACGCCGCGTAACCTGAATATCTGGTACACGTTCGGCGGCATTCTCGCCTTCTGCCTTGGCGTGCAGATCATCACCGGCATCGTGCTGGCGATGCACTACACCCCGCATACCGCGATGGCGTTCGACTCCGTCGAGCACATCATGCGCGACGTGAATTACGGCTGGCTGATCCGTTATGTGCATGCCAACGGCGCGTCGATGTTCTTCCTCGCCGTCTATATCCATATGTTCCGCGGCCTCTATTACGGATCGTACAAAGACCCGCGTGAAATGATCTGGATTCTCGGTGTCATCCTCTATGTGCTGATGATGGCGACGGCGTTCCTCGGTTACACGCTTCCCTGGGGCCAGATGTCCTTCTGGGCGGCCACCGTCATCACCAATCTGTTCAGCGCCATTCCGTTCGTCGGCGAGGCCATCGTGAACCTTTTGTGGGGTGGCTTCTCAGTCGACAATCCGACGTTGCAGCGTTTCTTCAGCCTGCATTACCTCCTGCCGTTCGTGATCGCGGGCGTCGTGATCCTGCACATTTGGGCGCTGCATGTTCCGGGCAACAACAACCCGCTCGGCATCGACGTGAAGGGTCCGCAGGACACGCTGCCGTTCCACCCGTATTACACGGTGAAGGACCTCTTCTATCTGTCGCTGTTCCTGATCCTGTTCGCGGCGTTCGTGTTCTACGCCCCGAACTACCTCGGACACTCGATCAACTACATCGAAGCCGATCCGCTGGTGACGCCGCCGCATATCGTACCGGAATGGTATTTCCTGCCCTTCTACGCGATCCTGCGCTCGATCCCGGACAAGCTGATGGGCGTCGTCGCATTGTTCGGTTCGATGCTGACGCTGTTCTTCGTGCCCTGGCTCGACACGGGCAAGGTGCGTTCGGCGCGTTTCCGTCCCACCTACAGAATCTTCTTCTGGCTCTTTGTCTTCGACTGCTTCGTGCTCGGTTACGCGGGTTCCCAGCCGGTGGATGGTGTGCTGTTCAACACGCCGATCTCGCTACTGCTGGTAGCGCGTATCGCCACTTTGTACTTCTTCCTCCACTTCTGGGTGATCATGCCGCTTGTCGGCCTGTTCGAGACCCCCAAACCCCTACCTGACAGCATCGCCAAACCGGTGCTGCAGGCCGCGGAATAGGAGCGCGCGATATGTTGAAATTGCCCATGCGCAACGCGCTTCTGGCGTTCGGGATCGCCGCTCTCGGCGCCCTCTCCGCACCCGCTTCCGCCGCCGAACATGGTGCGGCAGTCGAGAGCCGCGACTGGTCGTTCAATGGTCCCTTCGGCACCTATGACCGCGCCGAATTGCAGCGCGGCTATCAGGTGTACAAGGAGGTCTGTTCGGCCTGTCACAGCCTGAACCGTATCGCTTTCCGCAATCTCAGCGATGCGGGCGGGCCGGGCTTCACCGAACTGGAAGTCCGAGCCTTGGCCGCGAGCTATCAGATTCCGGCAGAACCCAATGAACGCGGCGAAACTACCGATGCCGAGGGCCGTCCGCTGATGCGCGAAGCGCTGCCGTCGGACTATTTCCCGTCGCGCTTCCCGAACGACAATGCGGCGCGCGCTTCGAACAATGGCGCGCTTCCGCCCGACCTCTCGCTCATCACCAAGGCGCGCGACGGGGGTTCGGACTATATCTATGCACTCTTGACAGGTTACGGACACGAGGTCCCGGCAGGCGTCACGGTCAATCCGGGACAATATTACAACCCGTATTTCCTGGGCGGTCTCCTTGCCATGCCGCAACCGCTGTTTGCCAATCAGGTGACTTATGCCGATGGCACGGAAGCCTCCATCGAACAGATGGCGCATGACGTGACCGCGTTCCTGACCTGGACGGCGGAACCCAAAATGGAAGAACGCAAATCGCTCGGCTTTGCCGTGATCCTGTTCCTGATCGCGTTCTCGGGCCTGTGCTTCCTGTCCTACCGCAAGCTCTGGCACGGCGAACACTAAGCCGCGTCAACAACGCCTAACCGAGGCCCGCCATGAAAGTGGCGGGCCTTTTTCTTATGCCGCTCCCAGCAAAGACAGGCATTCGTGCGTTTTTCTTGCAGGGTGGCCCCCCCGTGATAAAACGGCCCGCTTTTGCGGATGGACGAGATGACGAAAACGGTTCTGGGCATTATCGGCGGTTCGGGCGTCTACGACATAGACGGGCTCGAGAATGCACGCTGGGAGAAGGTGGCGTCGCCCTGGGGCGAGCCATCGGATGCGTTCCTGCGCGGAACGCTTTCCGGTGTGGAGATGGTGTTCCTGCCCCGTCACGGCCGCGGCCATGTACAGACGCCGACCTCGATCAATTACCGCGCCAATATCGACGCGCTGAAGCGTGCGGGCGTGACCGACCTTATTTCGGTTTCGGCCTGCGGATCCTTGCGCGAGGAATTGCCGCCGGGCGCCTTCGTGCTGGCTGACCAGTTCATCGACCGTACCTTCGCGCGCGAGAAAAGCTTCTTCGGACCCGGCTTCGTCGCCCATGTCTCAATGGCCCATCCCGTGTGCCCGCGCCTTATGAACGCGCTGGACGATGCGGCCAGAGCGGCGAATATCCCCGTGACGCGCGGCGGCACCTATCTCGCGATGGAAGGCCCGCAATTCTCCTCGCTCGCGGAATCGAACCTCTATCGCAGCTGGGGCTGCGATGTGATCGGCATGACGGCCATGCCGGAAGCCAAGCTCGCGCGGGAAGCGGAAATTCCTTACGCCATCGTTGCCATGGTGACCGATTACGATTGCTGGCACCCCGACCACGACCATGTGACGGTCGATCAGGTGATCAAGGTGCTGTTGTCGAATGCGGGCAAAGCGCGCGCGCTGGTGAAACAGGTCGCCTCGACCCTCGGTATGGAACGCACGAACTCGCCTTTGGGAATCGAAACCGTGCTCGACACGGCACTGATCACCGCGCCGGAAAAACGCGACCCGAAACTTGTCCGTAAACTCGATGCGGTCGCAGGCCGCGTTCTGAAAAAGGTTTAAGAGCCATGGACTTCAAGACCATCATCCGCACCATTCCCGATTATCCCAAAAAAGGGATCATGTTCCGCGACGTCACGACCTTGCTTGGCAATGCGCCGGCGTTTCGCCGCGCAGTCGATGAGATGGTGCAGCCCTACGCGGGGCTGCGCATCGACAAGGTGGCGGGCATTGAGGCGCGCGGATTCATTCTGGGCGGCGCGGTGGCGCATCAGCTCTCCATCGGCTTCGTGCCGGTACGCAAAAAGGGCAAGCTGCCCTGGAAGACGCTGGGCGAGGATTACGCGCTGGAATACGGCACCGACCGGGTCGAAATTCACGAAGACGCCGTGAAGAAGGGCGACACCGTATTGGTGGTGGATGACCTGATCGCCACCGGCGGCACCGCCCTGGCTGCGATCAAATTATTGGAGCGCGCGGGCGCAAATGTTGTCGGTTGTTCCTTCGTGATTGATCTGCCCGAGCTTGGCGGCGCGGCCAAGCTTCGCGCGCTGGGCAAGGATGTGAAGACGCTGGTGGGCTTTGAAGGCCACTGATCGTTTCTCGTCATACTGAGCTTGTCGAAGGATGAGGGCCACACAATATCCTCATGCTTCGACAGGCTCAGCATGAGGGTCTGAATATCGCATCGGCAACGCTGGAGAATGCACCTTGAAAATTCGCGGCCAACATTACCGCACCATATGGCCGTCTCCGGATGCGCGTTCGATCGAGGTGATCGATCAGATGAAGCTGCCGCATCTGTTCACGACGTCCAAGCTTTCAACGCTTGATGGAGCGGCGGATGCGATCCACACCATGCTTGTGCGCGGCGCGCCTCTGATCGGCGCGACCGCCGCTTACGGCATTGCGCTCGCCATGCGCGAAGACGCGTCCGATGAAGCGCTGGACGCGGCCTATGATCTGTTGCTGGAAACGCGCCCCACCGCGATCAATCTGAAATGGGCGCTGGACCGCATGCGCAACGCGCTGCGCAACCGGCCCCGCGAAGCCCGTAGCGAAGCCGCCTGGTTCGAGGCCGGAAAAATCTGCGACGAGGACGTCGAGACCTGCCGCAAGATAGGCGAATACGGCCTTGAACTTTTCCGCGAAGCCCATGCCCGAAAGAAGACAAAGGGCCCGCTCAACATTCTCACCCACTGCAATGCGGGCTGGCTGGCCTGCGTCGACTGGGGCACCGCGCTGGCGCCGATCTACATGGCGCATGATGCCGGAATACCGATTCATGTGTGGGTCGACGAAACCCGGCCCCGCAATCAGGGCGCGTCATTGACCGCGTTCGAACTGGGCAGCCATGGCGTGCCGCATGCGATCATTGCTGATAATGCGGGCGGGCTTTTCATGCGTCAGGGGCAGGTCGATCTCTGTATCGTCGGCACCGACCGCGTGACCGCCAATGGCGATGTCGCCAACAAGATCGGGACCTATCTGAAGGCGCTGGCGGCGAAGGACAATAATGTTCCCTTTTATGTCGCGCTCCCTTCCTCCACCATCGACTGGACACTGAATTCCGGCGACCTCATTCCCATCGAGGAGCGCTCCAGCGATGAGGTGACGAAAATGACCGGCCGCCTTCCCGACGGAAGCGTGGCCACGGTCGAGATTTCCGCGCCGGGTTCACCCGCCGCCAATCCCGGCTTCGACGTGACGCCCGCGCGCCTTGTCACCAGCTTCATCACCGAGCGCGGAACCTGCCCCGCGACCGAAGCGGGCCTGCGCGGACTGTTTCCGAAGTAACCAGATCATTTGTTATGAGCCGCGAAAGCGGGCCATCCAGATGGGTATGGAGCGTATTCGCCGTGCCGACGCGCGGCGGCCGGATGGCCCGGTCAAGCCGGCCCCTGACATAGGATTTTATCGTCGGGGCAAAATGCTCTAGAAGGCGGCGCTTGAAACTCGCCGCGCGAAGCCCTCGCACCATGGGAAGAAGAACAACATGAAATCTTTGTGGTCGGATCAGGAAGCCAACGCCTATATCGCGCGCTATGGCGCCAAAGGCGTGAACGCGGATCTTGCGGTGCGCGTCTACACGACGCGTCTTCTTGGCGGCGATCCGAGCCTTGTCCTGCACGGCGGCGGCAACACCTCGGTTAAGACGCAGATGACCGACCTTCTCGGCGATAAGGTCGACGTTCTGTGCGTCAAGGGTTCCGGCTGGGACATGGGCAATATCGAGCCAGCGGGCCTGCCTGCCGTGCGGCTGGAGCCGTTGCGCCGCCTTTTCGTGCTGCCAAAACTTTCCGACGAAGACATGGTGAATTACCAGCGCGTGAATCTTCTGGATGCGAGCGCGCCGAACCCATCGGTCGAAGCGCTGCTGCATGCCTTCCTGCCGCATAAATTTGTCGACCACACCCATTCGACATCGGTGCTGGCGCTGACTGACCAGCCAGACGGCGAGGCTTTCGCGCGCGAAACTTTCGGCGATCGCATGGCCTATGTGCCCTATTGCATTCCGGGCTTCGCGCTGGCGAAAAGCGTCGGGCAGGTTTACGCGCAGAACCCGAAGGTCGAAGGACTTGTTCTTCTGCGTCACGGCATCTTCACCTTCGCGGATGATGCGAAGACCGCCTATGAGCTGATGATCGAAATGGTCACCAAAGCGGAAGCCGCATTGGCCAAAGGCCGCAAGACGATCATGCCGGTGAAGCTGCCCGCGAAACTCGCCAGCCTTGCCGAGATCGCGCCGATTTTACGCGGTGCCGTCGCCATCACGAACGACAAAGATAAAGGCACGGCGAAACGCCAGATTCTCGATTTCCGGACGAATGCGCAGATTCTGGATTATGTGAACGGCGCGGACGTTGCACGTTACAGCCAGGTTGGCGTCGCCACACCCGATCACACGATCCGCACGAAAAACATTCCCCTCGTGGTCCCTGCGCCGGAAGCCGGCAAGATCGACGAGTGGGCCATCGCGGTGAAGCAGGCGGTCGCCGATTATGTGAGCGCCTATCACGATTATTTCGCGCGCAATAATGTGCGCTTCAATGGCGGCAAGAAGGAGCTCGATCCCGTGCCGCGCGTCGTGCTGGTGCCGGGGCTCGGCCTGTTCGGCCTCGGTGGTTCGGCGAAGGACGCGGCAATTGCCGCCGACATTGCCGAGAACACGGTCGAAGTCATCGGCAATGCCGAGAAGATGACCAGCTATCAGTCGATCTCAGAAGCCGACATGTTCGATGTCGAATACTGGTCGCTGGAACAGGCGAAGCTCGGCAAGGGCGCGGAAAAGCCTTTCGCACGGCAGGTTGTCGTCGTGACCGGCGGCGGTTCGGGGATCGGCGAAGCGACGGCGAAAGCCTTCGCGAAACTCGGCGCGGAAGTGGCGCTGTTCGAGCGCGACGAGGAAGCCGCTGATCGCGTGGCAGCCGAGATCGGCCGACATGCCGATGGAATCCCTTGCGACGTGACGGACCCCGCGTCTGTGCGCGCGGCTTTTGATAAGGTCGTGTCGACCTTTGGCGGCGTCGACATCGTGGTGTCAAATGCGGGCGCGGCCTGGCAGGGTCGCATCGGCGAGGTCGATGACGAAACCTTGCGCAAATCGTTCGAGCTGAATTTCTTCGCGCATCAGCGCATCGCACAGAACGCCGTGCGCATCATGAAGCAGCAGGACACCGGCGGATGCCTTTTGTTCAACACGTCGAAACAGGCGGTAAATCCCGGCAAGGATTTCGGACCTTATGGCCTGCCGAAAGCGGCGACGCTTTTCCTCGTCAAGCAATATGCGCTCGACCACGGCAAGGACGGCGTCCGCGCCAACGCGGTGAACGCCGACCGCATCCGCACCGGCTTACTCACCGGCGATATGGTGACGGCGCGCTCGCAGGCGCGCGGCATGTCCGAGAAGGATTATATGAGCGGAAATCTTCTGGGCCGCGAAGTGACGGCGGAAGACGTGGCGGAGGCCTTTGTCTATCTGGCGCTTGCCAACAAGACGACAGCCGCCATCGTCACCGTCGACGGCGGGAACATTGAGGCGAGTCTGCGGTAGGCGGGCACTCCGGCGCGCTTTGCGCGCCAACTATAGAATATTGCGTGTAGAGCACGCGGAGCGATGCTCGCCGGGTTTGAGCGTTTGCCTTGTTCTCGAATGGCGATAACCTGTCCGGTGCGGAAGGTTACAGAAAAGGCCGAGACCCGTGATCGAAAGAACCGAAGCGAGAGACGTGCTGCGCGGACTGGCCAATGCGGTGATCGGATGGAAACACCATCATGCGCATGACGCGGAAGGCTTTCGCGAAGTCGATGTCTGGCTGCGCAAGGCGGAAGACGTGCTCCGCAAGGCGGGTTATTTCGGCGATGCCGCGCCGCGCGCGCTGGAAGAAGACGCGACGTCGGGGGATATCTGAGGCATCTATGCCCCCCTTCCGGCCTTCGGCCACCTTCCCCTTCAAGGGGGGGAAGGAAGAGAGGTTATTTTGGCTTTCGGATGATGAAGACCTGGCTGATGAAGCTGTAATAGAGCTTCTCATCGGGGCCGCGTGCTTCATTGCGGCTTTGCAAAAGCCCCAGACGCGGCTGCGATGGCCAGTCGCGCTTGTTGAAGGCTTCGGTCGTATAGGTCAGCGTCAGGCCGGGGCGCACCGGAAGATGCCAGCGCATTTCGCGCGTGCCGGGCGAGAGATAGTCTTCCTGCGAGACGTCACCATCCATAGCTTCGCTCGCGCGGCGATTGGCGACCATCAATTTCATCCATACCGCCGCCGTGTGCCAGCCGCTGGCGATCAACCCGCCATAGGGGCCGTTCACCGCCGCGGCGGCATCGAGATGAAAGGGTTGCGGATCGAACTGGCGCGCGAAGGCGATGATGTTTTCTTCGGTAAAGTTGAAGCTGCCCAGCGTGATCTTGCCGCCAAGGGGAATGTCCTCGAAATACATCTCAGGCCTCCCTTTTGCGGATCATGATCGGCGACTTGTAGGTCATCGCTAATTGGCGTTCGGTCTCGGGATTGGAGCGAAAGAGATCGAAGCGAAAAGTAACGAAGCCACGGTCGGGTTTTGAAAGCGAGGCGCGGGCATCCAGGACTTCGGCTTCCATGCGCAGACGATCGCCGGGGCGCACGGGACGGCGCCATTGTACTTCATCGACACCGGGCGAACCGAGACTGGTCGTGTCGTGAAGCAGGCCGTCCTTCAGGAGACGCATCGCCAGCGCGCACATATGCCAGCCGCTGGCGATCAGTCCGCCCGTCATGCCGTGCTTCGCGGCCTCAGGGTCCATATGCATGGGCTGCGGATCATATTCCTCGGCAAAGGCGATGATCTCGTCCTGGCTGATCACATAATCACCAAAGGCGAATTTTCGGCCCTTGGTGAAATCTTCGAAGCGCAATGGTTCAGGCATGGTGAGACTCGTAAATGGTCTTGCGTAACTGTGTCATCGCCAGAGCAGGTCTAACCCCGACAGGTACAAAATTCTGGATCCCCTTCCCTCGCCGAGATGACAGGCTTCGCCCGTCAGTTCGCCGAACGGAAATGGAGCACATCTCCGTCCTTCACGACATAGTCTTTGCCTTCGAGCCGGAACTTTCCCGCATCGCGCGCACCCGCCTCGCCGCCACCTGCTACATAATCGTCATAGGCGATGGTTTCGGCGCGGATGAAGCCCTTCTCGAAATCCGAATGGATCACACCCGCGGCGCCCGGCGCCTTGGTGCCCTTGGTGATGGTCCAGGCCCGGGCTTCCTTAGGGCCTGCGGTGAAATAGGTGATGAGGCCAAGAAGGTCGTAACCCTCGCGGATCATCTTGTTGAGGCCCGGCTCGTCGAGGCCCAGCCCCGCGAGATATTCGCCGCGCTCTTCGTCGTCCAGCTGCGCCAGTTCTTCCTCGATCCGCGCCGAAATGACGACGCTGCCCGCGCCCTGTTCCTTCGCCATTTTGGCGACCCGCGCCGACGGCGCATTGCCGGTGGCGGCGGAGCCCTCATCCACATTGCAGACATAGAGGACCGGTTTTTCGGTAAGGAGGCCGAGACGGCGATAGACGTCACGTTCTTCGGGCGTCAGATCGGCAAGGCGCGCGGGCTTGCCTTCACGCAGCAGGTCCAGCGCCTTCATCATTAGCGCATAGAGCTCTTTCGATTCCTTGTCGCCGCCCTTGGCTTTCTTCTCGATGGGAATGACGCGTTTCTCGAGGCTTTCGAGATCGGCCAGCATCAACTCGGTTTCAACCGTCTCGGCGTCCGCAACGGGATCGATACGCCCTTCGACATGGGTGATGTCGTCGTCCTCGAAACAGCGCAGCACATGGGCGATGGCATCGACCTCGCGAATGTTGGCGAGGAATTGATTGCCAAGGCCCTCGCCCTTCGATGCGCCGCGCACAAGGCCGGCAATATCGACAAAGGTGATACGGGTCGGAACGAGTTCAGCGGATTTCGCAATTGCGGCGAGTTTTTCAAGACGCGGATCGGGCACGGCGACATCGCCGACATTCGGCTCGATGGTGCAGAAGGGATAGTTCGCTGCCTGCGCCGCCGCCGTCTGTGTGAGCGCATTGAACAGCGTCGATTTGCCGACATTCGGCAATCCAACAATGCCGCATTTAAATCCCATCGGAGGGTTCGTCCTTTTTGATTTTGGCTTTGGCGGGTTTGTCGTCCGCTTTGGGCGGGGCGGTCAGAAGCGCGACGCGGTTCATGAAACCGGGATCGTCGTCTTCGGCTAGGTAGGGCGCGGCATCGGCGATGGCGGCGAGCAAAGGCTCCAGCCATTCGCGGTCGGCTTTGGAAAAATCGTGCAGCGCGTAATTCAGAACCGCTGCTTTTCCCGGATGACCAATACCAAGACGCAGGCGGCGGTAATCGGGACCGAGCGCTCCCGTGATCGAACGCAAGCCATTGTGGCCCGCATCGCCGCCGCCGGTCTTCACGCGAATCTTGGCGGGGGCGAGATCCAGTTCGTCATGGATGACGACCAGCGCCGACAGCGGAATTTTGAGATAGCGCACCGCCTCGCCCACCGCGCGGCCGCTTTCGTTCATAAAGGTCATGGGCTTCAGCAGAAGAACTTTGCGCCCGGCGATGGTGCCGTCGGCGGAATGCCCCTGAAAGCGCGCGCGCCAGGGCGAGAAACGATATTTTTCGGCAATCGCGTCGACGGCCATAAAGCCGGCATTGTGACGGTGGCGCGCATATTTCTCGCCGGGATTACCCAGTCCGGCGATAAGGAGCGGTGACTGCGACATGGGCGCTCCGCATCTCCCGCCGCGCGGCGCCACACCGGAGCCGCGCGCGGGAAAACCAATGCGCTATTTCTTGTCGGCGGCCTTCGCGGCACCGGCATCGGCAGCCGCACCTTCGGTGGTGGCGGCGGCAGCGGCGGCAGGCTTGGCTTCTTCGACATAGGTCGTCGGCGCCGCAACGGTCGCAACCGTGAAGTCGCGGTTCTGAATGACCGGGCGCACACCTTCCGGCAATTTGAACGCCGAGATGTGGAGGCTGTCGCCGATATCGGCCTGCGAAAGATCGCCTTCGATGAAGGTCGGGATTCTGTCCACCGGGCAATAAAGTTCGACCGTGTGGCGCACGATGTTCAAGACGCCACCCTTTTTCAGGCCCGGCGAAACTTCCTGTCCGTGGAAATGGACCGGGATATGAAGCGCGATGCTGGAACCATCAACGAGGCGCATGAAATCGACATGGATCGGACGGTCGCTGACCGGATCGATTTCGACGCCGCGCGGAATGACGCGGATCTTCTTGCCATCAACATCAAGCATGAAGAGCGTCGAGAGCAGCGTGCCGGAAGAATAATGCTTGGAGAATTCGCGCTCCTCGACCGTCAGCGTCTGGTTGTCGGCACTGCCGCCATACAGCACCGCCGGGATATGACCCCGGGCGCGAATACGGTGGGCGGCATTCTTGCCGGTTTCGGCGCGCGCTTCGGCGCGCAAGGTCTGCAGCTCGGCCATTTTGAATTTCCTTGATTTCAGCCCAGAAAATAGGGTTTCGGGCCGGAAAGGCGAGGCTTTTAGCCGATGGCGGGAGGGAAAACAACCCAGCCCGAGCGGAGGCTATTTTGCCCGCTTGTGTTGGCCTTTTTCGAGGATGTCCTCGACATAGGCAAGACGGATAATGGTCATGGCGGCAACCGCCAGCGGCGTTGCGAGCAATACCCCCCAAAGGCCGAACAGAAGGCCGAAGCCCACCATGGCGAGGAGCATGACCGCAGGCGGCATATGGACCGTCCAGCGCTGGAGGAGCGGCAGGCTGATATTGCCCTCAAGCTGCTGGGCGACGACGTAGACCACCGCGGCCGAGAAAGCGAGGTCGGGGCTGACCGAGAGGGCCAGAAGAAGGCCCGGGACCGTCGCCACGATGGGCCCGATATAGGGGACGAAAACCGAAAGGCCCGACAGGACGCCGAGGGCAAAGGAGAGCGGTACGCCCACCAGCCACAGCCCCACCCCGGTCAGCACGCCGAGAAAAACCATGTCGAGCGCCATGGCCGTGAGCCATTTGCGCAAGGTCCGGGACGTAATGCGGAGAATTTCATCGGCCCGCTCGCGCCGTGCGGGCGGGAGAAGCCGAAGGGCCCCCTTGCGGTAAGATACCGGGTCGGCGGCGAGGTAGATGCCGATCACCAGCATCAAAGCCGCATTGGCAAGTCCGCCCAGCAGCCCTCCGGCAATGGGAAGGGCGTTCAGGAGCGTGGCAGCCGAGCCATCAAGGGCATCGCCGCCAATGGAGAGGAACCAGCGGCCCAGCGCCCAGGACTGTAGCCAAGCCTCGGCGCTGTCCCAAGCTGCGGGAAGCTCATCGACAAGAGTGGTGAACTGGGCGGCGGCGGCGGCGCCGAACAGCGTGAGAAAGAGCCCAACGATAGACACCAGTCCAACAACGGTGATGCCGAGCCCCACCGTATGCGGCATGCGCAGGCGGCGGGAGAGGGGCGACGCCACATTATTCAGCGCCACGGCGACGACTACGCCGCCGAAGCCGAGCATGAAGACCGATGCAATCTTCCACGACGCCAACGTCAGAATGATCAAGACGCCGACGATGAACACCTTCGCGACGAATCCAAACTCTCTCGTGCGCGCGGGTTCTGTTTGCGCCATGGCTCTTCTCTGAACGGGTTAGAGGCGGTGAGTCTTGTTGCCAGCAGTATGCGCGTCCCCCGCCGCGGTAACAATGCCGCACATGCATGCCCGGTGCAGGCGAAGGGGAACGGCGCGTTGGCCGTCAAAACATGCTAAACTGAGAGGCTCACATCCAATGCCGAGGGTATCCGCATGTCCGTCAATTTCGTTACGGTTCTGGCCGCCGCCGTCGCGGGATGGCTTGTCGGCGCGGTGTGGTACGGCGTTCTCGGCAAGCAATGGATGGCGGCGCTCGGCTGGACTGCGGACAGCATGAAAGGCCCTGACGGCAAAAGACGCATGCCCATTGGCCCGATGGTCCTTTCTTTCTTCGCGCTGCTTCTGATGGCCTATCTTCTTTCCGGAATTATTTTTCATGTCGGTGCCCCGTCCTTACGCATCGGGGTCATTTCCGGCGCGCTGGTGTGGCTCGGGTTCACGATCCCTGCCATTACGGTGAACAATGCGTTTCAAAAACAGAAGCCGATGCTAACGCTGATCGATGGCGGCCATTGGCTGCTCGTCCTCGTCGTGCAGGGCGCAGTGATCGGGCTCCTGGGCTGACCCTCATTTGAGGGGGATAAAGACGGTAGACGGAACCAAATCGAAGCTCTAACGTCACCACATGATTGGATATATTCTTCTCGCGCTTGCAGCGCTTCTGATCCTCTGGGGCGTCGCCACCTATAATGGACTCGTCCGCCGCCGCAACATTGTCGCGGAAGCATGGTCCGGCATCGAAACCCAATTGAAGCGCCGCGCCGACCTTATTCCGAATCTCGTGGAAACGGTAAAAGGGTACGCCACCCATGAACGCACCACGCTCGACGAACTGACCAAGCTTCGCGCGATGGCGCAGGACATGGGCAGCAGCGGCGAACCCGGTGCATCCGCCATCGAAGCGCGCGCCGCAACGGAACGCCAGATCACGGCCATGATCGGCAAGGTAATGGCGGTGGCAGAAGCCTATCCCGACCTGAAAGCCAGCGCGAATTTCCAGTCGCTGCAGAACGATCTTTCGGCAACGGAAGACCAGATTCAATTGGCCCGGCGTTATTACAATGGCGCAGTGCGCGATTATAACGTGATGATCGAGCAGGTGCCGTCGAATCTGATCGCCAACGGGTTTAATTTCAAGAAGGCCGAGTTCTTCGAGATCGAAGACGCAGCGGATCGCGCCGTGCCCAAGGTTTCGTTTTCCTGACGGGTCTCGTTTCGTACGGGACATTGCCATCGGGCGGTAAGCTCTTTCGCTCGTGACGGCGAATGCGAGACATGGCCATGCTGCGTACCATCTCCCTTATTCTGACCTTCCTCGTTCTTGCCGCGGGTACGCCGCAAGCGTTCGCGCAGGAGCGGATCACCGGCTTTTCCAGCAATATCACCATCGGGCAGGACGGCACGCTGTCGGTGGTGGAAAAAATATCGGTGAACGCACAAGGCGGTGAAATTCAGCGCGGCATTTTCCGCGATTTTCCGACGACCTATATCGACGCGACCGGGCGTCGCGTGCGCGTGGGGTTCGATGTATCCCGCGTCACGCGTGACGGACGGGATGAACCCTATGCGCTGGAAGGCATTGGGAACGGCACGCGCGTGCGCATCGGAGACGCCGATGTGTTTCTCGATTACGGCATACATGTTTACACGATCGCCTATACCACGACGCGGCAGATCGGTTTTTTTGAAGACCATGACGAGCTGTACTGGAACGTCACGGGAAATGGCTGGAATTTTACCATCGATGTGGCGGATGCGACCGTGCGGCTTCCCGGCGGGGACATTCAAAGCTTCGAATTTTACACCGGCGAGGAAGGTGCGCGAGGCCAGGACGCCACTGCGGAACGCATTGCGAACAATGCGGTGCGCTATCGCACGACAAGAGCGCTTCGGCCTTATGAAGGCCTGACCATCGTTGCAACTTTCCCCAAGGGGATCGTTATTCCGCCGACCGCGGAAGAGCAGATGCAGGAATTTCTGAACGACAATGCCGCCTCCGGCGTCGCACTGATCGGACTTGCCGTTCTGTTCGCCTATTATTTTTACGTATGGATGAAGGTCGGCCGCGATCCCGCGCGCGGCGTCATCATTCCGCTGTTCGCTCCTCCGAAGGGATTTTCCCCGGCGACGACGCGCTTTGTTCATCGCATGGGATATGACCGCAAGGCCTTCGCCGCCGCCATCATTTCCATGGCGGTGAAGGGATACCTGACGATTTCGGAAGACGGCCGCAAATACACGCTGACGCGCCTAAGCAAAAGCGAAGATCTGGCCGATCTTTCCAAGGGCGAACGCGCCATCGCGCATGCGCTGTTCTCGGGCGGGAACGAAATCGAACTCGACAACAAGAACCACGCGAAAGTATCGAAGGCCATCACGGCGCTTCAGGAAAAACTGCGTTCCGAAGAAGAGGGTGTGTATTTCGTCACCAATCGCCGCTGGTTTTATCTCGGTCTTCTTATCCTGCTCGTGAGCGCGATCCTGACGGTCATCCTTACCGACAGTCCGCTGGAAGCCGGATTCATCTTCATCTGGCTCAGTGTGTGGTCCACCGGAACTTCGTTCCTGGTCTTTCAGGTCTTTCAATCCTGGTACGGCGTCGTGATGGGACCCGGCAATCGCATTCTCAATTTCGGCGGCGCGATATTCTCCACGCTGTTCTCGCTGCCTTTTGTCGGCGGTCTCGCTGTCGCGCTGTTCTTCCTGGGCTATCTGTTGCCGCTGATCGCCATGCTGGCGCTGATCGCGCAAGGCATTCTTGCCTTCGTCTTTTACCGCCTCCTGAAGGCGCCCACCAAAGCGGGCGCGAAAATGCGCGACGAGATCGAGGGCTTCCGGACCTTTCTCGTGACCGCCGAGAAAGACCGGATGGAAGTGCTCCACCCGCCGCATGTAACGCCAGAACTGTTCGAGAAATATCTTCCCTTTGCCATTGCGCTCGATGCCGAAAACGAGTGGAGCCGGAAGTTTGAAACCGAACTTGCCAAAGCAGGCATGACACCGAGCGACCACAGCTACACGCCGCACTGGTATTCCGGCCAATCCTTCAGCCGTCTCGGCACGGCGGGATTTGCATCGGCCATAGGCGGCGCGGTTGCGGGCGCCACGGCGGCAGCGGCCACGGCACCGGGAAGTTCGTCGGGATCGGGTGGCGGCGGATCGTCCGGCGGCGGAGGAGGCGGCGGCGGCGGAGGCGGTTGGTAGCTAGCGTTCCAGCGCGATCCGCCCCGGGCCAAGCCCCATCACCATCATAAGCCCACCGCCCACGGCAAGATTGCGCGCGAAGGCATCGAAGGCGGATTGTCGTTCGATGACATCGGCGATGTTCCAGAAATCATTCATCACGACATTCGAGGCGATGACGAAGGCGAACAGACCCAGCGCACCAAGGCGGGCCCGGAAGCCGAGCAGCAGCGCAAACGAACCCAGCACCATCACGGTCAAGGCCAAAAAGTGGAGAAGCGCCGGCGCGGGAACGTCCTGCAATGCGAGCAGGGAAACCGTTCCGTCCCATGAAATGGCCCGGGCATAGGCTTCGGAAAGAAAATACCAGGCAAGGATGACGCGGCCGATAAAAGGCGCAATCGCTTCGCCAAGCGACATCTGTTCTCCCCCCTCATTCAACGCTGCGCGACGCAGCCCTGAGAATCGCCACTATAAGGGAAAACAGTGCGGCTTACGCTTTTAAGGATCAAACCTGCCGGGTGGCGTGTTTGCGCAAGTGCCGGACGAGACTCATATTATCGATCCGCGATTGCGCGGTGCGTTCGGCGGTTTCGGTGATGCGCCGTTCGCGTTCCTGCTCGGCTATTTCGAAAATCTTGAGGTCCTGGACCGACGCGGCATGTTCGTCCTGTACCGCAAGATGCTCGCGTTCCAGCTCGCGCATCGTACTGCGGATATTCACGCGCCTCGTTTCGATCGACTGGACGAAGCTGGGAAAGGCAAGTCGGCCCAAATCGGAATCCGAGGCCCGCTGTTTCTCGCGCGAGACGGAATCCTCCAGATCCGCGAGCTTCTTCTCGAGGTCTGCCTTCATTTCGTCGAGCGTCGCTAGCCGGCGCGCCAATTCCTCGGTGCGAAACCGCTTCAGCCGCAACAGGCTGTCCCGCCGCTTCATGGGGTACCCCTCTGATGGGACGCCAAAGAGCTCCACCCGGGGAGGGCGAAACCTATTTTTTTGCCAGGGTCCGGCGCTCGTGCCTCGGCCAGGAGACCCGCGGCGCCCTTCGGCATGTCCCATGCGCTCAGCCCTGCCCCAGAACCCGCGCGGTCCAAAAAGGTAGGGAAATACTGGGTTTCTTGGCCGTTTTCCCGCACGATAACGTTCCTAACACCCCGAAAAATGACCACCTAAGGGTCCCCCGCGAAGGACCCGGCAAAAGGCATATTGAACGAGATGCTTTAAGTGGCGGTAAACTTAACAAAACGAATCAACGGGATGTCCGCCTTTAAGTAAGGAGGTGACGCGTCGGATTCGGGGCCGGTAACTTATTTGCGGTGCGGGAAAGCTAGTCTTAACCAATTCCGTTTAGGGTTAACTCACCAATTAACGACGACGGACATGAGAGTTCGGGATGGCTTTCGTGACGCGTAAGGGGGTTAGGGTATGCGTGTTCTCCTGATCGAAGACGACAGCGCCATGGCGCGCAGCATCGAGCTGATGCTGCGGTCGGAAGGGCTGAATGTCTATACAACCGACCTCGGAGAGGAAGGCATCGATCTCGGCAAACTGTACGATTACGACATCATCGTTCTCGATCTGCAGCTTCCCGACATGAGCGGCTTCGAAGTGCTGAAGGCGCTGCGTTTGGCAAAGGTGCAGACGCCGGTGTTAATCCTTTCAGGCAACGCCATTGTTGAAGCCAAGGTGAAAGCCCTCGGCTTCGGCGCCGACGATTACATGACGAAGCCTTTCCACAAGGATGAGCTCGTCGCCCGCATTCAGGCCGTGGTGCGCCGCTCGAAGGGCCATTCGCAATCGGTCATCACCACCGGAAAGCTTACGGTCAATCTCGACGCCAAAACGGTCGAAGTCGACAGCCAGCGCGTCCACCTCACCGGCAAAGAATATCAGATGCTGGAACTTTTGAGCCTTCGCAAAGGCACGACCCTGACCAAGGAGATGTTTCTCAATCATCTCTATGGTGGCATGGACGAGCCGGAGCTCAAGATTATCGACGTTTTCATCTGTAAATTGCGCAAGAAACTCGCGGTTGCCTGCGACGGCGAGAATTACATCGAGACAGTCTGGGGCCGCGGCTATGTGCTGCGCGATCCCGAAGAGAAGGCTGCTTGAAACCGTTACCGGGTCTGTTGGGGCTATGAGAAAAGGGGCGCTTAAAGCGCCCCTTTTTTGTCATTCAATGGTGCGCCGTGCCGTAGCGTTACACCGGAAGCGACGGCTCAGTTGAGGCCCATCTCGCTGAATTTGTTCTGAAGCACTCCGCCGTCGAACGGCTTCATGATGTATTCGTTGGCGCCCGCATTCACCGCTTCGGTAATGAGCGCGATATCATTTTCTGAGGTCGAGAACACAACGACCGGCTTGTCGCCGCCCGGCTCGCGTCGCAGCGAGCGCAGAAATTCGAGACCCGCAGCGGCCGGCATGTTCCAATCGAGAAGCACCACCTCCGGCATTTTCCTGCGGCAGAGATCGATCGCACCTGGGCTGTCTTCGGCTTCGTCCACGGCAAAGTTCATCTCTTCCAGAATTTTCCGCAAGACTTTGCGGATGATCCGGGAATCGTCGACGATCAGGCACTGCTTCATCATGATCTCCATCACCATGTCCCTCGGCCGCCTAAACGGAGAAGGACGACACGGCGTTTCGCGGGCACGCGACGAACCCTACATCGGCGACAGTAAACGCCGCCTAAATTACCCGGCGGCGAACCGGACCATGCCCTCGGAAACGGTGGAGGTCAGGCCGGCATTGAGCCCGCGCGACAATTGATAGGTCAGATAAGGCTGAATGGAGCGGCCATCGAGCAAGCCGCCCGGCTCGCCAAGAAGCGCGTGCTCGGCATCGGCGGTGAGGCGCGCGACGGTGCCGGTAGCGGTCACGGTGAAGCCCGGAGAGGACGGATCGGTCGAGGTCTCGACCTTTACCTTGCCGCCACGCGGAAGACAGTCGGCAGCGACCAGAACGGTATTCATGAGCAGCTTCGCCCAGTCTTTCGGCCAGTTAAGGGCATTGGGCTGCCACGACAGTTCCATTTTGCCGCCTTTTAACAGGCCTTCCACAATGCGCGAGACTTCGGCGAGGTCGAGTTCCGCACCCGCAGAGCCCGCCGCGCCAAAGGCAAGGCGGGCAAATTGCAGGCGTGCCGCTGCCTGCGCAGCAGATACGGCAACAAGGCGCAATGCATCCGCACGCATGGCGGCGTCGGTTTCATCCTCGAGCACTTCCAGCCCGTTGACCACGGCGCCCACCGGGCTGACCAGATCGTGGCAGACACGCGAAACGAGCAGGGCGGCGAATTCGATATCGTTCATGGCGAAGCCTTTTTGATGAAGCACGAGAGCAATGCACCGAATCATGGTTTCCGGAACGTGACTGTCGCCCCGGCGCCTTAAGGATTGCTTAAAGATAAAAAGGGCGGAAAGACTGGACCTTCGCCCTTCCTTTTTCCGCCAGGAACAGCCATCACCTGAGCACCATGCCCCTCTCTCGCCGCGCCGCCGAACTTGCCCAGATCGCCTTCGAGGCAGGGGCGCTTATCCTTCGGCATTATAAAGACGGCACTGAAGCACGAGTGAAAAAGGACAATTCACCCGTGACATTGGCCGACGAGGAGGCCGAAGCCCTTATTCTCGCCCGTCTTGCCGAAATGTTCCCGTACATTCCGATCGTCGCCGAAGAAGCCATGGCGTCGGGCGCGGCCCCGATCATCGGGGAAATTTTCTTTCTGGTCGATCCGCTCGACGGAACGAAAGAATTTCTCGCCCGCAATGGCGAGTTCACGGTGAACATCGCGTTGATGGAAAATCTTGCGCCCGTCTGCGGCGTGGTGTTCGCGCCGGCGTTGGGGCGTGGCTTTGTGGGCGACGTGAATCAAGGCGTTGCTTTCGAACTTGCCGCAGATGAAACGGGGTTTGTGCTGGACGGCGCAAAAGCCATAAGCGCGCGCGCGATACCGATAGAAGGTGCGACCGCCATCACCAGCCGTTCGCATCAAGACGCGAAGACCGAAGCCTATCTTGCCGGATTCAAAATCGCGGACAGGGTCACGGCGGGTTCGTCGCTGAAATTCTGTCTTGTCGCCAACGGCGAGGCCGATCTCTATCCGCGTTTCGGACGCACCATGGAGTGGGACGTCGCCGCAGGACATGCGGTGCTTGCCGCGGCGGGTGGAAGTGTAACGAATATCGACGGTTCGCCGTTTCGCTACGGAAAAATTGAGGACGGTTTCGCCAATCCCTCTTTCATCGCGCGCGGACTCACATAGCCGTCAGCCGGCGCGACCGACCTGCAGCACGATACCTTCCGCGCCGGTGATGATCAGCATTTCGCCCTGCAGAGGATTGGATCCGTCGCGGGTCGTTGCGCTCCAGCGTGTATCATCGAGCAATACCGCGCCCTGCCCGCCGGCAAAATCGACCGCCGCTCTGGCGGGCCGTCCGATATTCACTTCGGCGCGGCGATTAAGCGTCGGATGAGGTTCGGCGGAGGTCCAGGACGACGGTGCGTATTTCTTCCAAACCACCGTGGCGATAACCGCAAGCACGGCAAAGGTGAGAATCTGAATGTCGGTGCTAAGCCCCGGTATCAGAAACGCGATAATGCCGACCAGCACGGCCGCAATGCCGGGCCAGAGGAAATAGAAGGTCGGCGTCAGTATCTCGACTGAGATCAAGAGCGCCGCGAGCGCCCACCAATACCAAGGCTGGATGTCTCCCAGAAATGCGAAAATATCCATGACGGTTCCCTAAGGTCAGCGCGTGGTCGGCACCATACCGCCACGCAAGGGCGGCGGTGCATCAGGCCGCGCCGCGGCTTCTTTCGTGAGTTCCACGATGCCGGCGAGCGAACCCATAATGCCCGCCGATTCCATGGGCACGATGACGAATTTCTGGTTGGGCGCCTGCGCGAGGGCGTGAAACGCCTCGACATATTTCAGGCCGAGGAAGTAATTCACCGCCTGCACATCGCCCTTGGCAATGGCGTCGGATACGGACGTCGTTGCCTTCGCTTCGGCTTCGGCCTCGCGCTCACGAGCTTCGGCATCGCGGAAGGCGGCTTCCCTGCGGCCTTCGGCTTCGAGAATGGCGGCCTGCTTCATGCCTTCGGCGCGCAGGATCGCCGCCTGTTTTTCGCCATCGGCTTCCAGCACCGCCGCGCGGCGCTCGCGTTCGGCTTTCATCTGACGTGCCATCGCCTGGGTAATGTCGGCGGGCGGCGCGAGATCACTGATCTCGATACGCGTGACCTTGACACCCCAAGGCGCGGTGGCGGCATCGACCACGCGCAGCAGACGTTCGTTGATTTCATCGCGCTTCGACAGAACTTCATCGAGATCCATCGCGCCGATCACGGTACGCGAATTGGTCAGGCAAAGATTTGAGATGGCGCGGGGAAGGTCGGCCACTTCATAGGCGGCCTTCGCGGCGTCCACCACCTGATAGAAGGCGATGGCATCGGCGGTGACGGTCGCATTATCGCGGGTGATCACATCCTAGCTTGGAATATCCAGCACTTCTTCCATGACGGAAAGGCGCATGCCGATACGATCGACCACCGGAATGATGAGATTGAGCCCCGGCTTGAGAACCCGAATGAACCGGCCGAAGCGTTCCAGCGTATATTCGCGCCCCTGCGGCACCGCTTTGACGGCCGAAAAAATGACAATCAGGGCGAGAAAAGCAACGGCACCTACGAAAATCGACATTCATACCCCCGGCGACTCATTGGCCGCTTAGTCTAGACCAAATCGGTGCGATTTTATGTCGAAGGACGGTCCAGCAAAAACAAGGATTTAACGGTCATAGCCCTTGCGGCTCGATCAGAAAACGAGGCCCATCAGGCCCGCCCCAACCAGTGTCGTCACGACGATGCCAAGCCCCATCGCAATCATGCCATGCGTGCTGATGACGACCCCCTCGGTGCGCTGCCAAGCATACACCGCGAACCATACAGAGCCCGCGAGGAAAGCAAGGAGGACCACGATCACAATGAGTCCCAGCGCGCCAAGGGCGCGCGGGCGGGATGTCGCCGGGAGATCATCGTCCATGACCGCAATCTAGCGCGCCACCTGCCGGGCAACAAACGATTCGAACATCACCCTCCCCGGCTCCGTTCGAAGCGTATATGCTCGCGGAACAAAACATTATTTGTGACGTTTGCTTTCAGGCCTTCGTCGAAATCGATCAATCGCCGCTTTATTTCGTGGCAGAAGGATATTCCATGCCCCCCCATTTCACAGGAAAAACGATTGTCGCCGCAGCCTTCGTGCTCGCGGCAACCCTGATGCCTGCCTCTGCCGAGGAAGCGCAGGGAGACACTTACACACATGATGAAATCGTGCAGGAAGCCGCCGACTTTTTTCAGGTCGGTGCGGAAGCCGTCGCCGCCGCCGTCGAGCATATTTTTGCCGAACGTGGGTATCCCAATGCCTATATCGCCGGCACGGAAGGATCGGGCGCCATCGGCATCGGTCTGCGCTACGGCGAGGGAACGCTCAATCGGAAGAACGGCCCTTCGAGCCAGGTCTATTGGCAGGGCCCGTCCATCGGATTCGACCTTGGCGCCAATGCGTCGAAGGTATTCACGCTGATTTACAATCTTCCCGACAATGACGCGATCTATCAGCGCTTTCCCGGCGTTGAGGGCAGCTATTATTTCATTGCCGGAATCGGCGTGAACTATCAGCAGGCGGGCGACATCATTCTGGCACCGATGCGCACGGGCGTCGGTTTACGCGCCGGCGCGAATGTCGGTTATCTCTCCTACACGCGCGAGCGCGAAATCCTGCCGTTTTGATCGGACCACCGTTTCGGTCGTAAAAGAGCCGCCGTGGAATGTTCCGCGGCGGCTTTTCTTTACGGGAGAATTACTCGGCGGGAACGGCCTGCTCTTCCGGGCCCGAAAGTGGCGGAAGATAAATCAGCAGTGTGCCGGCGACATAGACGGAAGAGAACGTGCCGATCACGATGCCGAACAGAATAGCCACCGAGAACTCGAACAGGGTGGGACCACCAAACAATATCAGAGGTATCAGCGCGATCATGGTGGTGGTGCCGGTCAGAACCGTGCGCGAAAGCGTTTGATTGGTCGACAGATTGATCAATTCTTTCAGCGGCATGCGCTTATAGCGGCGGCGGTTTTCACGAATGCGGTCGAACACAACGACCGTATCGTTCACCGAATAACCGGCCAGCGTCAGCAGCACGGCAACCGAGGTCAGCGTAAAATCCAGCTGTAACAAGGAGTAGAGCCCCAGCGTAACGAACACGTCGTGGCCGGTGGAGATCATAGCGCCGACGCCAAACTGCCACTCGAAGCGAAACGCGACATAGGCTGTGATCATCAGAACCGCGAGAAGGGTGGCGATAATACCGTCCATAAATAATTCGCCGGAGACTTTCGGGCCGACGACCTCGACGCGGCGAAATTCATACCCTTCACCCAAGACATGCTGAATGGCATTGGCCGCAGCCTGTCCGCTGGCTTCGTCCTCAGGCTGTACCCGGATCAGCACGCAGGAATCCGCGGGCATCGCGCAGTCGCCGCCGCTGAAGAATTGTAATTGTGCCTCACCAAAACCGAGACCGCCGACCTGATCGCGCATGGCGCCGATATCGACCGTTTGTTCCGCTTTTACCTCAACCAGAATGCCGCCGGTGAAATCGATGCCCAGATTGAGGCCCTGAAAATACAGGGCGGCAATCGTCACCAAGATCAACAGACCGTCGATCGCGAAGGCGATGTAGCGCGCACCTACAAAGTCGAAATTGGTTTGATCAGGAATGAGCTTCAATAGACGCATGGGTTTTCCGAGCGAAGATAGTTTTCCGGGCGAAGACGGCGCCTCGAGAGGGAGAGACATAGCGACAAAGAGGGTCGAATCCAAGAAGCCGGGGCAAAACGCGTCCCCTGCGGCAACGCCGCATGCCCCGGAAGGACCTAAGGCACATCACGGCGGAGCGTCGGAAACCCCGAAATAGTCCTGTTTCCAGGAATTGCCCCAGTCGATTTGGTCGACATAGCGAATTTGCACCGGGTAGGGATAGTCGAGAGCCTTCTGCACGCGATCGATGACCGCCGCAGCCAGTTCGGGAGAGGGCTCAAGAACACGCAATTGTGCCACCACGGTTTCGTTGCGGTGCAGAACGAAGCGGTAGGCGAGCAGGCCGGCAATATCCTGGAAGTCACGCGCGTAGATGCGCGCATAGGTCTTGCGGCCATCGGGCGTCGTCAGCAAATGACGCGTACGCCCCCATAGCTTCTTGATGACCGGCAACGTGATGCCGCAGTCACAAGGCGGGCCCCACTCGCCCATGTCGCCGATCTCGTAGCGGATCAGCGGCATCGCATAGCTTTGCATGCTGGTGAGCAGCACACGCCCCGGAACGCCGACTGGACAGGGCGCGCCGTACTCATCGATGATCTCGACATAGGTAACAGGACACATCACATGCAGATGATCGTGCTTCGGGCATTGTAGCGCGATGTAGCCGGTTTCCTCGCAGGAATAGCGATCGACGATTTTGGCGCCGAGAGCATCGCGCACGATTTCACGAATGTCGTCCGTGATCACCGAGCCGGTGGTGAGAATGGCCGTGGGCTTTAGATCGCTTCGCGCGTTCTCCTGCGCATAACGCGCGAACGACGTCGCCAATGTCGGGCCGCATTGCAGATAGGTCGGATTTTTTCCGGCGCAATATTCGAAAAGCTCGGGAGGCTCACGATCCTTGGTGCTGCGGGAGAACCCGACCGCGACAGGACCCAGCCAGCGGAAGGGTGTCCCCAGGGGCGCGCGATCGATATCCTTCACCTTGCGCATCACAACACCCAGGGGCTTCGAAGATTCGATCCCATGCCAGGCTGCGGTAATCAAAGCCATCGCCTGATAGAGAGGCAAATAGAGCGCATTGGCACGCTCGACCTTAACGGGCGTTCCGGTGGAGCCGGAGGTACTGGCTTCGCTGATCTCTAGCTTTTCGCGCCCCGGAAACTTTGCCGAAAGACGGCCAAATTCGGATTGCACTTCGCTGCGTGTCAGAAGCGGTATTTCAGTCAGCCTGCTGGCCATCGAAGGCTGTGGCGTCGTCCGCCGCGCGAGGCGCTGCTTCCAGAACGGCGCAAAACGCTGGGCATGGTTCAGGAGATGATCGAACTGCGCGGAAAGCATCATGTCCTGTCGTGGAGGCGGCAGCCTTTCGAAGGAGCGCAACTGATTATAGATGTGCAGAACGCGTGCAGCGGGGCCTGGCAATTGCAACGGAAATACGGTGCGCAAACTTGCCGAAGACGCGTTCTCGTCTGTCATCGCCGTGATGCCTATAGGGGCCGTTGCGCGCTGAGGATGACGCTGGGCTCGAGTTCCACCGGACGCATGCCATCGGCCTTCATGTCGCGCTCGCGCGATGTCTTGGTCTCTTCTGCCAATTGCAGGCCCGCGCCCGTGATGCAGTTTTTTATTTCATCCAATGTCGGCCGGAGCTGACGGCGGTAGACCCTACTTTCACCGCCGAAATGGAGAAGCTTCAAGAGATCGTCGTCGGATAAAGGAAGGTCAAAGGACGCAGTCTTTATCTTCTTGAACGCATTCTCGATCCACACCTCTTTCGATTTTGTATCCGCCGCCACCGCGCCAACGCGGGTGATCGCGGCGCAGATCAGCGTCCCACCCGGTTTCAAGGCGTGGGCCAAACGCTTGAAAAGCGCGGGGCGCGCGGCAGGTAGAATATAATTCAGCGTGTAATTGATGAGGACGACATCGAATTCATCCTCCATCTCGATCTTCAGGAGATCGGAGTGGGCAGTCCGGAACGGAAAGCCGCGCGCCGCGGAAATTTCGTCGATGAGCTTCAGGGGCGCGGGGCATCGGTCGACGACGGTGATGTCAAAGTCCTGTGCGCGCGCGAAACGCGCCTACCACACAGGGCGTCCCAGTATCGGCGGACCCTGCGATCATGATGCGCGAGCCGTCCTTAACGAGGCTCCCGATCAAAGGTCCCAACGCCTCCTCCTCGAAACGTAGCGAACCCGTGACATTGGCCGCGCGAAGAATGCCCCAGATGGCGTGATAGGGATATTCGCAGCTGCATTGGTCTTTGGCGATTTCGTAGCCGCGAACCGCCTGATAGCCGAGGTCCTCGGCCCACGCGGCGGATCCCGCCAAGGTCTCGGCGCTATCGATCATGACTGTCTCCGATAACGCCGTAACGCGTCTGTTGGGATATGGCTTGGTGCCCCCAAGGGGACTCGAACCCCTGTTTTCGCCGTGAGAGGGCGACGTCCTGGACCGCTAGACGATGGGGGCCATTGAGGCATGCCTTATAGCCTTGCCCGAACACGGGGATCAAGGCGCGTTCCCTAAGGTTTAATGCGCAAGGGGAAGAACGAACGCGCCGCCGCCTCATAAACAAAGGCGTTCAAGTGAAACGCTTCCGCGTCCGCCGCGCCGCTCGATGCGATGAGCCAGATAAAGCCATCCTCGAGCGCCCGTTCCAGATCCGTCGGCGAAGGTTCGGCACGGCCATTCGGGTGCGAATGAAAACATCCGATAATCTGCCGCCCGGTACCGCGAAGCGCGCGCAGCAATTCGAAATGTTGCTGCGGATCGACTAGAAAATTCCGGGCGGGGTCGGGTGCGAGGTTTGGCGTCTCATGCACCGTTAAGGCCTGCCCCCCCTCCCCTCCTGCGACACCGGCGATGAGGCCGCAGCATTCCTGCGGAAAGGCACGCGCCGCGGCGGCGAGGATCTGATCGCGGAGTATTTGCGGAACATACAGGCTCTGTATGTGCGCCACGGCCCTATTGGTCGGCTTCAAGTTCGACATGTCCGATCACCCGGCCCGTATCGGCATCAATGACCACAACGGAGCCACCGGTCTCACCGGCGCCATCGATACGGACGACCAACTGTCCCTGATCGACATGGGCTTCCGATAACCATCCGGCGGCCGGCGCGGGCAGCACCGTGAGATAAGGTTGGTCGGTTACGATGCCGGCCTCGCGCCCGGCACCGAGCAGCATGCCGCCGGCGAGAACGCCGAACGCGATCAGTATCAGCGCCCCCAGAATGATGACCACCGCCAGCATAAAGCGGTAATTTGCCGGTGGGGTCCCATTCGCGCTATCAGCTTCACTCATGACATCTCATCCATCCGTAGACGGAGAAAACCGCGAAGTGCGCGCAGGTGCGGACAATGCCGGTTCGCGGCTGGACCGTTTCCTTGCGCAAAGCTTTCCCGATATTTCCCGTTCGCGCCTGCAAGCGCTGATTGCCGAAGGCGCGGTTCGTCTCGACGGCGCGACGATAAAAGACGGCAACAGGCGGGTCAAACCGGACGAACTCTTCCACATCGTGATTCCGCCGCCCGTGGCCGCGATCCCCGAAGCGCAGGATATTCCACTCACCGTTCTCTACGAGGATTCCGACGTTATCGTCATCGACAAGCCGGTGGGGCTCGTCGTGCATCCGGCGGCAGGCAATCCCGACGGAACACTGGTCAACGCACTTCTTGCCCATTGCAAGGATTTGCAGGGTGTCGGCGGCGTTGAGCGTCCCGGCATTGTGCATCGCCTCGACAAGGATACGAGTGGCGCGCTGGTCGCGGCCAAAAACGAGCGGGCTATGCGCAGCCTTGGAAAGCAATTCGCCGCCCATGCCGTCGAACGCGCCTACAACGCGGTGGTATGGGGCGTGCCGCGCATGCGCGAAGGCCTTGTGGAAGGAAATCTCGGTCGCAGTCCCTTCGACCGCAAACGCATTGCCGTGTTGCGCGACGCCGGCAAGGCCGCGCGCACACGCTATCGCGTACTGGAACGCTATGGCGCGCCGGACCGTCCTTTCGCATCACTGATCGAATGCCGGCTGGAAACAGGCCGTACGCATCAGATCCGCGTTCATCTTGCCCATATCGGTCATCCGCTTATCGGCGATGCAACTTACGGACGCGCCCGCTCGGCACCACGCGCTCGCTCACCCGAGGAAGCCGCCGCCTATGAAGCGGCGGGAAATTTCCCGCGGCAGGCGCTGCATGCAGGATTACTGGGATTTCATCATCCGACCTTGAACAAAACACTGCGTTTCGAGAGCCCCTGGCCGGACGATTTTGCAAATCTTGTCAGCAGCTTGCGGCTGCTGGGGACATCCGACCAAGTGCAGGCTCCGGTCTAGCCAAAGCGGCACCGTTGAAATTCATCAAACCTACCCCACATTTTGCCTCAATTGGGGATACGCTGCTCTCGCCAGACGTTGGCATTCAGGAGGCGCATGAAGCGCGCCGCCGGACAGCACCAAAAAGGGGTGTCATATCATGGCGTCACGGACGCTTCCTGCATTAGGTGAGGGTGGACTTTCGCGCTATCTCGCGGAAATCCGGAAATTTCCCATGCTCGAGCCGCAGGAAGAATACATGCTGGCCAAAAGCTGGCGTGAGCATGAAGACACCGAAGCCGCGCATAAGCTCGTCACCAGCCACTTACGCCTCGTGGCCAAGATTGCCATGGGCTATCGCGGTTATGGATTGCCGATCAATGAAGTGATCGCCGAGGGCAATATCGGCCTGATGCAGGCGGTCAAACGCTTTGAACCGGATCGCGGCTTTCGCCTCGCCACGTATGCGATGTGGTGGATCCGCGCGTCGATCCAGGAATATATCCTGCGCTCGTGGAGCCTCGTAAAAATCGGCACCACCGCCGCGCAGAAGAAACTGTTCTTCAATCTGCGCCGCACCAAGGGGCAGATTTCCGCACTGGAAGAAGGCGATCTGCACCCCGAACATGTGCAGGAAATCGCCAAGCGCCTCGGCGTCTCGGAAGAGGAAGTGGTTTCGATGAACCGCCGTCTTGCGGGGGGCGATGCGTCGCTCAACGCACCAGTGGCGGGTGAAGCCGAATCCGAATGGCAGGACTGGCTGGCCGACGACACGCTCGATCAGGAAACCCAGATGGGCGAAGCGGAAGAACTTGAGGAGCGCCGTGCGCTGCTTTCGACGGCCATGGAAGAACTGACCGAACGCGAACGCGACATTCTTGAATCGCGCCGCTTGCGCGACGAACCGATGACGCTTGAGGAATTGTCGGCGAAATATGACATCAGCCGCGAGCGCGTGCGCCAGATCGAGGTGCGCGCCTTCGAAAAACTGCAGCAGGCCATGAAGGCGGCCTTGACAGAAAAGCACGCGGCCACACTGCACGCTTGATAGGGATTTCTTCCCCCGGCTAGCGGAGAGGAAAATTTCCACTAAGCTCGTGATGTGCACTCGTGGGTCATTTCATGAAACTCTCTCTCTGGCAGGTTGACGCCTTTGCGTCCCGTCCGTTCGAAGGCAATCCTGCGGCCATCGTGCCGCTGGAGGCGTGGATACCCGACGCCACGATGCAGGCCATTGCGGGCGAGAACAATCTTTCCGAGACCGCGTTCTTCGTGAAGGAGCGCGAGGGCCATTATGCTTTGCGCTGGTTCACGCCCGCCGTCGAAGTCGAATTGTGCGGGCATGCGACATTGGCGTCCGCCTATGTCGTATTCACCACGCTGGCGCCGCATTTGAATGAGGTCAGCTTTTCGACACGGAGCGGCATTCTTACCGTGTCGCGGCGGCAGGATGGTCTATCTATGTCGCTGCCCGCCGACACGCCAAGGGTTTTCACAGGTTCACCAGACACAGCAGAAAGGCTTGGCCAAGCGCTGGGCGTCGCTGCCCCCGCAGAGCTTGTCGTCAGCCGTAATCTGATGGCGGTATGGAATGATGCCGCTTTTGTCCGCGCGATCCGGCCCAGTGAAAGCCTAGCGCCGCTTCTTGCCGAACTTGGGATATGGGGATTGATCGCCACCGCACCCGGCGATGCCCCGCACGACTTCATCTCGCGATTTTTTGCGCCCGCCAAGGGCGTGCCGGAAGATCCTGTCACCGGTTCGGCGCATTGTTTGCTGACGCCGTTCTGGGCGGCGCGTCTGGGGAAGCAGAACCTTCGCGCCTTTCAGGCTTCGAAACGCGGCGGCGATCTTCTGTGCACGGATGATAACGACCGCATCGTCCTCGCCGGGACCTGCGCCTTATACTTAAAAGGCGAAATAGAGATTTGACGCGTGATGAATTAATTAAGGGGTTGGAAGCGCTTCCGAATTGAGCGGTGAAACTATCCACGTCTTGCGTCACAAAACCCATTTGACGCCAAACCGGAGAATCTCTATATCGGCGGCGGGCCACACTCCCCCAACGGAGTGCTACTATTCTGAAAGGAATAGACCATGACCGGAAATATGCCGGCCGTGCGACCCGCACGGCCTTTTTTTTCGTCCGGACCCTGCGCTAAGCGCCCGGGTTGGACACCTGAAGCCCTGAAATCCGCCGTTCTTGGGCGGTCGCACCGCTCGAAACCGGGCAAGGGCAAACTCAAAGAAGCCATTGATCGCACACGCGCCGTTCTGGACGTGCCCGCAGATTACCGTATCGGTATCGTTGCCGGTTCCGATACAGGCGCCGTCGAAATGGCGCTGTGGTCGCTCCTCGGCCCCAAGCCCGTGGACGTGCTGGCATGGGAAAGCTTTGGCGAAGACTGGGTGACGGATGTCGTCAAACAGCTGAAGCTGAAGGACACCCGCACGATCAAGGCGCCTTACGGTTCTCTGCCAGATTTGAAGTCGACCAATCCCGCGCATGACATCGTGTTCCTGTGGAACGGGACGACGTCGGGGGTGAAAGTACCGAATGGCGACTGGATTTCCGATGACCGCGAAGGCCTGACCATTTGCGACGCGACTTCGGCCGCATTTGCGATGGATCTGCCCTGGAAGAAGCTCGATGTCGTGACCTTCTCCTGGCAGAAGGTGCTGGGTGGCGAAGCCGCCCATGGCGTCATTATTTTGTCGCCGCGCGCCGTTGCCCGTCTCGAAAGCTACGAGCCGAATTGGCCGATGCCGAAGACCTTCCGCATGACAAAAAGTGGAAAACTGGTCGAAGGCATTTTCGAAGGCGAAACCATCAATACGCCGTCCATGCTCTGCGTCGAAGATTACCTCGATGCGCTGAAATGGGCTGAAGGCGTCGGCGGACTTAAAGGTCTGATCGCGCGTTCCAACGCCAATCTCGGCGTCCTGGAAGCATGGGCCGCGAAAACGCCATGGGTGGATTTCCTCGCAGGCGATCCGGCCTCGCGTTCCAATACCAGCGTCTGCATCAAGATTGTCGATCCCTGGTTCGAAGCCTTGTCGGAAGATGGCAAAGCGGACGCCGCGAAAAAACTCGCCGCTGTTCTTGAGAAGGAAGGCGTTGCCCTGGATGCCGCAGGTTATCGTGCGGCCCCTCCGGGACTTCGCATCTGGTGCGGCGCAACGGTCGAAAAAGCCGATCTCGAAGCGCTGACGCCCTGGCTCGACTGGGCCTTCGCGCAAGTAAAGGCTTAGCGAATACCCCTCTCCTGGCCCGACGGGCCATCTTCCCCCTCAAGGGGGGAGCACACCCGGATACCCTTCCCCCTCTGAGGGGAAAGGTGTCCTCCGAAGGAGGACGGAAGGGGGGATTGGTCACGCAACACGAAATTCCAAACACGGAGCATTCCCATGCCCAAAGTCCTGATTTCCGATTCTCTTTCCCCCGCCGCCATTGCGATCTTCAAGGAACGCGGCGTCGAAGCCGACGTCAAAACCGATCTCACCAAGGATCAGCTTCTTGCCATTATCGGCGAATATGATGGCCTCGCTATTCGCTCCGCGACGAAGGTCACCGCCGAAGTTCTAAAGGCCGCGAAGAAACTGAAAGTCATCGGCCGCGCCGGTATCGGCGTCGATAATGTCGATATTCCGGCAGCGACCGCTGCGGGAATGATCGTCATGAACACGCCCTTCGGCAATTCGATCACGACCGCCGAACACGCCATCGCGCTGATGATGGCGCTGGCGCGCGACATTCCCGCGGCAAACGCCTCGACCCATGCCGGCAAGTGGGAAAAGAACCGCTTCATGGGCGTTGAATTGTACGGCAAAACGCTCGGTCTTATCGGCTGCGGCAATATCGGCTCCATCGTCGCCGACCGCGCCAAGGGCCTTAAGATGCGCGTCATCGCGTTTGACCCCTATCTGTCGGAAGAACGGGCGCAGGATCTTGGCGTCGAGAAGGTGGAGCTGGAAGAGCTTCTGCAGCGCGCCGATTTCATCACGCTGCACACGCCGCTGACCAACGAGACCAAGAACATCATTTCCGCCGAGTCCATCGCGAAGATGAAAAAGGGCGCACGCATCATCAATTGTGCACGCGGCGGCCTTGTAGACGAAGCGGCGGTAAAGGCGGCGATCGATTCCGGGCAGCTCGCGGGTGCGGCCTTCGACGTGTTCGTGGAAGAACCCGCGAAGGCCAATGCGCTGTTCGGCAATGAAAAGGTCGTCGCAACGCCGCATCTCGGCGCATCAACCGCGGAAGCGCAGGAGAATGTCGCGCTTCAGGTGGCGGAACAGATTTCCGACTACCTCCTCACCGGCGCCGTAACGAATGCGCTCAACATGCCATCGCTCTCGGCGTCGGAAGCGCAGAAGGTGCGCCCCTGGATTGCGCTAGCGGAACGGCTTGGCGCCTTTGCGGGCCAGCTCACCGAGACGGCGATCGAAAAGGTCGAAATCCTTTTCGAGGGCACTGCCTCGGGCCTCAACACCCGCGCGCTGACACAGGCGGCGCTGATGGGCTTACTCAAGCCGACGCTGTCGGAAGTGAACATGGTCAATGCGCCCATCGTCGCCAAGGAACGCGGCATCAAGGTTTCGGAAGTACGCCGCGACCAGCAGGGCATCTATGACGGCTACATCATGCTGACGGTGACGACGGAACGTCAGACCCGTTCGGTCGCCGGTACCGTGTTCTCGGATGGCCGTCCGCGCCTTATCCAGGTGAAGGGCATCAATATGGACACCGAATTCGCGCCGCACATGCTCTACGTCTCGAATGAGGACAAGCCGGGCTTCATCGGACGGCTGGGAACAGCTTTGGGCGAGGCGGGCGTGAACATCGCCTCCTTCTCGCTCGGCCGCAGTGCGCCGGGAGCGGATGCCATTGCCCTCATTCAGGTCGATGGCCCGGTAGGCGACAGCGTGATCGACAAGATCCGCACGCTGCCCCTCGTGAAGCAGGCAAAATCGCTATCGTTTTAATCGGATTCCAGCCATGCGGGCCCGTTAAAGCACCGCCCAAGCATTTGAGGGGAGCCGCACAGGCTCCCCTTTTTTGCGCCGGCGTGGCTCCCTGCCCCCTTCGGCTTTCGCCAAGATTTTCGTCCCCATAGAAAAAGTAGCGCCAGGGACCGAAAGAAGTATAAGTTCCGGCGCACTCACGGAAACTCACAAAAAATGGCCAATGTCGCGGTGATCGGCGCCCAATGGGGCGACGAAGGTAAAGGTAAGATTGTCGATTGGTTGTCGGCGCGAGCGGATGTCGTCGTGCGCTTTCAGGGCGGGCACAATGCCGGTCATACCCTCGTCATTGACGGAACGACCTATAAACTTTCGCTGCTGCCCTCGGGCATTGTCCGCAAGGGCAAGCTTTCCGTGCTCGGCAATGGCGTCGTCATCGACCCCTGGGCGCTGACCGAAGAAATCGAGAAGATCAAGCAGCTAGGTGTCGGGGTGACGCCGGAAAATCTCGTCATCGCGGAGAACGCCTCGCTCATTCTTTCGGTTCACCGCGAACTCGATCATATGCGCGAAACGTCCAACTCCGGCACAAAGCTCGGCACGACCCGCCGCGGCATCGGCCCTGCCTATGAAGATAAGGTAGGCCGCCGAGCGATCCGCGTCGCCGATCTGAAAAATCCGGCGGGACTCAAAGCGAAAATCGAACGTCTCTTGTCACACCACAACGCGCTTCGCCGCGGCATGGGCGTCGACGAGGTGGACGGTGCGCAACTGGAAAGCGAACTTACCGCGATCGCGCCGAAAATCCTTCCGTTCGCCGGTCCCGTTTGGCGCCGCCTGGAAGAAGCGAAAAAGGCCGGACAGCGCGTGCTATTCGAAGGCGCGCAAGGCGCGATGCTCGACATCGATCACGGCACGTATCCCTATGTCACCTCGTCGAACACCGTCGCCGGACAGGCCGCCGCCGGTTCGGGCTGCGGACCGCACGACATCGGCTTCGTGCTCGGCATCGTGAAAGCCTACACGACGCGTGTCGGCGAAGGACCCTTTCCCACCGAATTGCATGACGAAGTGGGCGAGCGTATCGGCAAGATCGGTGCGGAATTCGGCACCGTGACGGGGCGCAAGCGCCGCTGCGGCTGGTTCGACGCGGTATTGGTGCGCCAGACGGTGGCGACCGGCGGCATCGACGGCATCGCACTGACCAAGCTCGACGTGCTCGACGGCTTTGACGAGATCAAGGTGTGTGTGGGTTACAAGGTCGGCGACAAAACCTATGATTACCTCCCCGTGGATTCCAACGATCAGGCCCAGATCACACCGGTTTATGAAACTCATGAAGGCTGGCGCGGGACGACGCATGGCGCGCGTTCCTGGGCGGACCTCCCCGCGACCGCGATCAAATATATCCGCCGTATCGAGGAATTGATCGGGGCGCCGGTGGCGCTGCTTTCGACCAGCCCGCGACGGGAAGACACCATTCTCGTGCGCGATCCTTTCGTTCGGTAAGCTTGTCGTTCAGCAAGCTTGGCTGGCCCGGGATTTCCGGTAGCGGACATTTCGCCCTAGACTGACGGGATGAGAGGTTCCCTGTCCCGGCTTCCCATTATGGCGGCGCTCCTCGGTGCTGCGATGCTCCTGTCCGGCTGCTATCTCAGCAAGACCATGCTGATCACGCCGGAGACGGCGGACTACCCCATCGTGTCGGATTCGCATTTCGCTTCCTTCGCACGGCGCGGCGAGGATTGGCGGCCGATGCCGTCGGGGCGCACGGTACGCCGATCGGGCGCTTATTATTTCTTCCGTGACGATGGCAGCAACGCTACGAGTCTTCCCTTCCTGATGAAGGAGGTCTTGCCCGGCCGCTATGTGGTGCAGGCGAATGACACGTCGGATTTTGCGCGTGTCACCGAATATTATTATCTGCTGCTCGATTTCGACGGCAGGGAAGCGGTGCAGTATTCCGCTACCTGCTGGCCGCGCGAAGAATGGATTTCCGACGGACTGGTCGCACAGGTCGAACAGACCGCCGTGAACGCGCGCTGTCATTTCGACAGTCTTGAAGATCTGACGACCGTTCTGGTGGGAACGACCGATTACACCGCTCCGGAAGAACGCTTCGTTCTCACCCCATCGCCCTAATCCTGACGCAGAGTTACGGGAGTATTTCCGGGAATGATCCGGAGAAGCCTGGATGCGTTTTCTCGCGCGCGTTCTAATGCTCTGCCTGATGCCCGTATTGTCGTCCTGCTATGTCAGCGACATCGCGCTCATAACACCCGAGAATGCCGACTGGCCCCTGCCCGACTATGCGGGCTACCGCGAAGCCGGGACGGACGCGTTCGGCAATATCCGCCGCGAGGACACGGGCTATGACCGCTATCACAATCCCACCGGCATTGTCCTTGCCGTATTCACGCCCCCGGGAGAGCGTGTAAGCAGCCTTCTTTTCCGTCGTCTGGCCGAACCCCATTATTACATCGTCCAGGAATTCGATTACCGTGCCGAACCGGGAACGCCGTCCTATCGCTGTGATGTTGTCATCATTGAGGTAGCAACCGTGACGGTGCTGAACCTCAAATGCGATTTGGAGGAGGGCAGGGCATTCATGGCAGAAGGTTTGATTACCCGCGAGGAAGAGAATGCGCGGTCTTGCTCCATACGCGATCTCGCACCGCTGGAAACTATTTTCCGATACAAACTGGAGAATGGCCTGGTCGGCGAACCCACAGTCTATGACGCGACGCTGACCGACTGACGGTCAATCAATGGCGAGATTGTGCATGTGATTGAGCGGACCCGTGCCATGGCCGAAACCCGGCGCGGTACGGATGGCATCCTGCACATACCGATGTGCGCGCGCGACGGCATCATAGAGGTCCATGCCCTGCGCCAATCCTGCGGCGCAGGCGGACGCCAGAGTGCAGCCCGTGCCGTGGGTCGAACGCGACTCCATACGCCAGGCTTCGAACAGGTGAACGTCATAGGCCGTCACCAGAGCGTCGGTGACCATGGGGCCGCTCAGATGCCCGCCTTTGACGAGCGCCGCCTTTGCGCCCAACACGATCAGCGCCTGTCCGGCCTGAATCAGGTCATCCGCGCTTTCGACCAGCATTCCGGCCAAGGCTTCCGCCTCCGGCGCATTCGGTGTCACGAGATCGGCACGGGGAACGAGGAACGTTTTCATCGCCTGGACGCCGCCATCATCGAGCAGCGCTGCCCCGCCCTTGGCAAACATCACGGTATCGAGAACAAGCGGAATCCCTTCAAAGGGTTCCAGCGCTCTCGCCACGGTTGCGACGATCTCGGCGGAACCGAGCATACCGATTTTGATGGCATCGGCGCCGATGTCATCCAGCACACGCGTGATTTGTGCCTCGATAATATCGAGCGGAATCGGGTGAACGCCATGAACGCCGGTCGTATCCTGAACTGTGATCGCGGTCACCGCCGTCATGGCATAGCAGTTCAGCGCGGTCAGCGTTTTTACATCGGCTTGAAGGCCCGCGCCCCCACCCGAATCTGACCCCGCGATAACAAGAACGCGCGCAGGCGAAGCCATCACGCGGCAGCTTCGCGGATAAGAGCGACAACTTCGTTCACGACCTCACGCAGAAGCGCTTCGTCATCGCCCTCGCCCATCACGCGGATCAAGGGTTCGGTACCCGATTTGCGCACCAGAAGACGGCCATTGCCGTTGAAACGCGCTTCGGACGCCTTGATGCGCGACAGAACCTTCTCGTCGCTGAGCGGCGAGCGGTCTTTGGCGAATCGCACATTCTCGAGAATCTGCGGCGCGGGTTCGAATAGATGCGCGGCCTCGCTGGCGCGCAGTTTTTCCCCGGCGAGCACCGCCAGCACCTGCAACGCCGCAACGATCCCGTCGCCCGTCGGTGCAAAATCCGAGAGGATGATATGACCGGATTGTTCGCCGCCGACATTGAAGGCGCCTTCCTGCATCTTCTCGATGACATAGCGGTCACCGACGGAGGCGCGGCCGAGGCTGAGATTGATGCTTCTCAGATAACGCTCCAGGCCGATATTCGACATCACCGTGCCGACAATGCCCCCGCCCTTGAGATCGCCACGCTCGGACCAGGAGCGCGCAATCAACGCCAGCACCTGATCGCCATCGATGATGCGGCCATTCTCGTCGCACATCACCACACGGTCGGCATCGCCGTCGAGCGCGATCCCGATATCGGCGCGCGTTTCGATGACCTTGCGACACATCGCATTGGGCGAGGTAGAGCCGCAATCCTGATTGATATTGGTGCCGCTCGGATTGACGCCGATGGCGACGATCTCCGCCCCCAATTCCCACAATACGCTGGGCGCCACGCGATAGGCGGCGCCATTCGCGCAATCGACCACGATGCGCAAGCCTTCGAGCGTCAGATGTTTCGGGAAGGTACGTTTGGCAAACTCTATGTACCGGGCCTGAGCGTCATCGATGCGCTTGGCACGGCCGATCTGATCGGCAGGGGCCAGTCCATCCGCGAGGCCGTTCTGCATCAGGGCTTCGATCTCGGCTTCGCGCTCGTCGGAAAGCTTATGACCGTCGGGGCCAAAAAATTTGATGCCATTGTCCTGATAGTGGTTATGCGACGCCGAAATCATCACGCCGAGATCGGCGCGCAAGGAACGGGTCAGCATCGAGACAGCCGGTGTCGGCAGAGGGCCGAACTGAAATACATCCATGCCAACCGAAGTGAAGCCCGACACCAGAGCGGATTCAATCATGTAACCCGAGAGACGCGTGTCCTTGCCGATGACCACGCGATGACGGTGTTCGCCGCGCGTGAAGATTCGACCGGCGGCCATGCCCGCCTTCATGGCGATTTCCGGCGTCATGGGAAAGTCATTGGCGCGGCCGCGTATGCCGTCGGTACCGAATAGATTGCGCGTCATTGGTCTCCAGCTCTCAAAGGCCCTAAGCCCTCGGATAATAAGCGCAGGAATTTAACAAAGATCATACGTTTGAGGACATCACGCTTTCCGACTGAATTTGTCAGGAGGCCCGGTTTTCCGCCGATTTCCGCCCGCTATTTGTCGTCCGTGGCCCTATGAAGGACCGGAAAGGCAGTGCCAAATCGTTAATGCGTCGCGGAGCGCTTTCGGATCATGGGTGCGTATCATATCCGCCCCCTGAAGCACGGCATAAAGTTCCGCGGCGAGCGTCGCCGGGCCGATGCCCTCAACCGGCGTTCCGGTTAGCTTGCGGAGAAAGCCCTTGCGCGAGACCGATATCAGGACGGGCAGGCCGAACGCGGCCTTCAGTTCGGTTAAATGCCGAAGGACGGTGAGCGAAACTTCCGGCTTCGCCCCCAGAAAGAACCCCATGCCGGGATCGAGAATGAGGCGCTCACGCGCTACGCCTCCCGCGACCAGCGCCGCTATGCGCCGGTCGAAGAACGAAACGACGTGCTCCATGATCGTTTCCGGATCGGTCTCGATACGCTGTGCGCGTCCGCGCTCCTGCACGGCGTGCATGACGACGAGCTTTGCCGCGCTTTCGGCCAGCGCCGGATAAAGTTCCGGTTCGGGAAAGCCCTGAATGTCGTTGAGATACGCAACGCCCTCGGCCAGCGCCCATCTCTGCGTTTCCGTCGAGAAACTGTCGATCGACAGCGTCCAGTTGTTTTCGCGCGCAGCGGCTAATAGGGGCGTAAGGCGGGCGATTCCGACGGCGGCGGGCACGCTCGACGCATCAGGGTTGCTGGATGCAGCACCCAGATCGAGAACATGCGCGCCGCCCGCGATCAGCGCGCTCGCATGGGCCAGCGCCTTTTCGGGCGCAAGAAACCGCCCGCCGTCGGAGAAGGAATCCTCGGTGATGTTCAGAATGCCGAAAAGGATGGGTTTGGACATATCGCCTAGCAACCAACGCTGATATGAGCTGGCCGCCTCAGAGGTTCCGACGACGGCGATGACCGCTACAGTTCTTATCCTTCTATCCGCAATTGTCCACGCCATCGTCAATATCCTGACGAAACGCGCCGAGGACAAATACGCCATACGCCTCTTGATGGGCGGCTTCGCGGCGACGCTGGTATTTCCGGCATTATTCTTCGTGCCGTTACCGCAAGGCGATGTGATCTATTTCCTGATCGCGTCCGGCATGATTCACGCGGTCTACGAACTTCTGCTCGTAAAAGCCTATGAGAACGGCGCGTTCTCGGCGGTGTATCCGATTGCACGCGGCACCGGCCCGCTGTTCACCGCGCTGGGCGCGGCACTTTTTGCGAGCGAGGATATCGGCTGGATAAAGGGCGCGGGCATCCTGCTTGTATGCGCGGGCGTCATCGCCATCGGCATTTCGCACCGTCATGCCAAGGGGGCCCATCTCGGCTTCGCCTATGCGCTCGCCACGGGTCTCACCATCGGCGTGTACACCGTGGTCGATGCGTCGGGCGTTCGCGCGGCCGAAGACCCGCTGACCTATATTGTCTGGTTCTGGATCGCCCATGGCTTGAGTGTTCTCTTCACCGCGCCAAGCCTGCGCGGGCGGGCGATCCTACGCGAAGCGCGCAGAGAATGGCGGCTGGGACTTCTTCTCGGCGTGCTCGCCATCGTCAGCTATTGCGCGGCGCTGATGGCGTTTCGTCTCGGCGCGACGGCGCCGCTCGCGGCGTTACGCGAAACCAGTGTGCTGTTCGGAACCGCGCTGGCCGTGATCTTCCTCGGCGAAACCATGACGGCGCGGCGCTGGTGCGCCGCCGCCATCATCGTTGCGGGCGCCGTTCTGGCGCAGATATAGAAGCCTCGAACGTCGCGCCTTACGCGCCGGGTTGCGGCTCCGGCGCACCCACGCCCGGACCATCGCCACGCGGACGGCCTGTTTGCGGCACGGTCGCGGACGGACGATGGATTTCCGGCGGCGGATCATCATAGGGCGTGCGCACCGGCGGACGGCCGGCGAGCAGCGCCTTGATTTCCTCGCCCGTGAGCGTTTCGTATTCGAGGAGGCCCTTGGCGAGCGTTTCCAAATCGTCGTGCTTCTCGGTCAGGATCCGGCGCGCATTCTGATAGGCGGTGTCGATGATCCGATGCACTTCCTTGTCGATCGTGCGTGCGGTCTCCTCGGAAATGTTCTGCGTGCGTGACACGCTATGGCCGAGGAAAACTTCTTCCTGATTTTCGCCATAGGCGATCGGGCCCAGTTCGTCGGACATGCCGAAACGCGTGACCATCGCGCGCGCCATGCGCGTCGCCATGTCGATATCGGACTGTGCACCCGTCGTGACGCGGTCATAGCCGAAGATCAATTCCTCGGCGACGCGACCACCAAAGGCGACCGCGAGATCCGCCTGCAGCTTCTGGCGCGACAGCGACAGCTGATCGCGCTCCGGCAGACGCATCACCATGCCCAGCGCGCGGCCGCGCGGGATGATCGTCGCCTTGTGAATCGGATCCGAGCCGATGACGTTCAGCGCCACAATGGCGTGGCCGCCTTCGTGATAGGCAGTGAGTGCCTTCTCGTCTTCCGACATGGCGAGCGTGCGGCGCTCGGCGCCCATCATCACCTTGTCCTTGGCGTCTTCGAATTCGCGCATCGACACCACGCGGCGGCCTTTGCGCGCGGCCATCAGGGCCGCTTCATTGACGAGATTGGCGAGATCGGCGCCGGAGAAACCCGGCGTGCCGCGCGCAACCGTACGCGGATCGACATCAGGGCCGAGTGGCACTTTGCGCATATGTACCTTGAGGATTTTCTCTCGGCCCGAAAGGTCCGGGTTCGGCACCACGACCTGACGGTCGAAACGGCCCGGACGCAACAGCGCGGGATCAAGCACATCAGGGCGGTTCGTCGCGGCGATCAGAATGACGCCTTCATTGGCTTCGAAACCGTCCATCTCGACCAGCAACTGGTTCAAGGTCTGTTCGCGTTCATCATTGCCACCGCCGAGACCGGCGCCGCGATGACGGCCGACCGCATCGATTTCGTCAATGAAGACAATGCAGGGCGCGTTCTTCTTCGCCTGTTCGAACATGTCGCGCACGCGGCTGGCGCCGACACCGACAAACATCTCAACGAAGTCGGAACCGGAGATCGTGAAAAAGGGCACATTGGCCTCGCCCGCGACCGCGCGCGCGAGCAACGTCTTGCCCGTACCCGGGGGACCGGCCAGCAATACGCCTTTTGGAATGCGTCCACCAAGTTTCTGGAATTTCTGCGGATCGCGCAGGAAATCGACGATCTCTACGAGGTCTTCCTTCGCTTCATCGACACCGGCGACATCTTCAAACGTGACGCGGCCCGAACGCTCCGTGAGCATCTTTGCCTTGCTCTTACCGAAGCCCATGGCTTTGCCGCCACCCGACTGCATCTGGCGGATGAAGAAGATCCAAACCGCCAGCAGCAGCATCGGGAACCAGTTGATCAGGATGCTGAGCAGGGGCGACATGCCGCCATCATTCGGCTGCACATCGGTTTCGACATTCTGAGCGAGAAGGCGGGAAACGAGGTTCGGATCATCCGGCGCCATCGTGGAGAAGGTGCGGTTATCGGTAAACGTGCCTTCGATGGTGCTACCCTTGATTGTCACCGAACGGACCGCACCATTTTCGAGTTGCTGCGAAAAGGCGCTGTAGGAAATCTCACTTCGGGCATTGCCCTGGTTCGGGTTCTGAAAAAGGTTGAACAGCGCAACCAGAAGCAGCGCGATAATGATCCAGAGGGCGAGATTGCGAAAATTGTTCACGTTCGTTTTGTCTTTCCGCGAAGGGGCAAAAACCGTCCGTTAGAGATAGGTATTAGACTAGCCTTTTGCCAGTCAGCAAACCGTTAAGAGCGCAATTGGGAGCGATGAATACGCCCTTTATGGGGCGCGTTTCTTTTTGACGGGCTTCGCCGCGACTTTAGTGGGCGCAGAGGCCGCGCTGGATTTTCGCGCCGATTCCCGCGTGATCTCGACCGTTTGAGGGCCAAATTTCTGTGCTCGCTTCCGGGCTGGGCCAACCCGGCACCCCTGCAGGGTGCGGGCCTTGAAGCCTGGCTCCGGCCCAACGAGGACCGCGTAAAGGGCTTCCAGCCCGTCAAAACGGGGCCGGTAGGCCGCACCCGACACTAGGCCTAGTGTCCGGCTTAACGCGCGCAGGCCAATCTCCACCGGCAGCTGGGCGAAAGCCCGCCCGTCGAACAGGATCTGGCCCGGGGCCAGCGACAAGGCATGCGCCTTCAGGAAGGCGTCCGTTTCGGCTTCGAGGGCGTCCCGTGCGCGGGCGAGGTGGCGGGCGGCATCGATAATGCGCGCCGTGGGAATCCCGGCCTCGGCCAGCACCGGAAGCAGCGCACGGATACGGGTGCGCGCGAAACGGGGGTCGGCATTCATCGGGTCTTCCGTCCAGACCGACCCTCTTTTCTCCAAATAGAGGCGCAACTCGGCCCGCCCGAAATCGAGCAGCGGGCGCAGCAAGGTCATTTCCGCAAAACCTGCGACGGGAAAGGGCGCCCTCACACGCATCGCGGACAATCCGTCCACGCCGCTGCCACGCCCGAGGCGCAGAAGGAACGTTTCGGCGACATCGTCGGCGGTGTGCGCCACCAGCAGAAACGGCAGCCGACGTGCCTGGCACCATTGACCCATCAAAAGATAGCGCGCCTTGCGCGCTTCATCTTCGATATTGGCCTCGGGTTTCGGCCCCTTCCAGACGAGAATATGCGCCTGCCAGCCGCGCGTGCGCGCTGCGGCGGCAACGCGTTTGGCCTCGGCGCCGGAGCCCTTGCGCAAGCCGTGATCGACGATGAGCGCATATCGTGGCGCGCCCGGCGCTTTTTTCCCGGCGCGTTCCATCCATCCTGTGAGGAGATGCAGCAGCGCGACCGAATCGCCACCGCCCGACAAAGCAAGAACAATGGGAGACGCGACGCCGAGACCGGCCGCGCGCATCGCGTCGGAAAAACGGATGTCTAAAGGCGTTACCGCCAACTCAGTTGCAGGCGGCCTGCTGACGCTCGTCGCGCGCGCGCTCGGCGATCGTCGCACTTGCATTGGGATAGGTTCTCGGGAGCGCGGCAAGGGTGACGCAGCCTTCCTGTTTCTGGCCGAGGGCAAGAAGCGAGAGCCCGAGTTTGAGCATGCCTTCCGGCGCCCGCAGCGTGTCGGGATATTGCCTCAGCAGCTCGGCAAAATCGCGGGCCGCGACCTGATAATCATTGTTAACAGAATAGGCGATGTCGCCGGTCCAATACAGCGCCTGGGCGCCCAGATCGGTATCGGGATAGGTAACCGAAAAAGCGCGAAATGCTTCGCCCGCGCGGTCATATTGCGCACGCGTCAGAAGCGCCATCGCAGCGTCGAATTCATCCTGCGGATTTCCACCGCCAATAGGCGCACCGCCGGCAGGTGGCAACGCGAGCGAGCCGGAGGGCCCACGCGGCGGCGCATTCTGCGGTAGAGAAAGCACGCCCTCGGATGGGGCAAGCGCAAGAGCGCCGGTGGCGCCATTCGGCGCGCCCGCTCCGTCTGCCAGCGGGACCGCACCTTCGAGCGGGAAGTCCGATGACAAAGCGGCGGCGCCCTGATTGTTTTCCAAATAGTCGAGCTGATTTTGCATCCGCTCCATTTGCTGCGACATCTGATTGAGCTGATGCGTGAGTGTTTCCACATCGCCGGTGACGCGGCGGAGACCTTCTTCAATGTCGTCGAGGCGCTGGGTCGACATCTGCATGACGGGTGAGGCGCTCGGCGTGACGGGATCGCCGGCTGGGGTCACGCCATTGCGGAACAATTCGGCCTGCAGATCGCGGACATCGCGCTGCAGCCTTTGAATCTGTGTTTCGAGTTCGTCGGTGTTGCCGCCGAATATCTGCGCCTGCGCGGGTTCGTGGGACGCCGTGACAAGCGGCGCCGCCGCCAGCAGCAGGGCCATGCCGAATGCTGTTCCCTTACCTCTACGCCGATAGATCATGCGCGCCTCATTTTAAGAGAATAGCTTTGCGATTCCGGTACTATACAGAGAGTTTGTTGGAATTGAGAACGCCAGCTTCACGTTTATAACGCCCGGGGAAGAACGAGCCAAAAAAGAAAGGGCACCCGCGGGAAGCGAGCGCCCTTCTTTATTCTATCTGCAACAAACTTACGAAGCAGCGCCGCCACGAATGGTCGAAACGCCACGACGGTTCGTCTGCCAGCAACCCTCATTCGATTCTACGCAGGTCGGACGTTCCTTGCCGTAGGAGATCGTTTCGAGGCGCGCCGCGCTCACGCCCAAGCTGACGAGATATTCGCGCACCGAGGCCGCACGGCGGGCGCCGAGAGCAAGGTTGTACTCGCGCGTACCGCGTTCGTCGGCATGACCTTCGACGGTCAGGACAACATTGGGATAGCGAGCAAGCCACTCGGCCTGACGGCCCAGCGTATCGCGATCGGTCTGGTCGAGCGTCGAACCGTCATAATCGAAGAACACGCGGTCTCCGACATTCTGTTCGAAGTCCTGCAGACTTCCCGGAACGATGGTGGAGGTCGGAGCGTTCGGACCGGTGGGACCCGTCGTTGTCGCCGGCGGCAGAGAGGCTTGGGGAGCTACCGGTTCTTCCGACGTACACGCTGCAAGGAAAAATACTGCACAAATGGTGGCCAGTTTGGCGCTGGCTGTGACTTTCGTCATTGTTAACAACTCCATCGCGCGTGAGCCGAACCCGGCATAGCGCTGTGTTAGATGAATATTCGGGTACTAAACGCTTTCACTCGCCTATGGCTGCCCCATTCGGAAGTTAGGAAGCCACATTACGAACTTGTAATCATTGTATCAAGGGCGACCATGCAGGGTCCGACGCATCGCCCGGCGCTAAAACACGCCTTTCATTTCGACCTGTAACATCGACGGACCAGATCTGAGATCCTCCCCCAACTCCATTTGCGCCCGTTTGCAGGGTACGGGTGTACATCAGAACCCGGCCATTAGGGGCCCAGGTGGGCCCCTCATCCTGCCATCCGGTGCTTAACACTCGCTCCCCCGAGCCATCGGGGCGAATCACTCCTACGCGAAACGCGCCGTCCGCGATCTTGGTAAAGGCGATCAGATCGCCACGCGGACTCCACACCGGAGTACCAGCGCGGCCATTGCCAAAACTGACCCGGCGCACATTCGAACCGTCTGCATTCATAACATAAACTTGCTGTGACCCACCTCGATTGGACTCGAACGTGATCTGGGTACCGTCCGGCGAAAAGGAGGGAGCGGTGTCGATACCGGGATCATTTGTGAGCCGACGCGAAGTGCGGGTCGCCAAATCCATTATATAAATATCCGAATTGCCGTTGTTCTCAAGCGCCATAACGACGCTATTTCCGTTCGGCGAAAAGCGCGGCGAAAATGTCATATTGGGGAAGTTGCCGAGCATCTCCTGACGCCCGGTTTCCAGATCGAACAGGTAAACCCGCGGGCGATCATTGATGTACGACATATAGGCGATCATCTGCGCCGTCGGATTGAAGCGCGGCGTCAGGACCAGATAGTCCCCTTGAGTCAGGAAGACAGGGTTTGCCCCGTCCTGATCCATCACCGCAAGACGCTTACGCCGGTCGAGACCGGGCCCGCTTTCGGCAATGAACACGATACGGGTATCGAAATAGCCCGCTTCGCCGGTAATGCGCTGATAGATGGCGTCCGACACCAGATGGGCGATGCGGCGCCAGTTTTCCGGGGTCGCGGTGTATTGCAGGCCGATCATCTGCTCTTCGCCGAAAATGTCCCAAAGGCGGAAATCGACCCGGAGGCGGCCGTCCGGCTGCACGGTGGCCTGCCCGGTCACGAGACCTTGCGCTTGGATGATACGCCAGTCGCCGAAACGCGGCGGCACATTGATATCGGTAATGTTTTCAATGAACGACGTCGGCGCGAGCGGACGGAAAAGCCCTGAGCGCTCGAGGTCGGCCCGCACTACATTGGCGACATCCGCGCCCATCCGGGACGCATCGGGATTGATGCCGATGAAATCCGGAATGGCGATGGGAAGCGGCTCCGACACGCCTTCATCGACACGCACTTCCAGCGCGGCATGTGCCACAGGCGCGGCAAGGAGGGACGCGGCGAATGCCACTGGTCCCAGCCATCTGCGAATAAAGGAGGATTTTCTGAGGAGCATCTGTGTCACCTTCGACTTGTCGCTATGTTAACGCGTGGGCTCAGCGTCCGGCCATCTTTGTGGGATCAAATGTAACGATGATTTCGCGCCATTCCGCATATTGATCGGTGGGCAGGCCGCGGTAGGGCGCACAAATATTGACCGCGCGTAAGGCGGCTTCCGCGGCCGCGCGCAAATAAGCATTTCCAGCCATCGCAGCGCGGGTCTCAGCGGTGAGTTGCGGCGCGCGGGCCAGTTCACCACTTGGAGCAAGATAGAACGTAACGCCCACAAACAGTTCTTCGGCGTTGGGAGCGCCCGCCGGGAAGTTCCAGCATTCTCTCATTTGGGACATAATAGCGTCGCGTAAATTCATCGTCATCGCGCTTTGGTCGCCGATGCCGCGGCGCGGCGCTTCGGCCACAGGCGCCGATTGCGGTGTAGCGGCGCGTGGCGCGCGGTTATCGAGAAGCGCGATAACGGAATCGAGATCGAATTCTTCCTCGGGCTCCGGGGCCGGTTTTTCACGGGGCGCGGGACTAGGCGGGGTGGGAGCGGGCGGCGGCTCAGGTTCGGGCTCCGCTTGCGCCACTTCCTCGGGTTCCGGCTCGGGCAGCGCCTCGGGCTCGGGCTCAGGTTGCGGCTCGGGCGGCGGCGGCGTCATTTCCGCCAGCTGAATATCCATATCGGGGTCGATCGTCGGCACCACCGCCTCGACAGGTGTCGGGGTCGGCTGCGGAGGGGGCTCGCGCACCGCCGCCTGGATGTTCGTCGCCTCGGCGATGGTGATGAGCTCGACCGGTACGGAAGGCGGCGCTTCTTCGCTTAGTCGCAAGGCACTGGGCCAAGTGACCATCGCAGCGCCGATCACTCCGAGGTGGAGCGCGGCCGATACAATGATGCCTTTGCGCATGTCGCCTTCATCTCTGTGGAATATCCTCGCCCTGATTCACCAGCCCGATGCGGGTGAACCCGGCCGAACTCAATAGCCCCATCACTTCTGCGACCTTGCCATATTCGACGGTTCTATCGCCGCGCACGAAGACGCGCTGGTCGTAACCGTTCTCTGCGATGGCCTGGAGGCGCGGTACCAGCTCCTCGATCACCACCGGCGTATCCTGAAGAAAAATCTGTCCGGAGCTATCGATAGACACCGCCAAAGGTTCGGCATCCTGACCGAGCGCGGGCGCGCGCGTCTGAGGCAGATCGACGGGAACGCCTACGGTCAGAAGCGGCGCGGTCACCATAAACACGATCAGAAGCACGAGCATCACGTCCACGAACGGCGTGACGTTGATGTCGCCCATCGGACGCGAATGGCGTCCACGGCCGCGCCCTCGACCGCGCGCGGATTTTCGCGTTCCGGTGTCGAGCGCAATTCCCATCAGCGGGCCCTTTCGTCGAATTGCCGCGAAAGGAACGCGGAGAATTCGTCGGCGAAGGAATCGAGACGGCCCGAATAGCGGCTCACCTCACCTTGAAAGCGGTTATAGGCGACAACCGCCGGGATGGCGGCGAGAAGCCCCAGCGCGGTGGCAAACAACGCCTCGGCGATGCCGGGGGCCACGACCGCCAGCGTCGTATCCTGACGCACCGCGATGGCCTGAAAGGAATTCATAATGCCCCAGACGGTACCGAAAAGACCGACAAACGGCGCGGTGGCGCCGACCGTTGCGAGGTAATTGAGCCCGCGCTCCATCTTGTCCATTTCCCGCTGCATGGAGACATTCATGGCGAGTTCGACGCGATCCTTCACGCCGGCAAGATTGGTGCTTTTTTCGAAAGAGCGTTTCCATTCGCGCAGAGCGGCAACGAAAACCGCTGCCATGGGCTGATCAGGACGGGACGAATACTGGGCGTACAGATCATCGAGCGACCGTCCCGACCAGAAATTCTGCTCAAAATTCTTGGTGCGGCGATTCAGGCCCGAAAAGGCGAGTGCCTTGTCGAAGATCAGAACCCACGACCAGAACGAGGCGAGAATGAGGAGGACCATCACCGCCTTCACGACCCAGTCGGCGCGGGCGAAAAGACCGAGCGGAGTGAAGGTCTGCTCGATCTCGCTCTGTTCGCCGACGAATTCCTGCTGAACCTCACCAACCGGCGCCGCAAGCGTTCCACCTTCGGCGGGACCACCGCTCGGCGCGGCCACAGGGGCGGCGCCTTCCTGACGCGGGACGGTTTGAATTTGCGCTTCGGCGGAACTGACGCCCGCAGCTGAAGCCAGGATAAGGAACAACGCCGTCAACGCCGCGGCGCGCATACGCATCACAATCATCTACGAACCTTTGGGACGGCCAGTGGAACGCGCCCGCTGTAATGGATTGAGGCTTTACGGCCCCGCTCCTCGGTTATCATAAAGTCCACTCAAACATGGCGTAATTTTGTTCCATACGAGTCCCATGTCTGACCATTAACGCTTGAGACGCCTAGGTTTTCCCCAGATCGACCGAATCTTCTACTTACACTTCCTCACCTATCTAGTCTTCCAGGAACGCTTGAAGCGCGGCGGCAATCGGCGACGGAATGCGCCGTGGTCTGCCCTCCAGCGTGATGACGCAAACCTCAACCTCGGCTTCGGTAAGCCGATCAGACCCACGCCATAGTGATTGGCGAAGACGCATGCGCACGCCCGTTACCTCGCGAACCTCGGTTTTGACAGTGACGGCCTCATCGACCCGCGCCGGCTTCGCATAATCGATGGTCAGACGGCGCACGGCCCATACCAGCGGCTCTTCCGCTTCCAGCATGCCCTGATGACGAAGGCCGGCAGCGCGAAGAAATTCGGAGCGCCCGCGCTCCATGAACCGCAGATATCCCGCATGATAAACGACGCCCGAAAGATCGGTGTCCTCGTAATAGATACGGACGGGAAAGACGAAGGCCTTGCCCTCGAACCAGCCCGTGGAGGGTTCGCGCGCGTCAGCCTTCGTCATCGCCGAACAATACGTCCTGAGAGGGTGGGCGGTGGGCGTCGGGCAATCCGAGATGGAGATAGGCCTGACGCGTCAGCATGCGCCCGCGCGGCGTGCGCTGCACGAAGCTTTGCTGAATGAGATAGGGCTCCACAATGTCCTCGATGGCGTCGCGCGGCTCGCCAAGCGCCGCTGCCAGCGTTTCGATGCCGACCGGACCGCCATTGAAGCCTTGCGCCATCAGCGTGAGGTAACGCCGGTCGAAGGCATCGAGCCCGCGCTTGTCGACTTCAAGACGCGCCAGCGCCGCATCGGCAATCGCTTCGTCAACTTCCCCGCGTTTCGCCACCGCCGCGAAATCGCGCACGCGTTTCAGCAGCCGACCTGCAATGCGCGGCGTGCCGCGCGAACGGCGGGCAATTTCCGTGGCGCCGCCTTTGGTCAGGGATAGCGAGAGGACCCGTGCCGCACGGGTGACGATATCGACGAGTTCATCGGTCTCGTAGAAATTGAGCCGCACCGGAATGCCAAAGCGGTCGCGCAGCGGCGTGGTCAAAAGACCTGATCGGGTGGTGGCGCCGACCAGCGTGAAAGGCGCCAGCTGGATTTTGACCGAACGCGCGGAAGGCCCTTCGCCGATAATGAGGTCGAGCTCGAAATCCTCCATCGCCGGGTAGAGAATTTCCTCGACCGCCGGATTGAGGCGGTGAATTTCATCGATGAAAAGAACATCGCGCGGTTCGAGATTGGTCAGAAGCGCCGCGAGATCGCCGGCGCGGGCGAGAACCGGACCCGAGGTGGAGCGAAAGCCCACGCCGAGTTCGCGCGATACAATCTGCGCCAGTGTGGTCTTCCCGAGACCCGGAGGGCCCGAGAAAAGAACGTGATCCAGCGGTTCGCCACGTGTTTTGGCGGCTTCGATGAATATCGAGAGATTTTCCCGCGCCTGCGCCTGACCCACGAAATCGCATAAACGCTTGGGACGCAACGAGCTGTCCATATCGTCGTCCTCATTTTCGTGAGGCGTGACGAGGCGCGTGATGTCGGAACCGCCGACGGAGTTCGTATCGGCAACGGATTTTCCGGATTTCGGTCTGGGGCCCGCCATTATCGTCTCACTTCGCGAGAAGCCGCAGGGATTCGCGGATCAGAACGTCGAGCGCCGGTGCGCCACGGCCTTCAGATTCGCTGTTCTGGCCGGCGCGCGCCACCGCTTCGGCAGCGGCCATCTGAGAGTACCCAAGCTTCATCAACGCCCCAATGGCATCGCTCTCGACGGGGTGCGGCATGTCGATGACCGGCGCTGTACCGCCGGTTTCCGCGCGACGCTGCAACAAAACGGCCGGCGCCTTGTCCTTCAGCTCTGTAACGATGCGCGTAGCGAGCTTGGGACCCACGCCCTGTGCGCGCCCCACAACGGTTTTGTCGCCGAGCACTATACTGCGCTCGAGATCGGAAATCTTAACCGCGCCGAGAACGCCCAGGGCCACGCGGGCGCCCACGCCCTGCACCGTTTGCAAGAGGCGAAACCATTCGCGTTCGCCGTCGGAGAAAAACCCATACAGGCGGATCGCATCGTCGGAGACCTTGGTTTCGACGAGGAGCGCAGCGCTTGCGCCCACGACGAGACGCGCAAGCGTCGCGGACGAGCACTGCACCAGATAGCCGACGCCGCCGACATCGATGATGACGTGGTCGGTTCCGATCGAATCGATTTTCCCGGTGAGCTTCCCGATCATCGCGCGAGGGCCGCCGCGATCCGCGCATTGGTGCGAGACAGATGGGCATGGGCGATGGCGCAGGCCAGCGCGTCGGAGGAATCCGTCGCTGCGATTACAACATTCGGCAGCAGCCGCCGCACCATCGCTTCGACCTGGTCCTTGCCGGCATGGCCGACACCGACCACCGATTTCTTGATGTGGTTCGGGGCATATTCCGCTATCTCGACGCCTGCTTCCGCCGCCACCAGCAGCGCGATGGCGCGAGCATGACCGAGTTTCAGCGCAGCGGAAGGGTCCTTGGCCACGAAAGCCTGCTCGACCGCGACCGCATGCGGCGCGTGCATGCGCAAGACTTCGGCGAGACCGCGATGGAGAAGAAGGAGACGCTCACCTAGCGACAGCGTAGATTTCGTCGGGATGACGCCATTGGCGAGATGAACGAGCTTCACGCCCGTAATCGAGATCATTCCCCAACCCGTGCGGGTCAGCCCGGGATCGAGCCCGAGTATGCGAATCGCGCGCTCCGACATGGCAAATCCGTAGCGCCGAATGGCTACGCTGACCAGCCTTCAAGGCCTTAGGCCGCCGACAGTTTTTCCATCAGCGCGTCGGACAGCTCGTAATTCGCATAGACATTCTGGACGTCGTCATGGTCGTCGAGGACATCGAGCAGCTTCGTCAGCGTTTCGCCGGCATCGTCGGGAACCTGAACGATATTGGTCGGCTTCCAGAGAATTTTCGCGCTCAAGGGATCGCCGAGTTTCGCTTCCAGCGCTTCACGGACAGACGCGAAATCCTCGATGGCACAGAGGAATTCATGCCCGTCTTCGTCGGACAGACATTCATTCGCGCCTACTTCGATGGCGGTTTCCAGCATCGCCTCGGCATCGCCTTTGGCGAGCGGATACATGACCGAAGCCACATGGTCGAACTGAAACGACACCGAACCGGTTTCCCCAAGCGCCCCGCTATATTTCGAGAAGGCGGCGCGAACGTCCGAGGCCGTACGGTTGCGATTGTCGGTCAGGGCTTCAACAATAATGGCGACGCCGCCGGGCCCGCGGCCCTCATAGCGCACTTCTTCGTAATTCTCGGCGTCCCCGCCCAGGGCTTTTTTCACCGCGCGCTCGATCACGTCCTTCGACATGCTCTGGGCCTTGGCGGCGATAATGGCGGCCCTCAGACGCGGGTTATGAGCGGGATCGGGCAGGCCCATCTTGGCTGCGACCGTGATTTCACGGCTGAGCTTGGAAAAGAGCTTGGAGCGCTGGGCGTCCTGCTTGCCCTTCCGGAACATGATGTTTTTGAATTGGGAATGACCGGCCATGGCGTTATTCGCGCTTTTGCTTCGGCGCTGAAATAGACGGGCCCGGCCCGCCAGTTCAAGGGGGCGGACAGCGCGCCGCCCCGAAGTCCCCTCAAACAGGCCGTCACCGCCCCCTCGTTCCCCCCTGCGACATCTTGCGACGGACTCGCAAATTATCGTCTGTGACCCATTGCTTTTAATTGGAATAATTATAATGTGCAGTTCGACAGCAGGACGGAGCGGCTCGAAAGCTTCGTCCCTTGGAAGCCCTTTTGGAGTGTTGAGTATGTTGAATGTTGGCGAAAAATTTCCCGAATACGCCCTGCAAGGCGTCGTTTCCACCGATCCGAAGACGGCCTTCAAGGCCTTCCAGTCCAGCGATGACGCCGGAAAATGGAAAGTCTTCTTCTTCTGGCCGAAGGACTTCACCTTCGTATGCCCGACCGAAATCGCCGCCTTCGGTAAATTGAACGGTGAATTTCAGGATCGCGACACGGCGCTTTATGGCGCCTCGACGGATACGGAATTCGTGCATCTCGCCTGGCGGCAGAATCATAGCGATCTGAAGGATCTGCCCTTTCCAATGCTGGCCGATGTGAAGCGCGAGCTTACGACCGCGCTCGGCATTCTCGACAAGAATGAGGGCGTCGCCCAGCGCGCCACCTTCATCGTCGATCCTGAAGGCATCGTGCGCTTTGTGTATGTCACCGATCTTTCCGTTGGTCGCAATCCGCAGGAAGTCCTGCGCGTGCTCGACGCGCTGCAAACCGACGAACTTTGCCCCTGCAACTGGCAGAAGGGTGAAGAGGTGTTGAAACCGGCGGCCTAACCGCCAATGGGGCGCGCGTTTCTTCGCGTCTCTCCCCCGATAGCAGGCGGAGGAGCGCGCGCCAATTTCTTTAGGAGCATCGTGACATGTCGTTAGAGACGCTGAAACAGAATCTGCCGGAATACGCCAAGGACCTGAAACTGAATCTGTCTTCGCTGGCGAGCGAAACCTTGCTCAGCGAACAGCAGCGCGCCGGCACCTTTGTCGTATCCGCACTGGCCTCGCGCCACGCGGGAACGATTCAGGCCATCCTCGCCGAATTCGGACCGAAGCTTTCGGCCGAGGCCATGACGGCCGCGCGCGCCGCAGCCTCGATCATGGGCATGAACAATATTTATTACCGCTTCACGCATCTGGCTTCTTCGCCCGACTACAGGACACTGCCGGCAAAACTGCGCATGAACGTGATCGGAAAACCGGGCGTCGAGAAGGCGGATTTCGAACTCTGGTCGCTGGCGGTGTCCGCCATCAATGGCTGCGGCATGTGCATCGACTCACATGAAAAAGTTCTGCGTCATGCCGGCATGACGGCGGAGCAGATTCAGGCCGCAGTACGGATCGCTTCCGTGGTGCATGCGGTGGCAGCGACGCTCGAAGGCGAAGCCGTGGCACAAATCGTAGCGCAGGAATTTCAGGGCGCGGCGTAGCACTGAAGGCTGATGCATCTTTCCTCCTCCGCCTGCGGGGGAGGAAAGATACCATGCGTGGGCCGTCACAAATCCGGCACGACCGGTATCAGTCTGCCGCCCACGCGCACCGGTGAAATCCGCTTCGCAAGGCCTGTTTTGTCGTCGGTTTCGACGAACACGCCGCACAGCGTCGCGGGACCCGTCGCGGGCGTCATGCGCCCCGTCGAAATCTTTTTCGTAAAGCGCTGCAGAGGTTCGTGCTTTTCCATTCCGATGACGGAATCATAATCGGCGGTCGCGCCGGCATCGGTCTGATAAGCGGTGCCACCGGGGAAAATCTGTGCATCCGCCGTGGGAATATGGCTATGGGTGCCGACAACAAGGCTCGCGCGCCCGTCGCAGAAATGACCCATCGCCATTTTCTCCGACGTTGCTTCCGCATGGATATCGACCACGATGGCATCCGCGCCTTCGCCTAAAGGACAGGCATCGAGTTCCGCGCCCACCGCCGCAAAGGGATCATCGAGCGTATCCATGAAGACACGGCCCATCGGATTGATGACGAGAATGCGCGCGCCGCTGCGCGTCTGATACAGATTGGCGCCCCGTCCCGGCGTACCCTTGGGATAATTGATGGGGCGCAAGATGCGGTCTTCATCATTGATGAAGGAAAGAATTTCACGCTGATCAAGCCAATGATTGCCGGTGGTCAGCACATCGACGCCGCAGGCAAAAAGATCGTTCGCTACCACACGCGTGAGTCCGAAGCCGCCCGCCGCGTTTTCTCCATTCAGGATGACGAAATCGAGCGCGAGCCTGTCGCGCAGTCCCGGCAGTTCCGCGCTGATCACGTCGCGCCCCGGCCGCCCGATCACGTCACCAATGTGAAGAATGCGCATTCAATTCCTTTCGAACTTCAGAGCGTCTTTTTCGGTCACGACCCAGTCGAGCCGTTCATCATAGTCATCACGGGGCAATGTCACGGGATGCTTCTGACCCGAAAAAGCAATGCCGACTGCTATCACCGCGCGCGCCGCGCGCCTAGCGCGCAAGGTCCGGTCGTAAAATCCACCGCCGTAACCTAAGCGATAGCCTTCGACATCGAAGGCAAGAAGCGGAACGAGCAGAATATCCGGTGCGGCGCGCGGCCACTGCCTATCCGCTTCCTCAAGGCCAAACGCACCGCGCGCCGGCGCCGCACCCTCGGGCCATAGATGGAAATCGAGTTCGGTGTTTTTCGCCGTCACACGCGGCAGCGCGACGGCAAAGCCCTGCGCCCGCAGACGCGTCAGCAAGGGGAGCGGATCGGCCTCGCTCCGGGTCGGGAGATAGCCCGCGATGGTGAGGAGAGGTGCAAGTTCAATTGCGGAAAAAAAGCGGTCCGCAATGGCAGGACCAGCTTCCGGCGCAGCCAGCGCCAACGCTGCACGAGCTGTTTCGGCGTTCCGCCGCAACATCTTCTTCTCGTCGGAAACACTCATTCGGGCGCGATCCGGCGATAAAGTGGACGGGTACCACCACCACCGTTGGAAATTGGATCCTCACGGGCCTGCGGTGCAGGTGGGCGCCGTATGTCCGGGACCACGATCCCGGCCAGGGACAGCTCCCTGTGAGTAACATTAAGGCCCCTAGGTATCGCTATCCTGACGCGAGGGGCAGTAACCCGTCCAAGATTGAATTTAGGTGGGCGTCAGTCGAACCGCAATGGCTACGACCCGCTCGGCGGCACTCTCAAGGGCCTCAGCAAGCGCTATTTCACGCGCTTCCGCCTTTCCACCGGTCTTTTCCTTCAAAAGGGCGAGTTCCCGTGCTGTTTCGTCGGCACGCGCCTCCGCCGCCACCAGCTCGTCGCAAACCACGAGCCCGGCCATCAGCAGAAGGCGGGCATCGCCCACCTGACCCACCGAACTCACAAGATCGCGCACCCGGCGGTCGAGAAACTGCGAAAGCTCCCGCAAATGCTCCTCTTCACCCTCGTCACAGGCGACGGTGTACGCGTGGCCATTGATCAGAACATTGACGAGCGGCATGGGGGGCAACCTTGTATTCGAGGAAAAGAACGGCCGGAACGGTTAACCGCGCCCAAGGGCCGCGCGGATTTCGGCAATGGCGCCGTCGAGCCGTATTTCGACCTGTTCGGTAAGCCCGGCCAATGACTGGGATTCTTCTTCCAGCGCGGTGATCCGGGTGAGCAATCGCTCACGCTCGCGCTTCAGGTCATTCACTTCGCGCGCGAGTTCGGCGCTGCCGGGTCCCATGTTTGCCGCCACAGCGCCCGCCCGGGTTTCCAATATGTCCAAAGCAGCGGTAAAGCGCGCCAATGCTGCGTCCAGTCGTCCCATTCTGCGTGCTCCTTTGCGGGCAACCTTAGGGCTGCGGACGCGCAAGTCAACGCATCCGGGTGCTTCTCTGTTCGTCCTGTTCCATCCACCCTTGACGCGCACAAACCCCCTCGCTAAGGCCACTTACTTCCTGAGGGCTTTCGAAGATGACGAGCACACAAGCGTCGCCGGCTGAGGCCGCTGCGGCTCCGTCCGCGGCGTCCGGTCTTGGCGTTACGCCCGCCGGTATCCGCCGGATGGCCAATGCGGTCCGCGCCCTTTCCATGGACGCGGTCGAGGCCGCCAAATCCGGCCACCCCGGCATGCCGATGGGCATGGCCGATGTGGCGGCAGTTCTTTACAGCCGCACCCTAAAATTCGATGCGAGCGACCCGGCATGGCCCGACCGCGACCGCTTCATACTCTCCGCCGGCCATGGTTCGATGCTGCTCTATTCGCTGCTGCATCTCTGCGGCTATGACAGCATCTCGCTCTCCGACATCAAACGCTTCCGCCAATTAGGCAGCCCCTCGGCGGGCCACCCGGAATATGGTCATGCAGCGGGCATCGAGACGACGACCGGTCCCTTGGGGCAGGGCATCGCCAATGCCGTCGGCATGGCACTGGCCGAACGCCTTTTGAATGCGCGCTATGGTGATGCGCTGGTCGATCACCGGACCTATACGATCGTCGGCGACGGCGACCTCATGGAAGGCATCAGCCAGGAAGCCTGCAGCCTTGCCGGTCACCTGAAACTTTCGCGCCTTATCGTTCTTTACGACGATAACGGTATCTCCATTGATGGTCCCACCAGCATCGCGGATTCCACCGATGTCCTCATGCGTTTTGCATCGATGGGCTGGAACGCGAAGCGGATCGACGGCCATGACACGACCGCCATCGCAGCAGCCCTCGACTGGGCGCAGACAAGCGACAAACCTGTGCTGATCGCGTGCAAGACCATGATCGGTTATGGCGCACCGAAACGCGCAGGAACGGCCAAGGCGCATGGCGAAGCGCTGGGCGCCGAAGAAATCGCGGGCACACGTCTCGCACTCGACTGGCCGCATGCGCCGTTTGAAATTCCCACCGACATCGCCGCGGCGTGGCGCGAGGCGGGATCGCGCGGTAGCAAAGCGCACCAGGCATGGTCGAAGCGCCTCGGCGAAAATCCGAAGCGCGCGGAATTCGAAGCCGCGCTTTCCGGCGCGCTTCCTGCCGCGTTTCAGGGCGCCGTCGATGCCTTCAAGACGAAGCTGAAAGCCGAAAAACCGAGTCTTGCTTCGCGCAAGGCATCTGAAATGGCGCTCGACATCATCAATGGCGTCGTTGCCACTACGATCGGCGGTTCGGCCGACCTAACCGGCTCGAATTTCACCAAGACCAAAGACACCGTGCCGGTGACACCCGGCGATTATTCCGGACGTTTCATTCATTACGGCGTGCGCGAACACGGCATGGCCGCGGCCATGAACGGCATGGCGCTGCATGGCGGATTGATCCCCTATTCCGGGACCTTCCTTGTCTTTTCCGATTATTGTCGCCCCTCGATCCGCCTAGCGGCGCTGATGGGACTTCGCGTCATTCATGTGATGACACATGATTCTATTGGCCTTGGCGAAGACGGACCGACCCATCAGCCGGTCGAACATCTGGCTTCCTTGCGCGCCATTCCGAACCTTTTGGTGTTGCGCCCGGCGGATGCCGTCGAGACGGCCGAATGCTGGGAAATCGCGCTGAACAGCACGACGCGCCCCTCCGTGCTAGCGCTGTCGCGGCAAAATCTGCCGACCGTGCGCATGGAGAGCGAAACCGAAAACCGCTCGGCAAGGGGCGGCTACGTGCTGCGCGAGGCCGATGGCAGCGCGCAGGTGACGCTGATGGCGACGGGTTCGGAAATCGAGATTGCATTGGCCGCTCGCGACACCCTGCAGGCGCAAGGCATCGGCACGCGTGTCGTCTCCCTGCTATCCTGGGAATTGTTCGAAGAACAATCCGATACATACAAGAAATCGGTGATCGATCCGCGCACGGTGCGGATCGCCATCGAAGCGGCAGGCCCGATGGGCTGGGAACGCTACACTGGCGAGAACGGCGCATTTATCGGCATGCGCAGCTTCGGCGCCAGCGCGCCCTTTAAAGAACTTTACAAGCATTTTGGCATTACGGCGGAAGCAGCGGTGGACGCCGCTTTAAGTCGGCTCAATAAGCGCTAGAAGGAACGGAAAAATGACTGTGCGGGTTGCCATCAACGGATTTGGCCGTATCGGCCGACTTGTGCTGCGCGCGATCGTCGAGAGCGGACGCAATGACATCGAAGTCGTAGCGGTGAACGATCTCGGCCCCGTCGAGACCAATGCTCATCTCCTCCGTTACGATTCCACGCATGGCCGTTTCCCCATCGAAGTGAAGACCGAAGCTGACGCGATGATCATCGGCGGCAAGCGCATCAAGGTCACGGCGATCAAGAACCCTGCGGAATTGCCGCATAAGGAACTCGGCGTCGATATCGCGTTCGAATGCACCGGCATCTTCACCTCCAAGGAAAAAGCCTCGGCGCATCTCACCGCCGGTGCGAAGCGCGTTCTCATTTCCGCTCCCGCCGACAATGTCGACATTACGGTCTGCTACGGCGTCAATCACGAGAAGCTGACGAAGGACCATATCGTCGTCTCCAATGCCTCCTGCACGACCAACTGCCTCGCGCCGCTGGCGAAAGTGCTGAATGACACCATCGGTATCGACAAGGGCTTCATGACGACGGTGCACAGCTACACAAACGACCAGCCCTCGCTGGACCAGATGCACAAGGATCTCTATCGCGGCCGCGCCGCGGCGTTGTCGATGATCCCGACCTCAACCGGCGCTGCGAAGGCCGTCGGCATGGTATTGCCTGAACTGAATGGCCGCCTTGATGGTTGCTCGATCCGCGTTCCGACGCCCAATGTCTCGGTTGTCGACTTCAAGCTCGTCACCAAGCGCAACACCAATGTCGCAGAGGTGAATGACGCGATGAAGGCGGCGGCAGCCGGTCCGATGAAGGGCGTTCTTGCCATTGTCAGCGAGCCCCTGGTGTCCATCGACTTCAATCACCAGCCGGCTTCTTCCTCCTTCTGCCTCGACCAGACCAAGGTCATGGACGGCAATTTCGTTCGCGTGATGTCCTGGTACGACAATGAATGGGGCTTCTCGAACCGCATGGCCGATACCGCGCTGGCGATGGCAAAGTTCCTCTAAGCCTCCATGTATCGCACACTCGACGATCTGGACGTCCGGGGTAAACGCGTTCTTGTACGCCTCGATCTCAACGTTCCCATGAAGGACGGCAAGGTGACCGACGCGACGCGCATTGAGCGTCAGTCGGAGACCGTGCGCGAATTGGCGACGCGCGGCGCACGCGTAATCGTGCTTTCGCATTTCGACCGGCCCAAGGGCAAAGTCGTTCCGGAGATGTCGCTGAAGCCCGTGGCGGAGCCGCTGGCGGACGCCATCGGTCGCCCCGTAGCGTTCGCTGACGACTGTATCGGCGAAACAGCGAAGGCGGCGGTCGCAAGGCTGAAAGACGGCGAGGTCGTCCTCCTCGAAAACACCCGCTTTCATAAAGGCGAGGAAGCGAATGACGCTGCCTTCTCGCAGGAGATCGCGGCGCTGGGCGACATCTTCGTCAATGACGCGTTTTCGGCCGCGCATCGCGCCCATGCCTCGACCGAAGGAGTGGCGCATCTTCTCCCGTCTGCCGCCGGCCGCAGCATGCAGACGGAGCTGACGCATCTCGCCAAGGCGCTGGAGAAGCCTCAGCGCCCGGTGATGGCGGTGGTCGGCGGAGCCAAAATTTCGACCAAGATCGCGCTGCTCGAAAATCTGTTGGCCAAGGTCGATACGCTGGTGATCGGCGGCGCTATGGCGAACACATTCCTGGGCGCCCAAGGCCACGCTGTCGGCAAGTCGTTGATCGAAGCCGACCAGATGGATACGGCCCGACGGATCATGGAGGCCGCAGCCAAAAAGGGCGTTACCATTCTCCTGCCGAAGGACGTCGTGCTGGCTAAAGAATTTAAAGCGAATGCCGCAAATCGTACGGCCACTGTGACAAATGTGGGCGAGGACGAGATGATTCTCGACGTCGGGCCCAAAACGATTGAGGACTTTACAAAGCAATTGCAGAATACCGCGACGCTGGTCTGGAACGGCCCGTTCGGTGCGTTTGAAATGACACCGTTCGATACGGGCACGACAGGCGCGGCGAAGGCGGTGGCGAAACGCTCGGCAGAAGGAAAGCTTCTGTCGGTCGCGGGAGGCGGTGACACCGTCGCGGCCTTAAGCCATGCCGGCGTGGTTGACGCGTTCACCTATGTCTCGACGGCGGGTGGCGCGTTTCTGGAATGGCTTGAAGGACAAACCTTGCCGGGTGTTGCGGCGCTGGAACACTAGACGGTTGGATGCGGAGAAAAAGATGGCGATGAATCTCGACGAACTGGTCAAAACCGCGAATGCGATGGTTGCGAAGGGCAAGGGCATTCTTGCCGCCGACGAAAGCTCAGGCACGATCAAGAAACGTTTCGACACCATCAAGATCGACTCCACCGAAGACAGCCGCCGGGATTACCGCGAAATGCTGTTCCGGACGTCGGACGCGCTTAAGAACAATATCTCGGGCGTGATCCTCTATGATGAAACCCTTCGCCAGAACGCCAAGGACGGCACACCGCTGGTGAAGATCCTGACCGATGCGGGCTCAATTCCGGGCATCAAGGTCGACAAGGGCACGAAGCCCCTTCCCTTCTGCCCCGGCGAACTGATCACCGAAGGCCTAGATGGCCTCGGCGAACGTCTCGCGGAATATTACAAGCTCGGCGCCCGCTTCGCGAAATGGCGCGCGGTCATCGACATCGCCCCCGGCATTCCAAGCTACACCTGCATCCGGACCAACAGCCATGCGCTGGCCCGCTACGCCGCGCTGTGCCAGGAAAACAATCTCGTTCCCATCGTCGAGCCCGAAGTGCTGATGGATGGCGGACATGACATCGACACCTGCATGCAGGTCACGCAATGGGCGCTGAAGACGGTGTTCGAGGATCTTTATTATCAGCGCGTGAAGCTAGAAGGCATCGTGCTGAAGCCGAACATGGTGATCTCGGGCAAGAAGGCGCCGACGCGCGCAGGCTATGAAGAAGTCGCCGAGAAGACGATCAAAGTATTGAAGGATTGCGTGCCGGGCGCCGTTCCGGGCATCGCATTCCTTTCCGGCGGCCAGTCGAACGAGGAAGCGACGATTCATCTCGATCTGATGAACAAGATGGGCACACATCCCTGGGCAGTGACCTTCTCCTATGGCCGCGCGCTTCAGCACGATCCGCTCAATGTCTGGGCCGGCAAGACCGACAATGTCGTCGCGGGACAGCGCGCTTTTGCGCACCGCGCCCATATGAACGGCCTTGCGGCGCAGGGTTTGTGGAAGCGCGACCTCGAAAAGGCCGCGTAATCTCCATAACACCGCGGCACCGGTCGCGACGCGAAGACAGGTGCCGCCCATGACCGACGAGACGATCCCCAAGGCTGACTATGAAGCCATATGGGAATGGTGCTCGCGCTTCGCGCGAGAGGCGCTGGTCGATTTCGGCGAGCTCGTGCCCTTCGCCGCCAATGTCAGCGTTCAGGGCGAATTGATGCCCTTTGCCGTGGACATGCAGGAAAAAATCCCGAAGGCGAACGACGTGATTGAACTTCTCATCAAGGCGGCGAAGAACGAAGCCAAGGCGGAGCGTATTCGCGCTTTCGGTATTTGTTTCGACGCGACGGTGAATGTCCCCGGACAGAAGGAACGCAGCGACGCCATTGTCTGCCGCCTCGAACACAGCGATTACGCGCCGCTCGAAGTGATCCTGCCCTATCGCCTGGTCGAGGGTCGTTTGGAGTGCAACAAAATCCATGCGGGCAAGGCGGCCCCCCGTGTATTCCTAGACGATGATCTGCAATAAGCAGTCATGTCCCATTGCCGCCTCTACCTTATAACGCCACTAAAATTCGATGCGAACGTCTTCGCGGAAGATCTGAAGCGCGCACTTGGCGCCGGCGACATCGCCAGCGTGCAGTTGCGGATGAAGGACGTTCCGGACGACGAGGTTCTGCGCATTGGTGAGAGATTGTTCCCGATCGTGGAGAAGGGCGGCGCGGCTTTCATATTGAACGACCGGCCGGATCTCGCCGCGCGCCTAGGAGCCGATGGCGTCCACATCGGGCAGGAGGACGGTTCTTACACCGAGGCCCGCAACCTGATGGGCAAAGGCCGTGTGGTCGGCGTCACCTGTCATGATTCCCGGCACCTCGCCATCGAAGCCGCCGAAGCGGGCGCCGATTACGTCGCTTTTGGTGCATTCTTTCCGACCGAGACCAAACAGACGAAGACGCGTGCCGAGGTGGACGTCCTTCAATGGTGGAGCGATCTGATGGTGGTTCCTTCCGTCGCCATTGGTGGGATCACGGTCGAGAACGCCGGGCCGCTGGTGGCGGCGGGCGCGGATTTTCTCGCCGTGTCGGCAGGCGTCTGGAATTACCCGCAAGGTCCGGCGGCCGCGGTAGAGGCATTCGAGCAGATTTTTTCGTAAACATTCATGGCCTGGAGGACGGGTGACACAGGGCGGCGAATTGCCCTCCCCCAACGGCCCTGCTAGAACCCGCGCGCTCTTTTACAGTTTTGAAGCCGCCCGTCCTTTCGCACTTAAGGAGTGCCCGTTCCTATGAGTAAAGTTGGAGGAAATGAAGTTCGTCCCGGAATGGTGATCGAACTCGAGGGTCAACTTTGGGCGGTGGTGAAGACCCAGAGCGTCAAACCCGGCAAGGGCGGCGCCTATAATCAGGTCGAACTGAAGAACGTCATTTCCGGCACCAAATTGAACGAACGTTTCCGTTCGGCCGAAGTGGTCGAAGAGGTGCAGCTCGAGCGCCGCGATTTTCAGTTCCTCTATGCCAATGGCGACATGCTCGCCTTCATGGACAACGAAACCTACGAACAGATCGAGCTTGCCACCGATTTCGTCGGCGACCGCGTGCAGTTCCTGCAGGACGGAATGAAGGTCATTGTGCAATTGCATGAGAGCAAACCCATCGGCATCGCGCTGCCGCCGCAGGTGACGCTGACCATCGTCGAAGCCGACCCCGTCACCAAGGGTCAAACAGCCTCCGCTTCCTATAAGTCCGCAACGCTGGAAAACGGCCTGCGTACGCTCGTGCCGCCCTTCATTGAATCCGGGACGAGGATCGTGGTTTCGACCGATGACGGCTCCTATGTGAAGCGGGCGGAATAGAGTGCCTTACCTTTCCCCCGCACTGAATGTGATGATCGCCGCCGCGCGCAAGGCGGCGCGCCCCCTCATCCGCGATTTCGGCGAACTCGAAAACCTGCAGGTGTCGCGCAAGGGCCCGGCGGATTTCGTCACCGCCGCCGATCAGCGCACCGAAAAGATCCTTGTCGAGGAATTGACCAAGGCACGTTCCGGCTACGGCTTCGTTCTGGAAGAAGGCGGCATCGTCGAAGGCTCGGACAAGACGCACCGCTTCATCATCGATCCCATCGATGGGACGACGAATTTCATGCATGGTGTTCCACACTTCTCGATCTCGATCGCGCTGGAACGCGAAGGCAATATTGTCAGCGGGCTGGTGTTCAATCCCGTTAACGACGAGATGTTTGTCGCCGAACGCGGCCATGGCGCATTCCTCAACGACAAGCGCCTCAGAGTCGCCTCACGCAAGAACCTGCCCGACATCGTCGTTGCGTCCGGCGCGCCCTTCATGGGCAAGGACGGCCGCGAGGAATTCCTGAAGGAAGCCGATGCGGTGCTGGCATCGACCTCGGGCATCCGCCGTTTCGGTTCGGCGGCACTCGACCTTGCATGGGTCGCGGCGGGACGTTTCGACGCCTTCTGGGAACGAAAGCTGCGGCCCTGGGATATTGCGGCCGGCTTGCTGCTCGTGCGCGAGGCGGGCGGCATCGTTACCGATCTTACGGGACGCGATCTGATGCTGGAGAGTGGCGATGTGCTCGCCGCGAATGAGAACCTTCACAAACCGCTTATGGATTTGATCCGCAGCGCGGGGAAATAATTAGCCCGCCAAGGCCCGCGCTTCGCTGAATTGCAGCGAAGCGAGACGGGCATAGAGTCCGCCACGCGCAACAAGCTCGGCATGGCTGCCTTCACCGACAATGCGGCCGTGTTCCACCACCACAATCCGCTTCAGGCGCTGTATGGTCGCGAGGCGATGTGCGATGACAATGGTGGTGCGACCCGCCATCAGGTTGGCGAGCCCCTTCTGCACCAGACGTTCGTTCTCGGCATCGAGCGAACTGGTCGCTTCATCGAGCAGAAGGACCGGGGCATCGCGCAGGATCGCGCGCGCAATGGCGATACGCTGGCGCTGTCCGGCGGAAAGCGTCAGGCCGCGCTCGCCCAGCATCGCATTGTAGCCATCGGGCAGACGCTGGATGAATTCGCCTGCCGCGGCGGCATCGGCAGCGCGGCGGATGTCTTCCTCCGTGGCCTCCGGCCGCCCATAGCGAATATTGTCCATGACGGTTCCGGCGAAGATAACCGGATCCTGAGAGACCAGGGATATCTGCTTGCGGTAGGCACGCGGATCGAATTCGGAAATATCCACGCCGTCGAACAGCACCCGGCCCTTTTGCGGATCGAAGAACCGGAACATCAGCTGGAAGACGGTGGACTTGCCGGCGCCCGACGGCCCGACCAGCGCAATCGCTTCACCGGGTTCCAGCCGCAGAGAGAAATCGACCAGCGCTGCGTCCTCGGGACGTGACGGATAATGAAACGTGACGTCGTCGAACGCGAGCGCACCGCGCGCGGGCACACCCACAGGCTTAGGGTTCAAAGGCGCACGGATATCAGGCTGCAGGGACAGAATTTCCATCAGCCTTTCGGTGGCGCCCGCGGCGCGCTGCACGTCGCCCCAGACTTCCGAAAGCGCGCCGACGGAACTTGCCAGCAGAATGGCATAGAGAATGAATTGCCCCAGCTCGCCGCCGGTCATGCGGTCTGCCAGTACATCGATGGCCCCGGCCCAGAGAACGCCAGCGACGATGGCGCCCGAAAGGAAGATGCCGAGCGCGGTCGTGATCGCGCGCATGCGTGTGCGGCTGATCGCGGTACCGAATGCGCCTTCGACGGCGTGGTGAAACCGCGTCCGGTCGGCCTCCTCATGGGTGAAGGCCTGCACCGTCTGCACCGCATTGATCGTTTCACCTGCAAGGGACGACGTATCGGCGATGCGGTCTTGCGACTCCCGGGAAAGCTTCCGGACTTTTCTTCCGAAAATGATGATCGGCGCGAGCACCAACGGGACACCGACAAAGGTGAGCGCCGTCAGTTTTGGGCTCGTGACCAGCATCATGGTGAAACTACCGATCACCATTACGAGGCTGCGTAGAGCAAACGAAGCAGAGGAACCGACCACCGTCTGGATGAGGATGGTATCGGCGGTTAGGCGCGACAACACTTCGCCGGTACGCGTGACCTCGAAAAAGGACGGGCTTAAGGACAGCACATGGCCGAATACGCGTTCGCGCACATCGGCGACGACCCGTTCGCCGATCCAGGTCACGAAATAAAAGCGGGCTGCCGATGCCAAACCCATGAAACCGGCAATGCCCATAAGCGCTAGGAAATATTGTCCGATGCGACCGGCATCTTCCTGCGAGAACCCATGATCGATGACGCCACGTACGGACATGGGAAGAACGAGTGTCGCGGCGGCGGCAAGAAGAAGCGCGATACCGGCGAGAAGCAATTGCCGTCGATAGGGCACGAGGAAGGGTTTCAGCGCGCGAAGCGGCGCGATGCGCTTCGACGGCTCACGGCGGGCGGCTTCCGCTGCCTTCGGATCGGAGCTACGTGGCAATTGCGAGACTCGTTATTGTCGAAGCCACAAAGGCGCTTCGCATAAGCCGATATGACAGAATTATGTCCAAAACATAGCTGGCTGGATAGCGTTTTCGGGTGTAGATTTCTCTCGAGCTTAAGACTGCACGGCCCCTAACGGGCATTGATCTACCGGGCATACCTCGGGAGACCACCCATGTTGCAGCACGCTTATGCCCGTACCTACGTTTCCAGACGCCGCCCAACGCCTCACACGACCGCCTTAGGGTTTGTGATCGCGCTGCATGCGATCCTGGCTTTTGCCTTGATCAACGCGTTGAAGCCGGTGCCCCAGGGGGATGCACCGCGTCCACCTATCGATGTCAGTTTTGACGACGATACCGTGGAGACGCCAGTTCTCCCGCCGAAGCTCGACCGGATCCCCCTGCCGCCGCCTGAGGCCCCGCCTACGGGGTTGGTGGTCATTCGACAGCCGCCCGCGGCAAATCCCGGCACCACGATCACCATTCCCGTCCCGGGACCTGCCGCCGTACCCACACCGTTGCCGGAGGTGGTCCGCACCCCGGCCAGGGCTGTCGCTGGCACCCAGACCGGCCCGGCCTACCCCCCGATCTCCCGCCGCTTGGCAGAGCAGGGGACCGTCCGGCTCCGCGTGACCGTTGGCACGGATGGCCGAGTGACGGACACCATGCTCCTGGAGTCCAGCGGGTATGAGCGTCTTGATGAGGCCGCAGCGGCCTGGGTCGTGCGGCACTGGCGCTATGAACCCGCCATGGAGGGAGGCCGAGCCATTGAGAGCAGGGTCGAGGCGGTCCTGACGTTCAGGCTCGAGTAACCCGGCGGGATCAGCCTACTCACGACGACCCCAAATGGCGTAAGCTCGTGAGGAAAAGGGACGACAGGGGGCCGCTTGCAAGGGCGGCCCCTATCGCCTATAAGCCGCGCCTTCCTTGGCTTTCCCGCATTTCCTGCGAGGAACCACAGATTGTGAAATGCGCTCGAGCTGGAGTTACTGCGTCAGATGAAAAAGGGCATCCATCCTGATTATCACTTCGTGAACGTCGTCCTGAACGACGGCACGACCTACAAGACGCGCACCACCTGGGGCGAAGAGGGTGCAAGACTGACCCTCGACATCGATCCGACGACCCACCCGGCATGGACCGGCGGCCAGCAGAACCTGCTCGACCGCGGCGGACGTCTCACGCGCTTCAACAAGCGCTTCGGAGATTTCGTGAAGAGCTGATACGGCTCGAACGAATTCGTTTCTGACAAATTGATCTTCCAGGCGGGCGTATGTGGTGCGCGCGCTTGCGTCCTATTGTCCGGTCAGAAAAAGCTCAGGCCTTTGCGGCGCCGAAGGCCGCTTCGAGACGCGCAAAATGTCCCTGCAAGGGCGCTTTAGGGACTTCAGCGATATCACGGAAGAAAATATCGTCGAAGCGTGCGATGCGACGGTAGAGACTTTCGCTGCGCTCCAGCAAATCCACCAGCTTCTCCGGCAATTCGCCGAGCGAATCCTCACGCCGTCCGAAACATATTTCGCGCGCACCGAGCCGATAGCGATCAGACGCCGCATCCTCGGGAGACATGTCGCCTTCCTGCACCGCACGTTGCACCAGAAGCCAGCTCGCCGCCTGCATTAAACGCGTCGTGACGCGCATGCTTTCACCGGCATAGATCAAAGACGCCTTGCGCGGCAGGGCGCGGGATTCGTCACGGCCCCGTCCGTCGAGATAGCGCGCGCATTCCTCGACGAGTGACATGCCTTCTTCGAAAGTGCGGTCGAACAGCGCGGATGCAATGAATTTTTGCAGCGTCATGCCGCGCAAATTTTCGTCGTCGCCAAATACCGCAGCCATTGCTGCTCCCCCCACAATTGTGTTCCGGCCCTCTTTGAAAGAGGTTTTTCTTGCCGATCGGGAAAACGATAACCCCTGCGCGCGCAGTCGAACAGCACTTTGCCGGGCGTTAAGAGAAATTCGTTTCTTATCGTAAACGCGCGCACTGCGACCGTCGTTAACGAATAGGGTCCAACGCATATCTGTCAGCGTTTGAAAACAGCGTCGGCTGCGTTCTTCGTCGCGGCGCGCGCCTTCAGCGCCTCCCGGCTGCGCAGTATCTCATTCTCCAGCGCAATGATCCGGGCTTCGAGCTCCACAACCGAAAGGGCGGAGATATCCTGTCCCAGCACAATCTCGGACTTGGGCTTACGGGGGAGGAGTTCGTCAGGGTCGATGGCCATGGAAGTCCCGTTGCGGCGGCGATCCGGCATTTTTCTTCAAGGCACCCAGGCCGCGCAACCCTGGCCGCTCAGAGGGCCGAAAATGCCGATAAATCTGGCAGGAACCAGGGTTTTGGCACGGGCCCCCTTTTCCTTGGGCTCCTGCGAGGGTAAGAAGGGCCATCCCTCGAAAGGACAATCCTTAAGAGCGGCGTTGGAGTTAAGAGAACTTCACGCGAGAGAGGAAGAGTATGTCTGATAAACCTTTAATGCCCAAAGCGACCGCCGTGTGGCTGGTCGATAATACGTCCCTAAGCTTTGAGCAGATCGCCGATTTCTGCGGCATGCATCCGCTGGAAGTGAAGGGGATCGCCGATGAAGACGTGGCCAAAGGCATTAAGGGAAGCGATCCGATTTCGACCGGGCAGCTGACCCGCGAGCAGATCGAGGACGCGGAGAAAAACCCCAATATTCGTCTGAAGCTCGCGCAGTTGAAATATAAACTTCCGCATGTGAAGCCGAAGAAGAACCCGCGCTATACGCCGGTATCGAAGCGGCAGGACAAGCCGGACGCGATTTACTGGATTTTGCGCAACCATCCCGAGCTGACCGACGCCGACCTCATTAAACTGATCGGCACCACGAAAGCGACCATCGCGAAAATCCGCGACCGCGGACATTGGAATTCGCAGAACATCAAAGCGGTTGATCCGGTAACGCTTGGCCTCTGCACTCAGATCGAACTCGACTTCGCCGTAACGCGTGCCGCGAACCGTAAACCGCGCCAGGTGCGTAAGACCGCCGAAGGGTTGAAGACCCTGGAAGAAACAACGGCATCCGGTTCGGATGTGGAATCTGGCGACGACGCTTAAGAAAATGGGGGCGGCTGCGCTCAGAAAGCGTAGCCGACCACCAAAAATCCAATGATGACGACGGCCAGCGCGCCAAGCATCGTCAATTCCAGACGTTTTTCGATGAATGTGCGCACCGGTTCGCCGAACGCATAAATCAAACCCGCCACCAGAAAGAAGCGGATGCCCCGGGTAATGACCGAAAGGGCGATGAAGGCTGCAAAATTATAGCCGGCAAAACCGGAGGTGATCGTCACCAGTTTATAGGGGATCGGCGTCACGCCTTTTCCCACGATAATCCATGCGCCATATTCCGCGTACATCGCGCGGAAGGCCTCAAGATCGTCGCCATGGCCATACAGCGTCATCAGCCACTTCCCAAGCGACTCATAAAGAAATGCGCCGATAGCGTAGCCGAAGACGCCGCCCACGACCGACGCGAGCGTGCACCACGCCGCGAGCAGAAAAGCGCGCTTGCGGTCGGCGAGGCACATCGGCACGAGCATGACATCGGGCGGAATCGGGAAGAACGAGCTTTCGGCAAAAGACACCGCTCCCAGCGTCCACCAGGCATGACGCCCCGCCGCGTTCTTCATCGTCCAGTCGTAAAGACCGCGAATGAGGCCGCGGCGCGGCTGGGGGTGGACTGTTTCGGTCATGCGTTCTTCTAACACTTTGCGCGGGAGAAAGGAGCGGGACTGTTATGTGACATTGTCGGGTGCACGGGGATCGAGCGGGAGCGCGGCGGGTGAACCCTGGGGCAAGGCGGCAAAGGCTTCGCGTTCTTCCTGCTCGGGTGCATCGCGCATACGCGTACGCGTAAAGGCAAAGAATGCCATTAAAGCGTTCGTGATCGCGATGAAGATGAACAGTGCGCCCGGATCGATGGCGGTCAGGAACGAGGCCATGAGCGGTCCGGCGACGGACGCGACCGACAGAACCATCAGAAGACCGGCGGACGTCTGCAGAAAATCGGCGCTCGGAAGACGATCATTCGCATGGGCGATACTGATCGAATAAAGCGGCAGCATTGCCGCGCCGAGGATAAAGACAAGCACATAGAAAATATCGGGCGCGCGCACCACGAGCCAGCCGAACAGTCCGAGGATGATTCCCGAAACCGCAGCGGCCGTGCAGACAAGCGCGATGATCCCGCGCCGGTCCACCCGGTCAGAGAGACGGCCAAGCGGCCACTGCGCCAGCGCGCCACCCGCAATAAAAACGCTCATGAAAAGAGCTAGCTGCGTGGTGTCGAAACCCAGCGAACGCGCATAGGCCGGCGCCAGCGTCCAGAAAGCGCCATTGGCAAGCCCCACGGTCAAACATCCCGCCACGCCGACCGGCGCGACCTTGAGGAGTTTTCCGATATTGAGCCGCGGCACCATTTGCGGATTAGGTTGCGGCAAACGCGTGAGCCCCACCGGGATCAGACAGAGGCAGTAACAGATCGCACCGATGGTAAAGAGTTCGAACGAGACCGGCTGCGCGAGCAGCAGAAGCCATTGTCCCAAAATGATCGCGCTCAAATTGACCACGATATAAGTGGATAACACCGTTCCGCGATTTTCGTTGCTGGCGCGCTCATTGAGCCAGCTTTCGAGCGCCATGAACTGAATGGCGATGCACAGCCCGCTGAGCGCGCGCAGCAAAAACCAGGCGAGCGGCAGGGCCAGAATCGGCAGCAGCAAAACGGAAGTGGCGGTCAGCGCGGCGGCGATCGAGAAGGCACGAATATGCCCCGTACGTGCGAACAGGTAGGGCCCGCCGAGGCATCCAAGGGCGAAGCCCCCATAATACCAAGACCCGAGCGCACCCAGCGCCAGGTCGGAAAACCCTTCGAGATCCGCTCGCAACGGCGTCAATGTATTGATCAGGCCGTTTCCCATGAGAAAGAAAACGGTCGAGAACAAAATTGCGGCGATACGAACGAGCTGGCCTACCATAAAACAGTGATAACCCTGCATGGTCGGGAAGCCGACCCGATTCTTGAGGAAATACGAATATAGACGAACCGCCAATGGTTGAAGGCGATTCAATGGCGCGGTCACGCATTGGTGCGCGTTTCTCGCAGCTTGCCGGAATGCGCGCCATTCATTAGCTTTCGGGCACTTTTCCCTATCAACGGCAATTAGCGTCAAGTGAACGGTCATGGCGAGGAAGACATCGCGCGGCAAGAACGCGGCAAAATCCACCAGGGCGAAATCGCGCGCGCCAAAACCCGTGCCGAAAGCGACCAAGCGCGCCGCGCCGAAATCTGCGGCCAAAACAGTTAGAAAAACCAAAGCTGCGGACGGAACCAAGGCGAAGGCGCGGATTAAATCGCCGAAAGCGCCCGCAAAGGCACCAAAGCCCAAGACAACGAAGCCTAAGGCACGGGCCGTGAAGGCCGACAGAGGAACAAAGCCGACGGCGGCGCCGGCCTCAAGGCGGTTACGCCGCCCATTGGCGCTTCCGCGCCAAGCCCCTGGCGGCAAACGTCCGCAAAAGATACCGGTCAACCCTTATGAGGTGGGACTGGACCGTAACCCGGCAAATTATCAGCCCCTGACACCGCTGACCTATCTCGCGCGCGCCGCCCAGGTACACCCGGAAGTGGTCGCCATTGTTCATGGCCGACAGCGTATCAGCTACGCGGAATTTTACCTCCGTTCGCGGCGGCTCGCATCATCCCTGCACCAGCGCGGGCTCGGCAAGGGCGACACGGTTTCGGTGCTGCTCCCGAATGTCCCTGCGATGCTGGAGGTGCATCACAGCGTTCCGATGACGGGCGCCGTTCTGAATGCCATCAATACCCGTCTGGACCCAGTGGCAATCGCCTTCATTCTCGATCATTCGGAATCCAAGCTTTTCATCGTCGATACGGAATTTGCGGCGCTTGCCGCTGAAGCACTGAAGCTTGCCAAGGTAAAGCCTCTCCTCGTTCAACATGACGATGTGGAATTTCCACAGCCCGGCCGCCTGGACGGTGCAATCGACTATGACGCTTTCCTCGCGGACGGAGATCCCGATTATTCCTGGGAAATGCCGGACGATGAATGGGATGCCATTTCGCTGAATTACACTTCGGGGACCACGGGAAATCCGAAAGGTGTCGTCTGCCACCATCGTGGCGCGGCGCTCATGGGCTACGCCAATATCCTTGCCTGCAGCATGGCCGCGCGCCCGGTGTATCTGTGGACGCTGCCCATGTTTCACTGTAATGGCTGGTGTTTCCCTTGGACGCTGGCGCTCAACGCGGGAACCCATGTCTGTCTGCGCTGGGTACGCGCGAAGGAGATGTATGAGCTGATCGAGGCCGAGAAGGTGACGCATCTGTGCGGCGCCCCGGTCGTGATGTCGACGCTTCTCAACGCGAAGGCGGAAGAGAAGCGCGACTTCTCGCATGTCGTGAATTTTGTGCATGCCGCCGCGCCGCCGCCGGAAGCGGTGTTGATGGCGATGCTGAAAGCCGGCTTCCAGCTGACTCATGTTTACGGGCTGACCGAAACCTATGGTCCCGCGACGGTGAATGACTGGAAACCGGAATGGGATGAGCTTTCCGACGACGCCATCGGCGCTAAGCGCGTGCGCCAGGGTGTTGCCTATGCGGCGCTGGAATACCTCACCGTTCTCGATCCCAAAACGCTGGAACAGGTTCCCGCCGATGGAGCGACGCTGGGAGAGGTCATGTTCCGCGGCAATATCGTCATGAAAGGCTACCTGAAAAATCCCAAGGCGACTGATGACGCTTTTGCCGGCGGATGGTTTCATTCCGGCGATCTCGGCATACTGCATCGAGACGGATATATTCAGTTAAAGGATCGCTCGAAGGACATCATCATTTCGGGCGGTGAAAATATCTCATCGATCGAAGTCGAGGAAATTCTTTACAAGCATCCATCGGTTCTGTTCGCCGCGGTGGTTGCGCGACCGGACGAGAAATGGGGCGAAACGCCCTGTGCGTTCGTTGAGAAACGAGCGGGCTTCGAGGCGTTAAGCGAAAGCGAACTGATCGCCTATTGCCGCGAAAAACTCGCGCATTTCAAATGTCCCAAGACGATTGTTTTCTGCGATATTCCGAAGACGCCTACGGGCAAGATTCAGAAATTCAAATTGCGCGAGTTGGCAAAGAAACTGCCATAGCGCAGTTTGGTCTCGGGAAAACACCTTCCGGAAAGCCATGAGGATAAACGGCGAGAACAAAGCTCGCATCCCCACCAACGAAGAACGCATCAAAACGTAACCGCTCTTACCGATCTTCGGGGGCGCGTCCGTAGGCGCTAGGACTTCAATGAAATCGTGATCGCAATCGTTCGATTTCGTCTTTCAACCGGAGCTTTTCTTTCTTAAGCGCCATAACCCGGACGTCGTTCCAACCGGCGTGGGCCATTTCCGCTTCGATAAGAGCCTGTAATCTCTGATGTTTCTCCGCAATCTCTCTGATATGAGACGCTACGGCCATCGGTGTCCCTCTTGCGTTTGAAGGTGATAAATTAGATCACTCCAGTGTCCCGATGTCACCTTTATTCTCGGTTATATTTCGTCCCTTCGTTCAAATTTTTGCGCAACGGATTCAACAGTGGCCGCTTCAAGAAAAAACCGGATCGCCCCGCTTCTCTTTGCGGGAATTGCACGATGACCGAAGAGGAAGAACAATCCTTACGCGCCAAATTGGTACAGCTTGCGGAAGAACACCGCGACCTTGACGTTGCGATATTGGCGTTAAACGCATCGGTTATCGCGGATCAATTGCAATTGACCCGTTTAAAAAAGCGCAAGCTGCAGCTTAAAGACCAAATCGCACAGATCGAAGATTCGTTTCTTCCGGATATCATTGCCTGAGCTATCGCAGAATGGCGGTCACGTTCGCGCGGCCGCTGCGCTTGCTGGCATACATAGCCTGATCGGCCTCGGCGATCGCGGCATCCGCTACATCTCCAGCGCAAAGCTCGTAAGCGCCATATGAAAAGCGCAGGGGCACAATATCGCCTTTCCAAATCGCCGGGCTTGCGCGCAATGCACGTTCCAGTGAAGCGCCCTTCTTCTTCGCCCGATCCAATGTGACATGCGCCAGCACAACGCCGAATTCATCGCCGCCAAGACGCGCAATCACATCGGTATCGCGTATCTGCGCCGACAGAATGTTCGTGAAATGGTTCAGAACAAAATCGCCTGCCGCATGACCATGGCGGTCATTGACGGATTTGAAATCGTCGAGATCGAAATAGAGAAGGCAGGACGGTGTGCCGTAGCGCTCGACGAATGCGACGAACCGGCCTATCTCCCGCACAAAAGCCCGGCGGTTGAGAACCGGCAGAAGGACATCGAAATCGGCGTTGCGCGTGGCGTCGTTCAAGCGACTATGCGCGGCATCGACTTCACACCGGAGACGTTAGGCTTTCTGCACAAGAGAGATAAGGGCGTTGCGAACAGCGGGGGTGAATTCGTTTTCCGGAATTCCGAACGCGGCGGCGTTTGGCACGCCCCCCCGTGCCCGCCGCGGTAAGAGACGCAGACGCTGCGGTGGCGTAGGTTTCGACAAGGGGCGTTACGGCCCTCATTTCGTCGAGTCGGTCGATCATCAAAGCCCCTGCCGCACGACGTCACCAACGGCGAATCATCGGCGGCACGGGAGCTATTCCGCCACGTCCCGAATGCGCGACAAGACGGCCCAAAGCGAGGGTGGCTCGGGTCGAATGAAGTCCCTATACTCCGCCGCTTCGCGCCGCGAGGGCGCACATATTGGCCATGCAGACTGCGTAAATGCCCAGGAAACCAGCACCCAAAAAACAAGTCGCCCGGAAGCCCAAAATCGGGATCATCATGGGCAGCAAATCGGATTGGCCGACGATGAAGCTCGCCGCCGATATCCTCGATGTTCTGGGCATTCCCTATGAAGCCCGGGTCGTGTCGGCGCATCGCACGCCCAAGCGCCTTTACGACTATGCGGGCAGCGCGATGGCCCGCGGGCTCAAGGCAATTATCGCCGGGGCGGGCGGCGCGGCCCACCTGCCGGGAATGGTCGCATCCATGACGCAATTGCCCGTTCTCGGCGTGCCGGTGGAATCCAAGGCCCTTAAAGGGCTGGACAGCCTCCTCTCCATCGCCCAGATGCCTGGCGGTATTCCGGTCGCCACTTTCGCCATCGGACCGGCAGGAGCCAAGAATGCCGGCCTGTTCGCCGCCGCGCTGCTTGGCCTTGAGGACCCCGCCCTCGCCCGACGCCTTGGCATCTGGCGCGAGCGCCAGACGCAGTCGGTTGTCCTTTCTCCCGAAGACCCGGACCCCTCATGAGTGAAGCAAAGTCTCTGACGGCTCCCTTGGAGCCGGGGGCAACCATTGGGATTCTGGGGGGCGGACAGCTTGGCCGCATGCTGGCGGAAGCCGCGATCGACCTCGGTCTCAAGACCCATATCTATTCGGACGAACGCGACGCGCCTGCCTTTCAGATTGCCGATGAAGCGACCTATGGGCGATATGACGACGAAAAGGCCCTGGAGGCATTTGCCCGCACCTGCGCCGTCGTTACCTTCGAATTCGAAAATGTGCCGACCGCGACCGCCGAGTTTCTGAGTCGCCTTGTTCCGATGGCGCCCTCGCCGCGCGCGCTGCAAATTGCGCAGGACCGCTTTCTTGAAAAAAGTTTTGTCGCAGGATTGGGGATTGCGACCGCTGCGTTTCGCGACGTCGCGAATGAAGAAGACGCCCGTGCGGCGTTTCGCACACTGGGTGCAGCCGCGATTCTGAAAACGCGACGGCTCGGTTATGACGGTAAAGGCCAGCAGAAAGTGCGCAGTGAAGACGAGGCCGCACGCGCTTTCGTGCAGTTCGGTGCCGTGCCTGCGATCCTCGAAGATTTTGTCGATTTCTCCTATGAGGCGTCGGTCGTTGCGGCGCGCGGGCGCGACGGGGCATTTGCCGCTTATGATCCGCCGAAGAACGAACATGAAAACCATATATTGCGGCGCTCGACCGTGCCCTCTCCGCTGCAGAACGAAAAGGCGGCCGAAGCCATTGTCATCGCCCGACGTATCGCGGAGGCCCTGGATTATGTCGGCGTTCTTGGTGTCGAATTATTCGTCGGTGCAGACGGCACGCTGACAGTCAACGAAATTGCGCCGCGCGTTCACAATTCCGGCCACTGGACCATCGAAGCCTGTGCCACCAGCCAGTTCGCGCAGCACTTGCGCGCTGTCGCCGGATGGCCTTTGGACGATCCCTCTCGTCACAGCGATGCAGTGATGGAGAACATTATCGGCGATGAAGTGACGTCCTGGATGGGAATGACCGAGCCGCCCGAGGGTCTTCATCTTTACGGCAAGGGCGAACCGCGCCCCGGGCGCAAAATGGCCCATATCACGCGGACCAAACCGCGCAGCTGATCGGAAGATCAGGGCGTGCGGCGGCTTCGCAGGCTTTCAAGGATGCTCAAGGGATTTGGGAATTGCGCCAGCCCGCGTTCCACGCTGCCGCGCGCCTGCTGAATTTTCATGACATCACCGATGCGCCCATCGAGAAATGTCCAAGTGTCGGCATGATCCTCGCTGGAATCACTCAACCAATACAGCAGGGTCGAACCGTAGACACCGGCGAGCAGTGCGCGCTTGGTGTAATAATTGAAATCGCTCGTCTGGTCCCCTGCCGCGCGCCATATCGCATCGACCGTTGAGAAAAGCAGTCTTGCTGCGAGCGGCGCATTCTGTGGCAAAGCGAGAAACGCCGCCGCGCGCCGGGCGGATTCTTTGTGGGGCGTCATGACCTCGATGCGGGCACGCACGCCTGCGGCGATCCGCTCACGCATTTTCAGCACCGGCATCTGCGCCATTTGCACGCGCATTTTCGCATCGGCCCATTCGGAAAAGAATTCGACAAGACTTTCACCGCCGCGCGGAAATTGTTTGCGCATTTCGGAAACATCGATACCCGCGCTCAAGGCGGCGGCGCGCAATGCTTCATCGGAGAACCCGGCGAAGGGAATTTCCTTCAGCGCTTCGAGGAGAATCGTTTCCTTGATGTCATCGGTCATTTATTGCGCCGCTTCTTCGTCAGACGATTTCGGTTCGAGCCAATGATGTATTTCGCTCTCGAAAATCAGTTTGGACACGTCACCCATCCGCGCGGGATAAAGGATGCCGTCGAGATGGTCGCATTCGTGCTGTACGACGCGGGCATGGAAGCCCCGCGCGGTCCGCGTCAGCCGGTTGCCCTTCAGGTCGAACCCCGAATAACGGATATGGAAGGGACGCTCGACCCAGCCGCGCAGGCCGGGAACCGAAAGGCAGCCCTCCCAACCCCCTTCCCGGTCATCCCCCAGCACGTCGATGACGGGATTCACGAGAACAGTCAGCGGGGCGGTGTGGTCAAAGTGTTCGGCGTCGGAAAGGCCTTCCGCCGCACGGGCCCCGGGCGCCTGGAACACCACGACCCGCAAAGACACACCGACCTGCGGCGCCGCGAGGCCAGCCCCGTTAGCGTGCTCCATGGTTTCCACCATATCCGCCACGAGACGGGCGATTTCGGGCGCCGTAGGGTCTGCCACGGGCGCTGCGGGCCTTCCCAGTACCGGGTGGCCCATACGGGCGATTTCCAAGATAGCCATGGAAGAATATATGGCCTTAGCGTCGGCCAGCGTCAAAGGCGGCGGCGCGCCACGAACCGGCAAATTATCGCGGTAAACCATGGCGAAACGCGAGTGCCGGGGTGGACAGGAACGAGGCCGTCTGTTAGTTACCCGGCCCTCAAGCCGGAAATTTCACGGGAAATACCCCGGCATAATGGAGCCGCCTTTGCAGATCATCGTTCGCGACAACAATATCGACCAAGCGCTGAAAGCACTCAAAAAGAAGATGCAGCGTGAGGGTATTTTCCGCGAGATGAAGCTCAGGGGCCATTTTGAGAAGCCGTCGGAAAAGCGCGCCCGCGAACGGGCCGAAGCGATCCGCCGTTATCGCAAGCTGCAGCGCAAGCGTCTGCAGCGCGAGGGGCTTCTCCCGCGTTAAGGCAAACACCTTTGGAAATGAGCAGGCCGCACCGTGAGGAGCGGCCTTTTTCATATCTGGGCATCGGCCCCCTATCGGCATCACCACATCGTCAACGCAGCGGCGATGGCGCCAGTCTTCTTGGCCCGTACGCTCCTGTACTATGCTTCTCGCCTCCGAGGGGGATGGCAAAGCCGCGCCCGTCATAACGATAGAATAGCGGCAACCAGGAGAGATACGACATGCCGAGCAAACGGCTTTTCCTTTCTGCGCTGTCCCTTGGCGTTGTGTTGGGACTTGCGGCCTGCGGCAATGCCAATCCGGCCGCGCAGTCCACCGGAGACGCTTCTGGCGAAATTCAGGGCGACAAAGACTATTTCCGGGGAAAGACCGTCACCTTTATCGTGGCAACCGCGCCGGGTGGCGGGTACGACACCTATGGCCGCCTTATCGCGCGTTACATGCAGGAATATCTTCCGGGAAGCCGGTTCATCGTCCGCAATATTCCGGGCGCGGGCCAGATCATCGGCGCCAATACGATCTATGTGTCGAAGGCCGACGGCCTGACCATCGGGACGTTCAATACCGGATTGATCTACGCGCAGATTCTGCAGCAGGAAGGCGTGCAGTTCGATCTCGGCAATATGAGCTGGGTCGGCAAGATGGCTGAGGAAGGTCGGAGCCTCGCTATATCGAGCCTCTCCGGATTTCAGTCCGTGGACGATTTACGCAATGCACCGCAGCCGATTGTCCTGTCCGCCGCAGGCATCGGTTCGGCCTCCTATATCGAAACCCGCATCATGGCGCAGGTCATGGATCTCGACATCCAGATCGTGACGGGTTTCGACGGCAATGAAACGCAGCTCAGCATGATGCGCGGCGAGCTGAATGGCGTGCTCGGAGCGGCAAGCTCGAACATGGATTTCGTCAATCGCGGCGACGGAAAGTTTCTGGTTTCTATCGCGGGGGCGCGTTCCGCGCTTCCCGGCGTTCCACAGGTCCGCGAATTCGTCACCGCTCCTACGGATCTGCAACTATTGAATCTCGTCGAGACAATGGCAGAACTGGGCCGGCTGGCTGCAGGCCCGCCTGACATCCCCCCCCATATTCTTCTTGCGCTGCGCGATGCGTTCAATACGGCCCTGCACGACCCTGATCTGCTGGCCGATGCCGAGCAACTTCTCATCCCGATCACGGCGGGCACGGGAGAGGAAGTGGAAGGCAAGGTGCGCATGCTGCTCGATCAGCCCCCCGAAGTGGTTGATCTACTGCGGATGGCCTCACAGGGCCCCTGAACAGGGTCGCTTTAGAACTGCGGTTCCCGCTCGCAGACACTGACGAATAGGCATAAAAAAGGGCGCGGAAATCTCCGCGCCCTTTTGCTTAACTTGAACGATGTCGTCACATAGAGGCGTAAAGGGTCCAGGCGCTGGATACGGGCACCATCGCCGGAGATTGCGAGGCCTGCTGAAACGCCGCCTGCGCTTCCGCCTTCTTGCCCTGTTCCAGAAGAACGATGCCTAGCAGAACCTGCACATCCGCCGCATCTTGCAACCCACCTTTGGCGATACCGGCCCGGATAGCAGCTTCTGCTTCCGCCGCGCGACCAAGCGCGAAAAGCGTCTCGCCATACTGAATTTGCGCGTCACCGTTCGCAGCGCCGGCGGCGACAGTGGCAAATTCCGTCAGCCCCGCTTCCGCTTCGTTAGACGATGCCGTCGCATCGGTGAGCGCCGTGCCAAGCTCGGCGGCATTCAATTTGCCCGCAGCGATACCTTCTTCGAGAGCTGACTTCGCTTCAGCAGCAAGGCCCATATCATAGGCAAGGTTGGCCATGGCGGCGTAGTCACCACCTTCCATGGCATTCGTTTCGCGACGCAGACGGTAGAGGTTCAGCAATTGCCGATCGCTGAGGCCGGGCGCCATAAAACCGTAATCAACCACGCGCGCCCAATTCTGAGGCGTCGGATCGACTATCGCGATCTGCCCAGCGGTCTGCTGTGCTTCGGCTTCTTTGCCTTGCTCCTGCTGCGCCGCATGCAGCACCGTCAATATTTCGATGGTGGGCTTCATTCCCGCCGCTTCCTTGCGGGCAACAACGCTCTGGGCAAAGGCCTCGGCGCCGGGAAGGTCCCCACTGAAGTAATAAGCGTTCGCCAAAACCTGATCGTTGGTGTCATCCCAGCCAGGGTAATTGACCGCTTCGGTTCCATACATAATCGCCCGCGCGCGGTCCGCCTGGTTCACAAGCGTCGCAATACGAAGGAAGCGTTCCTTGTCCTCCTGCGGCAGCACACCCGTATCGTAGGCGGCATTAAAACGCGCAGCCGCCTGCTCGAGATTTTGCTCCTGCAAAAAGAGCTGAAAATCAAGAATTTCGATCGTGTAGATTTCCCACAGCGTTAACTCCGGGAGCGCCCGCGCTTCCGCAAGGAAACCGTGCGCTGCAGGAAAATCCATGTCCTCCTGAAACGCTTCAGCCGCGTCACTGTAAAGTTCGGCGACTTCGTCGCTGATTTCCGTGTCCACGCCTTCTGGCGCTTCCACTGCGAGCACGGGGGTTGCCGCCGTCAATGCTGCGAACGACCCGCCGCAAAGCAGGAAGGCCATCGCTGCGCTCTTAAATGTCTTATTCATTGGTGACCTCTTTCCCAGATGAACCGCATACGGGGGAGTTTCGCGGTCCTATTGTTTCCAAGACGCAACAAAGCCGGTCCATGAGCACACCCCCATGTACCGCGCCAAGTCGCTATTCTGACCTGAAGCCTAATATATCACTGCCTGGCGTAGATAGACCACAAACGCGCTATGACAGCGTTGGCGTTGCCGTCGGCATAACCTTCAACGGCATTGAACTGCTGCACCGCTCCGGCGTTGTCGCCCTTGCCCAAAAGTGCATGGCCGAGCCCAATTTGAGATATCTGCAGATTGGCCCCAGTCACACCCTTCGCTATCGCCGAACGGAACGCGGCTTCCGCTTCATCGAACTGCTGGTAGCTGAGATAGGCCTGCCCGAGCTTCATGGAGACAAACCCGGTTGCATCGGCAGCTGCACTGGTGACCGCGCCGGCCATCTGCGCCTGATGGGTAGTCGCACGATCATTGGTCATGTTGATGAGACGCGTGCTGCGCTCGCCTTCGAGCATCATCGCTTCGGCGGCAAGATCAAGAACACGCTTCGCTTCGCCGGGATAGTTGGCGATAATCGCGAGCTGAGCCATTTCGCTGTATTCGGCCGGCGTTTTAAAGCCGCCCGTCAAAAGCCGCAGACGGGAAATTTCCAGTGACTGTTCGTCGTTCAGGCCTGTGACCGAACGGCGGACATTGCGCAGTAGAGCGTCCCAGGCTTCAGGCGTCGGATAATGCAACGCAATCTGCTCAAGGATCGGCCGCTGGCCGGCAAAATCATCTTTCGCGAAGTAGCAGGCGGAAAGAAGATCGAGCACACCTTTTTGCGGCGTATTCACCCGCGCAAGCGGGGTCGCCAGACGAATGCATTCGTCGTGATCGCCACGGTCATAGGCGGCCTGCGCGGTGAACACCGCGATGTCGCCGGTACGGCCAAGCTGGCGGGCATATTCTTCCGCTTTGGCGGTATTGCCCAGATTGAGAGAGAGGCGGAGAGCCGATTCCAGATTCTGGTTACGATTGCCGACATTGCCCGCAATCATCGCCTCGACCTGGGTCAACGCGGGCTGATACTGCCGCGCCTGCACCATGTAGGAAAGGATCGACTGCTGGATAAAGCTGCGCTCCGCGCCACTGATGCCCGCGACCTGTTCGGCGCGGCGCATGGCGGCGATGGCGGCCGTATAGTTGCCGGCAGCGGCAGCGGTGGTGGCTTCCTGGACCGGGGTAGCAAGCGCCGGGTTGGTGATCTCGAGTTGCGCCTGCGCAGGTATCGAGGTCGACACAAATGCGGCGGCGCCGAGAAGCAATGCCCCGATGAGTTTGCTAGTGGTATGCGATCTCATTGGTATTCCTCACATTTGGCGGCAAAACCACCCCCACGGCTCGGCCGCGAAAGTTCCATAAATCCATCCGAGTCAATTTATAACCCTCAATTCAGGTTACTTCTTGACCGCATTTAGTCCGCAAATTGTCCGGTTCCGACAAAACCGATCTTCTCGACACCCAGTCTCTGGGCATCGGCTAGGACGCTGGCGACGGTTTCGTACCGCGCCAAACGGTTGGGACGAAGATGGATTTCCGGCTGGGGATCCTGGACTTCAATCTGTTCGAAGAAGCTACGCAGGGTTGCCCGGTTGGGAACCGCGCTGCCGTTCCACAAAACGGTGCCGTCGAAATCGATTTCAAGATCGATGACCACGGATACCGCATCGGTCGGCGGCGGCGGAACCCGCGGATCCGGCATGTCGAGCTTCACGGCATGAGTCTGGATCGGAATCGTAACGATAAAAAGAATGAGCAGAACGAGCATGACGTCGATGAGCGGGACGAGATTCATCTCGACCAATGCTTCGCCTTCGCCTTCGCTGCCAACACTAAACGACATGACGGCTTCCTTTTAAGTTCTTCTACTCGGCGAAAACGCGGGGTTCGGGATTGGTGATGAACCCGACCTTCAGGATCGACGCGCGCTGCAGATTGTACATAACGCGCCCGACATACTCGAACCGGACATCCTTATCGGCGCGGATATGGACTTCAGGCTGCGGCTCAAGCACCGCAACTTCGGCCAACCGCGTAAACAATTCCGCGCTCGTTGCCAGATACTCGTCGTTCCAATAGGTATTTCCGTTGGTGTCGACGGCGATGGTGATGTTCTCCGGCGTCGTTTCGGTGACGATATTCGTCGCCACCGGAAGCGTCAGAGGCACCGACCTAATCACCACCGGGATGGTGATCATGAAGATGATCAGCATCACGAGCATCACGTCCACGAGCGGAATGACGTTGATGTTCGAGTTAACCGAGTCGTCCTCGCCCCCCGAAGACATCAGGTCCAGTTTGGCCTTCATCGTCTCAATCTTCCTTTGGTTCCGACCGTATGAAGCGCGTCGAATTAGCGCTTGGACGACAGCAGGAAGGTCTGAAGGTCGGAGGCAAACGAGCGATATTTCTCGTTGATGACCTTATTACGACGAACAAGCAGGTTGTAGGTGATAACCGCAGGCACCGCCACGGCGAGACCGATGGCCGTCATGATAAGCGCTTCACCGACAGGACCGGCAACGCGGTCGATTGATGCCTGACCGGCAATACCGATGGCGGTAAGAGCGTTCAAGATACCCCACACCGTACCGAAGAGACCGACGAACGGCGCCGTCGAGGCCACGGAAGCGATGAAGGAAATGCCGCCCTGGAGACGCGCGCTTTCTTCTTCAACCGCACGGCCGAGCGACATCGACACCCAGTCGGCCTGCGTGAGCATGCCGCCTTCGCGCGCCATCGCCTGCTGACCGCGCTCCGCGACGTTGCGGAACACATTGTTCTTACCGAGCTTCTCGATCCCTTCTTCGAGCGAGTTCGCCGTCCAGAATTTCTTTTCAGCGACTTTGGACTGGCTGAGCACGCGATGCTGTTCCCAGTACTTCACGAAGAAGATGTACCAAGAGCCGGCCGACATGATCACGAGAATGAAGAGAACGGTTCTGGCCACCATGTCGCCTTCTTCCCACATATGGACGATACCATAGGGGTTTTCGACAACTTCGGTGGTGGGCTCTTCAATGCCGGCCGGGCCAGCTGCCGGAGCAGCGGCGGGGGCATCCGCGGTCGGAGCCGCGAACGGGTCGGCGGCGGGAGCCGCAAACGGGTCAGCCGCAGGAGCGGCAAACGGATCGGCTGCCGGCGCGGCAGCGGCTGGTGCCGCTGCATCCGCGGCAGGAGCCGCATCCATGGCATTGGCAGGGCCAAAGCCCATCATAAGGGCAACGATTGCTGAGGCGATCGTCAAGGTCTTCGCGTTCATTCTACTCTGCTCCATCCTTACGGACGCCTCGCGTCCCTAGTGCAAAAGAAACGGTATCCAAATTTCATGAAACTCAAATCTTTAGATTGTCCCGACGAGGGGCTCCGCTATTGGAGTGCCCAACGCACCGCCTGGTTTTGGCAAAAGCGAACCGCCTGATCACCCTGCATGGCAGGGTTATAGTCGAACCTGCCGCGCACCATGCGAATGGTTGCCTCATCCAGACGTTCAAAGCCGCTCGATTCGACCATCGTCACATCGCTGACGTCGCCATTGGCTTCGACGCACACATTCACGACGACTCGGCCCTGCTCCTTCAAGCGAATAGAGATCTGCGGATAGTCACGCGCGGTCACGCGGTTTCCATTACCCGAGTCCGTAAACGGACGAATGGGCGGCGGCGGCGGCGGCGCAGCGGCCGGCGGCGGCGCCGCGCGATCGGTGACCTGCTGGATGGCCGTCGTATTCTGCGCAGGCGCAGGCGCAAGATTGATCACGACGGACGGCGGCGGCACAACCGGCGGCGGCGGCTCGAAATCGGGCGGCGGCGGCGGCGGCGCGAGCTCTTCGACCATCTCTTCGGCGACAACAACCGTTTCGAGGTTACCGCGCACAAGATCCATCGTCGCGCTGGCCAAACCGTTAATCAGGGCCCACACCAACAACAGATGCAGAGCCACAACGAAGAGGATACCCGGCAAGCGGTTCTTCTTCATTTTCTTCAGCGGCGGTGGCCGCAAATTTTGCATTCCTGCGTCTGACATTTTCGATCTACCCGAAGAGCCATTCCTGGCAAGATTTGCTGAGCGCGATGCTCATGCGTGTTGGCTTCCCCCGCCTATTGGGTCGTTGCCCAGAGGCGCATCCTATTACCCCATTAGGAATAATTTTAACACCCCCTTCATAATGGTCCAGTCCCGAGATCGATTATTTTAAAACCCGCCATAACAGGCGATCACGCCCATTGCGAGGCAAGTCCCCGGATCAACACCACTCCCCCAATACGCGAGATATTTATGTGTTCGCGTAACCTTCATAACGGGATCAATGTGCAATCTAACACTTCGATTGCAAGCAATTTTTTTGCGTCACTACCTTCCTTGCAGTGCAGCAAAAAGCTCTCGCGTTGATCACATTCCCAAAAGACGCGAATCCTCTGGAAAATCCTAGAATGTTTGGACCCGCATACCCCAAAACTGTGACAGTTCGCGCAAGGCTGAAACGTTTTGGACGCGCCCCAGGGTGCAGAAAAATTTGCGGTAGGACGCGTGCAGGACGAGGATGTATAGGGGCACAGCACCCATCTACCAGCGTCCCTCGCCGCTCCAACACCGGCAAAATACGCGCTAATCCTTCGCGGTTTAAGCTCTTCTAAGTTCTGTCAACCGCGAGACGCCGTTGCCGTCCCGCTTCCCATCGCATCAGAATCGGCTGGTCATGGTTACGGTCGCGGACTGGGCAAAGGCACCGGAGGTTTGCGCCGCGTCATAGTTGAAACCGGCCGACCAATTGTCGAACAAATACTGGAAACTCGCGCCGCCGATAAGCCGGGAGTCGCTGGATTTGGGCCCCACGACGGAGAAATCAGATCCCGCCACTGCCTCAAATGAGGCATCGATAACCGGACGGTCACTGATAAGCTCCTGGCTCCAGCCCGCGAGAATTTGCGGCTTCAGAATACCGTCATCGAGCATGAATTCGGTCTGGGCGATCACGCCAGCAAACAAACGCACGGAACTGGTCGTGCGTGAATCGAGATTGAGGTTCACGCCATTGCCGCCAAAACGTTCCGTATAGGCGGTTTCATACATATAGAGACCATCGACGCTGATATGCGGGATGATATCGAAGCCTCCAACATTGAACAGGAAGCCCGACGAAACGCCGCCCGAAGTGAGGTAGGTGCTCCAGTCGGAGATCGGGGTGCGGGTAATCGCACCCGCTACGACACGGCGGCGATTGTCATAGGAGGCATAGCCGACATTGACCTGCGGTGTGATGAAGAAATTGTTCCAGCGCCAGTTCGCATAAGCCGAAACAAGATTCAACGCGATGTTCTCCTTGGTCGCGCGCGGATTGCTCTCGGTCACCTGTCCAGCGAAATAGCTATAGCTGATGCCGTACCGTGCGTTGGGAGAATCACCCCACTCGACGCCGCCGGAGACGCCCAGACCACTGCCGAAATAGCTGGTGGATGAGGATGTCGTGGCGCCGTTCATGTCTTCGTAAAATTGCTGGCCCCAAAAGCGCAGCCCCTCTTCCGGATTGGTAACGAGATTACGTTGCCGTCTGCCGATCGGCCCATTCACGCTGTCGGTAACCGCGACGGTGAGCGCGCGCGCGCCCGCGCCAATATTTGGAACGAGTGAATCCAGCGCTTCTTCCACACCGGCCTGGTTGGTGATCGAAATCAGTCCCCGCCCGAAAAGATCGTCCTCGCGCGCGGCCAGCGCTGCGGCCTCATAAATCGCCGCGCGATTTCCGGTCAGTCCCAAATCGGCAGCGGTTTTGCGTTGAAGCGAGAGGCTGAGCACATCTTCGCCAACCAGCGCATCGTCGAAAATGAAGGAGGTCGTATAAAGATAAGGCGCAGCGAATGCTGTTGCCTCTTCGTAGTTCTGGAACGTGATGCCGCCTTGCGCCGAGACAAGGTCGAAAATCCCGCCATCGGGCAGAAAGGAAAGCGAGGAGAAGCCGACGCGCGAGCCCTCCTGAAAGGCGACCGAACCGCTGGCGACGACAATCGGTTCGTCACCCGGTTCGAGCGCGAGTACGAATTCCAGCGTACCCTGACTGTCACTATCGGTGCCCGGACCGGTGCCCGGACCTATCGTTATATCGCGCGCCTGCGCTTCCGCAGTGCGTAATGTACCGTCGGTGATCTTGATATCTACGCCGCCGCCATTCGGCGTTAGAATGCGGCCCTCGACGAGCGCTCGCGAAACACCATCATCATTGCTGATCCGTCCGTTGATATTCAGAACGTTGTCGACGGCGGTGCCAAAGAGGATGTCGCCACGAATGGCGGCAGCGCTGAGGCCATTTTCCTTCTCGGTGTTGTTAATCGTGACCTTCGTCGTAGCCGCGGAAACATCGATGGCAATCGCTCTCGAGCCCGGATCGGTAGTCGTGACCGTGGTTTCAATAAAGCCCGTATTGTTGATTGTCGTCAGTGTTCCCGACAGATCTCGAATGCCGTAGGCGACAATGTTGTCATTCTCGACGTCCGTGGTCACGGAAGAAGCATTGATGGCCGAATTATTATTGATCAGCGGAAGATTACCGCCGTCCTCGATCAGGATGGCCGTCGCTGTACCGCCCTCGGGCCCACTGGTCGATGCGCTGACATTGCCATTATTATAAAGCTGCGGAACGGATGCGCCCTCGCCGATGATCAACCCTGTGGCATTAGAGGGAAGGGGGTTTTGCAGTTCGGCCGCGGTCAGCAACGTGCTGCTCGACGCGGTCGCTCCGATACCCCCATTGTTGTAGATGCCGCCAGCGAACGTAACGGTGTGGACGCCATCGCCCTCTATCCGGAAGCCTTCCGAATTCACGCCGGGTTCAAGGCCATCGGTTTGAACGGTGCCTCGGTTCACGAAGGAGAAATTGCCGACATTGTCCACGACGATCGGATCGTCGTCGTCATAACCTTCGAACAGACCGATGGCGACGTTTCCGGTGGCACCACCGACGGTCGGCGAAATATAGACGGCGGGCGCACTGCCGACCGAACGGATCTGCGCCGGAGCGTTGCCGTCGAGGTCGGTGATGGGGCCTTGAACATAAAAGCCGCCGGTGACATTGGCTCCGATGGCCACGGTTGCGCCAGACAGAGGATCAAGATCGGTCGCGGAAGGAAGCGCCGTTCCGCGCGTAACCACATTGGCATTGAATACGATCTGGCCATCTATTTCGGCTGCCGTGACGATGCCCCGGGAATTTAAACCGTTTACGGCGATGGAGCCGTCAAAGGTTAGATCTCCGACAATCCTTCGATTGATCGCAACCCCTGTGGACTCGTCGCCGTAAAGAACAAAAGTAGCCGCGTTTCCAAAAGAAATATTGCCGGTAAAGGGGTCAAGCGTGTCCCCGTCGCGACCGACCATAATACCGGTAAGATTGGTGCCGACCTCGATGTCGGGGTTGGTTTCACCCATCAAGAGACTGCCCGAAAAACTCAGATTCCCGGTATTTCCCGATTCAATATAGATGCCGATTCCATCGTCGCCCGCCGAATGGGTCAGCTGGGCGCCGCTTTCCACCGTGATGTCGTTGTTGGAATCGAGATTGAGAATGGCAACGCCTTCATCGTCGATGGTCACACGGCCGGTGTCTTCAACCGTGATATCGCCGGAAGTCGATGTCGAAGCGGGTGTCGTCCGTGTGCCGTCGATAACCAGTTCCGGATCGGCCGCCCATGCAGCGCCCGTCAGCGCCGAAGCGAAAAACGCAGTTCCAATTATTCCGGCGCCGAAGGCGCCCGACATCAATACAGTGCGTTTAGCCACGCTAACCTCGCGATAGACCCGAATTTTAAGACTTTTCCCGCCAGTGGGGGCGCGAACCGCCGCACCCTATCCAAGCTGGGATATAAGCGAAAGGCTAAATTTTCTTTCCGGGACGAGGCCTTATCTCGCTTTATGGCCCGTCCATTAAGCCGCTGTTAGCGAGCCCTGAGACACACTCACGCTACTCCGAACCCCTTTTAGGCCCGAGATGAAATGACCATCGGAAAAATCAGGGACAAACCGCGGCGCGCCGGCTGTACGAAGCTCACGGAGAAGCAGGCGTCTTCCGCCGCCTCCCGTCATGAATTGCTCTACTCGGGCCGGGTTGGGGGTGCGCGGGCTGTATTTGCCCATTGCGATCTTTCCGGCATGGACCTGTCTGGACGCAACTTGTCGGATGCCGATTTCACCGGCGCCTACCTAGAGGAAACAAACCTTTCTGGAGCGCGGCTCGATTCGACCTGTTTCGGCGGCGCGTCGCTGATTCGGGCGAATTTGACGGGGGCGTCCATGCGCCGGGCAGATCTGCGCGGGGCTCAGATTCAGGGCGCCAATTTGATCGGCGCAGACCTTTATGAGGCGGATATGCGCCGCGAGATCGGGACAGAGGCCCTCTCTCTGCTGGCGGGCGGCCATTCCAGCGGCGAAATCGGCCAAACGGATCTTTCCGATGCCCTGCTGGCCTCGGCCAATCTGGAGCGCGCGAAAATGCCGGGCGTGCTGGCCTGCCGTGCCGATTTCAGCGATTCCACCATGCGCCATTGCGATCTGAGCGACGGCAATCTCAGCTATGCCAAACTGACCGGCGCCAATCTGGAGCGAGCGAATCTTCGTAACTGTGATCTTACCGGAGCAGATCTCGCCCATACGGTTCTGGCAGGCATCCTTTTTTCGACGACGCACGGACCGAAGGCGCCAATATGACGGGTGCTCTTACGGACGAGATCGTAGGCCGCTCTGTAGCGGAATTGCCGGGCGGGCTTCAGGCTGTCCTTGAAGCACATACGCGTTGGGTCGACAGCAACGGTCGGGAAGGCTTGCCAGGCGATCTTTCGGGCGTGGATTTGCGGGGAACGCGTCTTTTTGCACATGCGAATCTCGCGGCCATTATTTGTCCGGGCGCCATCTTCTATGGGCTTGATCTGAGGGGCGCGCGCCTGCAGGGTGCCCAGCTGGAAGGCGCCGATTTGCGCTATGCGCGTCTTGCCGGCGCCGATTTACGCGGGGCAAATTTAAAGAATGCCAAACTTGCCAATGCTGATCTGCGCGATGCGAACCTCGGCCCCCTGTTGATCTCGAACGAACGCCTTCTTCCGGCAAGGCTGGAACGCGCGGACGCACGCCACGCCGATTTTCGCGGAGCGGAACTGCGGCAGGCGATTTTCGCCGAGGCGGACCTCGCTTATGCCGATTTAACCGGCGCCAATATGCGGGCGGCGGATTTCCGGGGCGCCATGCTGCAGGCGATGAAGATGTCGCTCAGTGCGGCCGTAGATGCGATTTTTGACGAAACGCGCTGCGACCAGACCGCGATTGCGGTTTAGCTTACCGACCGTTCAACTACCGATCGCTGCATGGGGAGCCATTTGGTCTGGAGCGCCATCAGCGGTTCGTGCCCGCAAAAACTGACCCATCCGGGCAAGCGAGACCTTGGCTTCCGGCGCCGACGACTGCGCCTGAAAGACATGATGCATGCCATCATAGATTTCCACCGAAACCGGCACGTTGGCCGCCGCCGCGAGTTCTCCAATACGGCTGGCGTCATCGCGCAATATTTCCTGCGAACCGGCATGCACCATGATGGGGGGAAAGTCGCGGAAAGAGCCAAAAACCGGCGAGGCGTAAGGGTCGGACGGGTTGTTGCCGTTCAAATAGTGCCGCGCACTGACGAACAGCAATTCCCAATTCAGCACCGGATCCTTGCGCGCATTTTCAAGCATCGACCAGCCGGACAGCGAAAGATACGCCCAGGGCGAAAGTGCAAGACATGCGGCCGGCATAGGCAGCCCTGCATTACGAATGGCAAGGAGACTCGCGAAAGCCAAACCTCCGCCCGAACCGTCGCCCGCAAAAGCGATTGAGTTCGCCGGAACCCCTTTCGCGATCAGGAACCGGTAGGCATCGATGACGTCGCGCAAGGCTGCGGGGAAAGGGAATTCCGGACCGAGGCGGTAATTCAGCGCTAGTGCGGAAGCACCTCCCGCCTTGCAAAGCCGGGCGATCAACGGGCGATGGGTTTGCGGGGATCCCGCGATATAGCCGCCCCCATGGAGATAGACGATAAGGCGCCTCGACTGGGTTCCCTCGACGCGCAACCACTCGCCCTTCACCTGCCCGAGTTGCGCGGGCTCGATCAGAATGTCGCGCGGAACGGTGCCATAGCGCTCGCTCATATAGTCGTATTGACGCCGAAGATCGGCGAGCGACATCCGCGCCTCAACCTCCCGAGGCTTCAATAGACGCGACAGGCGCGCGGAAAGAGCAATCTGCCAACTGGGCATAGCGACTCAAAAAAATGGGACGCGCGCAGTGTCGCGTCAAAGCCGTCCCTGCTCAAGAACAAAGAAAAGCGTGCGCTCCCTAAGGTGCGCACGCTTTTCCGATGTAGCGAAGCCAGCCCTTATAAGTCAGGCCGCGTTTGCTTTGGTATCGATAACCCTGCCGTCGCGACGTTCGCCCGCTGAAAGAGCACCGGTCGAAATGCTGATCTGTCGGGGCTTTTTCTCTTCGGGGACAATTCGTTCGAGATCGACGTGCAAGAGGCCATTTACCAGCCGCGCGCCTCGTACCTCGACATTCTCCGCCAGCTGAAAGCGACGGTCGAAGCTGCGCCCCGCGATACCCTGATAAAGGTATTGCTGCGGGTTCTCCGAGTTCGTCTTGTCCTCACGGCGGCCCTGGACCGACAACACGCCTTCGCGGACTTCGACGCTCAGATCCTTTTCTCCGAACCCGGCGACGGCCAGCGAAATCCGGTAATGGTTCTCGTCGGTGCGTTCGATATTGTAAGGCGGGTAACTTGCGCCCGGATCAAACTGGGCAACGGAATCAAGCATGTCGGCAAGGCGATCAAAGCCGACGGTGGAACGAAAAAGCGGGGTAAGATCGAAACTACGCATGTGCACATCCTCCTAAAAGCGAAGTGTTTGCCGCGCGAAACTCGCGCCAGCCAAGTTCCGAAAGCCGAGCGGCCTTCCGGTTCGATGGAGGTAGGAAGGCCAAATGCCGCCTTCAAGAGCCCTGCGCAGTACGCAGCGCATTTCCGCAAAACCATGGTTTCAAGGAAAAAGCGAAAGCAGGGCCGGATCACCGAGAACCGAGAGATGGGCAAGGGCGAGACACCAGAGGCCCATAAGCAGGGAGTAGCAAACAATATCCGTGTGGCTCCGGCGTAGCGTTATCCCAAACATCCAGTGGACGATCACCGAGATGAACCGCCCTTCCTCCGGATGGAAGGCGTCGCGCCAGCACCCCGTACGCAGGAAAGATTCGAGATTGTTGATCACACAGGAACTGCGATTGACCATCCACTGCATCGCAACAACGGGAAGAAGCAGCAGATAGAACATGAGCGCCGATGCGGAGGGCACGCTCCACCCGGCGAGAATGTAGACGCTCACGCCAAGGTGAAAAACGAAAAAGGAGATGCCGACATAGTCGCGCTTTGGACCTTTAGATTGTGGGGTATCAACAGACCCTTTGTTCTGAAACTTCGGATTCTCGCAATCGATAGAAGCCATCATGCACCGTCTCTTCCCAGGGCGATCCCCTCCCCAAGCGCCGGTTGGCATTCTTCTAGTCCCCAAATTCGGCAACGGCGTGGTGGCAAAACGGCTTTTTTTGTGGTGAACGCGGCGAAAACATTGCAGCCTCCCGCTCAAACGCCTCCTTGTGAGGCGGCGGCGGGGAATACGATGAGGAGAGTTCGCGCGTGAACGGGTCGTTCAAAGCACAGGGCTTGCAGGCACCCGATGGGCAGGCCCTGCGCGCGGGAACATGGTCCGTACCGGAAGGGGTTGCCGCGCGTGGCGTGTGCGTTCTGCTGCAGGGGCTCGCGGAATTTCTCGAGAAATACGATGAAGTGGCGGAAGAACTAAACGCGCGCGGGTTTATCGTCGTTAGCGTTGACTGGCGAAGTCAGGGCGCTTCCGAGCGCGGCGCGCGGGACAACCGGCTCGCACATGTCGACACCTTCGAGGATTATGACCACGACCTTGCCATTTTAATTCAGAAACTCGCGCCTTCCGCCGAGATGCCCGTCATTGCGCTCGCGCACTCGATGGGCGCCCATCTTCTGTTGCGCTATCTGCGCGAACACAAACGCCGCCTTGCCTGCGCCGTGCTTATAGCGCCGATGCTCGACATTTACACCGGGAAACATCCCCCTTCAGTGGCAAGAGCGGTGGCGCTTCTTCTGAGTATATGGCGGCCATCAAAACGCCCCCTTCCGGGAATGGAGGAGCGTGACCCCCTTACCGTTTCGTTTGAGCAGAACGGCGTCACCTCGGACCGCGCACGATTTGAACGCACGCAGCAGAAACTTCGCAGACAGCCCTTTCTCAGGATCAATGGTCCCTCCTTCGGATGGCTGCGCGCCGCGTTTCGCTCGATACGGCAGGTGGGCGCGCAGAAATTTGCCGAAGATATTGTTACGCCTCTGCTGGTGTTCGGCGCGGGCCGCGACCAGATCGTGAAAACCGATGCTATCCGTAACTATGCGCGAGAATTGCCGGAAGCGCAGTATGTCGAGATCGAAACGGCCCAACATGAAATTCTGATGGAAACAGATCTGGTGCGCGCGGAATTCTGGCGCGCATTCGATTTGTTTGTGGACCAAAATCTTTCGGGAGAACGGAAGGGGCTTTTAGGCGCGCGCCGGGGCGAGCAGCGCTAGAATTTCGGCATGCACGCGGCGGTCGCTGCAGGCGAGCATGTTTCCGCCGCCGGTAATGCTGTTTCCCTGCCAGTCGCTGACGACGCCGCCGGCGCCTTCCACGATCGGAACCAGCGCTGCCGTGTCCCAGGTCTGCAGGCGCGCTTCCATGACGACATCGATAAAGCCCATGGCGAGCAGTGCGTAGGAATAGCAGTCTCCGCCATAGCGTGAGAGCCGGGCTTTCGCCTCCACCGCAAAGAACTGATCGCGTTCCTCCGGCTGGAAATGCGCAAGCGGGTGCGTGGTATTGATCACGGCCTTGGAGAGCGTCGCGCAGGGACGGGTCTTCAGGGTTTCCGACCCGCGCGCGGAAAGAAATTCCGTCCCTTCCGACGTGCCCGTGAAGCGCTCCCTCAAAAACGGCTGGTCGAGAAGGCCAAGCACACGCTGGCCGTTTTTCTCCAGCGCGATCAGGGTGCCCCACATCGGCTGTCCGGCGATGAAGGCGCGGGTGCCATCGACCGGATCAAGGACCCAGCGATAGCCGCTTGTTCCCGGCGCCTCGCCATATTCCTCACCGAGGATCGCGTCATCGGGATAGGCCTCCGCGATCATGGCGCGGATTTTTTCCTCCGCGCCCCGGTCGGCCTGCGTCACGGGGTCAAAATCGCCGGCACATGTCGCCGCCTTTTCCGTCACGTCGATGCGCTGACGGAAAAAGGGAAGGATCACCTGCCCCGCCGCATCGGCGAGGCGGTGGGCGAATGCCAGCCGTTCTGCGAATTCCCTGTCCATCGCCCCGGTATAATCGGGGCGCGCCAAATTGGCGAGGGTCAGGCTGCGTCCGTCTTCCTTTTACGATTATGCGGCAGCAATTCGCGCTTTCTCAGACGGATCGATTTCGGTGTCACTTCGACCAGTTCATCATCCTGGATGTAGGCGATCGACTGCTCAAGGGTGAGCGGGGTGATCGGCGTAAGACGAATGGCCTCGTCCTTGGATGTGGTGCGGATGTTGGTGAGCTGCTTCGTCTTCAGCGGATTCACGTCGAGGTCGTTGTCGCGTGAATGCTCCCCGACGATCATGCCCTGATAGGTCTTGGTGCCCGAAGTGACGAAAAGCTTGCCGCGTTCCTCGAGATACCAGAGCGCATAGGCGACCGTTTCACCGTCATCGGTCGAAATGAGAACGCCGTTACGACGGCCCTCAATGACGCCCTTGAAGGGGCCATAGGCGTGGAACATCCGGTTCATGACGCCGGTGCCACGCGTGTCGGTCAGGAATTCGCCGTGATACCCGATGAGGCCGCGCGAGGGCGCATAGAACACAATGCGGGTCTTGCCGGCGCCGGTGGCGCGCATGTCCTGCATTTCCGCTTTGCGGGTCGACATCTTTTCGATGACGATACCAGCATAGGGTTCGTCGACGTCGATCGTGACTTCCTCGATCGGCTCGAGCTTCTGTCCGTCTTCGCCAGTCTGATAAAGAACGCGCGGACGGGAAATCGCGAGTTCAAATCCTTCGCGGCGCATCGTTTCGATCAGAACGCCGAGCTGCAATTCACCGCGGCCCGCGACTTCATAGGCGCTTTCGCCCGTTTCCTTGACCTTTATCGCCACATTGCCTTCCGCTTCACGGAAGAGGCGCTCACGGATGACGCGGCTCTGCACCTTGTCGCCCTCTCGGCCCGCGAGCGGCGAATCATTCACCATTAGCGTGATGGCAAGAGTCGGCGGATCGATCGGATTGGCGGGGAGAGGTGCTGAAACAGAAACATCGCAGATGGTATCGGCGACCGTGGTTTCTTCGAGACCCGCGATGGCGATGATGTCGCCCGCTTCGGCGCGTTCGACCGGCACACGGGCGAGACCGCGGAAGGCCAGAAGACGCGTCGCACGCGAACGCTCGATTTCGCGGCCGTCATAGGACAGCGATTTGATTGGACGGTTGAGCGTGATGACCCCGGATTCGATACGGCCCGTCAGGACGCGGCCGACATAGGGATCGGATTCCAGCGTCGTTACGAGCATGCTGAACGGGAAGTCTTCGCTTGCCTTGGCGAGGGGTTTGGGCGGCGGAACGTCCGCGACGACGAGCGCAAAGAGCGGAGAGAGGTCTTTTCTTTCGTCTTCGAGATCGACGACGGCCCAGCCATTACGGCCCGAGGCGTAGAGCACATGAAAGTCCAGCTGATCGTCATTCGCTTCAAGTGCAAGGAACAGATCGAAAATGCTTTCCAGCGTTTCTTTCGGTTGCGCGTCTGAACGGTCGATCTTGTTGATCAGGACGATCGGCTTCAGGCCAAGCTTCAGCGCTTTGGAGAGCACGAATTTGGTCTGCGGCATGACCGACTCCGCAGCATCCACTAGCAACACGACGCCATCGACCATGGAGAGAATGCGCTCTACCTCACCGCCGAAATCGGCGTGGCCCGGCGTATCGACAATATTGATGCGCGTGCCGTTCCAGTCGACGCTGGTGCACTTGGCAAGAATGGTGATGCCGCGTTCGCGTTCGAGGTCGTTGGAATCCATGGCGCGTTCCTGAACCTGCTGGTTCTCGCGCACGGCGCCGGACTGTTTCAGAAGCTGGTCTACGAGCGTCGTCTTGCCATGGTCGACATGGGCGATGATCGCGATATTGCGAATATTCATGGGGATTGCGGCACCTTTCGGGAAGCCGGGGCTTATATAGGGGCCTTCCGCCCCCGGCAATGCCTGCAGGACATTAAGATTCGCAAGATTTGATGAATGTGCCCATTTGGGTCGTGGCCGTGAGGAAATCGGGCGTCTCGGTTGGATTTCGTCCCATCTGTTAAGAATGCTCAGCCGGAGCTCGCCCTACGACCACGGACGATCTTTCCCGCCGCTAAGGACGATTCGATGCCTTTCCGCAGGCGGCGCGCCTTTTGACGGCAGAGTTCCGAGGCGAATGTCTCACAACCGGCAAACCGCCCTGTTCAGGAACAACTACCCGATCAGCGCGAGGTTCTGGAGGAACTGCTCGGTGGAGGCGCGCCAGGAGCGTGTAAGCGCAAAACGCCGTGCCTGGGCGCGGGAAATGTCGAGAGCGCGAAGGCACGCCGACCGCAGATCGTTGTCCAGCGCCGCGACAGGCGCGCCGCCCACCACATCGAGCGGACCGGATACGGGAAACGCCGCAACCGGCACACCGGAAGCAAGCGCCTCCAGTAGCACCAGTCCGAAAGTGTCGGTCCGGCTGGGAAACACAAATACGTCGCTGGCGCGATAGAATTCCGCGAGTTCTTCGCCGGAGCGCTGTCCGAGGAAGGTTACGCCGGGAAAGCGCACGGTAAGTTCAGGCCGTTGCGGGCCTTCCCCGATAACGACTTTGCTGCCCGGCAGATCGAGATTGAGAAACGCTTCGACGTTTTTCTCGACCGCCACACGTCCGACATAGAGAAAGATGGGGCGCGGCAAATCGAGCCCCAATTTCTCGAAACCGTCGCGGGGGCCGGGAGTGAAGCCATCGGTATCCACGCCCCGCGACCACATCACGACATTCCGGAAGCCATGACTTTCGAGTTCGTTCTTGAGGGAGGCCGTTGACACCATCGTCGCACGCGCAGGCGCATGAAAAGATTTCAACGCCGCGAACACCATGCTTTCCGGAACGAAGGGAAAGCGCGCATGAACATAATCCGGAAAGCGAGTGTGGAAGGCCGTCGTGAAAGGAATATGGCGTTCGAGGCAAATGCGCCGTGCACAGAATCCCATCGTCCCTTCCGTCGCGATGTGCACGGCATGCGGCTTGAAAGAATCGATCTCGCTGATAAGGCCGGAGCGCGGATAGAGCGCGAGACGAATCTCCGGGTACGTCGGAAGCGGTAGGGTGGTCTGATTTTCCGGCGTAGCAAAACGCACCCGATGACCGAGCTTTTCCAGTTCCTGTCCGGTTGCGCGTATCGTGCGAACCACCCCGTTCACCTGCGGGGCCCACGCATCGGTGACGATCAGTATGCGCAAGGAAGTAATTGTGTCTTGCGCATTGCCGATAAAGGCCGTCGCTTCAATACCCATACCTGGCCCCTTGAAAGAGTAGGTGGCGAATATCCGCCATCCTATTGATGCTTATGCTGCCCTTAGGGCGCCGACGGGCGCCGTTGCCAGGGTCGCCGCATAGGTGTCTTCGCGCTGCGCAAATCCCTTCCAGGCGACGATTTCCAGGCGCCCGCGCGCATCTTCGGTGAGCGCCGTGCAGCTTTCAACCCAATCGCCGTCGTTACAATACAGGATACCGTCGATGGTCTTGATCTGGGCATAGTGGATATGGCCGCAGACGATCCCGTCGACATCACGCCGACGCGCTTCCCCCGCAATGGCGGTTTCGAAATTAGAAATAAATTGCGCGGCGTTTTTTACCTTGGATTTCAGATAGGCGGAGAGCGACCAATAGGGCAGCCCCAGAAACCGGCGGGTGTGATTGAGAACTTCATTCAGGCGCAACGCGAAGGTGTAAGCGTGATCACCGAGCAGCGCGAGCCATTTGGCATAGGTCAGAACGCCATCGAACTGATCGCCATGCATAACGAGAAGGTCGCGCCCATCGGCGGTGCGGTGCAGCGTCTCGCGCTTCAATTCGATGCCAGCGAACAGCAATCCGCAATATTCGCGGAAAGCTTCATCATGATTGCCGGGGATGTATACGACGCGCGTACCGTCTTCGACCTTGCGTAATATCTCGTTCACAACACGGCTATGTGCATCGGTCCAGTACCAACTCCGCTTCAACCGCCAGCCATCGACGATATCGCCAACGAGATAGAGCGTGTCGCAATCATTATGGGCGAGGAAATCGGCGAGCAGATCGGCCTTGCAGCCCCGCGTACCCAGATGCGTGTCGGAGATGAAGATGGTGCGGTGCCGGCGCACACGGTGCGGCGCCAATTGCGGATAAAGCCGCTGGGGCGAGGAACCCATCCCCAGAGGTGCATGTGCTTTGAGCGAATTTATGGTCTGCATGACGCCTCCCCGCTTACCTCAGACACTGCCTTACCACCGCGAAGCACGGGGGAAGCTTGCCTGCGCGTGCTCTATGGCCATGCCATATGAAGTCGGAGTGGCAGTTCGATGAATCTTTATCGCGGCGGCAGGACGGTACACCGCCCTAGAGTTGTGCGTCGCAGCATCAATCCCAGAATTCGGAACTATCTTACTAGGCCAATGGGAAAGCTGATACTTTCTTACAAACCTGGCCGCTAAATAGTTCGATATTTTTGCTTGATTACGCAGTTGCAGCAGAGCATATTGTTGCAGCGCGGTATTACGAACTCCCCGTTTGCGATATCGCAGCCCTTCCTGGGCGTTTCCTCCCTAAACTTGGCCGCCCCTTCCCGGGGCGGCCATTTTCTTTTCAAATCAGTTAGTTACGAGAGATTGGCGGATGCGCATCGACGATCCGGGCGATGAAGCGCGCCAGCGCCTCACGGCAGGCCGTAAACCCTGAGGACCTTTCCATCCGTTTTTCATCCAGATAGAGCCCGCGATTGACCTCGATCTGGATGGCATGGACGCCTTCCTTGGGCTGCCCGTAATGGCTGGTCGTGAAGCCTCCCGCATAGGGACTGTTCCGGCCGACCGAGAACCCCTCACCCTTTAATATGCCTTCCACACGGGCGGAGAGTTCCGGCGCACAGGCACTGCCATGCCGATCGCCGATGATAATGTCATGGCCCTTGGGCACCGGCGGCATGGAGTGGCAATCCACGAGAATGGCTTGGCTGAACTGTGCCTTGGTCTGCCGGAGCAGGGTTTCCAGCGTCTCATGATAAGGCCGGTAAAAGGCTTCGAGCCGAAAAGCGGCTTCTTCGGGCGGAAGGCGCTTGCCGTAAATCTCGACGCCGTCGCGCACGACTTTGGGAATGACCCCGAGGCCTGCGGCGACCCGCGCGCTCAAGGGTACGCTCGGCTTGGTGCCGCCCTCGAACATCACCGGATCGATTTCATTGGCCGCGCGATTCACATCGACATAGGCCCGCGGAAAACGGGCGGAAAGCAGCAACGCGCCCTGCATTGGCACGGAGGCAAACAATTCATCGACAAAGGCATCTTCGGAACGGCGAAGCGCAAGGCGGTCCAGCCGTGTGGAGGCCACGAAACTCGGCGCATAGGCATCGCCGCTATGGGGCGAGGTGAAGACGAAAGGCGCCCTCCGGACGCGCGGCTGGGTAATCGTAACGGGCCGCTCAATCAGGGCGGCCAACGTCGCATCCGGACCCTCGGATGAGAGGCTGACGGCGGCAGAGCCTGCGGAAACGGATTCGGTCATTAGGGTTTCTACGCGAAATTCGGGCCGGGCGCGCGAGTGGACCATCGCAGGCGCTTGCGATCAAGCTTGCGCGGGGGCAAAGAAAGAAGCGTGAAGCCGGAAATGCGACCCGGCGACCTGTCCGGTCCCTTGCCTTACCTTGCAAGGCATACGGCGTATCGCCCGAGGGGGGCCATGGCCAGCATATTGCTTGCCGAAGACGACGAATCCTTGCGCCGCTTCCTCGCCGCCGCGTTGGAGCGCGCGGGTCATTTCGTCATTTCCTGCCCTGACGGCGCTGAAGCCTTTCTGCAATTGACCAGCTTCAAATTCGATCTTCTTCTCTCGGACATCGTCATGCCTGGCATGGACGGGATCGAGCTGGCCAAAAGGGCTGCCGAACTCGACCCCAAGCTCCGGATCATGTTCATCACGGGCTTCGCCGCTGTGGCGCTGCACCCCGCCTCCGAGGCCCCGAAGCAGGCGAAGGTTCTCTCGAAACCCTTCCATTTGCGCGATATCGTCGAGGAAGTAGAGCGGATGGTCGCGGCCTGAAGGCCAACGCTTCCACCCCGTCCGGGCCGCCCCCAAAACTTCCCAAAAACCCGCCTTGCCAGCCGCGTAAGCTGAGGGCTATAGAACGCGACCCTTTCGACAGGCGGGCGCGTAGCTCAGCGGGAGAGCACTACGTTGACATCGTAGGGGTCACAGGTTCAATCCCTGTCGCGCCCACCATTTTCCTCCAATTCCTTCTTTCACTTCCCGCGCGGCCCCGCCGCCGCGGCGGGGATCTGCCGTTCCGCGCTTCGGGGCTGGCGGCCCCGGCGAAATCCCCCCAAGATGACCGCAAAACAACGGGGAGGATTTGGGATGGGGTTGGGAGGACGGGCGGCGCTCGCCTGCGCAGTGGGATTCGCATTGTTCGCGCCCGCGCAAGCACAAGTCGTCATGCAGCGTAACGTGTCTCTGGAACTGGCGCGCGCCATCGGCGAAGCCGCACTCGGCGCCTGTCAGGCACTGGGCTACAATACGTCGATTGCAGTGGTCGATCGCGCAGGCGACACGGTTCTTTTGATGCGCGGCACCAATGCTACGCCGCAAACCGCCGAAATGGCGCGGCGCAAAGCTTACACCGCGCGCATGTGGCGGCGTTCCTCGCAGCAATGGGCGGCGGAAACGCTGGAAGACCCGGAACGTTTTCCGCAGCGTGATCTTGCCGACGTATTGGCGCTTTCGGGCGGCATTCCGATTTCGGTCGGGGACGATACGTTTGGCGGAGTCGGCAGCGCCGGATCGACCCTTCAGCAGGATCACGATTGCGCGCAGGCAGGCATCGACGCGGTCGCAGACCAGCTTCAGTAAGCATCTTCACGAAAAGGGTTTCGGCTATGAGACAGATAGCGTTTCTCTGTGCGTTTTCCGTCGCTGCGATTGCCGTGAATGCGGCCGCGCAACAGGCGGTGCCGGACATTTCAGGCTATTGGAGCCGCGGCCAACCGGTGCATTCGGCGTTTCGCCCCCCGGAAAACGGTGGCCCGGGTCCTGTCATCAATATGAACCCGCCGCCCCCGGAAGCAGGCGGCGGATTCGCTATGATCTGGGAGGGCGATCATACCAACCCGATATTGCAGCCCTGGGCGGCCAGTATCGTGCAAGAGAACACGGTAACCGCGCTTGCCGACAACCCGCCGCTTTCCGCACAGCAATCCTGTCGTCCGCATGGTGTACCCTACATCCTGCAGCTGAACGACACCGTGCAGTTCCTGCAATCCCCGGAGATCACCACGATCCTCTTCTCGCGCGAGATGCGGGCGCGGCTCATTTATATGAATGTCGGCCACCCCGCCGATTGGGAGCCGACCTATTACGGCCACTCGGTCGGACATTGGGAGGGCGATACGCTGGTCGTAGATACGGTCGGATTGACCGACGACACATGGACCGATCGGTTCGGAACACCGCACACGGACAAGCTTCATGTCATCGAGCGCTATCGCAAGGTTAGCGACGATGAAATTCGCGTCGATTTCACCGTGATGGATCCCGGCGCCTTCACGACACCATGGTCGGCCTGGGTCACCTATCATCCCGAGGACAATCTCTATCTCGAACAGGTCTGCGCGGAGAACAACCGCGATCCTGTAACCGATACCGAATATCCGATCCCACGAGACGAGACGCCGGATTTCTGATAACGAAATGAACCGCAACCCACGCTATGATTACATCATTGTCGGCGCGGGCTCGGCAGGCTGTGTGCTCGCCCATCGGCTCAGCGAGGACGGTGCAGCGCGCGTGCTTCTTCTGGAAGCGGGCGGGCGCGATATACACCCCTTCATTCATGTGCCGCTCGGCCTTGGCCACATGCATAAGAAACGCATGTTCGACTGGGGTTATGAGAGCGAACCCGAACCCCATCTGAACCATCGGCGCATTGAAGCGATGCGCGGCAAAGTGCTTGGCGGTTCTTCGTCTATCAATGTGATGGCATTCACACGCGGCGCCCCCGGCGATTACGACCGCTGGGCAGCAAATGGCGCTACGGGCTGGTCCTATAAGGACACGCTTCCCTATTTCAAGCGCGTCGAAACCTGGGAAGGCGGTGAAAGCGAAAGACGCGGCGGTGAAGGCCTTGTGGGCGTCGAATGGGCCAGGACCAGAGACCCGCTTTACGACGCCTGGATCGAAGCTGCGAAAGTTGCGGGTTATGGCCACACCCCGGATTATAATACCGCACCGCATGAAGGTTTCGGACGCAGCCAATATTCAATCCGTAACGGACGGCGTTCATCGTCGGCGACTGCGTATCTGAGGCCGGCCGAAAAGCGAAAGAATTTGACAGTTGTAACGCATGCTCTGGCGTTGAACATTTTGGTCGAGAACAGCAAAGCCATCGGCATCGCCTATGCGCGCGGAAATGAAAGGGTCCATGCCGAGGCCGAACGCGAAGTGATCCTGTCGGCCGGAACCTTCAATTCGCCGCAACTTCTGATGCTGTCGGGAATAGGCCCCGCCGCGCATCTGAAAGACATGGGCATCGAGACGATTGCCGATCTGCCCGTCGGCGAGAACCTTCAGGATCACCTCGCGGTGCAGATGATGTATTCGCGTCCCAATGCCGGGCCGTTCCGAGATGTCATGCGCTTTGACAGAATGACGCTGGGGCTGGTGCAAGCCTATCTTTTCGGATCGGGCGTGGCGACGATCGTCCCGGGCGGACTGCATGCCTTCATCAAGACGAAACCCGACCTTGCCGTGCCCGATGTCGAATTCATGTTTCGTGGCACGGCGCTGGGCGCACATCTGTGGTTTCCGTTTCTGCGCAAACCCTATCTCGACGGATTCGGCATACGCCCCACGCTGCTGCATCCGAGAAGCCGTGGCCGTGTGCGCCTGAAGTCTTCCGATCCGAAAGATCCCGTGCGGATCTTTCTGAATCTTTTGTCCGAACCGGAAGACCTTCCCGTGTTGCGCGACGGCGTGCGGCGGGCACGCGAAGTCGCGCATCAGGCTCCGCTCGATGCCTATCGCGGTGTCGAGACCGCGCCCAGCCTGAAGGCGAAGACCGACGAGGAAATAGATGCCTGGATTCGGCGCGTGGCCGTGACCGCGCATCATCCGGCAGGAACCTGTGCGATGGGCACAGGTTCCCACGCGGTGCTCGATCCGGAATTACGCGTGCGCGGCGTTGAGAATCTGCGCGTCGTAGATGCTTCGGCGATGCCCGATGTTGTCTCGGCCCATATCAATGCCTGTGTATTGATGATGGCCGAAAAGGCCGCCGACATGATCCGGGGCAAAGCCCCGGCGGCATAAAGCGTTTGTATTCGGCGATAGAACCCGGAGGATCTCAGATGGAAAACACGACCAGGACAAGGCTCGAAATCATTCCGCTGACGAAATATATCGGCGCGGAAATCCGGGGCGTTGATTTACGGGAGAAACCGGACGCCGCAACGCTGCGCGCGATCTACCAAGCGTGGCTCGATCATCTGGTCGTTGTCTTTCGCGGACAGGAACTGTCGCAGGAAGACCTTGTCCGGGCGACGTCCTATTTCGGCGAACTCGGCGACATCGACCGGCCCGAGAAACATCACCCCAAGGGCTTTGCCCGCATGCTGCCCGGCATCATGCTGATTTCCAACATCCGCGAGAATGGCGAGCCCATCGGTGCGCTGCCGGATGGCGAGATGATGTTTCACCACGACATGATCCATCGCGAAGTTCCATCCCGGGCGACCATGCTCTATTCGGTCGAAATCCCATCGTCAGGCGGCGACACGCTGTTTGCCAGTGGCTATGCGGCTTACGACACGCTCGATCCGCAAATCCGGTCGCGGCTCGAAGGCAAACGAGCCTTTCACCACTATAATTACGGTTCGACCCAGAAGGGCGACGGACGCGGCACCGAAGCGTTCAGCGAAGCCTCGCATCCCGTCTTCCGCACCCATGACGAAACAGGACGCAAGGCGGTTTACGTCAACCGTCTGATGACGGTCCGGGTCGAAGGCATGGAGGAGCACGAAAGCGACCGCTTGTTACAAGCGGTCTTCGATCACGCGGAAAAGCCGGAATTCGTTTACACCCATGTCTGGAGGACGGGTGACGTTCTTCTTTGGGACAATCGCTGTTCCAGCCATGCACGCACGGATTTTCCCTCGACCGAGAGACGCCTTTTGATGCGCACGACGCTGAAAGGTTCGTTGCGGCCACAATAACGGCGTTTTCTTACGGTTATGTGGTAGAAAGAATGTAACGCGTATTTGCGGCGGTCGCGGCGCGGGACTAATCTTTCTTCATATTTCAATCCTTCCGGGGGACGTCATGTCCAACTTCCAGCGTGTCTACACGATCGCTTTTGCGGCGGTCGCGGTTCTGCTTGTCGGCTTTTTCGTTTTTCATAAACAACTGGGCGTCGAATTCGCGCCGCTCGCCGGCACCGGAACCCCCCATATGGAGGGAACGGGCACGGCCGATGCGGCCGCGCTGACAAGAGACGATCTGAACCAGGCGGAGTTTGCGTTTCGCCGTCTTGAAATCGACACGTCGCAACCGTAGGCCCAAGCCTGTCTGGTTTTCACCCGCACGCTCGATGCGTCCGGTCTGACACATTACGAAGACTATCTCGGCATCACCCCCGAAGTGCCGATCGCCGTGCGCGCCACCGAAAACCGGCTCTGCATCGCAGGCTTCGCCTATAATGAAGCCTACAATGTCGAACTGCGCACCGGCCTACCCTCCGCCGATGGCGAGACACTGGAATTTCCCGAAACCGTCGCTGTCGAATTGCGAGACCGCCGTCCGCTGGTGCGCTTCGAAGGTGGCATTCTTCTGCCGCGCGACAATGCCGAAGGTGTTCCGGTCACGACCGTCAACATTGCAACGCTCGATGTGAAGCTCATGCGCGTTGGCGACCGCCTCCTCAGCCAGCTGGAAAGCGGCATCGTCGATCAGCGCGCGCTCTATTGGTATGAACGCGACCAGCTCGAGAGCGCCCAGGCCTCTGTCGTCTGGACGGGTCAGATGGATGTCGCGTCGATTCCCAATCAGACCGTGACGACCCTTGTGCCCATCCGTGACATGCTGCGCGATCAGGCGCCGGGCGCCTATGTAATCATGGCGACCGATGCGGCCAAGCCGGTCGGCGAATATGATTACTCCGCCGAGATCGCCACCCAATGGGTCATTGATTCCGATATCGGCCTGACCTCGTTTCAGGGCACGCATGGCCTGAGTGTCTTCGCGCGCGATTTTTCCAACGCCGAACCCCTGTCCGCCGTGCGCCTGACGCTGATCGCGCGCAACAACAACATTCTTCAGGAACGCCGCACCGATGTTTTCGGCCGTGCCGATTTCGACCCGGGTTTCTTTCGGGCCACCGGCGCCGAGGAACCCGTCGCCATCATGGCCTATGACGACAATGAGGACTTCACCTATCTCGATCTCCGCCGCCCCGATTTCGACCTGACCGATCGCGGCGTGACGGGCCGCGCCGCGCCGGGCCCGGTGGATGCGTTTCTCTACACCGAACGCGGCGTCTATCGTCCGGGTGAAACCGTGCATGCGGTCGCCCTGCTGCGCGATTCCACCGCGAATGCCCTCTCCGTACCATTGACGCTGGTAACGACACGGCCGGACGGCGTTGAATTTCGCCGCACCACCGTAACCGCGGATGCGCTGTCCTCCAGCGCCTCGCATTGGGCGATCACGCTGACCGCCGGTGCGCCGCATGGCCGCTGGCAGGTCGCCGCCTTTATCGATCCGACCGGCGAACCCGTCGGCCGCGCCGGCTTCGACGTCGCCGATTTCGTGCCGCAACGTCTGGAACTGCCCCTGACGCCGGAAAGCGAATTTCTGGCCCCGTTCGAAAATTTCCGCGTGCGCATTGAAAGCCGTTTCCTCTATGGCGCACCGGCGGCGAACCTTGCCGGTGAAGGCGAAATACGCGTCACCCGCAATCCCGATCCCTTCCCCGCTTACCCCGGCTATCAATGGGGCCGCGATAACGAGACCTTCGAAGACGTGCTCGTTCCGCTCGGAATTCCCGAGACGGATGAGGCGGGCGTGACCTTTGCCGATGAAAATCTTGGCGAGCTTCCCGACACGTCGCTGCCGCTGAAAGGCGATGTCACGCTGTCGATTCAGGAACCTGGCGGGCGCCTGACGACCGATCAGATCACCCTTCCGATCCAGACTCGCGACACATGGCTGGGCCTGCGTCCGAATTTCGACGGCGGCTCGGTGGCGGAAAATACCCGCGCCGGATTCGAAGCTATCGCGGTGAACGCCGACGGTGAGCGCATTGCCACCAACGGCCTGCAATATGAATTTGTGCGCGAGGAAACCTATTACGCCTGGTATCAGGAATATGGCGAGTGGCGTTACAACGCCCAGGTGCGCACCCGCATCGTGGCGGGTGGCGCGTTCGATATAGGCGCAGGCGATCCCGCAACGCTGGCCGAAACACTTCCCTGGGGCAGCTACCGCCTGACGGTCAGCGATCCCGCAACCGGCGCCTCCACCAGTATCGGCTTCTGGTCGGGCTGGTCGGGCGCCAATGACGGCGCGCGTCCCGACCGCATCGCGGTCGCCGCCGACAAGCAGACCTATCGCATCGGCGAAACCGCGCGCATCAATATTGCGCCGGAACTGGACGGCAAGGCGCTGATCGTCGTCGCAGGCGACGGCGTCCACGAAACGCGTCTCATCGACGCGCCCGCAAGCGGCGCTTCCTTCGATCTTAACGTCGATGCCGATTGGGGTGCAGGCGCCTATGTACTTGTCACCCATTACCGTCCATTGAACGGCGGCACCGAATATGCGCCCGTGCGCTCCGTTGGTCTCGTCTGGCTGGAAGTCGATAACAGCGAACGCACGCTGACGCCGGAGATTGCAACGCCCGACACCATGCTGCCGCGACAGACCTTGAGTGTACCTGTCACCGTTGCCGGGCTTAACGGCAACGAAGAAGCCTACATCACTGTTGCCACAGTCGATGAAGGCATTCTGCAACTAACCGATTACGCGACGCCCGATCCGGCTGATTATTATTTCGGCAAGCGTCGTCTCGGCGTCGGCATGCGCGACGATTACGGTCGTCTCATTCAGGCGGAAGGCGCGGTCGGTGAAATCCGCACTGGTGGTGACGGCTTCGGCGGTCGCCCGCTGGCGGTTGTTCCGACGCGCACCGTCGCTTTGTTTGAAGGTCCGGTCCGGTTGCAGGACGGCTCGGCAACGGTCGATTTCGCCATACCGGATTTCAATGGCGAATTGCGCCTCGTGGTCGTCGCGTTCTCGAACGGCAAAGTCGGCAGCGCTTCGAAGCCCATCACCGTGCGCGATCCCGTCGTCGCCGAAATGGTTCTCCCGCGCTTCCTCGCGCCGGGCGACCGCGCCGAGGCCGCGATCAATCTCCATAATCTCGAAGGCGCACCGGGCGAATACACCGTGACCGTTTCGGCGACCGGGGGCGTTGCGGTTCCTGGCGTCGTTCCCGAAACGCGCATCACCCATATGCTCGCCGCGGGCGAGCGGGTTCTCGATACCGTTCCGCTGCAGGGCGTGACGGCAGGCATCGCCACCATCAATCTGACCTTGAACGGCCCGAACGGTTATGCGCTGAACCGAGCCTGGCCGATTGAAGTCCGCCCCAGCCAATTGGCGGTCAGCCGCACGGAAGTCGCGGTCATCCAGCCGGGGCAGAACTGGGTGTCGAACGCGGCGCTGGCGCAGGGGCTCATCCCCGGAACCACCAATGTCGCGCTCACCGTTTCTTCGACGCAGAGCTACAATGACGTGGTCGGCATGCTGCGCTGGCTCGACCGCTATCCGTTGGGATGCCTCGAGCAGACGACCAGCCGCGCCATGCCGCTTCTGGTCTTCAATGATCTCGCACCACAGGCGGGGCTGCCGCAGGACGCGGCGCTCGTTCCACGCATTCAGGAAGCGGTCGACCGTGTGCTCGACATGCAATCGCCCTTTGGCGGCTTCGGTCTCTGGGGGCCCAATGGCGAGGTGCAGCCCTGGCTGTCGGTGTATGCGCTCGATTTCCTCTATCAGGCGAAGGAGCGCAACTTCATCGTTCCCAAAGAAGGGCTTCGCCGGGGCGCGCGTTATCTTCAGGACACCGCTGCCTCCGACTACGCCGATGACGCCTCGCGCGCTTACGCCTTCTATGTTCTGGCGCGTGAAGGTCTCGCCAATCTTTCGGACCTGCGCTATTTCGCCGATGTGCGCACGCCCGAAATGACGAACGCCATTGGCCCTGCGCTTGCGGGCGACGCGTTGGCGCAGGCGGGCGATGTCTCGCGGGCAAGCTTTGCCTTCGACCGCGCGCGCAACATCGCGCTCGCCGCCGATCCGGCCGTGTATCAAGCGGGTGACGAGTATGGCTCGCTTCTGCGCGATCTCGCAGGCGTGACGGCGCTGGCCATCGAGGGCGGTAATGCCGATCTCGTTCCGGCGCTGCTGGAGCGTTCGGAGAACCTCAATATGAGCCTCAACGCCACGACCACGCAGGAAAAAGCGTGGATGCTGCGCGCGGCCTACGAACTGGGCACCGAACGCGCGCCGCTGAATGTTGCGGCGGAAGGCGCGATAGCGGATGCGCGGGATGGCACGCTTCGTCTCTCGCCATCCTTCGCCGAACTAGAGCAGGGCGTGACGCTGACGAACAATGGGGATGCGCCGGTGTGGCGCACCGTTTCCGTCGATGGCATGGCCGATGCGCCGCTGCCGGTAGAACAGAACGGCGTCAGCCTCTCCAAGACCGTGTGGACGCTTGACGGTCAGCCTGCCGATCTCGGCAATCTGCGGCAGAACGACCGTGTGATCGTCATTCTCGAAGGACAGATGGACAATAATCTCTTCCGTCGCATGGCGCTGATCGATCTTCTGCCCGCAGGGCTCGAGATTGAAACGACGCTGGCCGGGGAAGAAGGACAGATCTATCCGTTCCTGGGCGAGCTTTCGTATCCGACGATCCGCGAAGCGCGCGACGACCGGTTCGTCGCCTCTTTCGAAGTCGGATCGCGCTACCGCGCGCCCGTAGATCCCTACAACCCGCAACCCGAAGCACGACCGTTCTTCCGTCTCGCCTATGTCGCGCGCGCAGTATCGCTCGGCGACTTCGCCATGCCAGCGGGGGTGGTCGAAGACATGTATGCGCCGGATGTCGTGGCGCGGACAGAAATGGACCGCGTCTCGGTCGCGGCACAATAAGAGGGCAAGAACCCACGCGATGGCGCGGTTCGTCTCCTGTCTGATCGTTGCGGGCTTCACGGTCCTTGGCCTCGCGGGTGCGCTCGCGGCGGCCGATGCCGCGAACCCGCCCGATCTGACGCGGGCCCAAACTCTGTCGCGCGAAGTACGTGACCGGGCCGGCGTTCTGCTCCGACCCTTCCTGGCGGCGGATGATTCCTGGCGGCTGCAGACGTCCTCTGAAGAGGTGCATCCGCGCTATCTCGAAATCCTCATGGCCTATGAGGATCAACGCTTCTATTCCCATATCGGCGTCGATCCGGTCGCGGTGATGCGCGCCGCCCTGCAATGGTGGGATGCGGGGGTGGTCGTGTCCGGCGCCTCGACGCTGACCATGCAGGTCGCGCGCCTTCTGGAACCGGGACAGCAACGGGGTTTCGCTACAAAGCTCAGACAGGCGGCGCGCGCCCTGCAATTGGAGCTGCGCTATTCCAAGGAAGAGATCCTTGGTCTCTATCTGACGCTGGCGCCGTTCGGCGGCAATCTCGAAGGCGTGCGCGCAGCCTCTCTCTCCTACTTTGGAAAAGAACCCCGCGCGCTGTCATTGGCCGAAGCCGCCCTGCTCGTGGCGCTGCCGCAATCGCCCGAACGCGTGCGGCCTGACCGCAATGCGCAATTTGCCGGAGAAGCCCGCGACAAGGTTCTCGCGCGCCTTCTCGAACGAGGCATGATTGCACAGGACGAAGCGGACGAAGCGCGGGCCGAACCCATTCCCCATCTGCGCCATCCGCTTCCGATGGAGGCGCCGCATCTCGCCGAGCGCCTGCAACGCGAAACGACGGAAACGATAACCGTCTCCACGCTCGATAGCGGGTTGCAGCAGGCCGTGTCGTTCCTCGCCAAAAGCGAGGCTTTGTATTTCGACGACAATGCCAATATCGCCATCGTCATCGTTAAAACCGACACGCGCGAGGTGATGGCTGAACTTGGCGGCGTCGATTATTGGGGTGAAGCGGGCCAGGTCGATCTCGCTTCCGCGCCGCGCTCGCCCGGTTCGACATTGAAATCCTTCATTTATGGCATGGCCTTCGACGAGCTGGCGCTGCATCCGGCGACGGTCATGAACGACGCGCCCACCTTGTTCGGCGATTACGCGCCGCAAAATTTCGACGGTGGCTACACCGGCGCGGTCACGGCACGCGACGCCCTGCGCATGTCGCTGAATGTGCCTGCCGTCGCGGCACTGGAACGGGTCGGTCCCTTGCGCTTCACGCAATCCCTGCAGCACGCGGGCGCGACGCTTTTATTTCCGCATGACGACGACACGCCAAGCCTGCCGATAGCGCTGGGAGGCGTCGGCATTTCGCTACGCGATCTCACCATGCTCTATGCCGGCCTCGCCGATAATGGCGAGGCGCGGGCATTGCGGGAAACGATGAACGCGCCGGAAAGCGAACCCTTCCACCTCTTCGGTCCCGCCGCGGCCTTCTATGTCCGTGATATTCTGACGGGCGCCGCGCTGCCTGATGGCTGGGCGATGGGCCAGGGCCTCTCTCGCGCGCGTAATATCGGATTCAAAACCGGAACGTCCTACGGCTACCGCGATGCATGGGCCGTCGGCTTCTCCAATGATTACACTATCGGCGTCTGGGTCGGCGTGCCCTCGGGCGCACCGCGTGCAGGCCGCATGGGCCGCGCCGAAGCGGGCCCCATTCTGCTGAAACTGTTCGATCTCCTGCCGGCCGACCGCAACATCACACGCCCGCCGCCGGTGGATGCCATTGTCGCCAGCCGCGCGGATCAATTGCCGCAAGCACTTCGCCGCTTCACGCGCGAAGACGCGCGCACACGCAATGTCTCCTCCCGCGTGCCGCCGCCCGCGATTTCCTTTCCGCCCGACGGCGCAACCGTCAGTCTCGCAGAAACGGAAGAATCGCAGAACGGGATTCAGCTCAGCGCCAATGGTGGACGCGCGCCGCTCACCTGGCTCGTGGATGGCGCAGTACTGGGAAGCTTCGACCGTTATCAGCAGACTTATTTTACGCCCGATGGCGAAGGCGTCGCGCGGATTACCGTCGTCGATGCGGATGGCCGCAGCGCCACATCGCGCGTGCGTTTCAAGACTGAGAATTAGGCTGACGTCAGCGCTGCGTCTGCCGTTCGTTGAGTAGCCGCGTCAGCAGCGTGGCGCTCGGGAAACCATCCGGTGTCATACCGCGCGTACGCTGAAACTCGCGAATCGCGGCGCGCGTATTGGGGCCGATGATACCGTCCGCACCACCGGTGTCGTAGCCCAGCTGTTCCAGCCCTTCCTGCAACGCGATGCGCTGTGCAAGATTCAACTGCTCCTCGCCATAAGGCCATGCGCCGATGATTCCCGGCCTTCCGCGCAGCCGGTCGGACAATACGCTGATGGCGAGCGCATAAGACGTCGCCGAATTGTAAGCCATGATGGCCCCGAAATTCTGGGTGATCAGAAAGGCCGGCCCGTTCGCGCCGACGGGAAGCAACACTTCCGCTTCCATGTCGCCCAATGGCAAAGGATCCCCATTGATGCGCTTGAGGCCGAGCGCCGCCCACGCGCTCAAAGTGCGTTCGTCGTCGGCATTGGCCTGTTCGTAATTGAAGTCCTCGGGAAGCGCGACCTCGAAACCCCAATCGCGATCTCCACTCCAGCCCGAACGCTGCAGATAGGACGCGGCCGAAGCGAGCGCGTCGGCAGAGGAATGCCACAGATCGCGTTTGCCGTCGCCATCGCCATCCACCGCATGGGCGAGGAAGGTCGTCGGAATGAATTGCGTGTGTCCGAAGGCGCCCGCCCAGGACCCGGTCATCTCGGAGGGAGGAATGCCTTCCTGCTGCGAGATCTTCAGCGCCGCGATGAGCTGGCTTTTGCCAAAATCCTGGCGCCGCCCGTCATAGGCGAGCGTCGCAAGCGCCTGAAACAAATTCATCCCGCCCATGTTCCGGCCGAAATTGGATTCCATGCCCCATATTGCCGCCAGCACCTGACGGGGCACCCCATAGGTCGCCTCCAGCCGGTCGAACAACTGGGCATTGGCGTCGATCTGCTCGCGCCCCAGTTCCAGGCGGCGCTCCGACACCGCGCCATCGATATATTCCCACATCGGGCGCACGAATTCGGGCTGGCTGTTGTTCAGCTCGACCACCCGGACATTGGGCGACAGGCCGCTCATCGCCAGATCATAGGTCTCGGCGGTGACGCCCTCGGCAAGAACCTCGGAACGGAAGGTGCTGATGAAGGTCTGGAACCGGGCGTTGTCTTCGTCGGACACGCCCTCAGCGCCAAGAGCCACCACGGGAGCGGAAAGGGCGAGAAGACAAAGAGCCGATACCGTCCCTGATCGCAGCAGACGTCCGATTTTACCCATGAGGCTCATGTCCGAACTCCCCCGCCGGTGTGTATACCCATCAGGCCGAGAACGTGCGCCCCCATTAAAAGCACCACGAAAATCGCCAAAAGCTGTACTAAAGTGTAATTGATCATCCGCACCTTGAAGGGGTCGGCTGGCTGGCGCGCCCGCCAGGCGGCAAACACGAAAAGGCCAAGCCCGAGGACGAGAATCGCCAAAGTGAGAGGCAAATCAAGGGTCATTCGCCCTCATACCATGCCCCTCCAAATCCCGCGAAGCCCAATAAAATTACCCGGTTAGACGGAAAAGATCGCCTTAAGCGTTGACAGGGGTAAGACCCTTAAATAGGTTCCGCGCTCTCTAAAAAACGGGCGCCCGAAGGGCCGGAGACGACGATGAAAGTGCGCAATTCGCTGAGGTCGCTAAAGAAGCGGGACAAGGACTGCCGCATTATTCGCCGCAAGGGCCGCGTCTACGTCATCAATAAGAAGAATCCGCGCTTCAAAGCCCGCCAGGGCTAAGTCGCTCTTCCCGGTTATCTGCCGGGATTCGTGAACGCATCCTCCGCCATACACCGGTCGCCAGCGCGAATTTGTTGCGCTAAGCTGCTCTTATGCGTTCGCTCTGTTTCTCCCTTGCGCTTCTTGTGGTGTTCGGTACACCCGCCGCCGCACAGCTCCTTGACCCCTTCAACCCGCCCGGTCCGGACCGCGAAGGCCCACCGGGTTTTGAGGCGCCACCAGGGTCGGAACTGCCACCCGGATTCGAACTACCCACAGAAGAAGCGCCTGAGGCCGCGGCGCCGAAGCCACCGACGGAAGCCGAATTGCTCGCCGATCTCGCGGTCGCCAAAAGCGAGGACGAAGCCCGGAATCTGGAACGCCGGCTTCATACGCTGTGGTCGCGCTCCGAAAGCGCGACGGCCGATATTCTTCTCGCCCGCAGCAACGAGGCGATGGAAGCGGATCAACCCGATATCGCCGAAGACCTCGCAGAGAAACTGACCGAACTCACGCCGAATTTTGCGGAAGGCTGGCATCAGCGCGCGCTCATCGCCATCCATCAGGAAAATTTCGAAGATGCCGTAACCTCGCTGCGCCATACGCTGGCGCTGCAGCCGAAACATTTCATTGCGCTCGCGGAACTTGGAAGCATTCTGGAGGAATTCGGCGACAATGAACGCGCACTTGCTGCCTACCGCGAAGCTTTGGCGCTAAATCCGTTCATCGATGGTCTTTCCGAACGCATTCGGGAATTGACACGCACCGTCGAAGGCCAAGGCATTTAAGTGGCTTCAGGCGTACAGCGTTTCCTGTCCGTTTCCGGATCGATCTTCGCGACCTTTCTTCTGGCCGCAAGCCCTGAGCCGCTTGACCCTGTCGGTCTTTGGTATGGCGAAGGCCAGCCCCACGATCCCAACATCCTCTATCTCGACCAGTTCGGTGCGGACGGCACCTTTCGCAGCGAATTCCGCCGCTACGAGCGCTGTGAAATCGTCTGGCAGCAGGTCGAAGAAGGGCGCTGGAATATGGAAGGCGATCTCATCATCACCATCATCGACAAGGTGAACGGAATTCCGGCCCTCGGTTATCAGGAATACATCGTCGAGGAATTGCTGGAGAACGAAATCCGCCTCCGTCATACGGAAACGGAATTTCTCTTCATCGAACGGCGCATCGACAGGCTTGAATTTCCCGGCTGCTTTATCGGCTCCTGAGCCGCTGCGGCCTATTTCGGATTGACGATGGCCACGCGCAGCAGATTGGTTGCGCCGGGCGTCCCTAAAGGAAGCCCCGCCGTCACGACGATACGATCGCCACGCTTAGCGAATTCCTGATCCAGCGCGATCTGACAGGCGCGTACCGCCACATCGTCAAGATCATGCGCATCTTCGGTTTCGACGCAGTGCAATCCCCAGGCAAGCGTGAGCCGCCGCGCCTGCGCCTTGTTCGGCGTAAGTGCGAGAATCGGTACGGCAGGCCGTTCGCGCGCACCGCGAAGTCCGGTCGAACCCGACTTTGTCCAGCATACAATGGCCGCGGCGCGAATGGTGTTGGTCACATCGTGCACCGCCGAGAGAATGGCGTCCGGCATGGTGGCTTCCGGCGGCACACGTTGCGCTTCGATAATGCTGCGATAATTGGGATCGTTCTCGACTGATTGCGCCGTACGGTCCATCACCTGCACCGCTTCGACGGGAAATTGTCCCGCTGCGGTTTCCGCCGACAGCATGACCGCGTCGGCGCCTTCGAACACGGCGGTTGCGACGTCGGACACTTCGGCGCGGGTCGGGATCGCCGTCGTGATCATTGATTCCAGCATCTGCGTTGCGACGACGACCGGCTTTCCCGCTTTGCGCGCCGCTCGCACGATCTGCTTCTGCCATCCGGGAACCTGTTCCAACGGCAGTTCGACGCCGAGATCGCCACGCGCCACCATCACCGCATCGGACATTTCAATGATCTCCGCGAGCGCGTGCAACGCCGCAGGTTTCTCGATCTTGGCCAGAACGCCGGCGCGCCCCGCAACTTCTTTCCGCAATTCCGCCACGTCGATGGCGCGCTGCACGAAGGACAGCGCAATCCAGTCGATGGACAATGACAACGCATAATCCAAATCGGCGCGGTCCTTCGCCGTCAGTGCCGGAATTGGCAGCAATGTGTCGGGCAGATTCATGCCCTTGTGGTTCTTCACCGTGCCACCCTGAAGGACGGTTGCCCTGACACGATCCTTGGACACTTCATCGGCGCGCAGACGCACCTTGCCGTCATCGATCAGGACATTCGCGCCCTCACTCAGTGCATTGAAAATTTCCGCATGGGGGACGGGAAGCGCGTTCGCTTCGTCGGTGGTCTCGCCGCGGATCAGAAGGATTTCGGAACCCGTCTCGAGGCGTCTTTCGCCTCCGGTCAGTTTTCCAAGGCGGAGTTTGGGTCCCTGCAGATCGACAAGAATGGCGATGGGCCGTCCGACGTCCGTTTCAACATTGCGCACCGCATTCACGAGTTCGGTGAGCTTGTCGTGAGGCGTATGGCTCATATTGATGCGAAACACATCGACGCCCGCGAGGAACAGCGCCTTGATCTGTTCTTGCGTATTGCTGGCGGGACCTAAAGTGGCGACGATTTTGGTCTTGCGGCTACGGCGCATGTGTCAATCCGAAAGAGTTTCGGTCCAGTCGGCCGCATCGCGCGTATCGACCTGAAAGAACCGTTTGCGATCAAAACCCCGGGCGAGGCATTCGTTTCGCCCGCGAATGCGAAACATATCGGTGCCGACACAGAAGCTGCGATTTCCGTCCCATGCGCCCCCGACCTCTTCATGTACGGCATAAAGATAATAATAGCGCGCGGGAAGAGGACCGGCGATCAGTTCCGCGCACCCTCCCGCTTCGACCCGCCACCAGCCCTCACTACCCCATTCCTCACCATCGAACAGGCCGATAGCGATGGAGGCGGGGTGCTCGGTCCGATTGCAGACGCTGAAGCCTGCGGACGCCGGGGAGGCGTAACCGGCGATCCATGCCCCTGCGAGCGCGCCTAGAATATATCGACTCACAGGGTCCAAGGGTGGCGAGCGACGCCTTTCTGTCAATAACGCGAGCGCCATGGCAGGAAAACTTTCATATCGCCTATAGTCGGCCCGTCATGAACACGCCCCGCCCCGATCTTTTGTTTCTCTGCGACCATGCGTCGAATGCGGTTCCGCCGGAGCTGGAGACGCTCGGCCTGCCGGAATCCGCCTTTCACACCCATATCGCTTATGACATCGGCGCGGGCGCCCTGACCGAAGCGCTGGCGGCGCGGTTTTCCGCGCCCTCGATACTCGGACAGTGGTCACGCCTTGTGGTCGATCTCAACCGCGGCAGCGACGATCCGACGGTCGTCATGCGCCTCTCCGATGGACGGATCATCCCCCGCAACCGCGACATCGATCGCGGCGAAATCGCGGACAGGATCCGGCGTTATCACGCGCCCTATCATGCGGAGATTACGGCGCACCTTGAGCCCTTCCGCGCGAGCGGGCAAATTCCGGTTCTAGTCTCGATCCACAGTTTTACGCCCGTCTGGCGCGGCGCCGCACGTCCCTGGCATTTTGGCATTCTGTGGGACCGCGACGACCGGCTGGCACGGCCATTGATCAACCGCCTTGGCCGCGAGACGGACTTCGTCACCGGCGACAACGAACCCTATGACGGCGAACTGGAGAATGACTGCCTCTACCGGCACGCTACGATGAACGGGTTTCCGCACGTCCTGATCGAAGTACGGCAGGACCTGATCGCGGATGCTGCGGGCGTGGCGATGATTGCCGCGCGGCTGGAACCCGTGCTGCGCGATGCGCTGGCGGCCATGGGACCTGCACAACTCGGTTTTACCCGGGCTTTGCCCGGCCCCCTCAATGAAAAAGGAGAACCCGTCATGGACGAGAAAACGCGCACCGAGCTGGAGGCTGCGGCGTTCCGGCGTCTGGTCGGTCACTTACGCGCCCGCACGGATGTTCAGAATATCGACCTGATGAACCTCGCCGGGTTCTGCCGCAATTGCCTTGGCGACTGGTATCGCGAAGCCGCGGCCGAAAAGGGTATCGCGCTGGAGAAGGACGACGCCCGCGAAATCGTTTACGGCATGCCGCCCGCCGAGTGGAAAAAACGCTATCAGAAGGAAGCGTCCCCGGACGCCGCGGCGCAATTTGCAAAAAGCCACAAGACTCACAGCTAAAGCGGTGAACGGGCGCCTCCGCCCCTTTCCGTAACCGGTGCGCCCGGTCTATCTCATCGGCGCAAGCGACAGATGGGAGCGACGCATGGCCAAATCGGGCTTTGCCGCAGGTCAACTCAAATCACTGATCGAGCGTATCGAACGCCTCGAAGAGGAAAAGGCCGCTCTCGCCGCCGATATCCGTGAAGTCTATTCCGAAGCCAAGGGCACCGGCTTCGACGTCAAGATCATGCGTCAGATCATTCGCATGCGAAAAGTCGAGAAGGCCGACCTGCAGGAGCAGGAAGCCATTCTCGATCTCTATCTCTCCGCGCTGGGAATGCGCTGAGGTTCCTTAAGCGCTGGCGCGCTTGGCCTCGGGCATGTCGTCTTCCTCTTCCGTGCCCTCACCGACATCAAGGCCGAATTCCTTCAGCTTGCGATAAAGCGTGGAACGTCCAATGCCGAGTCGGCGCGCGACTTCCGACATGCGCCCCTCGTAGCGACCGATGGCCATGCGAATGACTTCGGCTTCGAGTTCTTCCAGCTTGCGCATATGATCGGCGGCGTCCGTGCCCAGAATCGCGTAGGGCGACTCGTTGCGGGACGGCGTGCCGCGCGTCGCGGGGACGGCGGAGATGGTTCCCGACGCGCTGCGCGCTTCCGGAGAAACGCCCATCGCACTTGCGATCTGCGGAAAATCCATCACATCCAGCGCATCGGTGTCACACAGGACAATCGCGCGGAAGATGGTGTTCTCCAGCTGGCGGACATTGCCCGGCCAGTTATAGGAATCGAGTAGCGCCATGGCTTCATGCGTGAAGCCCGAGATCGGCTTGTTTTCCTCCGCCGCAAAACGCGCGACGAAATATTGCGCCAGCGCCTGCACGTCTTCGTGTCGTTCGCGCAAGGGCGGAATGTGAATGGGAAACACGTTGAGACGGTAATAGAGATCCTCACGAAACTTGCCGTCGCGCGTATGATCGGCGAGATCGCGGTTGGTTGCCGATACGATGCGGACATCGACCTTTACCGGGCGCTTCGCACCAACCGGGTCGATTTCGCCTTCCTGCAGGGCGCGCAGGAGCTTAACCTGCATGTCGAAGCGCAATTCGCCGATTTCGTCGAGGAACAGCGTACCGCCATCGGCTTCCTGAAATTTGCCGAGATGTTTGTCGGTCGCGCCGGTAAACGCGCCCTTTTCATGACCGAATAGAATGCTTTCGATCAGATTTTCCGGAATGGCGCCGCAGTTCAGTGTGACAAAAGGTTTGCCCGCGCGGTCGGAGCAGCCTTGAATCGCGCGTGCGATCAGTTCCTTGCCGACGCCGGATTCGCCTTCAATCAGAATGGGAATATTCGATTGCGCGGCGCGCTGGCCGAGGCGAATCACCTGGCGCATGGCCGAACTTTTCGCAATCAGGTCATCGAATACCAGAAGATTGCTCTGCTTCTTCTTGAGACGCGTCACTTCACCGGACAGAACGCCAAGCTTCAACGCATTCTGGATCGATACCTTGATCCGTTCGGGTGAGGCGGGCTTGACCAGAAAGTCAGTTGCGCCGGCGCGCATCGCTTCCACCGCGGAATCGATCCCGCCTTTGGCGGTCAGCACGATGACAGGAATTTCCTGATTAACGGCGCGCAGTTTCGTCAGCACCTCGATGCCGTCAATGTCAGGCATGACTAGATCAAGGAGCGTCAGCGAAATGGTTTCGCCGCGCGGGGAAAGAAGAAGATCGAGCGCAGGCCCGCCGCCCGGTGCGGTAACAACCGTCAGGCCGAGACGGCTGATCGCCGCTTCTAAGAGGCGGCGCTGAACCGGATCGTCATCGACAATGAGAATTGTTTGAGCCATGAGCCGCTGAGACACCCTATTTTGTTCGGGCGATCATGCCCCCTTAAGTGTAAAAGCAAGTTTAAACGTCCCGAAATGTGCCACCGATTATGGGAAAAAACCGGTTTCGGTTGGTGGACCTGCCTTGATGATTAATAGAACCTTTCCGTGAGACCGCGCAGATAATGGATCTCTCCCATCATAGCGACGCGTTCTGGGATATCTTCATCGGCGAATGCATTCGCCTTAAGGCTCCGCTTTACCGGCGCTTGACCGAGGGTGTGCGTGACGACGCGGAATTGCGGGCGATGGCGGCGCAGGCGAAACCGGGACAGCCCATGGCGAATATGCTTTTCGCCGCAGTCCACTATCTTTTGTTGCGCGGCGCGCAGCATCCGCTTCGCTCGCATTACGCGACGTTGGGACCGGTAGAAGCTTTCGGCGATCCCTTTCCGCTGTTTCGCGATTTCTGCCTTTCGCACGGCGAAGAGATTTCGGCCCTCATTGTGTCGCGCGTCACCAACACCAATGAGGTCGGGCGCTCGGCACTGCTCTATGCCGGATTTTCCGTCCTTGCATCGCGGGCCGAAGCGCCGCTTCACCTGATCGAGATCGGACCCAGCGCAGGCCTCAATATGTTCTGGGACCGCTACGCTTATCGCTTCTTTCAGGATGGCGTTGCATTGAGGGCAGGTGGCGAAGACGCGACGCCCGTCATCGACATGGAAGTATCCGGCGGCATGCCGCCTCTGGGGCCGCCGCCGGATATCGGAGTGCGGCTCGGCCTTGAGCGCGATCCCGTGGATCTGTCCCTCGAAACTGACCGCGACTGGCTGCGGGCTCTTATCTGGCCCGACCATCCGGGCCGTTTCCGTCGGCTCGAAGCCGCGCTTGCCGCTACGCGGAATGTGCATCCGGATATCCGTAAAGGTGACGCCCTCGACCTCATCGGCGGCGCCATGGCGAACATGCCTCGCAGCGGCACGCTCTGCGTCTTCCACACCATGGCGACCTATCAATTTTCCCGTGAAGACCGCGAGGCGCTGGACGCCCTGCTGACCATTGCCGGTCTTCGCCGCCCGGTCTGGCGGCTTTCCATGGAGTGGCATGAAGGGGATTACCCGCTGATGCTGACGCGCTACCGCGACGGGTTCATGGAGCCTCAGTGCCTCGCGCACTGTGACCCGCATGGCCGTTCAATGGTGTGGCGATCGTGATACACGCAAAGGTTGTATACCGCGCCTTTAAGCCGCCCGTAACGAGCCTTGCACCGGGCAATCCTTTGCGGTTACTTCGCGGGATATAATTAAGAGGGGATGACATGGCTCACCACACCCATGACGGCGATCATCACGACCATTCCGCCCACGGCACAATGGACATCAGCGAACATCTGAAGACCTGGAACGGCTTCTGGGCGGGCACGAAATGGTCCACGATCGGTCTGGTCCTGCTGGCCATCTTGCTTGCGATTTTCCGCACCAATCCCTGATTCAAGCGCCTGACGACTGGTTTCCCGCCTTTCGCTCCTTCTTAAGACGAAGGTTTCCCGGTCATGATCATTGCGATTCCCAAAGAGCGCCACACGGGCGAAACCCGCGTAGCCGCGACTCCGGAAACCGTTAAGAAGCTCAAGGGCCTGGGCCTCGACATCGTAGTCGAGACAGGCGCAGGCGCGTCGATCCGCGTGCCCGACACCGATTATGAAGCCATGGGTGCAGCGATTGCGCCGAACGCCGCCGATACGCTGCGCTCCGCCGATATTGTTCTGAAGGTACGCCCGCCTGGAAGCGACGAAATCGCGCTGATGAAGCGCGGCGCGATTCTCGCGGCGCTTCTCTCGCCCGCCACCGAGAAAGATTCGATCCAGAAGCTGGCCGATGCGGGCGTCGACGCGTTCGCCATGGAATTTCTGCCGCGTATTTCGCGCGCACAGGCGATGGACGTGTTGTCCTCGCAGGCCAATCTTGCCGGGTATAAAGCCGTAATCGACGCCGCTGCCGCCTTCGGGCGCGCCATGCCGATGATGATGACGGCCGCGGGCACCATCGCCCCTGCGCGCGTGCTCGTGATGGGCGCGGGCGTTGCAGGATTGCAGGCCATCGCCACCGCGCGGCGCTTGGGCGCCATCGTGTCGGCCACTGACGTACGCCCGGCGACGAAAGAACAGGTCGAATCCCTGGGCGCGACCTTTGTTGCGGTGATGGACGACGAATTCAAGCAGGCGCAGACCGCCGCCGGTTACGCCAAGGAAATGTCACCGGAATATAAGGCCAAGCAGGCCGACCTGATCGCCGAGACGATCAAGAAACAGGATATCGTCATCACCACCGCGCTGATCCCGGGCCGCAAGGCGCCGGTGCTGGTCACCGAAGAGATGGTGAAGACGATGAAGCCCGGCTCGGTCATCGTCGATCTCGCCGCAGAGCAAGGCGGCAATTGTCCGCTCACCAAACCGAATGAAGTATGCGAAATCCATGGCGTGACCTTTATCGGCTACACCAATCTGCCGGGTCGGCTCGCCATCGACGCATCAAGCCTTTATGCGCGCAACCTGTTCAATTTCGTCAGCCTCTTCGTCGATAAGAAAACCGGCGAAGCAAAGCTCGACTGGAACGACGACATTATTAAAGGCTCCGGCGTAACCCGCGACGGCGCCTTCGTTCACCCGGCGCTCAAAGGATAAGATCATGGAAGCGATCGACCCGTTCGTTTTCCGTTTTTCGATTTTCATTCTAGCCTGCTTCGTCGGCTATTTCGTCGTCTGGAGCGTGACGCCGGCATTGCACACGCCATTGATGAGCGTGACCAACGCCATTTCCTCCGTGATCGTGGTCGGCGCGCTGATCGCGCTTGCCGTGCCCGCGGTGTCTGCCGAATCCTGGCTCTCCAAGGGGCTCGGCTTTGTTGCGCTCATTCTGGCTTCGGTGAATATTTTCGGCGGCTTCCTGGTCACCCAGCGCATGCTCGCCATGTACAAGAAAAAAGAAAAGAAATGAGCGCGGGGGAATAGATGAACGCCAATCTCGCCGCGATTGCCTATCTCGTCTCGGGTGTTCTTTTCATCCTTGCGTTGCGCGGACTTTCGAGCCCCGCCACATCGCGTGCGGGCAACCGCAACGGCATGATCGGCATGGCCATCGCCATCGTCACCACGCTTCTGGTGACGGGCGAAAAAGACGCGCTTACCTGGGGGCTGATCATTCTTGGTCTCGCCATTGGCGGCGGCATCGGCGCGCTTACGGCCAAGCGCATCGCCATGACGGCCATGCCGCAGCTCGTTGCCTTCTTCCATTCGCTGGTGGGTCTGGCGGCGGTGCTTGTCGCGGCGGCGGCGCTTTACAGCCCCGAGGCCTACCATATCGGCGTGGCCGGCGGGATTCACGCCTTCAGCATCATCGAGATGAGCCTGGGCGTTACGGTCGGCGCCATTACGTTTACCGGTTCGATCATCGCCTTTGCGAAACTGAACGGCAACATGTCGGGGGCGCCGATCATTCTGCCCGCGCGCCACCTTATCAACATCGCACTGCTGGCCGGCATTGTCGGTCTCAGCCTCTATTTCATCAGCGCGCAAGAACCCTGGATCTTCTGGGCCATCACGGTGCTGTCGCTAATTCTCGGCTTCACTCTTATCATTCCCATCGGCGGCGCGGATATGCCGGTCGTCGTTTCGATGCTGAATTCCTATTCGGGCTGGGCAGCGGCGCTGATCGGTTTCACGCTGGAGAACACCGCGCTGATCATCACCGGCGCGCTGGTAGGTTCTTCGGGCGCCATTCTTTCCTACATCATGTGCAAGGGCATGAACCGGTCCTTCATCTCCGTCATCGCAGGCGGCTTCGGCGGCGAAATGGCGGCGGCCAGCGGCGCGGTGGAAACACGCCCGGTGAAGCAGGGTTCGGCGGACGATGCCGCCTTCATCATGAAGAATGCAGGCTCGGTCATCATTGTCCCGGGCTACGGCATGGCGGTGGCGCAGGCGCAGCATGCGCTTCGCGAAATGGCCGACAAGCTGAAAGCCGAAGGCGTGAAAGTCTCCTACGCCATTCATCCGGTGGCGGGCCGCATGCCCGGCCACATGAACGTGCTGCTCGCCGAAGCGAATGTGCCTTACGACGAAGTCTTCGAACTCGAAGACATCAATTCTCAATTCGCGCAGGCGGATGTCGCCTATGTCATAGGCGCCAATGACGTGACCAATCCGGCCGCGAAGTCCAATCCGCAATCGCCGATCTTCGGTATGCCGATCCTCGATGTCGAGAAGGCGAAAACCGTCCTCTTCATCAAACGCGGCATGGGTTCAGGCTATGCCGGCATCGAGAACGAACTTTTCTTCCGCGACAACACGATGATGCTGTTTGCCGACGCGAAGAAGATGACGGAAGAAATCGTCAAGGCCCTGGGCTAATCCCGGTCCGGAAAATTCTTCATGACCGACTTCTCCATCCGCGAGGGAATTTTCCCCAAGGACAAGCCCTTGGCGATCCGCTTCATAACCGGACTGCAGCGCTTCGAGAGCGCGTTCGAAAAGGATCGCCGCCTCGATTCCACCTATGCCGAAGACTTCTTCGCCATTCAGATGCAACGCGTGGCCACCAAACATGGCCGCGTTTTCTTCGCCGAAGATGCAAGCGGCAACGCACTCGGATGGGCCATCGCCCATGAGGCGGAAGCGGAGGTCTATGTTGTCCCTGAGGACCGCATCTATGGCTTTGTCGGAGAGCTGTTCGTCGAGGAAGCGGCAAGAGGCCAAGGCGTCGGACGCGCGCTCATGAAGGCCTGTGAGGACTGGGCCAGGGAACGCGGGTTGAAGCTCATCATGGTCGCAGCGCTGAACGGGAATGACGGCGCCCTCGCCCTCTACAAGGCCACGGATTTCGTCCCCTATCTGACGACATTACGCAAATATATTTGACTCTTCATTGCCGGGCCTCGCCTAAGCCAGGTCTTTCGCGCAAAATGCGGCTATGCATGGATTTCTGACCGCCGCGGAATGGGAGGCGCTTGCGCTGTCGTTTCGCGTGGCGAGCATCGCCGTACTCTGCGGCCTACCCTTCGCGTTCTTCGCGGCGCTTCTTCTCGCGCGCACGCAATTTCGCGGCAAGGCACTGGTGGACGGGCTTGTTCATCTGCCGCTGATCCTGCCGCCTGTCGCCATCGGGTATCTTCTGCTTGTCAGCTTCGGCACGCGCGCGCCGCTCGGTGCCTTTCTCTATGAGACCTTCGGCATTCGTTTCGTGTTCAGCTGGACGGGCGCGGTACTGGCCTCGGCGCTTCTCACCTTTCCCTTTCAGGTGCGCGCGATCCGCCTCGCGCTGGAATCCGAACCGGCCGGCCTGAAAGAAGCCGCGCAAGCGCTGGGTGCCAATCGCTGGGACCGTCTCTGGAGTCTGCATCTGCCGCTCGCGACGCCCGGTATCATCGCGGGAATGGTCACCGCTTTTGCCGCCTGCCTCGGTGAATTCGGCGCGATCATCACCTTCGTCTCCAACATTCCGGGCGAAACACGCACGATACCGCTAGCGATCTACACCGCGATTCAAAGTCCCGGCGGCGAAATGATGGCCGCGCGTCTTTCGGCGCTGTCCATCGCGCTGGCGCTCGGCGGATTGCTGCTGGCGGAATTTCTTGCGCGACGCGCCCGTGAGGCGACGGGTCAGGGGCCATTATCCCGATGAGCGCCGACATTTCCCTTCGTCATCGGCAGGGCGATTTCACGCTGGATGCAGCCTTTGGTTTTTCGGGCCCCGGCGTTACCGCTTTGTTCGGCCCTTCCGGCGCGGGAAAATCTACAATCCTCCACGCCATCGCCGGACTTGTTCGCCCCGACGCAGGCCGCATCACTGTTGACGGCGAAACGCTGTTCGACAGCGAAAGGAATATCTTTGTTCCGGCCCATAACCGCCGCGTGGGAATCGTCTTTCAAGATGCACGTCTGTTTCCGCATCTGAACGTGAAAGCCAACCTTCTCTACGGGGCAAAACGCGCGAAGGAAAAGCCGGGCGACAACGAGACGGCTTCCGTCATCGCGCTGCTCGGACTGGAAACGCTCCTTGCACGTCAGCCGCGACATCTGTCGGGTGGCGAGCGTTCACGCGTCGCGCTAGGCCGCGCGCTTCTGATGCGCCCGCGTGCGCTTCTGCTCGACGAACCCCTATCCGCGCTCGACGCCGCACGCAAAAGCGAAATCCTTCCCTATTTTGAACGTTTGCGCGATGAAAGCCGCATTCCCATCCTTTATGTCAGCCATTCCATGGACGAGGTCGCGCGTCTCGCCGATCGGATTGCCATACTGAATGCGGGGCGCATTGTGGCGGAAGGTTCGCTGTTCGACGTGACCGCCAATCTCGACCTCATCGGCGGCGGCGCGCAGCTTCCGGGAACGGTTCTGGAGGCCAGCATAGCCGGCCATGACGCGGCACATGACATGAGCGAACTTGCCTTTGGCGGCGAACGGCTTTTCGTTCCTGCTCTGGGAAAACCGGCGGGCGCGCGCATCCGCATACGCATTGATGCACAGGATGTGATGCTGGCGCTGACGCGGCCCGAAGGAATCAGCGCCAATAATGTACTTGCCGCTATGGTGCTGGAGCTGAGGCCGGGGAACGGCGCCTATGAGGACGTATTGCTTGCGATCGGCGATATGCGGCTTGTCGCGCGGATCACCCGAAAATCCGCCGCACGGCTGAACCTCACGCCGGGTCTTTCTCTTTTTGCTGTCATCAAATCGGTGACTGTCGGCGGGCGCGACCCGCGTTAATCCCAGACCGGCTTGTTGATCATGCTCTGGAACATGTCTTCCAGCGCCGTCTCCAATTCCGGGATCGTCACGGTTTTCTCAAGGTGCCATTGCGGGGAGGCGCCGTGCAGATTTACGCGCCCGTCCTCCTGTTTCTCCAACCACATATGCCCGGCGCTCTCATGATGCTTGCCGCGCCAGTAATAGATGATCAGCGACCGCAACGGCGGAAAGCGGTCGCGCACATAGACATGGAGCTCATGCTTCTCGGCCCAGGGCTTCAAAATCATGTCGATGTCGGCGTAGTCCGTCATTTTCTTTCCATTTTCCGAAAGGTTCGTCCCTGTGCGGCCACGCATAGCATATTTGGCCCCAAGGCAAGAAACGGCTTTGATGCCGGTCAAAAAGAGGCGATCTGCAACGGGACGCGCGTCACGCCGTACAACCCATGCTAGATTTTCCGCAAAACGGGGCAATGCTGGCGGGGCACCGTCCGGCGGGAAAAGGGGAAATGCCATGTCGAGAATACGATCGCGCGTTCTTCTGGGTTCAGCCATAGCCATTGCGCTCGCCGCTGCGGCCTATGCCGCCCTTGCTCCCGCGGACGGAGCAAGCTGGAGCGTAAAGGGCACCATGCCCTTCGCGCGCGCGGAAATCGCTGTCGCAGAGCATGGCGGCAAAGTCTACATCATGACCGGTCAGTCGCCCGGCGTAGAAGCGAATGGCTTCATCCAGGAATACGACCCCGCATCCGGCAATTGGCGTGATCTTTCCTTCATGCCGACCGTTGCCTCGCATGCTGGGGCGGCCGTGCTGAACGACAAGATTTATCTCGTCGGCGGTTTCGTCGCCAATGTGCATGTCGGCGCGGTCGCGCGCGTCTTCGAATATGATCCCGCCGCCGACAGCTGGCGCGCCGTGGCGCCGCTCGCCGCGCCGCGCGGGTCCGCTGGCGTCGTGGCGCTAAACGGAAAAATCCACGCCATCGGCGGACGTGACCCGGCGCTGAACGTGGTTGCCACGCATGAAATATACGACCCCGCCACCGATAGCTGGTCCTATGCCGCGCCGCTGCCCGTGGGACGCGATCATCTCGGTATCGCGGTCATCGACGGATTGATCCATGTCTTCGGCGGACGTACCGGGGCATCCGTGGCGCTGGTCGGCAATCACGATGTCTATGATCCGGCGACCGATGTATGGACCAGCGCGGCGCCGCTGCTGACGCCGCGCAGCGCAGGAGTTGGCCTCGCAATGGATGGCCGCATTATCTATGCGGGCGGCGAATGCAAGGACGCCACCACCAGCCCGCGCCTGACCTTCGACGAGGCTGAACTCTACGATCCCGCGTCGGATACATGGGAGGCGCTTCCGCCCATGCCACAAGGCATTCACGCCGCGGCAGGCATTGTGGTCGGCGAGGAAGCTTTGTTCATCGGGGGCAATGGCGGTTGCGGCGGCGAGCTTCCGCAAAATCAGATTCTGGCGCTGACCTTTCCCTGACGGAGAGCCTTGCGCGGGCCCCCATCCGCGGAGAGACTTTCGCGGTACCGACTATGACCGCCTTCGATCGGGATGCTGGCGCGCACATGGAATTCCGGCGGCATTATCTGGGGATGCTCGGGATAAGTACGGCGATCATTGTCGCCCTTCTCGCTTTGTCCTAGGAGAGCGCGATACGCAATCCCTATGTGCAGTTTTTGGTCGATTATGATCTCGGCTTCCTGCGCCGTGCCTTTGCCGGGGAAATTTTCTCCCATTTTCTTCCCGAGGTGTCGCAGTTTTCGGTTGGCGGCGTCGGCGCGGGAGCAATCCTTCTCGCAGGGGTGCTCTATCTAACGCTGTTCCGCAGGGATTTCGGCTTCACACGCGCTTCATTGCCGCTTCTGGTCTTTATCATTGCCTCTCCCTTCTTTTTCAAAATGTTCGCGCGGCACCTTGGGTATTTCGACATATACGGATTCATTCTCGCCTGCGTGGCGCTCCTTCTGCCCTTGAGAAAAGCTTATCCGGCGATCATTACGCTGGGAGCGATCGCCCTGATCCTCACCCATCATCTCCATTTCCTGCTCTATATTCCGCTTATCGGGTTCGTCTGCCTGCTCCGTTACCTGGCGGAGCGGCGACGCCTTGCGGCATGAGAGAGGGTATATGCCGCCATCTGCATGTCCGGTGTCGGTTTCGCATTTATGGCGGTGCTGCTGTGGGGCGGCGCACCGGTCCCGCGCGAAATATTGCTGGAACATATGCAGTCGCGAGCCATCGACGGATTTGACTCCAACCTTGTCGAAATCTGGTATCGCAGCATTTTCGACGAGATGCGCCGCACCTTTGCGCGCCTTGATGAGCAGGCCGTATTTCTTCCGCTTTATCTGTTGACGCTGCTTATTCACTGGCCGCTATTCGCGGCCCTTGCCGGTGGGTTACGCGCGCTCAAAGAGAAATCGCACCGCGTTATCGTGTATGCGGGTCTCGCCGCGATCTGCCTTGGCTATTTCGCCATCTTCGTGATGATCTTCGATTATAATCGCTGGCTATCGAATTGGGCCGTCTGCATGATCCTGGCCTTGCATGCGATTTCCCGCCTGCCCTCCAGCACACCAAACCCCATGCACATTGCCGTCGACCGGCGGCGCAACATCTATCTCGGCTGGCTTGTCGCGCTGGATTTTCTTGGGGGGCCCGGAACGCCCGGTTTTCCTCCGGGGCTGCTCTGAGCCAAGCATCAAAGCAAAAAGCCCGGTCTTGTGGACCGGGCTTTTCTTTTGGGTGCGGGGATAGGATTTGAACCTATGACCTTCAGGTTATGAGCCTGACGAGCTACCGGGCTGCTCCACCCCGCGTCATTAAGGGTGCGGGGTATAGGTGATCGACCATGCTCTGTCCACCCCCTTAGGGACGACTAGAATAGGCTGTAAAATCCGGGGTTTAAGCAGCCCGTCCGGCGGCGCGGCGTTCCGCAAGCCGCGACGGGATATCGGAGATCTCATAGGCGCCAAGTTTGAGTGCGGCGGCGATGGCGACCTGCGCGCAGGCCATCGCGTCCTCGGCGGCGTTGTGGTGCTTGAAGGTAATGCCGAGGTGGCGCGCGAGATGGCCGAGCGCCTTCGACTTCAGTTCCGGCCAGACCTGCCGCGCGATCATCAGTGTGCAGAGGAAATCCATGCTCGGCGGCTTCACACGGTAGGATTTCGCACAGCCGTGGAACACGCCTTGGTCGAAACCGGCATTATGCGCAAGCACCAGCGCGCCTTCGAGATCGCCCCGGAACTCTTCCAGCACTTCCGGGAATTCCGGCTTGTCCCAGACATGATCAGCGGTAATGCCGTGGCACCAGGTGAAGGTGAAATTCATGTCGCGCGGGCGGATATAACGTTCCTCCACCCGCGTGATGGTGAGCCCGTCGATCCAGGCCAATCCGATCTGGCAGGCATTGCCCGGTTCCGGACAGGCCGTTTCAAAATCGAGAGCGATGATTTTCATGACCGGACCATATTTGAGTCGGCACTCTATCGACAACCGGTCTCGAGACAGCAAAAAGGCCCCGTATCGTGAAGATACAGGGCCTTTTGTCCTTAGGCGAAGCGATCAACCAGGATAGACCGGTACTGTAACCCGGTCGCCGAATACGGCCTGAAGGCCGGCAATCGCGCAGGCTTCGTCACCGCCGCCGGCACCGCCGCCGACGCCGAGCGCACCGATCAGTTCGCCATCGACGACGATCGGAAGGCCGCCGGATACGGCGTAGAAATTATACCAGAACACCGAACGCGGCATTCCCGACGGATCATTGCGAAGGCCGGCGGCGCGCACCGAGGTCGGCTGCTTGGTCTTGAGCGCCGTCTGCGCTTTCAACATCGCCGTATACATATTGTTGTAAACCTGTCCGTCCATCCGTTCGGAATGTACGAAATTGCCCGACGGATCGAGAATGAACATCGACATCGTGCCGCCATGCTCCGCCGCCCAGGCGCGGCATGCCACAGCCACGCCGCGCGCGGCTTCACCCGAAATCTGGTTGGCGTCATAGATGCGGCCAGCCGCAGGTCCGGAGACAACGAATTCCGGCGGAAGGTTGGACGCTGGCGGATTGGCGATGCGGAAGGTCGGAACCGGCGCAGGATTGGCAGGCTCCGGCTGCTCGGGCTGCGGCAGATCTTCGAGCAGCGGCGGCTGGGGGCCGAGCACTTCCGTCAGCGCTTTATGGGCGCAGATTTCATCGCTCCAGCCTTCGGCGACACGCGGGGCGGAACCGCCCACGCCAATCGCGCCGATGAGCTGATTGTTGACGATGATCGGAAGGCCGCCCGAATTCGGGAAAAAGCCCAGTTGAATCTGTTGAAATTCCGCGAGGGGATTTTCGATCACGCGGTTCATGCGGTCCTTGCTCGGGATGCGGCCCATAAGCGCCGTACGCGCTTTCATTTCGGCCGTCGCAATCTGAATCCAGCCCTGACCATCCATCCGGTGCATGTAAACGGTGTTGCCGTCATTATCGAGAATATGAATGCTGACCTGCACATTCTCTTCCGTCGCAAGACGTTCGCACGCCTGTGCGATGCGCTCGGCCGTTGCAAGATTGATCGTCGTGTAGTCGAGAATCTCTGCCGCCGTTTCGCCCGACACGACGAATTCGGCGGGAACATTCTGCGCGCTCGCGCCCGCCGCGATGGCCATAACCGCAACGGCCGAAAGCAATCCCATTCCATAATAGCGTTTTTTCATTTGTTACCCTCCCAATGCGAAGAATGCCTTCGCCGTGAGGCAATCTTGCCCCTTCACCGGTAACGGTACAACCGCCGCAAGACGGTTCGCACCGCAGCAAAAAGGCCCCGCGCCAACATGACGCGAGGCCTGTTTCGCACTGCCGCAAAGGCGAGAGGGATCAGAACGGATCAGTCACACGTTCCGCCCGTTGCGGGATCCGGGCCCGCGCCGCCGCGGCACCAGATCGGTTCGCCGGTAAAGGGATGGCGCGGCGGCTCGACGGGAAGAAGCGCCGGCTGCGGACCGATCACTTGTGTCAGCGCATGATGGGCGCACATTTCATCGGTGAATTCCGGGGAAGCGGGCGCGCCGCCAACGCCGACACTGCCGATCAACTGATCATTGACCACAATCGGCAGACCACCGGAATTGGTGAAAAGCCCATGCGCGCTCATCTGATACAGTTCATAGAATGGATTCATTCGCGCCTGATTCATACGCGCATGCGAGGGCTCGCGGGTGAGAAGCGCGGTGCGCGCTTTCATTTCCGCGGTGCGAATATTGTTCCAGCCTTGGCCATCCATACGATGCATATCGACATGGTTTCCGAACTGATCGAGGACATAGATGCTGACGCTTGTATTGTGTTCGGTCGCAAAGGCCACGCAGGAATCGACAATCGCTCGCGCGGTTGCCGCATTGATCTGATTGAATTCCCTTATGTCACGTGCGGCTTCGCCCGAGACCACGAATTGTTCCGGCACATCCTGCGCCGATGCGCCCGCCGCCAGACAAAGTCCCGCGGAGAAAATCGCTGCCCCTAAAATGCTCTTTCTCATTTCCACCCTCCGTAACGCGAAGAACGGCCTTCGCCCGTAGCCATCTTGCGTAGCCCTGAGAGGCCGTCAACGGGCGGATCTGAAACCGGTACGTTTTACCGATGAACCGTCAGTGCAAGGACGCGGCCAAGGCCTACCAGTTGGCGGTGTTGGGCATGGATGCCCAGGGTTCTTGCGGCGCGAGACGTTCGCCCTTTTGCAGCAATTCGATGGAAATGCCGTCAGGCGAGCGCACAAACGCCATCCAGCCATCGCGCGGCGGACGATTGATCGTAACGCCTTTGTCCATCAGGCGTTGGCAGACTGCGTAGACATCATCGACCGCAAAGGCCATATGGCCAAAATTGCGCCCACCCGTGTAATCCTCGGTGTCCCAGTTATAGGTCAGTTCCACCATTGGTGCTTCGGCGTTCGAGCGAGCCCGCGCCTCATCACTCGGCGCCGCGAGATAGACGAGGGTGAATCGTCCCTTCTCGTTCTCGGTCCGGCGAATTTCCGTAAGGCCGAGCTTGTCGCAATAGAAAGCGAGGCTTTCCTCGAGATCTTTTACCCGAACCATGGTGTGCAGATACTGCATCGACGTCCTCTCAATCGGCGCTCTCACGGAGCCTGTTTCGTTTTAGCTTAAACCAAGGGGCGGCGTTCCCGCACGCCAAATTTCCGCGTTCAGATGATCGGCGGCGTCGGCTTTCAGTCGCTCGGGAACGACAAATGTTTGTCCGGCCCGGAGTGCATCCAGCATGCGCCGGCGCGATATTTCCGCCGACGTGAAGGCCAACGTCTCCAGCCAGGCGAGATTGACGGGCGCAGGTCCGTACAACGACGAAAACCGTTCGGCCAACACCAGTTGCTCAAGCGTACCGCCAAAAAACCAGTCCTGCTGATTTTTTCCTGGATCGATCGCATCGAAACGAGGGTTGGCCGGCCAGAAAGGCTCGTCCAAGGTTCGGCTTCCCCGCTGCAGGATTGCGGAAAAAGCATAAAGTGCATTTACCGTATGAATGCGCCGCCCTGTTTCCCAGCTTGCGCGCGCAAGGGTTGAGAGCCGCGCAAGCGTCGGACGCGTTTCGCAAAGCCGGGCAAGCGTCTGCTCGGAAAATTCCAGCGCAGCATGACGCTCGTTCAAAGGGAGCGCCGCGTCCTTCCATGCTGCGAGACCGGCGAGGGCATCTCGGTAAAGTGGATCGAGCGGTGTGTGTTTCTCGAATAGTCCCGTGAACGCGTCTGCATAGGCAAAGCGGCGCGGCGCTTCGAGCGCTTTGGCGCGCGCCGCTTCATCCGGAATCCACTTCGGAATGGAATTGACAAGAAGTCCTTCTGCGGCGAGGTGTGCCACCCGATCCGCTTTCGCCGCGAAAAGATTGAGTTCGAAGATATCCAATGGCGCGTTCGCATCGAATGGAACGAGAAGCGGCGAGCCGCCAAGGGCGCGGAACACACGATAACCCAGCGCTTCCAGGTAGGGTAGCAAATCGAGACTGGGTTTATCGCCTGCCTTTATCTCGAACATCACCAACGGCGAGTGGCGGGAAAAGAACGCCTGCGCTCCCTTTACGATACGCACCTCTTCGCCTTCGGCATCGATCTTGACCAAGTCGGGGGACGGCCAATCCCTTATGTTGTCATCCGCATCAAGCGAGGTAATGGAAATGTTCTCACCCGTGCCGCGGCCGCCGAGGCTGTGAAGTTCGCCTGAACCGCCATGAAACAGAAAACCGTAACGTGGTGTATCGGAAAGCGCGGCAGGAAGGATATCCAGGTTCGTGAGGCCGTTTGCCTCTACGCTCCGCCGCAGATAACTGCGCGCCTCCGCTGCGGGCTCATAGGCGTAGACATGCCCACCGGGACCGACTTTGCGTGCCGCCGAAACGGCATAGACTCCGAGATGAGCCCCAATGTCGATGACGCACATTCCCGGTCGCAGCCACGCGTCGAGGAAGATGACCTCCTTCTCAAACCATTTTTCCTGCTCTAACAGGACGTAAGTCGTAATCGCCTCCAGAGAGGGCGGCACGACCAGAATGGTGCCGCCGGCAAGACGGAGCGATAGTGCGTCCATAGAACCGGAACCTTTTTCAAAAAGCGGCTACGCCGTATCAGATCTGGGTGCGAATCGGGAGGCAGCCGGGAACCGAAGGGCGTCACCGCCGCTTTCTATATAGCCCCCGCTTTGCCGGATTATCCATGCTTCGCGCCGTCTGGAAAACCCTACAGGAATCCGTCGACATTTTCTTCGCGGCTTCGGGCCCTACGCGGGGCGCGGCGATCTCCTTCTACGCGGTTACAGCCTTCGTTCCCGTGCTCGTCATCGCCATTGCCATCGCCGGCTTCTTCTTCGGCGAAGAGGCGGCGAGGGGCCGTATCGTCTATGAGCTCCGCGGACTGATCGGCGAGGACGGCGCCGGACTTCTTGAGAGCGCCATCCAGAGCGCGTCGAAGTTGTCGGAAGGTACCTTCGCCACTCTGGTCAGCATCGCCGGTTTCGTCGTCATTTCTTCCGGCGTTTTTCTTGAACTGCGCGACGGCCTGAATGACATCTGGAAAGTACAGCCGCGAGGCGAAACGCTTTCGCGCTTTATCAGGGCGCGCGCCGCTAGTTTTGGCCTCGTTGTTGCGATGGGATTTCTTCTCCTGATTTCGCTGGTCACCGACGCGGCCATTACATTCTTCACGGATGCGCTCAATGCGCGCCTGCCCTTCGGCGCCGCGATTCTGAGGGGACTGAATTTTTTCGTTTCCTTTGCCATCATCGCTGCCGTCTTCGCCGCGATCTATCGGATTCTGCCCGCGAAGAACCTGACATTCCGCAATGTGGCGCTGGCCTCCATCGTTACGGCAGCTTTATTTCAGGTTGGAAAGGTTCTGATTGGCACTTATCTTGGAAGCGGCAGCGTCGGATCGAGTTATGGGGTTGCGGGCGCGCTTATCGCCCTTCTTTTCTGGGTGTATTACTCGGCGCAGATTTTTCTGTTCGGAGCCGCGCTGTCGCACGTTCTGTTGCGAGAACGCCCCGATCTTACCGGCAGGGAGATCCCCACCCGAGAAGAGCAAGTCCCTTACGCCCCAAACTAGCGATGCACCGAAAATGAACAAGGCCCCGAAATCGGGGCCTTGTTCATTTTGCGCGAACGAAATGCCTAAGGATCCTGCGTGAGCGGCGGCTGTCCGCCGATCACTTCTTCCAGCGCACGATGGGCACATATCTCGTCGCTCCATTCCGGTGGGCGGGCATTGGAGCCGCCCACCCCGATGAAACCGATGATTTGATCGCCAGCCCAGATGGGAAGCCCGCCCGCATTAGGGAGCAATCCAAGATAGATCTCCCGCGTGGTCGCATTAGGATCGCGCGTCACATTGTTCTGACGCAGATGCGTAGGCGCGCGTGTCAACCGTGCCGTCGCGGCCTTGCGCTGGGCAAACATGACCGACGTCAGCGTGTTGCCATCCATGCGGCCGGCATAAGTAAGACTGCCGAGATTATCGGTAATGACGATCGCCATGGTTTCACCGCGCTCAGCGGCAATTCTCATGCAGGCTTTGGCAATCGCCTCGGCGGTTGCGAAATTGATGGCATTCATTTCGCCGGTCATCGCGGCGACGTCGCTGGAAACGATAAAGCGCGGATCGACCTGCGCAGCAGCGGGCATCGACATCGTGAAAATCGCACCGAACAGGGCAAGCCGTGTGAAAATGCTATGTCTCATGTGAACCCCCGAATGGAATTGTCCGAAAGGTGTCGCCCCAAAAAACAGGGCAGAGAGGGCGTTGCCGTATGGCGAGGCCCTCTCTGTTCCACGATCTAGTTGCGGGGCAGATCCTCGACCAGCGCCGGCTGCGGGCCAATGACCTCTTCCAGCGCACGATGGGCGCAAATTTCGTCGCTCCATTCCGGCGGTCGCGGGTTCATGCCGCCGACGCCGACAAAGCCGATGATCTGATTGCCTACCCAGATGGGCAGGCCGCCGGCATTCGGGAAGTAGCCGAGATTCCATTCGCGCACTTCCGACGCCGGGTTCTGGATGACGGCGTTCATGCGAAGCTTGGAAGGACGGCGCGTGAGGCGCGCGGTTTCGGCTTTGAGTTCGGCGGTGTGGATCGCGGTGTAACGCGCCGCGCCGTCCATACGGTGCTGATGCACGACATTGCCAAAATTATCGAGAATGACAATCGCCATACCCATATTGTGTTCGACCGCCATGCGTTCACACGCTTCCGCGATGCCTTTGGCCGTCGCGGCATTGATCATGTTCATTTCGCCGTTTACCGCGGCGTCCTCACCGGTAATAACAAATCGCGCATCGACCTGCGCCAGCGCATTCGCGCTCGCCATTGCCGAAAAAGCGCCAACCATCAGACCGCCGACCCAATTTTTATTGAGCTTCATTCTTCCCTCCCATAGGTTACTGGATGCTTCTGCGCATCTCGTCGGGGAGCATGCCAAGGCCGGGGTTCCAAGGCAATTCCGGCGCGCGTCACTGGGCGAGAACCCGCCGTTGTGACGGGCTTTTTTGCAGCAGGAACGCCCTATTCTGGGTTCGTGCGTTATAAGTTCAGTGTGCTGACCCCAACCCCGAAGAAGGCCAAATGACACAGGAAACGTCCCCTCGCTCGCTTGTCCGGGATGCTGCGGCCCTGGCCGGATTCCTGGTTCTTTGCTTCGCCATATCGGGTCTAGGTGCGTGGGTAACCTCAACCAGTGTCGACACCTGGTATCAGACCCTCAACAAGCCCTCCTTCAATCCGCCGGCATGGGTGTTCGCGCCGGTGTGGACCACGCTCTATATCTTCATGGCCATCGCAGGCTGGCTTGTATGGCGCAAAGTCGGGTTTGGGCAGGCGCGTCAGGCGTTCGTCTGTTACTTCCTCCAGCTCGCGCTCAATCTCGTCTGGTCGTTCCTTTTCTTCGGGGCGCAAAGTCCCGGCGCCGCCTTCATCGAGGTCCTCGTCTTTCTGATTGCGATCATCATGACCGCGACCCATTTCTCCCGTTTCGACAGAATCGCGACGCTGCTATTCGCGCCCTATATCGCATGGGTCGCGTTCGCCTCCGTCCTGAACGGAACGATATGGTATCTGAATGGATAGAAGCTGCGCCTTCCGTCAGGCGTGGCCACTTTCTCAGGGTGTCGCGGGACCGGGACGACTTTCCCATTCTTCCGCTTCGAGATTTTGCGGAAGCGGGGGCTGCGGCCCGACGACGGAAACCACCGCATCATAGGCGCATTTGTCTTCGTCATAAGTCGCGTTGCGATGCGCGCCGGGAATGCCGCCCACGCCAATGGCGCCGATCAATTGTCCATCGACGATTATGGGCAGCCCACCCTCCTGCACGGTCAGATCGTAGCCAAACATGTGCGTCTGGGTAAACCGATCTTCGAAATTGCGATTGGTGAGAAGAACGGTAGGCCGACGGGTCCGCAGTGCGGTCATCGCCTTTTGTTGTGCGGCATTGATCGAGACGTAACCCTCTCCATCCATCGCATGCTGATGAATGACCAGACCGTAGGGATTGAGGATTACGACGACCACGCGGCTATTGTTGCGCACTGCAATGGCTTCGCAGGCTTCAGCGATCGCCCGTGCGGTGGCGGCGTTGATCGAGATGCGGTCGTAAAGTTGCTCGGATTCCTCGCCACCAATGACGAATTGCGGATTCACCTGTGCCAGCGCAGTACCGAACGATACCGTTACCGCCGCCATCCCCAGACAGACTGCCCGACGAATGCTCATTCCCGCCTCCCTATTTTTTTGCTCTGCATGCGAACGCATGGGCTAGCGAGCTTGGCGCAGCACACGTAACGCACGCAAGTAAAGAGAAGGGCAAGAAAATAGATCAATGAGAGCAAGGGTTAAGAGGTGGGCCTTAGGGTTCTGCTCATCCGCCGCAAAGAGCGTAACGATGTGCCTCGCCCTGTTCGTCCATGAAATCAGCTTCGTCGTCGCCAACCACTCGAATGCGTACTTCGCGCTCCCACACACGGCCTTCGCCTCGGCAGGTAGCGCGGGTGCCGAACAGATCCGGATCTTCTCCTTCTGGAGTTAAGGCGCCAAACCGGCAGCGCGAGTCGAAATAGGCGATTTCGTTGGGAAGAAGCGTAATGAAGACATCCTCGCCGAATGCCGCGAAGGCTTCGGGCCTATGTGTGACCGTGCAGGCTGCGGAGTCCGATGCGTAAACACCGCGCCGCAATTCATATTGGGAGTGTTCGCCGGCCCTGATCGCGGGCTCCGAGCAGGCCGCCGCGAGACAGCTAAGGGCAAGCAGCAGTGCGGACGGAAACGGGCGTGTCATGGACGTCTCCGCAACGGAAACAAAACAAACGCTACGAGACACTCCAAAAGTCGAACGATCCAAAATGCAAAAAGCCCCGCAGGAATACTGCGGGGCTTTTGAATTTCGTTGTGATGCGGGGTTACTAAAACCGTGCTTGGCAGGCCTGGCAGCGACCGACTCTCCCACGTCTTAAGACGCAGTACCATAGGCGCTGGGGGCTTTAACGGCCGAGTTCGGAATGGGATCGGGTGGAATTCCCCCGCTGTGACCACCAGGCCAGCAAAGAACGGGTATTAGGGTTTCGTAATATCTCGAACCATCGATCGCGTTCACGCAACCGAGATTTTCTCTCCAGACATGGAACTAAAGTGCCGAGTGTTCAAGTCAATCGAGCGATTAGGACTGGTAAGCTCAACGCATTGCTGCGCTTACACACCCAGCCTATCAACGTGGTAGTCTTCCACGGCTCTCGAGCGAGACCTGGTTTTGAGGTAAGTTTCCCGCTTAGATGCTTTCAGCGGTTATCTTGTCCGCACGTAGCTACCCGGCAGTGCCGCTGGCGCGACAACCGGTCCACCAGAGGTGCGTCCATTCCGGTCCTCTCGTACTAGGAATAGATCCTCTCAAGTCTCGAACACCCACGGCAGATAGGGACCGAACTGTCTCACGACGTTCTAAACCCAGCTCAC
>CAIOYY010000088.1 GCA_903862715.1 uncultured Alphaproteobacteria bacterium
ATAATGAAATCGCCTCCAACTATACCGACGAAACCGCCGATGAAATGGCGCAGCTCCAGGATAAGATAGATTCCCAGAATCTCTGGGATCTCGACTCGCAGGTCGAGATGGCAATGGACGCACTGCGCTGTCCCGATCCCGAAGCGCAGGTCGATAAACTTTCGGGCGGCGAGAAGCGCCGGGTGGCGCTGTGCAAATTGCTGCTCGAAGCGCCCGATCTTCTACTGCTCGACGAACCGACCAACCATCTCGATGCTGAGTCTGTTGCGTGGCTCGAGCGTACCTTGCGTGAGTACAAGGGCACGGTGGTACTGATCACCCATGACCGTTACTTCCTCGACAATGTAACGGGCTGGATTCTCGAACTCGACCGCGGTCACGGCATTCCGCATGAAGGCAATTATTCAACCTGGCTCGCGGCGCAGGAGAAGCGCCTGGAAACCGAAAGCGAGCAGGAAGAAGCGCGTTACAAATCGCTTGCCCGTGAAAGTGAATGGATCAAATCCTCCGCGCGCGCGCGTCAGGCCAAATCCAAGGCGCGTATCGCGTCTTACGAAGAGATGCTCGCCAAGTCGCAGGAAGCGCGTCAGACCACAGCGCAGATTACGATTCCCGCTGGCCCCCGTCTCGGCTCTGTCGTTGTCGAGGCCGAAAACATGGGCAAGGCCTATGGCGACCGTCTGCTTTTTGAGGATTTCAATTTCCGCCTGCCGCCCGGCGGCATTGTCGGCGTCATCGGGCCCAATGGCGCGGGCAAAACGACCTTATTCCGCATCATGACCGGACAGGAGACGCTCGACACCGGCACGATGCGGATCGGCGAAACCGTCACCATGGGGTATGTCGACCAGTCGCGCGATTCCTTGAATCCGAATGCGACAGTGTGGGAGGAAATCTCGGAAAAGAAGGACGTGATCGAACTCGGCAAACGCACCATGCCGAGCCGCGCTTATGTCGGCGCCTTCAATTTCAAGGGCGGCGATCAGCAGAAGAAAGTCGGTCAGCTCTCGGGCGGTGAACGCAACCGCGTCCATCTGGCGAAGATGCTGAAATCGGGCGCGAATCTTTTACTGCTCGACGAACCGACCAATGACCTCGACGTGGAAACCCTGCGCGCGCTTGAAAATGCGCTCGAAGATTTTGCCGGCTGCGCGATGATCATCAGCCATGACCGCTGGTTTTTGGACCGCATCGCGACCCACATCCTCGCTTTTGAGGGCGATTCCCATGTCGAGTGGTTCGAGGGCAATTATCAGGACTATGAGGCAGATCGTAAGCGCCGTTTTGGAATCGACGCGGAAACGCCGCACAAGATCAAATACAAGCGCTTCATGCGGGCCTGAATGCTGCCCCGGAATGGGGAAATGGCAAACGCTTAGTTCGCCGCGCGCAATTGCTGCGCCTGCTGGCGGAGCGATGCCGACAGCGCCGGAACACTGCCATTGTTCTGCTGCAGGAACGAGGTGAAGTCTGCGCGCTGATTGATTGCAAGCCAGACGCCTTCGACCTGCATATCGGTGATGATCGGCGCGCCCTGCGCATCGTTGCGCACGCGGAACGCCGCGCGGATATTCGTGCCATTCGGATTGGCTGGATTCACGACGACAGCATTCACGACCGAATCGTCAGGCCTGCCATCTTCGGAATCGACCACCCGCATCGTCTGGCCGGTATATTTGCCGAGGCGCACTTCATAGACCGTCACGGCATAGTCGGTGAACGCATCGACGAAATCGTTTACGTCCGCTTCGGACGCCCGATTCACATAAGGTCCGAGCGTGAAGGTGGCGATACGGCGAATGTCGGTTAGCGACATCATGAAGGTGCGGAACTGGGCGCTGCGGTCGGCCGCGCTCAGCGTGGTGCTGTTGAGGATCTCATAGCCATCATCGATGGTCTTCTGGATGAAGGCTTCGGTTTCTGGAGAGGCCTTGACCGGCTGGGCCATGAAGGACACGCCGAGCATCATCGCGGCGGCGACCATCAGTGCGCACAGCACGCGAGGGACTCTGCGGATGGGGTGCGATGGGCGGAAGGCCAGATCGCGGCGATAGGTGGTCTTCATGGGAAATTCCTCGGCGGCAATCAAATATCGGCACTATGGTCTGCACTTATGGCAACATAATGCTTAACGCCGGGTCTAAGCCTTCGTTCCCGCTCGCCGCTTTTGTAAGGGCAGGGGGTGGGATGGATCAGAAATCCGGCAATTCCTCGATTTCGGCCATACCATTATTGATTTCGTTCTCCCGCGATTGGCGGTAAAGGCTGCGCGCCGCGCCGTAGAAGTCGGCCGATGTCCGTTCAACGTCGTCCAGCGTTTCAATATTGCGCGAGCGCAGGTCAATAATGTCCACGCCGGCCCTCACATAAGGCACGTAAGATTCATCGCCCCATTGGACGTAGCTGAGCGGGTCGAAAATACTGTCGATTCCACGCCCCACGAGATCGCGCGGATTGGACGGACCGAGAAGGGGGATCATCAGGTAGGGCCCTTCCCCCACACCCCAGACCGCCAAAGTCTGCCCGAAATCCTCGGAATGGCCCTCATAGCCCCATTCCTCCGCTACCTCGAAAAGGCCGCCAAGGCCGATGCCCGTGTTGACGATGGCCCGTACGAACGTGACCCCGGCGCGGTCCGCTTCGCCCTGAAGAATATCATTGGCGAAAATGACCGGCGATTTGAGATTGTTGAGGAAATTACGGACCATGTCGCGCACTTCAACGGGCAGGACATCCCGGTAGGCGGTGGCGACGGGTTTCGCCACCGCGCGGTCGACCGCCAGCGTGACATCGAATACTACGCGGTTCGCCCCCTCGAAGGGATCATTATTGTCCTCGGCAAAGCCGTCTGCGCCCATCGTCGCGCAGCCCGCGAGCAGAAGCCCGGCCAGAAGAATCACCCCGACATTCCGTTTTGTATGCATCACCGAATTGTCCTGCGGCCCATTCCGGCCTTCAGGCGCTACCCCTCAAACTCGCGGATAAATCGAATACGTTCCAAATCGCTTCGCAGGTGTAATTTAGCACATTCCTCCCGCGGGAAAGTGTCCGGGATATTGCGACGTCCAAGCTCCCTGCCAATAGCTTGGTTCCGGAATAACTGTGCGGAGATTGCATAATTATATAAAGATATGTTTATATTATTGCCCTAGGTTGAGGTGGGCTGCGGTCCCAGCTTGGCTTGGCCAGATGGACGGACGGAATGGCGAAGGACACGGAATATCTGGTCGGTATGCTGCGCGCGGCCGGGGACATCACCCGGCTGCGCCTGCTCCTTTTGTTGCTCGAAGCCGAACTTACGGTCAGCGAGCTCACCCAGATTCTGGGCCAGAGTCAGCCCCGGGTCAGCCGCCATCTCAAACTTCTGGGCGAGGCCGGGCTCCTCGATCGTTTCAAGGAAGGTACCTGGGTGTTCTACCGGGCGAATGACCGGCAGGAGGCGGGGGTGCTGTCCCGCGCGCTGGCCTCCCTGTCGGATCTCGCCGGTGACCCCCTACTGGCGTCCGACCGCCGTCGTCTTTCGGAAGTGCGCGAGGCGCGCGCGGGCGAGGCTTCGGCTTATTTCAAAGCCAATGCGCCTGATTGGGAGCGCCTGCGCTCGCTGCATGTGCCCGAACGCGACGTCGAAAATGCGATCCTGAAATTGCTGGGTCAGGGCGAAATGGAATCGGTGCTTGATGCAGGCACCGGCACCGGGCGCATGCTCGAACTTCTTGCACCCCACATCGTGCGCGGCGTCGGCATCGACGCCAGTCCTGAAATGCTCAGCATTGCGCGCGACCGTCTTGCCAAATGGGGTCCGCGCTGTCAGGTCCGCCTCGGCGATGTCTATCGCCTTCCCTTTATCGAAAAGAGTTTCGACGCTGTGCTGTTTCATCAGGTTCTGCATTATCTCGACGATCCGGCGGCGGCGCTGCGCGAAGCCCTGCGCGTGCTGCGTCCCGGCGGCCGCGTGCTCATTGCCGATTTCGCACCGCATGAACTGGAATTTTTGCGCACCGAACACGCCCATCGCCGCCTCGGTTTTTCCGAGCGTGAGGTCGCGGGGTGGTTCGCATCCGCGGGCCTGACGCTCCTCGCGCAGGAAGCGCTTGCCCCCAGCGGCGGCAACGAGAAACTGACCGTCATGGTCTGGCTGGCCCAGGCGCCGGGCGAAGCCCAGTCGGGTACCGGCGCTGGTAAAGTGGGAGAAGCCGCATGAGCGACAATCCCTTCGCGGCGTCAGACGACAAGGTCGAGGTCTCGTTCGAATTTTTTCCGCCCAAGACGCCGGAAATGGAATTGCAACTGTGGAGCGCTATCGAGCGCCTCGCGCCGCTCCAACCGGCGTTTGTGTCGGTGACCTATGGCGCGGGCGGCTCCACGCGCGGACGCACCCATGCCACCGTCAAGCGTATCGTCGATGAAACCGGCCTGAAACCTGCCGCGCATCTCACCTGTGTCGGGGCCACGCATGATGAAGTCGACAGCGTAATCCGTGATTACTGGGCGGCGGGCGTGCGCCATGTCGTTGCGCTTCGCGGCGATATGCCCGAACCCGATGCCGCCTATCGCGCCCACCCTCAGGGTTATCAGTCGACTGCTGAGCTCGTAGCGGGCATTCGCGCGATTGCCGATTTTGAAGTCAGCGTCGGCGCTTATCCGGAGAAGCATCCCGATTCCGCGTCGCTTGATGCGGACATCGCGCTTCTCAAAAAGAAGGTCGATAGCGGCGCAACCCGCGCGATTACGCAATTCGTTTTTGACAATGACGCGATACCGCGTTTCCGCGACCGAGTGCTGAAAGCGGGAATCGATGTTCCCATCGTACCGGGCCTGATGCCGACGACCAATTTCAAGGGTATTCGCCGCATGGCCGAACGCTGCGGCGCGAGCGTGCCGTCCTGGCTTGCCGGACTCTATGAGGGGCTTGATGACGATCTTGCGAGCCGCAAACTGATTGCGGGCGCGGTTCTCGCAGAACAGGTGCGTGTGCTGCGCGCCGAGGGCTTCTCGCAATTTCACTTTTACACCTTAAATCAGTCGGAACTCACTTTTGCCGTCTGTAATCTGCTGGGCATCAAACCCGTGAAAGAGTTGGTTAGCGTATGACGACGCGCAAGGAACGTCTCGAATGGCTGCATAGAACCGCGCGCGAACGCATTCTCGTGCTCGACGGCTCATGGGGCGTGATGATCCAGGGTTATGGACTCACCGAAAAGGATTTTCGGGGGACGCGGTTTCCTGATCACCCGTCCGATCTGAAGGGCAATAACGATCTTCTGGTGCTGACACGCCCCGATATCATTCGTGAAATCGGTAATGCCTATATTGAGGCCGGCGCCGATATCATCGAAACCAACACGTTCAATTCGACCACGATCAGCCAGGCCGATTACGGCCTCGAACATCTGGTCGTTGAACTGAACGAGGAAGCGGCGAAACTTGCCCGCGCGATCTGCGATGCCGCGTCGACCCCGGAGCGGCCCCGTCTCGTCGCGGGTGTTCTCGGCCCCACCAATCGCACCGCATCGCTGTCACCCGATGTCAACGACCCGTCCTATCGCAATGTCTCCTACGACGCGCTGCGCGAGACCTATCGCGAAGCCACGCTGGCGCTGATTCGTGGCGGCGCCGACATCATCATGATCGAGACGATCTTCGACGTGCTGAACGCGAAGGCGGCCATCTACGCCATTGAGGAAGCGTTCGAGATCTGCGGCGAGACCCTGCCCGTGTGGATTTCCGGCACGATCACCGATCTGTCGGGCCGTACGCTGACCGGACAGACGGTCGAAGCGTTTTGGCATTCCATGCGCCATGTCAGCCCCTTCGCCATCGGGCTGAACTGCGCGCTCGGACCGAAAGAGCTTCGCCCCTACATCGCCGACCTCGCCAATGCGGCCGATACGTTGGTCAGCGCCCATCCTAATGCGGGTCTGCCCAACGCCTTTGGCGGCTATGATGAGACCCCGGAATCCATGGCCGCCTATGCGAAGGAATTCGCGCAAAGCGGGCTCGTCAATATTATCGGCGGCTGCTGCGGCACGCGCCCGGAACACATCCGCGCCATGGCGAAGGCGGTCGCCGGCATCGTTCCGCGCAAGCCCACCGAAAAACCGCGTTATCTTCGCCTGTCGGGGTTGGAGCCGTTCACGCTTACGCCGGAGACGAATTTCGTCAATGTCGGCGAACGCACCAACATCACGGGCTCGGCGCGATTTCGCAAACTGATCAAGAACGGCGATTACGAAGCGGCGCTGGAAGTTGCCAAGCAGCAGGTCGAAAGCGGCGCACAGATTATCGACGTCAATATGGACGAAGGTCTGATTGATTCCGAAGCGGCCATGACGCGTTTCCTCAATCTGATCGCGGTTGAACCGGACATTGCGCGCGTTCCGGTCATGATCGATTCCTCCAAATGGAGCGTGATCGAGGCAGGCCTGAAATGCGTACAGGGCAAACCTATCGTCAATTCCATCAGCCTGAAGGAAGGCGAGGACGCCTTCATCGCTTCGGCAAAGAAGGTGCTTCGCTACGGCGCGGCCGTGGTCGTGATGGCGTTCGACGAAACCGGGCAGGCCGATACGGCCGAGCGCAAATTCGATATCTGCCGCCGGGCCTATGACATATTGGTCGACCGGGTGGGCTTTCCCCCAGAAGACATCATTTTCGATCCGAATATTTTCGCGGTGGCGACCGGTATCGAAGAACACAATGATTATGGCCGTGCCTTTCTGGATGCGACGGGGCGCATAAGGCAGGCTTTGCCTTACGCCCATATCTCCGGCGGCGTGTCGAACTTTTCCTTCTCGTTCCGCGGCAATGATGCGGTGCGCGAAGCCATGCATTCGGTGTTCCTGTATCACGCGATCCAGTCCGGAATGGACATGGGCATCGTCAATGCCGGTGCGCTGGTCGTCTATGAAGACATTCCGCTGGAACTCCGCGACGCCATCGAGGACGTGCTGCTCAATCGCCGCGCCGACGCCACCGAGCGCTTGCTCGAACTCGCGCAGAAGTACCGCAAGGATGGCGGCGCGGTCGAAGAACAGACGCTTGCATGGCGTCAGGAATCCGTCGAATCGCGTCTCTCTTATGCGCTCGTTCACGGCATCGCCGATTTCGTCACCGAAGACGTCGAAGAGGCGCGGCTGCAGGCAAAACGTCCGCTTGATGTCATTGAAGGTCCGCTGATGGCGGGCATGAGTATCGTCGGGGATCTGTTCGGCGCCGGGAAAATGTTTCTGCCGCAGGTCGTGAAGTCAGCGCGCGTCATGAAAAAGGGTGTCGCGCATCTGCTGCCTTTCATGGAGGCGGAGAAGGAAGCGGGCGGGCGGCGCGAGGCGGCGGGTACGATCGTCATGGCGACCGTCAAGGGCGACGTGCATGACATCGGCAAAAACATTGTCGGTGTCGTACTGCAATGCAACGGCTACGAAGTCGAAGATCTCGGCGTCATGGTCCCGGTATCGCGCATACTGGAAGTTGCGCGGGAAAAGAAGGCCGATGTCATCGGACTTTCCGGGCTCATTACGCCGTCGCTCGACGAGATGTCCCATGTCGCCGCCGAAATGGAGCGAGAAGGATTCAACATTCCGCTGCTGATCGGTGGGGCGACGACCTCGCGCGTCCACACGGCGGTGAAAATTCACCCCAATTACAAACGTGGCCAGACCGTCTATGTGACCGATGCCTCGCGGGCGGTCGGTGTTGTGTCGGCGCTTCTCAGCCGCGACACGAAAGACACCTATATCAGCGACATCAAGGAAGAATATCGCAAGATCGCGGAAACTCACGCCAATACCAAAAGCGGGCAGCGCCATGTCAGCCTCGGTCAGGCACGTGAAAACCGCTTCGTACCGGATTTTTCGTCCTATGTACCGCCGAAACCGCGCTTCCTTGGATTGCAGACATTCGATCATTACGATCTTGGCGAGCTTGCCGAATTCATCGACTGGGGTCCGTTCTTTCAGGCCTGGGAAATGAGGGGCCCTTTCCCCGATATTCTGAACGATCCCCATGCGGGACCGGCGGCGCGTGCGCTGTTCGATGATGCGAAGGCGATGCTGAAAAGGATTGTCGATGAGAAATGGCTGACCGCGCGTGGCGTGATCGGCTTCTGGCCCGCTGCGTCCCGCAATGAGGATATTATTCTCTATACGGATGAAAGCCGCACCGCGGAATTGGCGACGCTTCACACGCTGCGCCAGCAGATGGCCCGTGACCGCAGCCGGTCCAATCTCGCGCTGGCCGATTTCGTGGCGCCTCAAACAAGTGGCGTGCCCGATTATGTCGGCGGCTTTGCCGTCACCACCGGCATCGGCGAGGAAGCGATTGCCGAACGCTTCAAGGCCGACAAGGATGATTACAGCGCCATTCTTCTGTCGGCGCTGGCCGACCGTCTGGCGGAAGCCTTCGCCGAGCGCCTGCATCAGCGCGTGCGGCAGGATTATTGGGGCTATGCACCGGACGAGGCGCTTACAAATAACGAGCTGATCGCGGAGACCTATCGCGGCATACGCCCCGCGCCCGGTTATCCGGCGCAACCCGATCACACCGAGAAGGGCACGTTGTTCTCGCTTCTGGACGGTCAGAAAAATGCCGGGATCAAGCTCACCGAGAGCTACGCCATGTGGCCGGGCTCTGCCGTTTCGGGGCTGTATTTCAGCCATCCCGAGTCGCGTTATTTCGGCATAGGCAAGATCGAGCGCGATCAGGTGGTGGATTACGCGCGGCGCAAGGGCTGGACCATCGAGACCGCCGAACGCTGGCTGGCGCCTATCCTCAATTATGATCCGAGGACGAGCGAGGCGGCTTGAGTTTCGCGGGCCGCATTCAACGAAGTGTTTATCGTACCTCCCCCAAATGCGGGGCCAGAACCATATAAAGGGCAGAGAGACCGGTCATGCGGCTCTCGCGCGGCGCGCGGCGGCGGACTACTATGCTTGATGCGGCAAAAGCCGTAACGGCATCCGCGACATGCCCGGCCCCCTCAGGGCCGCGAGTTCAGGTAGGAAATAATGAGTTCTTCGCGCGCGCTGAAATCTCTTTCCGCTGCCTTGGCGGCTGGCCTTGCGGCGTGTCTCGGGTCGGCCCCGGCCTTTGCGCAATCGGTCGCGGAATTTTATCGCGGCAAGGACCTCACCGTTTATATCGGCACCGCGCCGGGCGGGGGCTATGACAATTATGGCCGCCTCGTCGCGCGCCATATCAGCAAACATCTTCCGGGCAATCCCACCCTCGTGCCGGTGAATATGGAAGGCGCAGGAAGCCTGAAGCTCGCCAACTGGCTTTATAACGCTGCGCCGCGCGATGGCACTGCCATTGCGGTCCTCAATCGCGGCACAGCCTTCGAACCTTTGATTGGGCTTCGTGAACTCACCCGTTTCGATGCCACGCAATTCAAATGGATCGGAACGCCGACCAACGACATGAGCGTTTGCGTCGCCTGGACGGCATCGGGCCTCGATCATTTCAATGATCTGTTTGAGCGCCCGCTTTATGTAGGGTCCACCGGCGGCGGCTCTGGCACGGACGTGTTCCCCAAAATCATCAACGGTACGCTCGGCACGCAGATGCGGATTGTCAGCGGCTATCCCGGCGGCAACGATATCGATTTTGCGATGGAGCGCGGCGAGGTCGATGGCCGCTGCAGCTGGTCGTGGTCAAGCATTCTTTCCGGCAAGAAGGAATGGCTCGATCAGGGGCTTATCACCCCGTTCCTACAGCTTTCGCTGGAGCACAATCCCGACCTGCCGAATGTCCCGAACATCATGGATCTGGCGCAGAATGAAGAACAGCTTCAGATTTTCCGCCTGATGTTCGCCCGGGAAACGCTCGGCTATCCTTTCCTGGCGCCGCCGGGCATCCCGTCCGACCGCCTCGCTGCGCTGCGTGAAGGCTTCCGGGCGACCATGCACGATCCCGACTTCGTCAGCGAAGTCGAACGTTCGCGCCTCACCGTCGATCCAGTCTATGGCGAAGAAATTCAGGAATTGGTCGTCGAGCTTTATGACACCCCGGAAACGGTCATAGAAAAAACACGCGCGCTGTTAAGATAGCGATTGCAACCCACTGCCTGCCCCCATGGAAACCACCTTGCGCGAAATCCTCGATGATTCCCTCCGCTACTGGGAGCGGGGCCGACTTCTATATAATGCCGTGCTCACCGCCGTCGTCCTGTTCTGGCTGGTGATGGCCTGGCCTGGCATGCCGTCGGCCTGGCTTGCCCCGCTTGCGGGCGCGCTCTTCCTGCTCGCCATTATCGCAAATGTTTTTTACTGCGCGGCCTATATCGCCGATCTTCCGCTGCAATATTCCTCTTATCGTGGGGTCTGGCGGCGGTGGCGCTGGGTATTGTGGGTGGTAGGCACGCTTATTGCGGTGCTGCTCGCCAATTTCTGGGTCGCCGCTGAGATTTTTCCCACTGACGATTTCTGATCAGGGCGTCCACATCCGCCAGGGTGTCCAGGCGTCGATGCTCCGCGCCCACTCGGCATAACCTGTGGCAACCGGATGTACGCCATCGCCGTCGCGAACGGCGCGGGTCCAGACGGGCGAACCCTTCAGGGTTGTGAACGAGTCGAAATAGGAAATACCCAACGCGTTCGAAACGCCTGCAAGCCGCGCCGACATGTCGGCGATGCGCAGATTGCGCGCAGCGTCTTCTATCGGCGGCGGGCCGATCATCAGCACGGGCACCCACGCTTTTGCGGCGCTCAATACATCCCGCGCCTGTATCTCCGCCTGCTCCGGCGTAACGATACGCTTGCCGTCAACATCTTTGGTGTCATTGACGCCGAACTGGAAGACCAGACGATTGTCCTGCCCCGCGACGTAACGGACATCCGCCTCGCGTCGCCAGCGCGCGAGAATTTCGGCGCTGGTGTTACCGCGAATGCCAAGATTGTAACAGGTGATGTCGTGGCCGCGTTCTTCAGCGGCGCGTGCCATGCGTCCGGGCCAACCGAGAAACTCGGGATCACCGGTGCCGGCAACCAGGCTGTCGCCGATGAATGAAATGCGGAGTGACGCCATGATGCAACCCGCCAAAGAAAAAGGCCGGTTTGCACCGGCCTTATTTGTTGTCTCGTATCGGTTTCGTCAGATGACGCCGATAACGATTGCCCCAAGGAATACGAAGACGAAACCTACGGTTAGAAATTGCAGCTCTCTCACCATGGCAAATCTCCACTTTCTCGGAAAGGCAAAGGAAGTCTGCCTCAAGGAGGGAAGTGCGCCAATAAGAATTTCGTTGCTTGGGAACAAAAATATTTTCACAGCGGAATATGTGGGCAATTGCTGTTGTGATGTCTTTGTCGCGTTTTGCGTTGCCTGAAATGGCGCCGTTGTGAAAAGACTTTGCGCAGCGCCGGTTTTCGGGGAAAAAGCCAAGTGGCAGTCTTGCATCAGTACCGTGTTGCATTCACCACAGGATGTCTTTGCCCTCATAACTCATATAGCGACCATTATCGGAGGTTGTGAGCCTGGAAATCAGGTCCCGCATGGCGCCGACCGAGAATTCCGGTGTCAGGCGTCCGGTGGGGTTCATGTCCGTGATCACGACGCCGGGCGCGAGCATGACGATAATCAGCTTGGTGTCTTTCCAAAGAACCGACAGGCCGTACATCGCGCTGTTGAGCGCCGCCTTCGATGCGCAATAGGCGATGCCGTCGCCGCGATGACGCGCATGCGAGCCGCGTCCGCTACTGATATTGACGATCTTGCCGTCGCCCTTCTCCAGATTGGTGCGCAACGCGAGCGCCATGCGCACCGGTGCAATCGTGTTGGTGCGCAGGACGTCTTCGAAGGTTTCGCTGGTCGCGGGTTCGTAGATATGGAGGTCTCCGCCGATACCCGCATTGTTGACGAGGATGTCGAGAGATGCGCCGTTCAGCACATCCGCCAATGCGGCGATGTCACGCTCGATCGTAACGTCGAGTTTGTGAACGGTAAGATTTTCCTTTGCCGCCGCCAATGCGTTCAGCGCCTCCGCGCGCGCCGGATCGCGGCAGCCCGCATAAACACGGGCGCCGTCCAGCGCATATTGCCGCGCGAATTCGAAGCCGATGCCCTTATTGGCACCGGTAACGAGGACACTTGTCATGGCCGAGTTCTTTCCGTCACTGTCTACGAAGCGCGAAATACTGGTTTACCGCCGCGCGCCGCACAAGCAACAAGGACGCCCTATCGGCGAGGCCCCCGTGATCGACGCCATTTCCTGTCCATCGCCGAATTACGATCTGCGTCCGGGGCCGGCCGATATTCTTCTGATACATTACACTGGCATGCAGACGGGAGCGGCGGCGGTCGCGCGGCTGTGCGATCCGGACGCACGGGTCAGTTCGCACTATACGGTCGACGAGGACGGGACGATCTATCGTCACGTCGCCGAAGAACACCGCGCCTGGCATGCCGGGGTCTCCTATTGGGCGGGGGCGACCGATATCAACGCCCGCGCCATCGGCATCGAAATCGTCAATCCGGGCCATGAATTCGGCTATCGCCCCTTTCCGGAGATGCAGATCGACGCGGTGATCGCGCTGTCGAAGGATATTCTTTCGCGTCATCCCATCCCCCCCGAACGCGTCATCGGCCATTCCGATGTTGCGCCGGCGCGCAAAGCCGATCCGGGCGAGCTGTTCCCGTGGAAGCGTCTTGCGTCCGAAGGCATAGGTCTGTGGTCGGAGGCGCGCGATCTCGTTCTGCCGGGCTCTTTCGAGGCGGGGCTTCGGGTCTTCGGCTACGGCATGGAGCCCGAAGCCAACGCCACCATCGAACAGGCAACCATCGCTTTTCAGCGCCATTTCCGCCCCTCGCGGATCGACGGTATCGCCGATTCCGAGTGCCGGGCCATTCTTGCGGCCCTTCTGCACGCTCTCCCCCACGCTTGACCTTTCGAGGCATCGCCCCGACATTCGGCCCTGCGTCAGATGGCCGGATGGCCGCTGGCCGTCTCTGCCTTCATCGGTGGTGCGGCTGGAGGAAAGTCCGGGCTCCACGGAAACACGGTGCCGGATAACGTCCGGCGGGGGCGACCCCAGGGATAGCGCCACAGAGAACAAACCGCCTATGGGCCTTAACGGTCCAGGTAAGGGTGAAAAGGTGCGGTAAGAGCGCACCGCGGCTTCGGCAACGAAGGCGGCATGGCAAGCCCCACCGGGAGCAAGACCAAATAGGGATGGCAATTGGCGCGTTTCCGCGTCGTCGTCCGGGTAGGTCGCGAGAGGCGTTCCGTAAGGGGCGTCCCAGAGGAATGGTCATCCCTTCGGCAACGAAGGACAGAACCCGGCTTACAGGCCATCTGACGCTATTTATTCCGAATCGAGAACGAATATAGAACAGCAATATTAGCCGCTTGTTTACCGTGATTACTGTAACGTTACGGTGTTTCTGCTTCGTTCTCGTGGAATCGGTCCCGAAGGCAAGATGAGACCAAATGTAGTGCCAGGGTAGAACAGCCAAGTGCATAGTTTTACTATGCTTTTTCATTGACCGTCTTTCTTTTCCCATGCTATCCCATGTCATCCCATACGGCTGCTTCGGCAGGTCGCTCCCCTCCGGCGTTTCGCTGGAATCTCCAAAGCAGGGCGTGTGGGGTGCCGGGGGTACGCGTTGTCCGTGCAGCCATTCGTTTCGACCACGATCAACAAGCTCGACAGCAAGGGGCGGGTCAGCGTTCCTGCGCCTTTCCGGCAGATCCTGGCGCAGCAGAACACGCATGGCATTTACTGCTTCCCGTCTTTCGTCACCCCGTCGCTCGAAGCTTTCGGCGAAACGTTAATTGCCGAATTCACCGAGCGTCTGAACGCGTTCGATCCGTTCTTCAGCGAAGATCATGATGCACAGGCGCAGGCGGTGCTCGCCGCCAGCCGCCTCCTTCCTTTCGACGATGAAGGGCGCGTGCGCATTCCCGACGAGTTTCTCGCGCACACCGCCATCAAGGATCGCGTCACCTTTGTCGGCATGGGCCGCAAATTTCAGATATGGGATCCGGAAAATTTTGCGCCGATCGAACGTGAACGCATTGCGCGTGCGCGCGCCTCGCGTACCGGAGGCGCATCGTGAACGGCCACATCCCCGTCATGCTGGAAGAAGTGATGGCCGCGCTGAAACCGCGTAATGGCGCCATCTATGTTGACGGCACGTTTGGCGGAGGCGGTTACACGCGGGCGCTGTTGACGCGCGCCGAATGCGAAGTTGTCGCCATTGACCGCGATCCTGCCGCGATCGCGCGCGGCGCGGTGCTGGCGAAAGAATTTGCCGGGCGCTTGCGCATTGTCGAAGGCACCTTCTCGGAACTTGATCGTCTGGCGGGCGGCATGGTCGATGGCGTCGCACTTGATCTCGGCGTGTCGTCTTTCCAGTTCGACGAAGCCGAACGCGGTTTTTCGTTTTCCAGCGACGGCCCGCTCGACATGCGCATGAGCGGAAACGGCATGAGCGCCGCTGACACGATCAACACGCTTACCGAACAGGAGCTCGCAGATATTTTCTGGCGCTATGGCGAAGAGAAGAAATCGCGCAGCATTGCGCGCGCGATTGTCGCTGCGCGCCCTATTTCCACAACGCGGGCGCTGGCCGAAATTGTCGAGCGCGCCGCCGGCCCCGGCGCCAAGCGCTTTGCGATTCATCCCGCGACGCGCACCTTTCAGGCGCTGCGCATTTATGTGAACGACGAACTCGCCGAACTCGAACGCGGGCTGGAAGCCGCCGAACGGGTACTGAAGCCTTCCGGCGTTCTCGCGGTCGTTTCCTTTCATTCGCTCGAGGACCGCATCGTGAAGCGCTTCCTCACCGAGCGTTCGGGTCGCGCCGCGCGCGCCTCTCGCCATCAACCTATGGCCAGCGATAGCCGCAGCCCCACTTTCCACCTTGTCGATATGTCGCCTGTGGCGCCCGGCGCCGAAGAAGTCCGCATGAACCCGCGCGCGCGGTCCGCACATTTGCGCGCCGCGGAACGCACGCCTGCTCCGGCCTGGAGCGGTTCGTCATCTTTCGCCGCCTCTGAGGGAGGGCACGTATGATCCGCACTCTGAATTTCGCCTTCGTTTTTCTCGCCGGTTTCACCTGTCTCGCGGTGTACCGCGTCGCCGAGGAAGCGCGTATCTCCCAGGCGGATCTGCGCTCGACCAACGCAGCCATCGCAGAGGAAGAAAACCTCCTCGCGGTGCTCGGTGCCGAATGGGCGCGGGTCACGCAGCCGGCGCGCATTCAGGCGCTCGCTGCGCGCCATCTCCCGCTTTCCGATGTGCCGACAACGCAGTTGGCATCGCTGAGGCTGCTGCCGGAGCGCGCGCTCATTCCGGCGGACGAGCCCGCTTTCCGTACGGCAAGCATGCTGATCCCCGAGCCCGCACTGGAACCTGCGCCATTGCCCGCGCCGCTGCCGGTGCCCGCGCGTGATCCTTCGGTCCCGGCGTTCACGCTCGCTTCCTATCCCGGCATGTGAGGCGATGGATTCACATCCCGAGGCGACACAACTCGTTAAAAGCCGTATCTCGATTGCGGCCTTCTTAAGTGCGGCCGCTTTTGCAATTATCGGTGCTCGCCTCGTCGATCTGACCATTCTGAATGCCGATGGCCCCGCACAAATAGCCGTTGCGCAACCGGCCAATGGCGGCCGTGCCGATCTCGTCGATCGCAACGGCGTACTGATCGCGCGCGACCTTCCCGTGAGCGATCTCTACGCGACGCCCGCGTCCTTCTGGGATTCGAGCGAAGCCGCCACCGCTCTGTCCGGCGTTACGGGAACCAGCGAGGAGCGCTTGCGCGAGGTGTTCACTTCGGGGCGCAATTATGTGCTCGTCGCCCGCGCGCTCACCCCCGACAAGCGCGCCGAAGTGATGAGCCTTGGCCTTCCCGGTCTCGTCTTCGAGGATGGCTTCAAGCGCTATTACCCCAGCGGGCGCAGCGTCTCGCATGTCGTGGGGCAGGTTGATCCCGATGGCAATGGTGTTTCCGGCCTCGAACTCGGGTTGAACGATCTCGTGCGCAATTCGGACGAACCTGTGACGCTGTCGCTCGACATGCGCGTGCAGTTCGCGCTGCAATACGAAGTCGCACAGATCAAGGAATCCTTCCAGGCCATCGCCGCGGGCGGCATTGTACTCGATGTGCGCACCGGCGAAATCATCGCCATGGTGTCGCTTCCCGATTACGAACCGAACGCCCGCGGCCTCGGTCCCGGTGATTCCGTGCGCAACCGCATGACGCAGGATGTCTACGAACTCGGCTCGATCTTCAAGATTTTCGCTTTTGCCGAAGCCGTTGAGGAGCAGACGATCACCCTCGACGAACGCTTCGTCATCGACCGTCCCTTGCGTTTCGGGCGCTACTCCATCGGCGACTATGGCGAGCACGGACATGATCTGTCGGCCGAACTCGTCTTCGCGGAATCTTCCAATATTGGTACGGCCCAGATCGGTCTTCGCTCCGGTGCCGAACGGCAGCGCGCCTTCCTCGATACGTTGGGTCTGCTGTCGCCGCTCAAGACCGAAATTCCGGAAATGGCCTCCCCTCTGACGCCGCGCCAATGGGGCGAAATCGAAACCGCCACCGTGTCTTACGGTCATGGCATTTCCGTCAATCCGCTCAGCTTCGTCGCGGCGGCGGCATCGACCGTAAATGGTGGGACAATGGTTACGCCGACCTTTCTGAAGTCTTCCGAGACCCAGCATGGCGAACGTGTTCTCTCGGAGCGCGCCAGCCAAATAATGCGCTATCTGATGCGTCTTGCTGTTACGGATGGCACGGGCGGCAAGGCCGACGTTCCGGGTTATGCCGTCGGCGGCAAAACGGGCACCGCGGAAAAGGCCACCGCACGCGGTTATTCGCGCAATCTGCAGATAACGTCGTTTGCCGGAATTTTCCCCTCGCAGGACCCGAGATATCTCGTGTTCACAATGTTCGACGAACCCAAAGGCAACAAGGAAAGTTTCGGTTTCGCAACGGCGGGTTGGACCGCTGCACCGGCCACCGGGCGCGTGATCGCGCGGATCGCTCCGCTTCTTGGTGTGTCGATTGATCTTGCAGCGCTCACCCCTGCGGAAACGGCCTTGGCGACGCCGTGAGACCTCCATATTGGAACCATATTCGCGGGCATAATGAAGGGTGAGGAGTAGACGTGGGCGTGGCAGAAAACCTGAAGGAATTTCGCGGCATTGCGGCTGACAGCCGCGATGTGCGTCCGGGATTTCTTTTTGCCGCGCTGCCCGGAACAAAGACGGATGGCGCGCGGTTCATCGCCGATGCCATCGCGCGCGGCGCAGTCGCCGTAATGGGTCCGCCAGAAGCGGCGAATGACGTGCGCGCGCACAATGTCGCGTTCATCTCTGACTCCAATCCTCGCCGCCGTCTTGCGCTGATGGCCGCCGAATTTTACGGCGCGCAACCCGAGACGATTGCCGCCGTCACCGGCACCAATGGCAAAACCTCGGTCGCCTCCTTTCTCCGCCAGATTTGGACGGCGCTGGGCGAAAAGGCGGCGAGCGTCGGGACACTCGGCATCGACGCCCCGTCCGGCCACGTCGCGCTCGGTCACACGACGCCCGATCCGGTCAAGCTCCATGCCGAACTCGCCAAACTGAAACAGGAAGGCGCGGAACATGTCGCCATCGAGGCCTCGAGCCATGGTCTCGACCAGTACCGTCTCGACGGATTGCGGATTTCGGCGGCGGGTTTCACCAACATCACCCGCGATCACATGGACTACCATCCGGACTTCGCGGATTATTTCGGCGCCAAAATGCGCCTCTTTGCGGATCTGCTTGCGCAAGGCGGCATTGCGGTCATCAATGCGGACGCCGAGCATGCGGATGAAGTTCTCACCGTTGCGAAGGCCCGGGCCGGAAAAATATTTACCGTCGGCTTCGGTGGCGAAACGCTCCATGTCCAATTGCAGACGCCCTATGACAGCGGCCAGCATGTCGTGGTCCGCTACAATACGCATGATTACGCCATCGCCCTTCCGCTCGCGGGTGGATTTCAGATGTCGAATGCGCTGGTTGCGGCGGCGCTCGCCATTGGCCTTGGCGCCGACGCGAGAAACGTTTTCGCCGCGCTGGAACATCTGAAAGGCGCGCCAGGCCGTCTCGAGCGCGTGGCCTTCGCAAAGAGCGGCGCACCGATCTATGTCGATTACGCCCATACGCCCGATGCGATGGAAACGGTGCTGCGTGCGCTGCGTCCGCATGTGGCGGGAAAGCTTGTCATTCTGTTCGGCTGCGGCGGCGACCGCGACCGCGGCAAGCGTCCCTTAATGGGCAAAGCCGCCTGTCAGTTTGCCGATGTGGCCATTCTCACCGATGACAATCCCCGCAGCGAAGACGCGGGCGCCATCCGCGCCGAAGCCCGCGCGGGTTGTCCGGACGCGCTGGAAATTCCGGATCGCGCTTCCGCCATTCGCGCAGGCATCGAAATTCTCGAGACCGGCGATGTGCTGGTGCTTGCCGGAAAGGGCCATGAAGAAGGTCAGATCATCGGCAGCACGGTGCTTCCCTTCTCGGATCGCGGCGAAGCGGTGAAAGCCGCCATCGCATTGGGCGGGCGTGCGGCGGAAGGAGCGCGCCCATGATGCCGCTATGGACATCTGACGAGATGGCGAAGGCGACGGGCGGCAATGCTCAGGGCGTATGGAATGTGAACGGCATCTCCATCGACACGCGCACCCTTGCGTCCGGCGATCTTTTTGTGGCGCTGAAGGGCGACAACCGCGACGGCCATGACTTTGTAACGGCGGCGCTGGAAAAAGGCGCAGGCGCGGCGCTGGTCAGTTCCGTTCCGGAAGGCATTTCGCCCCATGCGCCGCTGCTGGTTGTCGATGACACGCTGGACGCGCTGGTCGCCATGGGTCGCGCCGCGCGCGCGCGCAGCGCGGCGGGCATCGTTGCCGTCACGGGCAGTGCCGGAAAAACGACCACCAAGGAAATGCTCCGCCTTGTATTGGGGCGTGAGGGCAAAATTTCCGCCTCGGCCGCCTCCTACAACAATCATTGGGGCGTTCCGTTGAGTCTGGCACGCATGGAACGCGACGCCGCCTATGGCGTGTTCGAAATAGGCATGAATCACGAGGGCGAAATCCGCGCGCTGGTCGCTCAGGTGCGGCCCCATGTTGCGGTGGTGACCACCATCGCGCCTGCCCATCTTGAATATTTCGGCACGCTGGAGGCCATTGCCGACGCGAAAGCAGAAATCTTCGAGGGCCTGGAGCCTGGCGGCACGGCCATTCTCCCCTACGACAATCCGCATTATGCACGCCTCGAAGCTCATGCGCGCGCGTGCGGCGTTACGAATATTCTGACCTTCGGCTCCCGTGACGGCGCCGATGCCCGCCTTCTTGCGGGCAAGCCCGATGGCGATCTGCAGATGATCACCGCCGATATTCGTGGCAAGCGCATGGTATTCGCCATCGGCGCGCAGGGTGCGCATATCGCCTCGAATGCCATGGCGGTTCTTCTTGCCGCCGAAGCGGTTGGCGTCGATGTGGTGCGCGCCAGCCAGGGCCTGTTCGGTTTCGCGCCGCTGAAAGGCCGCGGTGCGCGCCTGTTTGTGGGCGACATCGAGCTTATCGACGAAAGCTACAACGCCAACCCGGCTTCGGTGTCCGTCGCGCTTGGACTGCTGCAGGGCGCACGGCCCAAAGCCGGTGGCCGCCGTATCGCGGTACTGGGCGACATGCTCGAGCTCGGTTCCAAGGGCGCGGATCTGCACCGCGCCATAGCGAGCGATCCTGCTGCCGCCGCGACCGATTTCTTTTTCCTCTGCGGCCCGCAGATGCGCGCTCTATGGGAGGTGCTGCCCGTCTCCCGGCGCGGTGCCTATTCGGAACTTTCCTCCGGTCTTAACGAAGGACTGCTCTCGCTTCTGCGGCCGGGCGATGTGGTGTTGGTCAAAGGCTCCTTCGGGAGCCGCATGTCCGTTGTCGTCGAAGCGCTGAAAGCGCGCGACGCCGCGATGACGGATTGAGGGGGCATATGTTTTATTTTCTGGCCAATCTTTCCGACGACGCGCCGTTCTTCAATGTCTTCCGTTATCTCACGGTGCGTACGGGAAGCGCGGTGCTGACCGCGTTGGTCATCAGCTTCGTCATCGGCCCTTCGCTCATTCGCTGGCTGCGCCTGCGCCAGGGCAAGGGCCAGCCGATCCGCAGCGACGGCCCGCAGCGCCACATCGTCGAGAAGCAGGGCACACCGACCATGGGTGGGCTTCTCATTCTCATTTCGCTCGTCGTGTCGACGCTTCTATGGGCCGACCTCTCAAACCAATATGTCTGGGCGGTACTGGCGGTCACGCTCGGCTTTGGCCTTCTCGGCTTCATCGACGATTACAAAAAAGTCCGCAAATATACCTCGGACGGCATCAGCGCGCGGGGCAAGCTTCTTTTTCAGTGCCTGCTCGCGGGCGGCGCCGTGTTCTGGATGATGCAGTTGCAGATGCCGGAACTCGATGGCGCGCTGGCCGTGCCGTTCTTCAAGAACGTCCTGATCCAGCTGGGATGGGGTTTCCTGATTTTCGGCGCGCTGGTGATCGTCGGCGCGTCCAATGCGGTCAATCTCACCGACGGCCTCGATGGGCTCGCCATCGTGCCGGTGATGATCGCGGCGGCGACCTTCCTCCTGATCGCCTATCTCGTCGGCAATGTCGTCTTTGCGGATTATCTGCAACTTCATTACGTCGCGGGAACGGGCGAACTGGCAATCCTGCTCGGGGCGCTGCTCGGCGCGGGGCTCGGCTTTCTCTGGTTCAATGCGCCGCCTGCCATGGTCTTTATGGGCGATACGGGCTCGCTGTCGCTGGGGGGCGTTCTCGGCGCGGTCGCGGTTGCGGTCAAACATGAGCTGGTCCTTGCGGTCGTGGGCGGCCTCTTCGTCATGGAAGCGGTCTCGGTGATCGTGCAGGTGGTCTCCTTCAAGCTTACCGGCAAGCGCGTCTTTCGCATGGCGCCGATCCACCATCATTTCGAACAGCTCGGCTGGCGCGAGCCGACCATCGTGATCCGCTTCTGGATCATCGCGGTCATTCTCGCGCTGATCGGCCTGTCCACGTTGAAGCTGCGGTAACATCATGATTGTCGCGGACAGCTTCAAAGGTCAGACCATCGGTATCCTCGGGCTCGCGCGCTCTGGGCTGTCGACGGCGCGCGCGGCTGTCGCGGGCGGTGCGGAAGTCTATGCCTGGGACGACAATGAAAAAGCCCGCGCGGAAGTGCCGGCGGGCGTCCGCGTCGCGCCATGGGGAAGCTGGCCGTGGCATGCCGTGAAAGCGGTTGTCTTAAGCCCCGGTATTCCGCTGACCCATCCCGTGCCCCATCCGATTGTCGCGCAGGCGAAACAGACGGGCGCCGAAATCATCGGCGACATCGATTTGTTCGCGCGCTTCATCCGGCCTGACCGCAATGCGCCGGGCCTCGCGCCGGTCATCGCGATCACCGGCACCAATGGCAAATCGACGACGACGGCGCTGATCGGCCATATCCTGCAATCCTGTGGTTTCGATGCGCAGATCGGCGGCAATATCGGCAAGCCCGTGCTGGATCTCGCCGAGCCGAAGGCGAAAACAGTCTATGTGCTCGAGACTTCTTCGTATCAGATCGATCTCTCTCCGAGCCTCGTTCCCGATGTATCGGTCCTGTCCAACATCACGCCCGATCACATCGACCGTCACGGTACGCTCGAAAATTATGCGAAGGTAAAAGCGGCGCTGATCGAGCGCACCGCCAAGGATGGCCACGCCGTCATCGGTACCGACGATCCGCATACCGCCGCGATCTATACGAAGCTCGCTTCCGCAGGCGGCGCCGAAACGGTCGCGGTGTCGGTCGGGCGCGTGCTGGGGCGCGGCATCTTTGTCAATGACGGCAAGCTTTATGACGCCTGGCGTCATCCCGCCGAGGAAATCGGCAGTCTCAAAGACGCGTCGCATCTGCCGGGCGCGCATAATTGGCAGAATGCGGCGCTCAGCTATGGCGCGTTGCGCCCGTTGGTGCGTGATCCCTATGCCATTCTGAAAGCCATTTCGCGCTTTCCGGGGCTCGCCCATCGCATCGAGGACGTCGGGCAGCTCGGCAAGGTCCGCTTCATCAATGATTCTAAGGCGACCAATGCCGATGCCGCCGCGCGTGCGCTTGCCTGCTACGACGATATTTTCTGGATCGCGGGCGGCAAGGCCAAGGAGGGCGGGATCGAAAGCCTCGAATCCTATTTCCCGCGCATCCGTAAAGCCTATCTGATCGGCGATGCCGCCGAGAACTTCGCCGCCACTCTGAACGGCAAAGTCCCGTTCCAGCATTGCGGGACGATGGACCACGCGCTTGCGGCCGCTGCCGCGGATGCCGCGGCGAGCGCCGCGCCGGTACCCGTAGTTCTTCTGTCGCCCGCCTGTGCGTCCTTCGATCAGTTCCGCGATTTCGAGCAGCGCGGCGATATCTTCCGCGAAGCCGTGCAGAAAATGACGGCTACCCAAAAGCGCGAGGCGCACGCATGATGTATTCCCGCGCCGATAATTCCGGTTTTGCCCGCTGGTGGTGGACCATCGACCGCACGGCGTTGTTCGGCATTCTGTGCCTGATCGCTATCGGCCTCGTGCTCGCTTTTGCCGCCAGCCCTGCGGCCACCGGAGGCTCGCAGACCGCAGGCAATTTCACCTACGCGTTGCGCCAGTTTGCCTTCGCACTGGTCGCAGTCACGGTTCTGGTTGGTGCTTCGCTTCTCGATCCGAAGCAGATGCGCCTTATCGCGGCGACCATCTTCGCTCTGGCGCTGATCGGCGCCTGCTACGTTCTTCTCAGCAGCAGTAGCGTCAATGGCGCTAATCGCTGGGTTCAGATCGGAAGCTTCACGCTGCAGCCGTCCGAATTCCTGAAACCCGCTTTCGCCATTCTTGCCGCGGCCTTTCTGGCCGATAAGCTGAAGCATGGCTTCCCCGGCGAACTTGTAACGCTCGCGGTTCTCTCTCCTGCGGTGCTCATTCTGCTCTTGCAGCCCGATGTCGGGCAGACTGCGCTGCTCGTGATGCTCTGTGCCGTGATGCTGTTTTTCGGTGGCCTTCGCTATTACTGGATCGCGGCGCTCGCCGGCGGCGGCACGGCGCTCGCAACGCTTGCCTATTTCCTGCATCCGCATGTACGTCAGCGCATCGCCGACTTCCTCGACCCCGCCACGCAAGGCTATCAGGTGGGCCTTGCGATGGATGCCTTTACGGCGGGCGGCATCATGGGCGTCGGCCCCGGCGCGGGCACGATCAAGTATCGTCTTCCCGATGCGCATACCGATTTCATCTTCGCCGTCGCGGGCGAGGAATTCGGTCTCGTGCTCTGCGCGCTGATTGCGGGATTGTTCGCGCTCGTCACGTTGCGCCTTCTGATGCGCGCCGCGCGGGCGCCCGAACCTTTCGCCCAATTGGCGGGGGCGGGGCTTGCTGTCGTTATCGGCCTTCAGGCCTTCATCAATATGGGTGTCTCGCTCAGCCTTCTGCCCGCAAAGGGCATGACGCTTCCTTTCGTCTCTTATGGCGGCTCATCGCAGCTTGCGGTCGCGCTTACGCTCGGCCTCGCGCTCGGCATTACGCGTCAGCGACCTCAGGTTCCGGGAGCATCGCACGGATGAGCCGCGGCACATTCGTTCTGGCGGCAGGCGGCACGGGGGGGCATCTCTTCCCGGCGCAGGCGCTTGCGGGCGAATTGATGCGCCGCGGCCGGCGCGTGATCGTGATGACCGATGGGCGCGGGCATAATTACGCCTCGGCGTTTCCGGGTGCGGAAATCGCGACCGTTCCGGCTGCGACCATTGGCGGGCGTTCGCCCATTAAATGGATCACGTCCTGCGCCGTCATCATCGGGGGCATTTTCTCGGCCTTTCGCAAACTGCGCCGTCTTCATCCCGTCGCCGTCATCGGTTTCGGCGGCTATCCCAGCCTACCGGTGATGGTCGCCGCCTGGGCGGCGCGTGTCCCGAGCGCGCTTCATGAACAGAATGCGGTGCTCGGCCGGGTCAACCGGCTCGTCGCGCCCTTTGTCAGTAAGATCGCCGCCGCGTTTCCTTTCGCGCGCAAGGCTCCGAAGCATATCGAGCGGGTAAGCTTCATCGGCAATCCGGTGCGCGATCAGGTCATCGCCCTTCGCGGCGCGCCTTATATACCGCCGCAATCGGATGGCCCGATCCGCATTCTTATATTCGGCGGCAGCCAGGGCGCGCGCGCTTTATCCGAAATCGTTCCCGCCGCGCTGGAGCGTTTGAATCCTTCATTGCGCGCCCGGCTCGACGTCACACAGCAATGCCGCGCGGATGATCTCGAAAAGGTTGAAGCCTTTTATGCGAAAACCGGCATCAAGGCAGAGGCCGCGAAATTTTTTTCCGACCTGCCGCGCCGCATGGCCGATTCCCATTTGATTATTTCACGCAGCGGCGCTTCCACTTTGGGTGAACTAACCGTAATAGGACGACCGGCGATTCTCATTCCCTATCCGTTCGCGATGGACGATCATCAGGCCGCGAATGCGGCGGTGCTGGCGAAGGCGAATGCCGCCTGGATGGTGCGTGAGAACGCACTCGACGCGACAAAGCTTAGCGAAATGCTGGAAAAGATTCTTTCTGACCCGAAGGGGCTCATCGATTGCGCGGCCAACGCGGCCGCTCTCGGGCACCCGGACGCCGCTTCGCGCTTGGCCGATATCGCGGAAGCCATGGAGGCGCGTATATGAGCGGCGCCACACGCGTTCCTCTTTCCGTCGGCGCCATCCATTTCATCGGCATCGGCGGCATCGGCATGAGCGGCATCGCGGAAGTTATGCGCAATCTCGGCTATGCGGTGCAGGGTTCGGATTCCTCCGACAGCGCCATCGTGAAACGCCTGCGCGACCTCGGTATCCCGGTTGAAATCGGCCACCGCGCCGAAAACCTCAGGGCTGCGCAGGTCGTCGTCTATTCCTCCGCCGTGAAGTCGGACAATCCGGAAATGGTCGCGGCCCGTGCCGATGGCCTTCCCATTGTGCGCCGCGCCGAAATGCTCGCCGAATTGATGCGCCTCAAGCGCTGTATCGCGATTGCAGGCACGCATGGCAAAACCACGACGACGACCATGGTCGCCGCTCTCCTCGATGGCGGCGGGCTCGATCCGACCGTGGTCAATGGCGGCATCATCAATGCCTATGGCACCAATGCACGCCTCGGCGCTGGCGACTGGATGGTGGTCGAGGCTGATGAATCCGATGGTACCTTCCTGAAACTTCCGGCGACCGTTGCGGTCGTCACCAATGTCGATCCCGAACATCTCGACCATTACGGCGATTTCGAACGCCTGCGGGTGGCCTTCCAGACCTTTGTCGAAAGCCTCCCCTTTTATGGCTTCGCGGCAATGTGCATCGACCATCCCGAAGTTCAGAGCCTTGTCGGGCGCATCCGCGACCGCCGCATCATCACCTATGGCTTCAGTCCCCAGGCCGATGCGAGAGCGGTCAACGTGTCGTTCTTGGAAGGCGCGTCGCATTTCGATGCCGTGTTCCGCGACCGCCGCCGCCAGTCCGAGACGACGATTGCTGGCCTCAGCCTTCCGATGCCCGGTGAGCATAATGTCGGCAATCTCCTCGCCGCGATGGTGGTTGCGCGCGAGCTGGGGGTGGACGAGGCCGCGATACGCAAGGCCGTCGCCAATTTCCAGGGCGTCAAGCGCCGCTTCACGCGCGTCGGCGAATGGAACGGCACCGCCATCATCGACGATTACGGCCATCATCCGGTGGAAATCGCGGCGGTTTTGCGCGCGGCGCGTCAGGCCTTTTCGGGTCCCATCGTCGCCGTGGTGCAGCCTCACCGTTACACGCGCCTGCAAAGCCTGTTCGACCAGTTCTGCACCTGCCTCAATAATGCGGACACGGCCATTATCGCCCCCGTCTATGCCGCGGGCGAAGCGCCGATTGAGGGCAACAACCGCGATGCGTTGATCGAAGGCGTGCGCGCCCACGGCCACAAGCAGGTGCTCGCCATCGACGGCCCCGAAGATCTCGCGCGTATCGTATCAACGCTGGCGAAGCCCGGCGGCGCGATCGTCTGTCTTGGTGCGGGCTCGATCACCTATTGGGCCGCAGGGTTGCAGGCCGCGCTGGAAAAAACGGCGAGCTCAACATGATGGCTCTTACCGCCCAGGACACCCTTCCCCCGACGCGCGGCGCTTATGCCGAACACGCACCGCTGAAGGACGTGTTGTGGTTCCGCGCGGGCGGTGCCGCAGATATTCTCTTTCGCCCGGCCGATCTCGACGACCTCAAATCCTTCATGGCGTCACGTCCGAAAGATGTGCCGCTCACCGTGCTGGGTGTCGGGTCGAATATCCTGGTGCGGGATGGCGGCATTGAAGGCATCACGATCCGCCTTCCCAGCGCCTTCGGCCAGATCGAAAGCCTCGGCCCCACGCGCCTGCGCGCTGGTGCAGCGGCGCTCGATTCCGCAGTGGCGCGGGCCGCCCAGATGGCCGGCATCGGCGGGCTCGAATTCCTGCGCGGCATTCCGGGCACCATCGGCGGCGCGCTGAAAATGAATGCGGGCTGTTATGGCCGCGAGATGAAGGACATTCTTGTCGAGGCGCGCGCGATCGACGGCAATGGAAAGCTCGTCACCCTGACCGCCGCCGATATGGGTTTTACCTATCGTCACAGCGCGGTGCCGGAGGGGCTGATCTTTGTCGATGCCGTGGTTGAGGGCGCGCCGGACGATCCCGCCGCCATCAAGGCGCGCATGGAAAAACTCGTGGCCGAGCGCGAAGCGGCGCAGCCGATCCGCGCCAAGACCGGCGGCTCGACCTTTACCAATCCGCCCGGCCATAAGGCCTGGCAGCTGATCGATCAGGCGGGCTGCCGCGGACTTACGCGGGGCGAAGCGCAGGTTTCTGAAAAGCACTGCAACTTCCTGATCAATCTCGGCAATGCCAGCGCCGCCGATATCGAAGCCTTGGGCGAAGATGTTCGCGCGCGGGTCAAGGCCCATTCCGGCATCCAGCTCGAATGGGAAATCAAACGCGTGGGGCGCGAAGCATGACAGCGTTCAGACGCGTGGCCGTATTACTTGGGGGACGTTCGGCGGAACGCGAGGTCAGCCTTGTATCGGGCCGTGCCTGCGCCGCAGGCCTGCGCGAAGGCGGCTTCGAGGTCATCGAAATCGATGCGGGCGACGATCTGCCCGAGAAGCTCCGCGCGGCGAAGCCCGATGCGGCGTTCAATGCGCTGCATGGCCGCTGGGGCGAGGATGGCTGCGTGCAGGGCGTCCTCGAAATGATGCGCATTCCCTACACCCATTCCGGCGTACTCGCCTCTGCGCTCGCCATGCATAAAGAGCGCGCGAAAGCGGCGTTTCGAGCGGCGGGCGTGCCGGTGGTCAAAAGCATCGTCGTGCATCGCAAGGTCGCGTCCGAACGGCATCTGATGGAGCCACCCTATGTAGTCAAGCCGGTCAGTGAAGGCTCGAGCGTCGGCGTCTTTATCATTCGCCCCGGCGACAATCGCCCGCCCGGTGAGCTCGGTTCCGCCGACTGGAAGCTCAGCGACGAAGTCATGGTCGAGGAATATGTGCCCGGACGCGAGCTCACTGCCGCCGTGATGGGCGGAAAGGCGCTGGCCGTTACCGAGATTGTTCCGAAAACGCAATTCTACGATTACGACGCCAAATATGCCCCGGGCGGTTCCGAGCATGTGGTGCCCGCCGATCTATCGCCTGAAGTCACGCGTGAAGTGCTGCGCCTCGCCGAACTTGCCCATGTGGCACTGGGGTGCCGTGGCGTGTCGCGCACCGATTTTCGCTATGACGAAGCCACCGGCCGGATCATCGCGCTCGAAGTGAACACCCAGCCAGGCATGACGCCAACCTCATTGGTACCCGAACAGGCCGCCCATAAGGGGATGAGCTTCCCATCGCTGGTGCGCTGGATCGTGGAGGACGCATCATGCGATCGGTAAAGCGCGCGGCAACTCCGAAAAAGCGCGGCGGCGCCCGTCAGACGGCCCCTTTGCGCAAGGTGCCCGTGCGGACCGCAGTGCGGGCCAAGGGCACAGGCCGTTCCAGCGGCACGCGCGGTGGCTTTCTCGGCCGGTTCCTCGGTGCCATTCCGGGCCTGTCGCTGCTGCGCCGTCCAATGTTGCTGCTGACCCTCCTTCTTCTTATCGGCGGGCTTGGGGCAGGACTCTTTGCCGGGGGCTATATCTCCGACACCATCGCGGATGCGCGCGCCCGGACGCTAGCGGCCTTTACTTCTGCGGGGTTCACGGTCGATGAAATCACGCTGGAGGGTAATGAACGCACCTCCGCGCAGGAGGTTTACGACTCCCTCGGTATCGAAACCGGTATTTCCATCTTCGATGCCGACCCCACGACCGTCCGCGATAATCTTCTTGGCCTGCCCTGGGTCTCGGATGTGGTCGTGACCCGTCACTTCCCCGATCTCGTCGCGATACGTCTGATCGAGAAGCGTCCCTTCGCGATGTGGCAGGTCGGCAGCGCCATTGTGGTGGTCGAGCGTTCCGGCGCGGTCATCGATGGCGCAGAACCGGATCCGTCGGCACATCTGCCGCTTCTGATCGGCCCCGGTGCGCCGGAAGTCGCAGCGCCACTTCTGGATGCGCTCGGAAATCAACGCGCCCTCGGCGCACGCCTGCAGGGGGTCGAACGAATCTCGGAACGGCGATGGGACCTCATCCTGGATCGTGGCGTACGCGTGCGTCTGCCGGAGGACGGATGGGAAGATCAGCTTGGGGAACTCGAACGTCTGATCGTGGAGCGGGGATTGCTCGAACGGGATCTCGAAATAATCGATCTCCGATTCCCTGACAGTTACATATTTCAGTTGCATAATGGTGATTCGCAGCCTGTGTCGCGGGAGACACCGGTTTGAGGCGGGCTTTGAGGAAATAATGGGCGAGACGTTCCGTTTACGGACGAATGGTGCGAAACCGGTACCGGTGCGCGGCGGCTTGGTTGCTGCGCTCGATATCGGCTCGTCCAAGGTCGCCTGCGTGATCGGCCGGACCGAAATGGGGGCTTTGCATGTGCTCGGCTCCGCGCTGCATGAATCGCAGGGCATCCGCTCCGGCGCGGTGATCAGCCTCGATCTCGCCGAGGAAGCGATCCGCGAAACCGTGGAAGTCGCCGAACAACTCGCCGATCAACGGCTGCAGGATGTCATCATCTCGGTGCAATGCGGTCAGCCGAAAAGCCTTTCCGCTTTGGCCGAACTTCCCATTGGTGGGGCGCTCGTTTCGGACGCGCACCTGCGCGAACTTCTGGTGCAGGGCAAAGCAGCCTGCCGTGAAGACGGATATGAAACCATTCAGGCCGCGCCTACCGGCTATGTCGTCGATGATCTTCGCGGCGTGCGCGATCCGCGCGGCATGTTTGCGGAAAATCTCGGCGTCAATATTCACGCGGTAGCCGTCCGTTCCAGCCCACTGCACAATCTGCGGCTCGCTGTCGAACGCTGCCATCTCAGCATCTCGCGTCAGCTTTACGCGCCTTATGCCAGCGCGCTTTCCACACTGACCGCCGATGAAATGGCTTTGGGCTGCACGCTGATCGATATGGGTGCAGGCACCACCTCCATCGCCGTCTTCATGGACGACGCTTTGGTGCATGTGGATTCCATTCCGCTTGGCGGGCAGCACGTCACGTCCGACATAGCGCGCATTCTGTCCGCGCCGCTCTCCGCCGCCGAACGCATCAAATCCCTTTACGGTTCCGCGCTGGGCGATCTCGAAGTCGGCACCGACATGATCGAAATTCCGCAGATGGGCGAAGAAGGCGAAGACAGCAACCAGCCGGGCCATCGCGTGCGTCGTGCTTTGCTGACCCGCATCATCCAGTCGCGCATGGAAGAAATTTTCAACGAAGTGCGCACGCGCCTTATGCGTTCGGGCTTCGACGTCGCGGCGGGGCGCCGTCTCGTTCTCACCGGCGGAGGCTGTCAGCTCGCCTCGACGCGCGAACTTGCGGGCCGCGTTCTGAACAAGCAGGTGCGCCTCGGACGTCCGCAAACTTTTCCGGGTCTCGCCGCCGCAACGGCAGGTCCCGCTTATGCAACGGCTCTGGGCCTTCTCATTTCGGGCGCGACGACACCCGCCGAAATGCATGCGCCCACCGCTAAAAGCACGGCCGAACCGGGGAAGCGCGGCGGGCTTTCCCGCTGGCTCGGCGGCGGCCTGTTTCGCTGATGGAGTGGAATGAAATGGATTGGACACATCGGATGACACGACGAAAGACGCCGGCATCCGCGGGGTATAAAAACGAACATCTCAGGCAAGATTATGGAGGTCGATATGCCGATTAACCTGCGGGCACCCGAAATCACAGAACTGAAGCCGCGTATCACGGTTCTCGGCGTAGGTGGCGCTGGCGGCAATGCCGTCAACAATATGATCAATGCGAAGCTCGAAGGCGTAAGCTTCGTCGTCGCCAACACGGACGCACAGGCGCTCGCGCAATCCAAAGCCGACCGCCGTATCCAACTCGGCGCGCTTGTCACCGAAGGTCTCGGCGCGGGCGCGAAGCCCGATGTGGGACGGGCCGCCGCGGAAGAGACGCTCGAGGAAATCCTCGAACATCTCGCGGGCGCGCACATGATCTTCATCACCGCCGGCATGGGCGGCGGCACCGGAACCGGTGCGGCCCCCGTTATCGCCCGCGCGGTGCGCGAACTCGGTGTCCTCACGGTTGGCGTCGTGACCAAGCCCTTCCACTTTGAAGGCGACCGGCGCATGAAGCTGGCCGATCGCGGCATCGAGGAATTGCAGAATTTTGTCGATACGCTGATCGTCATCCCGAACCAGAACCTGTTTCGGGTCGCCAATGAACGCACCACTTTCGCTCAGGCGTTCGCCATGGCGGACGAGGTGCTGCATTCGGGCGTACGCGGCATCACCGATCTGATCGTGATGCCGGGGCTCATCAACCGCGACTTCGCCGACATCAAGACGGTCATGTCCGAGATGGGCAAGGCGATGATGGGCACAGGTGAAACCGATGGTGACAACCGTGCGTTGCGCGCGGCGGAAGCGGCGATTTCGAATCCGCTGCTCGACGAAGTGTCGATGAAGGGTGCCCGCGCGGTGCTCGTCAATGTCACCGGCGGTCCGGACATGATGCTGTTTGAAGTCGACGAGGCGGTGAATCGTATCCGCGCCGAAGTCGAATCCGACGCCAATATCCTGTTCGGCAGCGCGCTGTCGGAAAATATGGAAGGTCGTATCCGCGTCTCGGTGGTGGCGACTGGCATCGACGCCGAATCCTTCGCCCATATGACGCCGGACAATGTGAAGGTCTTGCATCCCGCCCATGCGCGTCAGCAGGCGCGCATGCAGCCGACCGCACCGCAGGCACCCGTCTATATCGAACCGGAAATCCGGACCAATCCGGTCCATGTGCAGGTCGATACGCTCGTGCAGGGTCTTGCGGCCGAATCGCTGGAAAATGCGGTTCGCGCGGCACAGGATCAGATCGCGCGCAGTGAGGACGCCATCGTCGATCTCGGCGGAGAAGATGCGCCGATCATCGAACGTGAAGACCGCCGCGCGGTTCGCCGCGAGGCACCTGCGCCGCAGCCGGAACCGGCGCGCCGCAGCTGGCTGTTTGGCCGTCGCAAGCCGGAAGCCAAGCAGGAACCGTTGATGCAGGATTCACGCGATCGGGCGATGGCGCAAACCATCGGCCGCACGAAATCCACGCAAAACGCGGCCCCTAAGGTTTCCGTGACCAAGCAGGCTCCGGTCATGCCCGGTACGAAACCGGCGCAGGAACACAAGCCGCGTAATGATGGCGATCTCTTCGGCGATGCTGGAGAGGACAAGCGCGCGGCGATTCCGGCTTTCCTGCGGGCGCAGGACAAGACGGGCGAAGCCGAGGAAAATGAACGTTTCGAAATTCCCGCCTTCCTGCGCAAACAGGCCGGTACAGGGAACTGATGACACGGCGGACATTCGCAAGGGAGACCGGCGCGACCGGTGTCGCTCTCCACGCGGGTGTCCCCGCCACCTTTACGTTACATCCAGCGGCGCCGGGCACGGGAATCGTGTTCCGGCGCTCTGATGTTTCGGCCCAGAATCCCATTCCCGCCTTGTGGTCGAATGTCGTGGAAACGCGGCTCGGGACGGTAATCGAGGGCGCCGATGGCGCAAGCGTCGGCGTCGTCGAACATCTGATGGCCGCGCTGGCGGGCGCGGAAATCGACGATGGCGTGATCGCGGTCGATGGACCCGAACCTCCCATCCTCGATGGCGATGCACTGTCCTTCCTGAAAATTGTCGACGAAGCCGGCGTGTCCGAACAGGAGGGCGGGCTCCCGCAGCTTCATGTCCGCCTTCCGGTGGAAGTTACCCACGGCAATGCGAGTTGCCGGCTTTTGCCCGCATCTTCGCTCGCTTTTCATTTTGAAATCGATTTCGACAGTCCTGCCATCGGGCATCAGGAATTCGAACACGCCTTCTCGGCGGAAAGTTTCCGCGCCGACATCGCGCCCGCGCGTACCTTTGGTTTTCTGAAAGAAGCCGAAACCCTTCGGGCCATGGGCCTTGCCCGTGGCGCCGACCTCACCAACACCCTCGTCATCGATGGCGACGGACTCGCCAATCCGGGGCTTCGGCGGTTCACGGACGAATTTGTCCGTCACAAAATCCTCGATGCGGTCGGCGATATGAAACTGGCCGGTCTGCCTTTGGTCGCCCGTTTCGAGGGGCGTCGCTCCAGCCATGCGCTGAACAATGCCCTTCTTCGGGCGCTGTTCGCCGACCCCGCCAATTACGAGATTCTGCCCTGAATCCGCTGCGGCGCCGCCCGGCCTCCGGCCAAGGTGCATGACAGGCGCGTCATCTTTCACAAAAACCTCTGTTTTCACCGGTAAACACGCCTTCCCGGGATAGGTGCGCACAGGCTCTGGACCGCCGCCATGTCCCGGTGGCATAAAGAAAAAAGCCGCGCGGGCGATACCTTCCGCCCGCGGCCTTTTCGCCAGGAAGACGGATGATGCATTTGCCTTGGACCAAGCCGACCCGTGCCCTTGTCGTAGCCGCGCTTCTTGCCGGAGGCCTTGGCCTTTCCGGTTGCGCCGACGAGGCGATCGGCCCCGCCGCCTATGTCGAGCGTCCGGTCGAGCAGATCTATAACGACGCTTGGTCCTATGTGGAAAACGAGGAATGGATTGAAGCCGGGATTCAGTTCGGCGAAGTCGAACGCCAGCATCCCTATTCGGTCTGGGCCCGCCGCGCGCTGCTGATGTCCGCCTTCTCTTATTATATGGGCAACCGCTACGCCGAAGCGATCGACACCGCGAACACCTTCATCCAGCTTCATCCCGGCAATCGTGACATTCCCTACGCCTATTATCTGAAGGCGGTTTCGCTCTACGAACAGATCGGCGACGTTCACCGTGATCAAGCCCGCACCAATGAAGCGCTGGTCGCGTTGCAGGATCTCGTTCAGCGTTATGCCGATACGGAATATGCGCGCGACGCCCGCCTGAAAATCGATCTCACGCGTGATCACCTTGCGGGCAAGGAAATGACCGTCGGGCGGTTTTATCTCCGCACGGGCAATCCGCTCGCCGCGATCATCCGTTTCCGCACCGTTGTCGAATCCTATCAGACCACCAGCCACACGCCGGAAGCGCTGGAACGCCTGACGGAAGCCTATCTGACGCTCGGACTTGTGTCCGAAGCGCAGACTTCGGCCGCCGTGCTGGGCCATAACTATCCAGGCAGTCCTTGGTATGAAGATGCCTATGCGCTTCTGACCGATGAGGGCGTGGCACCGCGCGAAGATGACCAATCCTGGATCAGCCGGGCCTGGAACTCGGTATTCTGAGCGATACGGGCATTCCATGCTCGCTTCGCTCACCGTCCGTGACATCGTCCTGATCGAAAAGGCCGAGCTGCAATTCGCGCCTGGCCTCAACGTGCTCACCGGCGAAACCGGCGCAGGCAAATCCATTCTTCTCGATGCGCTGGGCCTCGCTTCGGGCGAACGCGGCACGGGCCGCGCGGGGCTTCGCCCCGGCGCCGCGCAGGGATCCTCCATTGCCATTTTCGAAACACCTGCCGATCACCCCGCGCAATCGCTGATGCGCGAGAACGGTCTTGTCGGCGATGCACCGAACGAAGTCATTCTGCGCCGTGTGGTCTCTGCCGATGGGCGAACGCGCGCTTTCGTCAATGATCAACCGGTCGGCATAGCGCTGGCGCGCGAGATCGGCGCTTCGCTTCTCGAAGTGCATGGCCAGGCGGATGATCGCGGATTGTTCGACAGCGCGACTCACCGGGTGCTGCTCGATTCCTATGCGGGCAATGCCACGCTCGCGGAACGTGTTGCGGCGCTTTATGCGGCGCATGCTGCCGCGCAGACACGGCGCGACGAGCTTTTGCGTGCGCGCGAAAGTGCGGCGCAGGAAAGCGATTATCTGAACCATGCCGTCCGCGAGCTTTCGCAACTGGGGGCGGAGGAGGGCGAGGAGGAACGGCTTGCGGGTGAACGCGCCCTTCTGATGAATGCGGGCCGCATTGCCGAGGAAATCGATGCCGCGCTCGGTTTCGTCTCGGGCGATGGCGGCGCGGAATTGAATCTCGGCAGCGCGCTGCGCCGCATCTCGCGCCTCAGCCCGGAAGCGCGACAAGCGGCAAACGCCGCAGAAGCGGCGTTGGAAGCGGCTTTTGCGCATACCGAAGAAGCGCGGCGCGAACTGGAAGCCGTGGTTGCGCGTCTCGATGCGGAGCCAAGGCGGTTAGAAACCGTCGAGGAGCGCTTGTTCACGCTGCGCTCGACCGCGCGCAAATATAATGTCACCACCGAAAAACTCCCTGCGCTGCAGGCGGATTTTGAAGCGAAGCTCGGTCTTCTTGAATCCGGCGAAGCGGGGATGGCGGCAGCGGAAAAATCCGTTGCCGAAACCCGCGATCTTTTTCTCGATACCGCACGGCTTCTGTCGCGGGCGCGCGAAACCGCCGCACAGCGTCTCGACCAGGCGGTAGCGAAGGAACTCGGACCCTTGAAGCTTGGTGCCGCCCGGTTTCGCGCGGCGCTCCTGCGTCTTCCCGAAACCGAGGCGGGCCCCGGTGGGCTCGAGCGTGTAACCTTCGAAGTCGCTACCGTTGAAGGGGCCACCTTCGGACCGCTCGCTAAAATCGCTTCGGGTGGCGAACTGTCGCGTTTCGCACTGGCGCTGAAAGTCGCGCTCTCTGAGGCCAGTCCGCCTGCCGTACTCGTCTTCGACGAAATCGATCGCGGTGTCGGTGGCGCGGTGGCCGATGCCGTCGGTGAGCGTCTGCAGCGCCTGTCGGCCACGACACAGGTTCTGCTTGTCACCCATTCGCCGCAGGTCGCGGCGCGCGGCAATACGCATTTCCGTATCTCGCGCAAAGGCGACCTGACGCGCGTCGAGCAGCTTTCGGAAGACGAACGCATTGAGGAAATCGCGCGCATGCTGTCCGGCGCAGCCATCACCGATGAAGCCCGCGCGGCGGCCAGACGCCTGCTCGCGGAAGCCGTCGAGGCGGCTTCCACGCCCCCATCGACCGTAAAGCTAAAACCGAAGAAGCGGGAAAAGGCGTGAGCAAACGCGCGTCCAAGGCGGTCGAACAATTGACCGAGGAGGAAGCGCGCGCCGAACTCGCGCGGCTTGCTGCCGAAATCGTCGAGCATGACCGGCTATACTATCTGGAAGACGCGCCTAAAGTTTCCGATGCGGATTATGACGCGCTGCGCCAGCGCAACAATGCCATAGAGGCGCGCTTTCCCGAACTCATCCGGGTCGATTCCCCTAGCGAACGGGTGGGCGCGAAACCCGCCGAACGCTTCGAAAAGGTTCGTCATACGGTCTCCATGCTGTCGCTTGGCAATGCGTTCTCCGAAGAGGACCTCGCCGATTTCGTTGCCCGCATAAAGCGGTTCCTCAACTGGCCGGACGATACGGATCTGATCTTCGTTAGCGAACCGAAGATCGACGGTCTCGCGGTATCTCTGCGCTACGAGAAAGGAAAGCTCGTTCTTGGCGCCACGCGCGGCGACGGCGCGGAAGGAGAAAACGTCACCGCGAATATCAAAACGCTGCGCGACATTCCGCAAAGTCTGAAAGGCGTGCCGGATATCCTGGAAGTGCGTGGCGAAGTCTATATGAGCCATGCCGATTTCGCAGGTATGAACGAACGGCAGGAAAAGGAAGGCGGAAAAATTTTCGCTAATCCGCGCAATGCCGCAGCGGGATCGCTACGTCAGCTCGATCCGTCGATGACCGCCAAACGGCTCTTGCGTTTCTTCGCCTATTCCTGGGGCGAATTTTCGGAACCCCTGGGCGCATCGCAATGGGAAATTCTCCAGGCTTTCAGAAAATGGGGTTTCCCGGTCAATCCGCTGATCCGGCAATGCCGGTCGGTCGCCGATATGCTCGCCTTCTACAATGATATCCAGCACCAGCGCGCGAGCCTCGGCTACGATATCGATGGCGTCGTCTACAAAATCGATGATCTGAAACTTCAGGACCGCCTCGGTTTCGTGTCGCGCTCACCGCGCTGGGCCATCGCGCACAAATTCCCCGCCGAACAGGCCGAAAGCACCGTCGAGGAAATCGCGGTGTATGTCGGGCGTACCGGCGTGTTGACGCCGGTTGCCCATATCGCGCCCGTTACGGTCGGCGGCGTCGTGGTGCGCAATGTTACGCTGCACAATGAAGACGAAGTCGCGCGCAAGGATGTGCGTGTCGGGGATACGGTTGTCGTGCAGCGCGCGGGCGATGTCATTCCCCAGATCGTGCGTGTCGTCCTCGAACGCCGCCCCAAAGGCGCGAAGCCTTATAAAATGCCGGACATCTGCCCAGCCTGCGGTTCGCATGCATCCCGCCAAATCAATCCCAAAACCGGCGAGCCCGAAGTCGCTCGGCGCTGCACCAACACTTTGTCGTGCCCCGCGCAGGCGGTGGAACGCCTTCGCCATTTCGCCGCGCGCGACGCCTTCGACATAGAGGGCCTTGGCGAGAAGACCGTGCAGGAATTTTTCGACGACGGGATCCTGAAAGAACCCGCAGACATTTTCCGCCTCGAAGAACGTTATGCGGCGGGTGACAAAGCCATCGCCGCCCGCGAGGGTTGGGGCGAGCAATCGGCGGCGAAGTTGTTCAAATCCATCGATGCGCGGCGTAAAATCGGTCTCGACCGTCTCATTATGGCACTGGGCATTCCGCAGGTCGGCGAAACCACGGCGCGTCTTCTCGCCCGCAATTTCCAGTCCTGGGACGCGTTCTACGCGTCGATGAAAAGCGACAATGCAATGGCCGATCTCGATGATATCGGCGGCATTGGTGATGTCATGGCGACCGCGATCAAGAATTTCTTCGACGAGGCGCATAACCGCGAGGCGCTGGAACGCCTGCTGAAATATCTGGAAATCACCGATGTCGCTGCGCCCAAAACCTCTGACTCGCCCGTCGCGGGCAAGACCGTCGTCTTTACCGGCTCTCTGGAACTCATGACCCGCAGCGAGGCGAAAGCGCGGGCGGAAAGTCTGGGCGCGAAAGTCGCCGGTTCCGTCTCGAAGAAAACCGACATCGTGGTTGCTGGTCCGGGCGCGGGTTCCAAACTGAAGGACGCCGAGAAGCACGGCGTTACGGTTATTTCAGAAGAAGATTGGATGAAATTAATCGGGACACCATAGGTCCTGTAACATTCGGGGTGTTTAATGCGGTCCAACGGGGGGCAACATCCAGGGCAGGACGCGCATCATGAGCCAGATCACGATTTCCAATCTCGACGACCACATCCTTCAGGGCCTGAAGCAGATTGCGTGGCAGAACGGGCTTCCCTTCGATGAATCACTGCGACGTCTCTTGAGCGAGACCGTGTCGGCGCGCGCCGCACGCTCGCAGCAGCAAAGGCTCCGTTCGATGGCGGGCAATGCGTTCCGCCTTCCCGCTGAAACCGATTAGATCGCGCGGGTCGCCTCGCCAAGCCAGCGCGAAGCGTCGGCATCGTCGGCAAGAAGCGGGGCAAGCGCTCCGTTTACGTCTGCGTGATAGGTGTTGAGCCAGGCTCTTTCGCCCGCGTCCAGAAGGGATGTGTCCACCAGCGCAAGATCGATGGGCGCGAGCGTGATGGTCTCGAAACCGAGGAGCTTGCGCTCCGCACCCGGCGGCGGTTCCAGCTCGCGCACGACGACAAGATTTTCAATCCGGATGCCGTAAGCGCCCGCTTTGTAATAGCCGGGCTCGTTCGAGCAGATCATGCCCGCTTTCAGCGCCTGTCCCGCGCCGCGCGGCGAAATGCTTTGCGGTCCCTCATGCACCGACAGATAGGCGCCGACGCCATGGCCTGTGCCATGTCCGTAGTCGAGGCCGACCTCCCATAAAGGCCGCCGGGCAAAACCGTCGAGTTGCGCCCCCGTGGTGCCTTCGGGAAAGCGCGCCGTCGCCAGTGCGATATGGCCTTTCAGCACGCGGGTGAAACGGTCGCGCATTTCCGCGCTCGGCGTTCCGATGGCGACCGTGCGGGTCACATCCGTCGTGCCGTCTTCATATTGTCCGCCGGAATCGATCAGGAACAACTCGCCGGTCTTCAGTTTGCGGTCGGTCTTTTCGGTCACGCGGTAATGCACCACCGCGCCATGCGCGCCCGCGCCGGAAATGGAATCGAAGCTCACATCGCGCAGCTTGCCGGTCGCGCGGCGAAATTCTTCAAGCTTCACCACCGTGTCGATTTCGCTCAAATGCCCCTTGGGCGCTTCCACCGACAGCCAGGCAAGAAAGCGCGTCAACGCCGCGCCGTCGCGCAGATGCGCCGCGCGCACGCCCGCAAGCTCCGTTTCATTCTTGCAGGCCTTGGGTAATTGGCAGGGATCGTCGCCGCGCACCACTTTCGCGCCGCCCGTTTCCAACGAATCGAACACAAAGCCGCTGGCGGTCGAAGGATCGACGAGAACGGTTTTGCCCTTCATCGCTTCCAGCGCGGTTCCGAATTCGGCGGGCGGCCTTAAACGCACCTGATTGCCGAAATGCGCGCGTAATTCGTCCGAAGCCTTGGCGTCGTCCAGAAACAGATCGACATCTCCGTTCTTTGCGAGGATCGCAAAGGACAGTGCGAAGGGCGTATGCGGCACGTCGGAGCCGCGCATGTTCAGAAGCCAGCAGATGGAATCGGGTAGGGTCAGAACCGTTGCGTCCGCGCCGCGCCTTGCCAGGGCATCGGCAATGCGTGCGCGTTTCTGTTCGGAGGTCTCCCCCGCGAGGCTCAACGGATGGATGATCGCTTTCGCCACTGGCGGCGGCGGTTGGTCCGCCCAGACAGCGTCCAGCACATTGTCCGCACACGGAGCAAGTTCGGAGCGCGCCGCATCCACGGTTTTCTGCAACCGTTCGATGCTGCCTTGCGTTTGCAGCTTCGGATCGTAGCCGAGTTTCGCGCCGGGTTTGAGATGTTCCGTCAGCCATTTCATCGGCCCGTCATTCGAAACATCCAGCGTCTCGAACAGGCTCGTGTCGGTCTGATCGCGCACCTGCAGCGTGTAACGCCCATCGACGAACACCGCCGCTTTGTCGTCCAGCACGATGGCGAGGCCGGCCGAGCCGGTGAACCCTGTCAGCCAGGACAGCCGTTCGGCACGTTTGGGCACATATTCGCCCTGATGCTCGTCGGCACGCGGTATGAGGAAACCGGCAAGCCCGCGCCGCTGCAGTTCGCTGCGCAGAAGCGCGAGTCGCGGTGCGACATGGGACGGATCACTTTGTTCGTCGAAAGTCTGGAAGGGCTTGTTCATCGACAAGCTTTAGCGCCCGCGCGCCGGTCTCTCAAGGATGAGGGCCGACCAGGAGGCCTGCCGCAGCACATGGCGAAACACCATGCCCTGCGAACGATAGAAGGACAGCACCAACCCTTCCTGCCAGTAGAGCAGGCCCGACAGCACCAGAGAACCGCCCGGCGCAATCACCGAACAGATCTGTGGTGCGAGCCGCGTCAGTGGCCCCGCAAGAATATTGGCCAGCACCAGATCGAAGGGCGCACCTGCGCGGATGAAGGGATGGTCGAGCCCTTCCGCCACGCCGGATTTAATCAGCGGTCCGACCTCATTCAACTGCGCATTGCCGCGCGTCGTCTCGACCGCGACCGGGTCGATGTCGGTGGCGAGCACGGATTTGTGCCACAGCTTCGCTGCGGCAATCGCCAGAACGCCGGTGCCGCATCCGACATCCAGCGCGTTGCGATAGGCTCTGACGCGCGCAAGCCGGGTCAGAGCTTCGAGACACAGAGCGGTTGTTTCGTGATGACCGGTGCCGAAGGCGAGTCCGGCTTCAATGCGCATCGGAATAACGCCGGACGGCACCTTGCCGGAATCATGCGCGCCATAAACGAAGAAGCGTCCCGCGCGCACGGGCGGCAGGCCTTCCTGCGAGGTGCGTATCCAGTCCTGATCGGGCAGCGGCGCGGACGCTACGGGAAGCCCGACGAGGTTGCTCAAGAAATTCACATCGGGTGGCGCATCATACAGCGCCTCGACAATCGAATTCGGCGCGAAGGGATCTTCGGCGATCAGCACGGCCTGCGGCAAAGGCGGCGTGATTTCGAACAACGCCGCCACATCGGGCGCGCGTTCCTTCGGCAGCGTCACCGACGCTTTCCAGAGAGGGGGATTAATCATGTCTTGCTTACAAACCCGTCCATCACGCGTTTTGAGCCGGCCTTCTCGAAATCGACGAGAAGCTTGTTGCCCTCGACCGACACGATGCGGCCATAACCGAATTTCTGATGGAACACACGCTCCCCCGCCGAGAATGCGGAGGAAGCGGTATCGCTGGCCACGACTTTCGCTTTGGCGTTGATCACCGGTCCGCGCGGCGACGTCCCGTTGCCCCAGCCGCCGCCACCACCACCGGAAGCGCGGCGCTCCTGCGCACGCCGCCAGCCGGGGCTGTCATAGGTCGAGCCTGCGCCCTGCTGCTGTCCGTAATTCTGCGCATTGTCGCGGAACGAACCGTATTGGCCGTGAAAGCCCTCATCGGCGACCGCGTCGATATTTGCCTGCGGCAATTCATTGGCGAAGCGCGAAGGAAGGGCGCTCTGCCACAGCCCATGCACGCGCCGGTTCGACGCGAAACTGACAAAGGCGTGTTTGCGCGCGCGCGTCAGTCCGACATAGGCAAGGCGGCGCTCTTCTTCGAGGCCAGCGGTGCCTTTTTCATCCAGCGTCCGCTGCGACGGGAACAGCCCCTCCTCCCATCCAGGAAGAAACACGACATCGAATTCCAGACCCTTCGCGGCGTGCAGCGTCATCAGGCTGAGCTTGTCATTGCCCGCCTGATCCGATTCCATCTCCATCACCAGCGAAACATGCTCAAGGAAAGCGGGCAGGGATTCGAAACTCTCCATCGAGCGCACAAGCTCTTTGAGGTTGTCGAGGCGCCCGGCGGATTCCGGCGATTTGTCGGCCTTCAGCATGTCCGTATAACCGGATTCATCCAGCACCATTTCGGCCAGCTCGGTATGCGGGAGTGTCGGCACATTGTTGCGCCAGCGTGCAAATGCGTCGATCAGCTCCGCCAGCGCCTTGCGCGCCTTGGGCGTGATTTCGTCGCTGGCGATCAGATCGGACGCGGCCGCGAGCATTGGAATCCCCTGCGCCCGCGCATGATTATGCAGTGCCTGAATCGCGGCATCGCCCAAGCCCCGTTTCGGTTTGTTGACGATACGCTCGAACGCCAGATCGTCGTCGGGCTGCGCGATGATCCTTAAATACGCCAGCGCATCGCGGATTTCCTGACGCTCGTAAAAGCGTGGGCCGCCAACGACACGATAGGGAAGGCCGAGCGCCAGAAAACGGTCTTCGAATTCGCGCATCTGGAACGAGGCGCGCACCAGCACCGCCATCTGCGTAAAGGGTGTTCCCTGCCGGTGCAGATTTTCCGCCTGTCCCGCTACGCCGCGTGCTTCTTCCTCGGCGTCCCACAGTCCCTTCACTTCAACCTTGTCGCCATCATCGTCGCGTTCGGTCCACAAGGTTTTCCCGAGCCGGTCGCGGTTGGCGGCGATAAGGCCCGAAGCCGCCGCGAGAATATGCGGCGTCGAACGATAATTGCGTTCGAGGCGAACGACTTTCGCGCCGGGAAAATCGCGTTCGAAGCGCAGAATGTTTTCCACTTCCGCGCCGCGCCAGGCATAGATCGACTGATCATCATCGCCGACGACGCAGATGTTTCTCGTTTTAGCCGACAGAAGCCGCAGCCACAGATATTGCGCGACATTCGTGTCCTGGTATTCGTCCACCAACATATAGGCAAAACGGTTCTGATATTCCTCGAGAATGCTCGCATTCGAGCGCAGCAGCGTGATCGGCTCCAGAAGCAGATCCCCGAAATCGACGGCGTTCAGCGCCTTCAGCCGGGCCTGATATTGCCGGTACAGATCGCGCGCCTTGCCGAAGGCAAAGCCCTGTCCATCGCTGTCCGAAACCTGTTCCGGCGTCAGCGCGCGGTTCTTCCAGCCATCGATCATCATGGCGAGGGTCCGCGCCGGCCAGCGCTTCTCGTCGATGTTTTCGGCGGCCAGCAATTGCTTCATCAGCCTTATCTGGTCGTCGGTATCTAGAATGGTGAAATTCGGTTTCAGCCCGGCGAGTTCCGCATGGCGGCGCAGCATCTTCGCGCCGATGGAATGAAACGTGCCGAGCCACTGCATGCCTTCGACCACGCCGCCGATCAGGCTGCCGATGCGCTCTTTCATTTCGCGCGCGGCCTTGTTGGTGAAGGTCACGGCTAGAATCCCCCACGGCGCGGCGCGGCGCGTGGCGAGAATATGGGCGAGGCGGGTAGTCAGCACCCGTGTCTTGCCGGTTCCGGCCCCCGCCAGCACCAGAACGGGGCCATCCACCGCCAGCACCGCTTCGCGCTGTTCGGCGTTCAGCCCCTTCAGATAGGCAGGTTCCGCCGCCGGGTTGCTCGCGGGACGAGGCTCGGGAGCGGATTCAAAGGCCGAATCCAGCGGATCGGAATAGGAATGAGAGGGCGTGGTCACGATTCGGATGGTTTAGCAGCGCAAAGCCGGTTTGTCCTGTATTTGTTCCCGCTTGTGCCCGGCGGAAAAAGCGGGAATCAAGCGCAGCTTGGAACTTGGGGTAGCAATGTCGGGAAATCTGTTTTCGCAGTTTTTGCAGGTGATGCCGGGCGCTGACCGGCCCTTTATCCGTACGTCCTCGGGGCGCACCGTCACCTATGGCGATGTCGTCGCCGTGTCCGGGCGGATGGCGAATGTTTTTGTGCAACTTGGGGTCGTGCCGGGCGACCGCGTCGCGGTTCAGGTCGAGAAAAGCCCCGAAGCGCTCCTTATCTATCTGGCCTGTTTGCGCGCGGGCGCAATCTATCTGCCGTTGAACAGCGCCTACACGCTGTCCGAACTCGAATATTTCGTCGGAGATGCCGAGCCCAGGCTTTTTATTTCCGCCCCCGAAAAGGCCGAACTGCTTCGCCCCATGACAGAGCGTCTGGGCGCCGCCGCCTTCGAAACGCTCGGGACCGACGGTGAAACCGGTTCGCTGATGGAAAAGGCAGCAAAAGCCCCATCGGATTTTATCGATGTCGCCGTGAAGCAGACCGACCTCGCCGCTATCCTCTACACATCGGGAACCACGGGCCGTTCCAAGGGCGCGATGCTGAGCCATGGCAATCTCGGCTCCAACGCAGTGGCGCTGCGCGATACTTGGCGCTTCACGTCGAAAGATGTGCTGCTGCACGCGCTCCCCATTTTTCACACCCATGGGTTATTCGTTGCGTCCAATGTGGTCCTGTCTTCGGGCGCGTCGATGATCTTTCTGCCGAAGCTCGATCCCGATGAAATGTTCCGGCTGATGCCCGATGCCACGACCATGATGGGCGTGCCGACCTTTTACGTCCGCCTGTTGCAGGACAAGCGCCTGAACCGCGACACGACCCGGCATATGCGTCTCTTTATTTCGGGCTCCGCGCCGCTTCTCGCCGATACCCACCGCGAATGGGCCGAGCGCACGGGTCATGCCATTCTCGAACGCTATGGCATGACCGAAACCAATATGAACACGTCAAATCCTTATGACGGCGCGCGCATTCCCGGTTCGGTCGGCCTGCCGCTTCCGGGCGTCTCGGTGCGCATCACCGATCCCGAAACCGGCGTAGCGCTGCCCGCGGGCGATATCGGCATGATCGAGGTCAAGGGACCCAATGTGTTTTCGGGTTATTGGCGCATGCCTGAGAAAACCAAGGCCGAATTTCGCGCCGACGGGTTCTTTATCACCGGCGATCTCGGGCAGATCGATCCTCGCGGCTATGTGTCGATTGTCGGGCGTGGCAAGGACCTGATCATTTCCGGCGGCTACAATGTCTATCCGAAGGAAGTGGAAACCGAGATCGACGCCATTCCGGGTGTCATCGAATCCGCCGTCATCGGCCTTGCCCATCGGGATTTCGGCGAGGGCGTCACGGCGGTCGTGGTGCTCAAAAAGGGCGCGGCCCTCACGGAAGCGGATATCATGGCGCTGCTCCGCGAGAAGCTCGCCAATTACAAGCTCCCGAAGCGCATCCTCTTTGTCGAGGATCTTCCGCGCAATACGATGTCCAAGGTACAGAAGAATATCTTACGCGAAACCTATCAGCATCTTTACGCCTAAGCGGGGCATGCGATGAATCCGGACTGGATCGAAGCGGTAGTGGGAGGCGCGATGATCGGCGCTGCTGCTTCCGGGCTGTTGTTGGTCAATGGCCGCATTGCGGGCATCAGCGGCATTCTCGGTAATGCGGTGCGCGGCATCGAGGGCACCTGGCGCTGGGCCTTTCTCGTCGGCCTCATCGCTGCGCCGCTTTGGTCGCCGCTTCTCGGTCTTCCCTTCGCCATCGCCCACCACCAGGCGGGCCTCATTCAGATTGCGGTCGCCGGTCTTCTTGTCGGTGTCGGAACGCAGATCGGTTCTGGCTGCACCAGCGGGCATGGCGTTTGCGGGATCGCCAATTTCTCGCTGCGTTCGCTCACCGCCACGGCCATTTTCATCGGTTTCGCGGCGCTCACCGTTTTCGTGCTGCGCCACCTTCTTCCCCGCATGGCGGGAGCCTGAAGATGCGCGAACTTCTAACGATCTTTGCCGCCGGTCTGTTCGGCCTTCTGTTCGGCCTTGGCCTAGTCACCTCGCATATGACCGACCCCGCGGTCGTTATCGGCTTTCTCGATTTCGCGGGAGATTGGGACCCGACGCTGCTGTTTGTCATGGCTGGTGCGGTCTGTGTCGCCACTCCGGCGTTTGTTTTCGCCCGTAACCGGCCGAAAGCGCTACTGGGGGAACCGATCATTCTTCCCGCGCGCAACCGCATCGACCGCCCATTAATAGGGGGCGCGGCGATCTTCGGCATCGGCTGGGGCCTGGCGGGTATCTGTCCGGGTCCGGGCATCGCTTTGCTTGGCGCCGTCTATGGCGGAACCTTCGACAAAGGCGCACTCGTCTTTATGCCGGCGCTGATCGCGGGTATTTTCCTCTCGCGCTGGAGACCGTTGCGGAACGCGCTGGGCGCGTCCTGATCGCGCGTTAGTCCTCGCGTTTCTTGCCTTCCAGATCGCGCAGGATTTTTTCCTTACGTTTCTTTTCAAGCTCGCGCAGCGCCTTGGGCGTCAGTGTTTTCGCGCGGTTCTCCGCGGCGCGCTGCTCCTTCGCCGCGCGTTCCTTGGCCTTCTTCGCCTGCTTCAGATTGACAATCTCGCCCATGGCTCTTTTATCCTATGGACGCATTGGAAATTCAAAGTAGAAAAATGCGCGCTTTCCGGGTGTTGTCGCTGGCCGCCTTCACCGTTTTTACGGCATCCGCTGTCGCGCAACCGCTTGAGCCACTCGACGCCGATGTCGAGGACATCGTCTACGGCATCTGGGTCCAGGCGGGTGGTTCGCTGGGCGAGACGCTCTACGAAGCCGATTTCACGGAAGCGCTTCAGCGCTGTGCCTTCTCCATGTTCACGCTGGAGGACCCGCGCCTGCGCGCGCTGTTCCCGAGCACGGATCATGCGCGTGGCGATCTGTCGATTTTTCCCTATGAGGATGGCGCGTTGCTCGCGCTGGCAGATGGCGCCTATCCGGCCCCGAAGAAAATGTCCGCGCAGCAATTGCGCACGGACACGAGCCTTATGCTCCGTCTTGTCAGCGACGCCTTCTGGGATGTCGACCGCCGCAACTGGGTGGAAATCAATTTCACCCGATTGAATTGGGGCGACGTCGTGGTCTCGGAAACAAACAGCGGCGCGCGCCGCTATAAAATGCTGATGGTCATGCGCCCCAGCGGCGAAACCGGGCTCTATGTGAAATGCGAGGAATGAGTCCCTAAAGCGGGCCGCTGTCTTCGCTCATCGCGCGCAGCAGCGCATACACACGAAGAGCGGAGGCGAGCGGGCGTTCGCCGCGCTTGGAATCGACCAACGCGATCAGCGCGACGAGATGCTTGCGTTCGCTCCGCGCCTGTTCTTCCAGCGCCGTCCAGAATTCCGGCTCCAGCGCGATGGAGGTGCGGTGCCCGGCAATCGAGAAAGAGCGTTTTTTCAACTGGGCCATGTCGCTCTTTCTCCCCGCTGCCTATCGTCAGTTCGGTCCGATCATGTCTTCGGGCCGCACCGCCGCATCGAATTCCGCTTCCGTCACAAGGCCGAGCCGCACTGCTTCTTCACGCAGCGTGGTGCCGTTCTTGTGTGCGGTCTTGGCGATCTTGGCGGCATTGTCATAGCCGATCTTCGGCGCAAGCGCGGTCACCAGCATCAGCGAACGATCAACGCCCGCCTTGATATTGTCGAGCCGCGCCTCAATACCGATGACGCAATTATCGGTAAACGAGATCGCTGCGTCCGACATCAGTCGCACCGATTGCAGGAAATTATAGGCCATCACCGGATTATAGACGTTCAGCTCGAAATGACCCTGGCTGCCGGCAAACGTGACCGCCGCGTTGTTGCCGAAGATCTGGACGCAGACCTGCGTCATCGCCTCGCACTGGGTCGGGTTCACTTTGCCCGGCATGATCGACGAGCCGGGTTCGTTTTCGGGCAGCGACAATTCGCCGAGACCGGCGCGCGGACCCGAGCCCAGCAAACGGATATCCTGCGCAATCTTGAACAGCGACGCCGCGACCGTATTGATCGCGCCATGTGAGAACACCATCGCGTCATGCGCGGCGAGCGCCTCAAATTTGTTCGGCGCGGAGGTGAATTTAAGTCCCGTGATCGCCGCGATTTTGTCGGCCACGGCTTCGGCAAAACCCTTGGGCGCGTTAAGCCCGGTGCCGACCGCGGTGCCGCCCTGAGCAAGTTCCATCAGACGCGGCAGCGTCTGCTCGATGCGCTCGATGCCGTTCTCTACCTGCCGCACATAGCCCGAAAATTCCTGGCCCAGCGTCAACGGCGTCGCATCCTGCGTGTGGGTACGGCCGATCTTGATGACGTTCTTCCATTGCTGCGCCTTGTCGTTCAGCGCGTTTCTGAGCTTTTGCAGCGCAGGAACCAGCCGGTGGACGATCTCCTCGACGCAGGCGATGTGCATCGCGGTCGGATAGGTGTCGTTCGACGACTGGCTCATATTCACATGGTCGTTCGGATGCACCGGCTTCTTCGAGCCCATCTCGCCGCCGAGAATTTCGATGGCGCGGTTCGAAATCACCTCATTGGCGTTCATGTTCGATTGTGTGCCCGAACCCGTCTGCCAGACGACCAGCGGAAAATGATCGTTCAGCTTGCCTTCGATCACTTCCTGCGCGACGCGCACGATGACCGCGCCGATCTTCGGATCGAGCTGGCCGAGATCCATATTGGTTTCGGCGCAGGCGCGTTTGACGATGCCGAGGGCACGAACGATGGGGATCGGCTGCTTCTCCCAGCCGATCTTGAAATTGCCGAGGCTTCGCTGGGCCTGTGCACCCCAATAGCGGTCGGAGGCAACTTCGATGGGGCCGAACGTGTCGGTCTCGATACGGGTCTTGGTCATGGCGGGGTGGTCGTCCCTTGGAGTGTCGCAAAATGCCAGGGCCGTCCGGTGGGCCGGACGGCTTTCGCGGGGGACCTATAGCTTATTTTTTGCGGAATTTGTCGAGGCTGACGACCTGCGATTCACCGCTCGCGGTCTTGTTGGCGTCCGGCGGCGGGGCTTCGCCAGGCTTTTCGGGGGGCTGGACCAAAGTTGTGGGCTCCGGCGCCGTGCCGGGCAGGGCGGTCGCCACGCGCGGTGAGGCATTGCGGAACTGCAGCCCGAACTGGACGCCGGGATCGGCAAAGGCCGTCAGCGCCGAATAGGGAACGACCAGCGTCGCGGGCAGTTTCTGGAAGGTCAGCGTCACCTCGAACTTGTCCTCCGCCACTTTCAGATCCCAGAACTGGTTCTGCAGCACGATGGTCATTTCGTCGGGATAACGTTCTTTCAGATGGTCGGGAATTTCGACGCCCGGATCATGCGTCTTGAACGTCAGATAAAAATGATGGCTGGCGACAAGGCCCTTTTTCAGCGCGTGATTCAAGGCTTCCCGCACCACGCCACGCAGCGCGTTGTCCGCCAAAGCTTCGTAACCGATGTAATCTTTTGCCACTGGCGCAAGACTAAGGCGTGAGGGACCCGAGTCAATTGCGCTTCTTGCCATCGGCGAAGAAAAACCCTTGGAACTTCTTGCCTTCACCGCGTCAGGCACTGGTGAGTACGGTTGAGGAGGGTTGCGTTGCCCGGCGCTCCCAAAGGTCCATCGGACCAAATCGGAGGAGCGCGATCTGCGCGGGTGGAATAGGTGGGGAGCTTCTGTTGCCCGGCGCTCCCCGAGCCGCGCTTACCTATTAGGCAGCGAGGGCCATTTCATTGTCGTTGGCACCTATACAGACAGCCCGATAACGGCGGATACCATACCGAGCGAAAGTACAACCTTTACACGTCCGTCGATCCTATTTCGCCCCCACAAACGCCCTCCGGAACGCATCCGAAGGGCATATGGTGGAGGCGCCGGGTACCGCCCCCGGGTCCGGGCCGCTTATTACGAAGCCGTTTATCGCCATAGTCCGCTAAGGTCGAAACCCTGCTGACAGGCCCTATATAGGGGTTGGGGGTAAATAAATGAAGGAGCCCGACGAAAAGGATTTGAGAGCGTAAACTCTGCGCGGAATCGTTCTATTTTCCGCGAATGGGTCTCCATTCTCGCAACGCGTCGGTTAGTCCATGCGCCAGTATCACGATCTCATGGGACGCGTGCTCAGCTCAGGGCTGGAAAAGCGCGACCGCACCGGAACCGGCACGCTGTCGGTGTTCGGCCATCAGATGCGCTTTGATCTTGAAGACGGCTTTCCGCTCGTCACCACCAAGAAGCTGCATCTGAAATCGATCATCTATGAACTTCTCTGGTTTCTGCGCGGCGACACCAATGTACGCTGGCTGAACGAGCATGGCGTCACCATCTGGAACGAATGGGCGGATGAGAACGGCGAACTCGGGCCCGTCTATGGCCGTCAATGGCGGTCCTGGGCAACGATCGATGGCAAGGCCATCGATCAGATCGCTTGGCTGCAGAACGAAATCCTCCGCAATCCCGATTCCCGCCGTCTGATCGTCAGTGCCTGGAACCCGGCCGATATCGGCTACATGGCGCTGCCGCCTTGTCATTGTCTCTTTCAGTTTTATGTCGGCGACGGAAAGCTTTCCTGCCAGCTCTATCAGCGATCGGCCGATATCTTCCTCGGCGTGCCCTTCAACATCGCGTCCTATGCGCTTCTCACTTTGATGCTGGCGCAGGTGACGGGCTTGAAGCCCGGCGAGTTCATTCACACCTTCGGCGACGCCCATCTCTATCTGAACCATCTCGATCAGGCGCAGGAGCAATTGTCGCGTAAACCCTTTGCGCTTCCCACGATGCGGATCAATCCGGCGGTGAAGGACATCTTCGGATTTTCCTTCGAGGATTTCACGCTCGAGAATTACGAAGCCCATCCGCATATCAAGGCGAAGGTCGCGGTGTGATTTATGCTCCGTAGACGGATTATTTTGCCCCTCTCCACCCTGCGTCTTGATTCTCCCTCCCCCGTTCTTGAGGGCAGAATGGCCCAACGGGCCAGGAGGGGGGTGTGGTGAAACCGCGCCTCTCCCTCGTCGTTGCCGCGTCGGACAATGGCGTCATCGGCAAAAACGGCGCGCTGCCCTGGCGCATTCCAGCCGATATGAAACGCTTCAAGGCGTTGACGCTCGGCCATCCCTGCATCATGGGCCGCAAAACCTGGGACTCGTTGCCGCGAAAGCCTCTCCCCGGCCGCACCAATATTGTCGTCACGCGCAATGCGGTTTTCGCGGCGGAAGGCGCGCGCGTCGCTCATTCGCTGCAACAGGCGCTCGACATCGCGCGCGAGGAAAGGCCCACCGAAATCATGGTCATCGGTGGCGAGGCGATCTACGCGGAAGCGCTCAACGGTGCAGACCGGATCTATCTCACCAAAGTGGAAGGCGCCTTTGAGGGCGACGCGCTCTTTCCTGCGTTAAACGCGAAATGGCTTGAAGTGGCAAGCGAAGGCCCTTTCTCGGAAGGGCCCTTGCGCTACCGCTTCGTTACGCTGGAGCGTGCCTAGCTCTTCCTGGCGCGCTTTTTCGCCGGCACCTTGCGTTTCGTGGTTGTCCTGCTGGCTTTGCGCTTCGCCGTTTTCTTGACCGCCTTACGCTTCACGGCTTTTTTCGCCGCAGGTTTCTTTTTTGCAACCGCCGGGCTTTTCTTTTTGGTGCTCTTGCGTGCTTTGCTTCTTGCGCTCGCTGCGCCGCCTTTGCGCCCGCCCTCGCGCGAAGGCTCCTTGTTTACGGTCTTGCCGCGGCCCGATCCGCGTGTCTTGCCGCCGCCGGTTTCCTTGTTGACGGTGGCCCAGGCGCGGGCTTCGGCTTCTTTCTCGGAAACACCCCTCTCTTTGTAGCCTTCCTCGATGTGTTCGGCCTGACGTTTCTGCTTGTCGGTGTAACTCGATTTGTCGCCGCGCGGCATGTGGTTCTCCCGAAGCCTGGGTCTCGCCCGTTGGCTTAAAGAACACGCAAAAGGCTTCGACGGTTCCTATTCGATGACGATCTTCGGCGCCGGTCGCGCCGAGGTTTCGAGTTTCGCCGCCACGCGTTTGGCCAGCGTCAGAAACGCATGCGCTTCCGGACTGTGCGGACGGGTGGCGACAATCGGCATCCCAGCGTCCGATGTCTCGCGGATCGCGGGCAGCAACGGAATTTCGCCCAGGAATTCGCAATCGAGTTCGGCTGCCGTGGCGCGTGCGCCGCCATGCCCGAAGATATGATGCTCGGTGCCGCAGGTCGGGCAGATGAAAAGGCTCATATTCTCGATGATGCCGAGCACCGGCACTTCCGTCTTGCGAAACATCGCGAGGCCTTTGCGCGCATCGATCAGCGCAAGGTCCTGCGGCGTCGACACAATCACCGCGCCCGCCAGCGGCACGCGTTGCGCCAGCGTCAGCTGCGCGTCGCCGGTGCCGGGCGGCATGTCGACGACCAGAATATCCAGCGGCGCCCAGGCGACATCCGTCAGCATCTGTGTCAGTGCGCTCATCACCATGGGTCCACGCCAGATCATCGGCGTGTCCTGATCGACCAGAAAACCGATGGACATGGCTTTCAGGCCGAAGCGTTCGATGGGCTTCAATTTTTTGCCGTCGGTTTCCGGCTTTTCCCGGATGTCGAGCAGCCTTGGCACCGAGGGGCCATAGATGTCGGCGTCTAGTAGCCCGACCTTGTTCCCGAGCGCGGACAGCGCGAGCGCAAGGTTAACCGCCACGGTCGATTTGCCGACGCCGCCCTTGCCGCTGGCGACCGCGATAATGGAACGCACCCCCGGAACCCCGGTCTCGCGCGTCACCGGCGCATTAGCGTCGTGCCCGTGACCATGTTTATGTCCATGGCCCTGTCCTTGCGGCGGCGTATTGCGCTCGCGGTGCGCGGTCAGAACCGCCGTGACGGACAGAATGCCCGGCACCCCATTCACCGCCTCTTCGCAGGCTTTGCGCAACGGCTCGGAAGCGGGCCCCCGCGCGGCGGGCACCTCCACCGTGAAACTCACATGATTGTTACGCAGCGTCAGGCCGCTTATCAGCCCTGCTTCAACGACATTTTGTCCACTGGCGGGATCACGAACCCTTTTCAGTGCTTGGGTTATTTGATCTTCGTTCGGCCCAGCCATCGGTTCGCCTTCATTGCACCTTAACAGAGAAGTTCATATATACGGGTGGCTCCCGCGAAACCAAGCAATCGCGGGCCTATTTTAGCGGCCGGTTGCCACGTATCGCCCGGCCAGATTCGTCGAGGAAGCAAATGCCCTGGAACAACCAAACCGGTGGGCGGCCCGGCAATGGCGGACGCGGCCCGTGGGGCGGCCGCCCTTCCGGCGGACAGCCACCCGATCTTGAGGAGCTGTTCAAGCGCAGCCAGGAGAAACTTCGCGGCATGCTGCCCGGCGGTTTCGGCCGCGGTGGCGCATTGATCGCGGTTCTGATCGTTGCGGTCGTCTGGCTGTTCTCCGGCATTTACGTCGTGCAGCCCGATCAGCAGGGCGTCGTGCTGCGCTTTGGCGCGGTCGTCGCGCAGACCGGCAATGGCCTGCATTATCATTTGCCCTGGCCGATCGAGACCGTCGAAACCCCGAGCGTCACGCGCGAAAACCAGATCAGCATCGGTTTCGTGCCCGCCGCCGACACCAATCAGCTTCGTCAGGTGCCCGAAGAAAGCCTAATGCTGACGGGCGACGAGAACATCGTCGACATCAGCTTCACGGTATTCTGGGTCATCAAGGACGCGTCCGACTATCTCTTCAATGTCGAGAATCCCGGCAACCCGAATGCCGCGATCAAGGAAGCGACAATCAAGGCCGTTTCCGAAGCCGCCATGCGTGAAATCGTCGGCCGCAACCAGATCGATACGGTGCTTACCGAAAACCGCGAAGGCATTCAGGCCGATGTGCGCGATCTCGCGCAGACCGTGCTCGATTCCTATGGCGCGGGTGTGACGATCACCCGCGTACAGATGCAGCGCGCCGATCCGCCGTCGCAGGTGATCGATTCCTATCGTGACGTGCAGGCCGCGCGCACCGATCAGGAACGCATGCGCAATGAAGCCGAAGCCTATGCCAACCGCGTAATCCCGGAAGCACGCGGCGGCGCGGCCCGCATCATCCAGCAGGCAGAAGCCTATCGCGAACAGGTCGTCGCCGAGGCCGAAGGCGAAGCGCAGCGCTTCACCTCGATCCTGACCGAATATGAAAATGCGCCGGCCGTAACGCGCCAGCGCATCTATCTCGAAACCATGCAGCAGATCTTCGCCAATATGAACAAGGTTATCCTCGATACGCAGGATGGCGTCGCGCCCTATTTCCCCCTCCCTGCCATCACGCAGGGCGGCGGCACGATGCGGCCGGGCGTTGTTCCGCCTCTGGCGCCCGCGGCAGGGGCGAATCCTGGCGCGAATGTCAGCATTAATGGAGGCCAGTAATGAAAAACTATCTCGGCTTTATCGCCGTTGGCGTTTTCGCCCTCCTCGCCTGGCTGTCCACCGGTCTCTACACCGTGCATCAGACGGAACTCGCGCTGGTCATCCAGTTCGGTAATCCGCGCGCAGCCGTCACCGAGCCCGGGCTCCATATGAAAATGCCCTGGCCGATCCAGAATGTGCACAAGCTCGACAAGCGCGTGCTCAATCTCGATCTCCCTGAGGAAGAAGTCATCGCGCAGGATCTGAAGCGCCTTGTGGTCGATGCCTATGCGCGTTTCCAGATCACCGATCCCTTGCGCTTCTATCAAACGCTGACCGACACCAATATCGCGCGTACGCGTCTGCAGCCGATCCTCGGCTCCAATGTGCGCCGGATTCTGGGTTCGCAGACCTTTGCCGCCGTGCTGTCCGGTCAGCGTGCCGAATTGATGCGTGCGATCCGTGACGGCATGAACGCCGAAACGGCGAATTTCGGCATCAATGTTCTCGATGTCCGCATTCGCAGAGCCGACCTTCCGGCGGAAAACAGCGCCGCCATCTATAGCCGCATGCAGCAGGAACGCGTCCGCGAAGCGGCCGAATTCCGAGCCCAGGGCGAACAGATTTCGCAGGAAATCCGCAGCCGCGCCGACCGCGACGTAACGGTGCTGCGCGCCGAGGCGACGCGGCAATCGGAGATCGTGCGCGGCGAGGGCGATGCCCAGAAGAACCGCATCTTCGCCGAAGCGTTCGGTGCGGACCCGGATTTCTTCGCTTTTTACCGCTCCATGCGCGCCTATGAAGGCGCACTGGGCGGCGACAACACGACCATCGTCCTCTCGCCGGACAGCGATTTCTTCCGCTATTTCGACAACGCCCAATGATCGGCGCCCGGCCGGTGTCTTTTCGCATCGGCCGGGTTTCGTCGAATTGAGCGGGCAGGCGCAAAAAAACTTCGCCTTTTGACAGCTTTGGGCCTTAAGTAGGCCGGAATTTACGTGATAATGAGACGTGCGGTGTTGCGTCGCCTGAGCGAAGCCACGTCGCTTCTCAGGTGAGGAACGCATTCATGCCGGACATTCGCCAGAATTTCAGCCTTTCGCGGTCCAAGCCCAGCTTGCGCCTCAGGTCTGCGATTGCCGCGCTGGCGCTTGCATGGCCCGGCATCGCGTATGCCCAGCCCCAGATCGTGCCGCCCGCACCTCCGGGCGCCGAAACCACCCCCGCCGATTTCTCCGATCTGGCCGAGCGTCTGTCGTCGGCGGTCGTGAATATCTCCACCTCGCAGACCTTGCGTCAGGACCCCGCGCGCGGGCCCCAGAACATTCCGCAATTGCCGGAAGATTCGCCGCTGCAGGATTTTTTCGATGAATTTCTCGATCGCGGTGACGGCACGCCCCGCCGTATCACGTCGCTCGGCTCCGGATTCATCATCGACAATGAAGGCTATGTCGTCACCAACAACCACGTCATCGAAGGGGCCGACGAAATCTCTGTCATCCTGAATGACGGCGTGACGACGCTGCCTGCCGAGCTCATCGGCACCGACGAGAAAACCGATCTCGCGCTGCTGCGCGTCGATTCCGCAACGCCGCTGCCCTCCGCGATATTCGGTGATTCCGACAGCGCGCGCGTTGGCCAATGGGTCGTCGCCATCGGCAATCCCTTCGGTCTCGGCGGCACCGTGACGGCGGGCATCATTTCCGCCCGCAACCGCTACATCAATGCGGGCGATTACGATGACTTCATCCAGACCGACGCCTCGATCAATCGCGGCAATTCCGGCGGCCCGTTGTTCAACATGCGCGGCGAAGTGATCGGCGTGAATTCGGCGATCTATTCTCCGACCGGTGGCTCGGTCGGCATCGGCTTCGCCATCCCGTCCAATGAAGTGCGCCATGTCATCGCGCAATTGAAGGACACGGGTGTTGTCAGCCGCGGCATGATCGGGGTGCGCATCCAGAGCGTCAGCGCGGAAATCGCCGCCAGTCTCGATCTTGCCAATACGCGCGGCGCGCTGGTTTCGGGCGTGACCGAGGGCGGCCCCGCCGCCGCCGCAGGCATCCAGGAAGGTGACGTCATCATCAGTTTCGATGGCCGCGCCGTACAGGACGACCGGACGCTGCCGCGCATCGTCGCCGAAACCGAAGTTGGCACCCGCGTCCCGGTTGAGGTGGTGCGCAACGGCCAGACACGCACCCTTGAAGTCATGGTCGCGCGTCTTCCAGATGAAGTGGTGGCGGCGAACGACAATGATCCGCTGCCCGAAAGCAACGCCGCCGAAGATTCCTTCCGCCTTGGTCTGACGCTGGAGCCGCTGAATGATGACGCGCGCGCACGTTACGATCTCGACGCCCTTGTCGAAGGCGTTCTCGTCGTCGATGTCGATATTAACGGACCCCTGGGCGACAAGGTCATGCCGGGCGATGTTCTGGTCGAAGTCGCGCGTGAGGTGGTCCGGACCCCGGAAGATGTCGAAGCGAAAATCGACACGGAACTTGCGGCGGGACGTGGCGCGGTTCTGCTGCTCATCAGCCGCGACGGAGAGCAAAGCTATCTCGGCGTGCGCATCGCGCCGCGATAAGCGCGATCGTTTCCTTTCCCCCTTGAGGGGGAAGGTGCCCCGGATTTGATCCCGGACGGAGGGGGATTACCCCTTTACAAACTCGGCTTCACGATAGCCCTGCAGAAACAGCATTCCCGTCAGGTCGCCGTATGTAATCGCGGCGGCTGCCGCTTCGGCGACGACCGGCTTGGCATGATAGGCAACACCTAACCCTGCGCGCTGGATCATGCCGAGATCATTCGCGCCGTCGCCAATCGCCATGGTCTCGAACAGATCGAGCTCGCGCTCGGAAGCGGCGCGCTCTAAGGCTTCGAGTTTCGCGGCGCGGCCCAAAATGGGCTCGCCGACCTTGCCGGTCAGCGCATGGCCGTCATCGACCAGTGTATTGCCCTGTTGTCCGTCAAAACCCGCATCAGCCGCCACGCGCGAGGTGAAATAGGTGAAGCCGCCGGAGATCAGCAGGCAGTAGGCGCCGTTCGCCCGCATGGTGCGCAGCAGTACTTTGGCGCCGGGGTTCAATCGCACGCGCTCAGCATAGACGCGCGCCACCGATTCCAGAGGCAATCCCTTCAGAAGCGCCACGCGTTCGCGCAACGCGGATTCGAAATCCAGTTCGCCGCGCATCGCGCGCTCGGTGATCTCGGCCACTTTCGGCTTGATGCCCGCCATGTCGGCCAGCTCGTCGATGCATTCGCAGCCGATGATGGTCGAATCCATATCGGCGATCAGCAATTCCTTCTTGCGTCCTTCGGCCGGCACCACATTGATGTCGAGTTTCCAGCGCGTCGCCATTTCCTTGAACGCGGCGGCAACGGCGTCTGGCGGACCGTTGAACGGTATGTCCAGCGCGCGCGCGTCGGCCAGCCAGTCGACGTCGCCGCAATCGGCAAGCGTGCCGAGCGCCATGCGAATACCTTCGCCATAGGCGGGGGAAAGCGTGTCCTTGCCGCCGACGGCGTTCAGCACATAGGAATAGTTGAGCGGCACTTTATAAGTGTCTTTCTTTTGAAGGTTGCAGCATGTCTTGGGACGCGGTGCTTATCGCAGGGCCGACCGCCAGCGGCAAGTCGGCTGCCGCTTTGGCGCTGGCCGAACAGCACAATGGCGCGGTGGTCAATGCCGATTCCATGCAGGTCTATGACGGCTTGCGCGTGCTGACGGCGCGCCCCTCCGCCGCCGACGAAGCCCGCGCGCCGCATGTTCTCTACGGTCATGTCCCGGTGACGGCGCGCTATTCCGTGGGGCGCTATATCGACGATGCAGGCGCGGTGCTCAAAGGCCTTCGCGCCTCGGGCCGCCTGCCCATCTTCACCGGCGGCACCGGGCTCTATTTCCATGCGCTCACGCAAGGGCTCTCGCCCATCCCACCGGTCCCATCGGAGATCCGTGATGCGCAGCAGGCGCTGCTCGATGCGATGGGCGTCGCCGCCTTCTATGCGGAGTTCGCGGAGCGCGACCCCGAGGCCGCTTCCTCACTTAATCCCGGCGACAGCCAGCGGATATTGCGCGCGGCCTCTGTGCTCGCCGCGACGGGACGCTCGCTGAAGGCATGGCAGCAGACGCGCGAGCCCCCGCTTCTAGGCGAATCTCTTAATGTTGCGCGCTTCGTCATCGCGCCGCCCCGCGCCCTTCTGCACGACCGTATCGCCCGGCGTTTCAACGCGATGCTCAGCCAGGGCGTGCTGGACGAGGTGAGGGGGCTCACGGGGCTCGATCCGACGCTTCCCGCCGCAAGGGCGCTGGGTGTCCCGCCGCTCCTTGCCCATCTGGCCGGAGACATCTCGCTCGATGCGGCGGTGGAGGCGGCGGTGACCGAAACCCGGCAATACGCCAAACGCCAGCTCACCTGGTTCCGGAAATACATGGCTGACTGGAAATGGCTCGAAATGGACGATTTACGAAATATTATTACGTTTATGGCAGAAAAAACTGCTTGAAATTGCTTGACGGCCTTTTGCGATGCACCTAGTTTCCCGGCCGAAACAGGCAGGAACGCCATGAAACCGGGACAAACCGTAGTAAACGCGCTGTACAAGGGCAGGGACTAAGTCCCTTTTCCCTTGTGCGGCAGCTTTCCGGGGGCGTGATGCGCCCCTTTTGTTTTGCCCCCCGATGTTGCTGACGCCGCCTCTAACGAACGACCTCTAGCCGACCGAAAGATCCGGGAATGACCGATACCATCACCGAAACAACCGAAATGACCGGTTCCGAAATCGTCATTCGCGCCCTGAAGGATCAGGGCGTGAATCACATTTTTGGTTATCCCGGCGGCGCGGTTCTGCCGATCTACGACACGCTGTTTCAGGACAATGAGCTCATGCATGTCCTGATGCGCCACGAACAGGGCGCGACCCATGCCGCCGAAGGCTATGCGCGCTCCACCGGCAAGCCCGGCGTCGTACTCGTGACCTCCGGCCCCGGCGCGACCAATGCCGTCACGGGGCTGACCGATGCGCTGATGGATTCGATTCCACTGGTCGTCATCACGGGGCAGGTCGCGACGCACCTCATCGGCAATGACGCGTTTCAGGAATGCGATACGGTCGGCATCACGCGTCCCTGCACCAAGCATAATTGGTTGGTGCGCGACGTGAACGATCTCGCGCGCATCCTGCATGAAGCCTTCTACATCGCGACGACCGGCCGTCCCGGTCCCGTCGTCGTCGATATCCCGAAGGACATCCAGTTCAAGAAGGTCATTTATCATCCGCCCGGACATATCCGTCATCGCACCTACCGCCCGAAGACCGAGCCCGATAGAGGCCCGATCGTCGAAGCGGTGAAGATGATGGCGGCGGCGAAACGCCCCGTCTTCTACACCGGCGGCGGCATCATCAATTCCGGCCCCGAGGCAAGCCGCTTGCTGCGCGAACTGGTCGAACTCACGGGCTTTCCCATCACCTCGACGCTGATGGGCCTTGGCGCCTATCCGGCTTCCGGTCCGGCCTGGCTCGGGCCTCTCGGCATGCATGGCACCTATGAAGCGAACCTCACCACCAATCGCTGCGATCTTCTGATCTGTCTCGGCGCGCGGTTCGATGACCGCGTCACCGGCCGCGTCGATGCCTTTTCACCGAGCTCGAAGAAAATCCATCTCGATATTGATCCCTCGCAGATCAACAAGAACATCCGCATTGATCTGCCGATCATCGGCGATGCGGCGCGCGCGCTTCGCGGCATCATCAATGAGTGGAAGGAAACGGGCGCCGCATCCGATCCGGAAGCGCTCGCCTCGTGGTGGGACCAGATCGCCGAATGGCGCGCGAAGAAGTCGCTGAACTTCAAGAATTCCGACACGGTCATCAAACCGCAATACGCCATTGATCGTCTTTATGAACTGACCAAGGACCGTGAAACCTACATTACGACCGAAGTCGGCCAGCATCAGATGTGGGCGATGCAGCGCTTCAAATTCGAGGAACCCAACCACTGGATGACCTCGGGCGGCCTCGGCACGATGGGCTATGGTTTGCCTGCCGCGCTCGGTGTGCAGATGGCGCATCCGAATGCGCTGGTCGTCGATATTGCGGGCGAAGCATCGGTCCAGATGACGATGCAGGAAATGTCGTCGGCGGTGCAGTTCGATCTGCCGATCAAGATTTTCATCCTGAACAACAAATATATGGGCATGGTGCGCCAGTGGCAGCAATTGCTGCATGGCGGGCGCTACTCGCACTCTTATTCCGAGGCGCTGCCCGATTTCGTGAAGATGGCCGATGCCTTCGGCGCGGTCGGCATCCGCGCCACGACGCCGGACGAACTCGATGCGAAAATCATGGAAATGATCGACGTGAAGCGTCCCGTCTTGTTCGATTGCCTCGTCGATCCGTATGAGAATTGCTACCCGATGATTCCCTCGGGCGCGGCGCACGACCAAATGATCCTGTCGGATTCGGAAGACGAACCGGAAGTCACCGAAGCCGGAAAGATGCTGGTGTAGAAATGGAAACGCGTATTCAACGGCACACTTTGTCTGTCCTCGTCGATAATGAACCGGGCGTGCTCGCCCGCGTCATCGGCCTCTTCTCGGGCCGCGGCTACAATATCGAAAGCCTCACCGTCGCCGAGACCGACCGTACGGCGCATACTTCGCGCATTACGCTCGTCACGTCCGGCACGCCGCAGGTAATCGATCAGATTCAGGCGCAGCTTGGCCGTTTGATTCCCGTCCATCGCGTGATCGACATCACGATGGAAACGCCGGGCATCGAGCGCGAAATGGCTTTGGTGAAAGTCGCCGGCACGTCTGAGATGCGTTCGGAGGCCCTGCGTCACGCGCAGTCCTTCGGCGCCGAGCTGATCGACACCTCGGACACGAGCTATATTTTCGAAGTCGCCGACGCGCCGGGCAAGATTGATGCCTTTATCGATCTGATGCTGCCGCTGGGTTTCGTCGAAGTCAGTCGCACCGGTGTCGCCGCGATCACGCGCGGCGCTGAGGCGATGTGATGTGCGTCCCGAAACCTTCCTCGCGCTGATCTCGTTCGCCTTCGCATCGGCCTTCACGCCGGGGCCGAACAACATCATGCTCGCCGCCTCCGGCATGAATTTCGGTTTCGCGCGCAGCGCGCCGCATATGGCGGGAATCGTGGTCGGCTTCACGCTGGTGCTGCTGGCGGCGGGCTTCGGCGTCGGCGCTTTGTTCGCGGCCTTTCCGGCGGTGCAATGGGGGCTGAAAATTCTCGGCGCCGCCTATCTTCTGTGGCTCGCCTGGCGCATCGCGACCGCCGTCCCGGCCGAAGGCGAAGCGGCGCGCGCGTCCCGGCCCCTCAATTTTCTCGAGGCCGCTGCCTTTCAATGGATCAACCCCAAGGGGCTGGTCGCGATTTTCGGGGCCATGAGCCTTTTCATCACCCCCGGCCATGCTGCGGCGGATGTCATGGTCATTGCCGGCGTGTTTACCCTGACCAGCATCGGCTCGGTCGTAACCTGGACCGCCTTCGGGACGGGCCTGAAGCGCCTCCTCCGCGCGCCGGGAAAAGTCAGAATTTTCAACATCGCGATGGCGCTGCTGCTGGTGGCGAGCATCGTGCCGATGGTGGTGCCCTTGGGTGGGCAACCGGCTCCGGCCGGGTAAGGGCATGCCCGGGCCTTGACCGGGAGACAAAGAAGGGGCTTTACACCCCGCCAAAGCAAAGCAGCGAAAGCGACGAGGGCGAGATATGCGCGTTTATTACGACCGGGATGCCGACATCAATCTGATCAAGACCAAGAAAGTGGCCGTCATCGGCTTTGGCAGCCAGGGCCATGCCCATGCGCTGAACATGCGCGATTCCGGCGTCACGGACGTCGTCATCGCCGCCCGCCCGGGCGCCTCGGCCAAAAAGGCCGAAGCCGCAGGCTTCAAGGTTATGAACGTCGCCGAGGCCGCCAAATGGGCCGATGTCATGATGTGCGTCGTTCCCGACGAATTGCAGGCTGATCTCTACAAATCCGAGATTGCCCCGAACATCAAAAAGGGCGCGACGCTCCTCTTCGCCCATGGCTTCAACGTCCATTTCCGCCTGATTGAGCCGAGATCCGACCTCGACATCGCCATGGTCGCCCCCAAGGGCCCCGGCCATACGGTGCGCGGCGAATACCAGAAGGGCGGCGGCGTGCCCTGCCTGATCGCCGTCCATCAGGACGCCTCGGGCAATGCCCATGATCTCGGCCTCGCTTATGCTTCCGCCATTGGCGGCGGCCGTGCGGGCATTATCGAGACGACCTTCCAGGAAGAGTGCGAAACCGATCTGTTCGGTGAGCAGGCGGTCCTTTGCGGCGGCCTGGTCGAACTGATCCGCGCCGGGTTCGAAACCCTGACGGAAGCCGGATATGCGCCGGAAATGGCCTATTTCGAGTGCCTGCATGAAGTGAAGCTGATCGTCGACCTGATCTATGAAGGTGGCATCGCCAACATGAACTACTCGGTCTCGAACACCGCCGAATATGGCGAATATGTTTCGGGTCCCCGCGTCGTTGGCCCCGAAGCCAAGCTTGCAATGAAGGCGGTCCTTGCCGATATCCAGCAGGGACGCTTCGCGCGGGACTGGGTTCTGGAAAACAAGGCTGGCCAGCCCTCGTTCAAGGCGATGCGGGCCGCGAGCGCCAGGCATCCCATTGAGGAGGTGGGTGCGCGGCTCCGCGGCATGATGCCCTGGATCGGCAAAAACCGCCTCGTAGACCAGGACAAGAACTGACCCCCCGTCAGGGCGTCCTTTACGGGCGTTGATCGGACCGGGGAAAATGCCCCGGCCCGATCCTTGCGCCCTCTTGGCAAATCGGGGTAAATGCTGGGGATAAGTTGGAAAAGCGCTCGTTTTACGGGCGGTTACCGCTATTCGTGGCGTCTCACGATCGGATCCGGAGCGGACGGAATTGGACATGGTTGGTACGCAGACAGACATGGGGTTTGAGGGGGCATCCGCCTTCCGGACATCCATGCGCGTTGCGGCCGTCATCGCCCGTCCGCGAGCTTCGCGCTGCGCGCTACTTCTCCTTAGCTGCCCTTAAGCGCCGTCATGTTCCTCTAGGGGGAACGGGCTCTTAAGGGAACAGACGAGAGGAGAAACAGAGCACGCGCGAATAGCGCGAACCGAAGGATACGAGTCATGACGACGGACATGAAACAACACGCAAACACCAACGAACCGCACGACCGCGTGCGCATCTTCGACACCACGCTGCGCGATGGCGAACAATCGCCCGGCGCGGCGATGAATCTCGAACAGAAACTGGAAGTCGCGGCGCTGCTCGACGAAATGGGCGTCGATATCATCGAAGCCGGATTTCCGATTGCCTCGAATGGCGACTTCGAAGCCGTGAACGAAATTTCCCGGCGCACGAAGAACGCCATCGTATGCGGCTTGGCGCGCGCGGGCTTCAAGGATATCGACCGCGCGGGCGAAGCATTGCGACCCGCCCGGCGCGGCCGCATTCATACCTTTCTGTCCACCAGTCCCGTGCATATGAAGCACAAGCTGCAGATGGAACCGTCAGCTGTGCTGGAGGCAATCTCCGCTTCCGTAGCCCGCGCCCGTCAGCACACGGACGATGTGGAGTGGAGCGCGGAAGACGCGACACGCACTGTGCCGGATTTCCTGTGCAAAGCGGTCGAATTGGCTATCAAAGCCGGCGCCACAACGATCAATATTCCCGACACGGTGGGCTATGCCACGCCGCAGGAATATTTCGAATTGATGAAAATGCTGCACGAACGCGTACCCGGCGCCGAGAAGGTCATTTTCTCGACGCATTGCCACAACGATCTGGGTTTGGCAGTGGCGAATTCGCTGGCGGGGGTCCTGGGCGGCGCGCGTCAGATCGAATGCACGATCAACGGAATCGGCGAACGTGCGGGCAATGCCGCTGTCGAGGAAATCGTCATGGCGCTGCGCGTGCGCAAGGATCGCATGCCGTTCACCACCGGTGTGAAGACCGAAATGATCGCGCGCGCGTCCAAGCTCGTTTCCAACGTCACGGGCTTTCCGGTGCAATACAACAAGGCCATCGTCGGCAAGAATGCTTTTGCGCATGAATCCGGCATTCATCAGGACGGCATGCTGAAGAATGTCGAAACCTATGAGATCATGCGTCCCGAAGATGTTGGCGTGAAGGAAACCGCGCTGGTGCTCGGCAAACTGTCGGGCCGCCATGCGTTCCGGGACAAATTGCAAACGCTGGGTTACGAGCTGGGCGACAACGCCTTGCAGGACGCATTTCGCCGTTTCAAGGATCTGGCCGACAAAAAGAAACATATCTTCGATGGAGACATTGTCGCGATCGTCGATGATAGTGTCATGCGTGATCATGAAACGATCCAGGTCGAATCGCTGAAAGTCATCTCCGGCAAGGGCCTGAAACCGTCGGCGGAGCTGACACTGTCGGTCGATGGAGAGATGCGCGCCTGTCTGGCGACGGGCGACGGACCGGTGGATGCCATCTTCAATGCCATCCATCAGCTTTACCCGCATGAGGCCGCGCTGCAATTGTTCCAGGTCAGCGCCGTCACCGAAGGTACCGATGCCCAGGCCGAGGTAAGCGTGCGTCTGGAAGAGAATGGGCGCACCGTCACCGGACGTGGCGCCGATACCGATACGATGGTCGCCGCCGCCTATGCCTATGTCACGGCGCTGAACAAACTCCTGGAAAAACGTTTGAAGACGGCGCCGGAGGCGCTCAGCGTCGCGCAGTGAAATGGGAAGGGCCCTGTCTGAAGAACGGACGGGCCCTTCTTTCGATGACAAAACCTACAATTTTCCAGTACGCGACAGGGAGCGCTTCATTTAGAGCATGTTCGGTAGTCTTTTGGGCATGCTGTCCAGCGACATGGCAATCGATCTCGGGACGGCAAACACGTTGGTTTACGTCAAGGGCCGGGGCATCGTTTTGAACGAGCCTTCGGTCGTGGCCATCGTCAGCAAGGGCGGCAAGAAGCAGGTTTTGGCCGTCGGCAACGACGCGAAGATGATGCTCGGGCGAACCCCCGGCAATATTGAAGCGATCCGTCCGATGCGCGATGGCGTGATCGCCGATTTCGAAGTTGCGGAGGAAATGATCAAGCACTTCATCCGCAAGGTTCATAACCGGCGTTCCTTCGCCAATCCGATGATCATCGTCTGCGTGCCTTCCGGCTCCACCGCCGTCGAACGGCGCGCGATTCAGGAATCGGCTTTGTCGGCGGGCGCGCGACGCGTATTCCTGATCGAGGAGCCGATGGCGGCGGCGATCGGCGCGGGACTCCCGGTGAACGAACCCACCGGCTCCATGGTCGTCGATATCGGCGGCGGCACCACGGAAGTGGCCGTGCTGTCGCTTGGCGGCATCGTCTATTCGCGCTCGGTCCGCGTCGGCGGTGACAAGATGGACGAAGCGATCATCGCCTATATCCGCCGTAACCATAATCTTCTGATCGGCGAAGCCAGCGCCGAACGAATCAAGAAAGAACTCGGCACCGCCGCGCCGCCTGCCGATGGTTCGGGCGCCAGCCTCAATATCAAGGGCCGCGACCTCCTGAACGGCGTGCCAAAGGAAATCGCGATCAGCGAGCGGCAGATCTCGGAAGCGCTCGCAGAACCTGTCGGCGCGATTGTCGAAGCGGTGAAGGTCGCGCTGGAATCGACGCCGCCCGAACTCGCCGCCGATATCGTCGACAAGGGCATTGTCCTGACCGGCGGCGGCGCGCTGCTCGCCAATCTCGATGAAGTGCTGCGCAACGCCACGGGACTTCCCGTGTCGATTGCCGACGATGCGCTGTCCTGCGTCGCGCTCGGCACGGGCCGCACGCTCGAGAACGCCAAACAAATGCGTCACATGCTTTCGACGGCATTCTGACGGGGGGATACAACGCACATGGCCGGAGGAGGGTGGAAACTGGCACGGAACCGATCTTCGGTAACGGCGCAGTTGCCGCTGATCCTCTGCACGGTGCTGGCGTTCGTGATTGTCCTTCTCGGCAAGGCCGAGGCCTCGATCTTCGATACCGCCCGCGCCAAATTTTCCGATTGGAGCGCCCCCGCCCTCACTGCTCTGCAGGGACCGGTGGTCGCCGTGCAGCGCTGGGCGTCCGGGGTTTCCACGTTTTTCTCGGTTTATGAGGAAAATCTCCAGCTCCGGGAAGAAAACGAAGCCCTTCGCCGCTGGCAGGATGTGGCGCTGTCGCTCGAACAGCGCGTGTCGCGCTACGAACTTCTCCTGAACGCCGTCCCCGATCCGGTGCTGCCCAGCATCACCGCCCAGGTCATCGGCCAATCAAGCCGCCCCTTCGTCCAGACCATGATCGTCAATGCCGGCATCGCCCACAACGTTAAAAAGGGGCAGGCCGTGCTCGACGACCGCGGCCTTATCGGCCGCGTTTACGTCACCGGCGACACCACCTCCTGGATCATTCGACTGACCGATCTGAACAGCCGCGTTCCGGTCGTGCTCCGCCCCTCCAACCGGCGCGGCATTCTCGTCGGCAACAATTCGATGGCGCCCGATCTCCACCTCGATTCCGGCGAAGCGCCGGTCGAGCCCGGCGACCGCGTCTACTCCACCGCCGATGGCGGCCTCGTACCGCCCGATCTTCCCGTCGGGATTCTGATGGGCGAAGGGGATAATCTGCGCGTCCGGCTCTTTGCCGATCCCGATCTCAGCGACTATGTGCAGATCGTCGATTACGTTGCCGCGATCGATCCGCCGCCCGATGATGAGGGCGTTCCCATCGGCGTTCCTCCGGCGACGCCGGAAGATTTGTCCGCCACCGGCGTGGACACCGAAGCACAAGCCATTGCAGATGGGGTCCGGCCCCAATGACGAGAAGTACAGAGCAGGTTTCCATGAGTGCGGCGCGTGCCTTTACCCTTCTGACGCCGGCTTTTCTGGCCGTCTTTGCGCTCGTTCTCGCCAATCTTCCGGTATCGGTCACTGGCGGCCTCGTTCCGCCGCCCCTTCTCGGGCTCGCGGTTCTCTATTACTGGACCCTGCTGCGGCCCGATCTCATTCCGCCCGTGCTGGTGCTGGCCATCGGCCTGGCCGAGGATTTTCTCTCCGGCGGCCCTCCCGGTCTCTGGGCGGTGGGCTATCTCGCCGCCTATGCCCTGTCCGACCGCCAGCGCGACGCCTTTGCCGGGCTATCGGGCTGGGGTGTCGTCATCGGCTTTTCGGCTGCGATGCTGACTGCAGCTGCCTCCGCTTATCTCGTGGGATCGCTCGTTTACTGGCGACTGACGCCCCCGCAGCCGCTTCTTGTTCAGAGCATTGTTACCGTTGTTCTATATCCTCTGGTGGCGATCATATTGGGCGTCATCCACCGCAACGTCGTCGGCGCCTCGCGCGGCGACGATTAGGAGACAGCGTAACGACATGCCGTTCTTCGACGCCAAGGATAAGAGCAAATACGCGACGTTCTCGCGTCGCACGCTCATTTTGTCCGGCGGCATGGGAACGGTTTTCGCGGTACTCGCGGGCCGGCTCTATCAATTGCAGATCATCGACGGCAGCCTCTATCTCGACCGGGCCGAAAACAACCGCATCAGCGATCGCGTCCTTGCCCCGCCGCGCGGACGCATTCTCGACCGCTTCGGCGTCATCCTTGCCGGCAATCGGCGCAATTACCGCACGCTCATCGTGCCCGAGCAGACAGGCGGTATCGAGGCCGCCATCGAGCGTCTCGCCAGCGTCATTCCGCTGGCCGACCATCAGCGTGAACGCATCCTGAAGGAAGCCGCAAAGACCAAGCCCTTCATGCCCATCGTCGCGGCGGAAAATCTGGCATGGGAAGATTTCGCCCGCCTCAATCTCGATCTGCCCTATCTCGCGGGCGTCTCGACCGATGTCGGTGAAACGCGCGACTACCCGTTCGGCGCCGAACTCTCCCATGTGCTCGGTTATGTCGCGCTCGTTTCGCAGGACGATCTGAAGGAAGCGGCAACGCCCGCCGATCCGCTTCTGTCGCTGCCGGGTTTTCGCATCGGCAAGCGCGGCGTCGAACGTGCCTTCGAGGATGAAATACGCGGCAGCGCCGGCACCAGCCGCGTCGAAGTGAATGCCTATGGCCGCGTCATACGCGAATTACAGCGCGTCGATGGCAATTCCGGCGATGATATCTATCTGACGATCGACCGCGAATTGCAGGCTTACGCGCATGAACGCTTGCAGGGGCAGAGCGCGGCGCTTTCCGTGATGGATGTGGCGACAGGCGACGTACTCGCATTGCTCTCCAGCCCCGGTTACGATCCCAATGCTTTCAGTGTCGGTCTCAGCAACGATCAATGGACCGCCTGGAACGAAGACCCCTACAAGCCGCTCGTCAACAAAGTGCTCTCCGGCGTTTATCCGCCGGGCTCGACCTTCAAGATCGCGGTGGCGCTGGCCGCTCTTCAGAACGGCACCATTACGCCCGAGACGATCTTCCCCTGTAACGGCGTCGTCGCGCTGGGCGGTTATCGGTTTCATTGCTGGCGTCGCGGTGGGCACGGGCCAGTCAATCTGCATCTTGGTCTGAAATATTCCTGCGACTGCTTTTTCTACGAAGTCGCGCGCAAGCTCGGCATCGATGCACTTTCGGAAGGCGCACGCAAACTCGGTTTCGGTGCGCCCACCGGCATCGAAATTCCGGGCGAACGCGGCGGTCTGGTCCCGACGCGCGAATGGAAGCGCGAGAATTTTAACGAAGCGTGGCAACAGGGTGAAACGCTGATCGCAGGTATCGGGCAGGGCTATCTTCAAACGACCCCGATGCAGCTCTGCACGATGGTCGCGCGCCTTGCGAGCGGCAAACAGGTTTCGCCGCGCATCGTTCATCGCGGCAATGATCGCGCCGCGCCGCCTCCCGCCCTCGATTATACCGAGGAGATGCTGGCGGCGGTGCGCGACGGCATGAACGCGGTCATGAACGAGCCCGGCGGTACCGCCTATGGTTCGCGCATTCATGAACCGGAATTCGCGTTCGCCGGTAAAACCGGTACGGCGCAGGTGCGCCGCATCAGTGCGGCGGAACGCGCGGCGGGCGTACGCAGTAATGCACAGCTCCCCTGGGAATTGCGCGATCACGCGCTGTTCGTTGCCTTCGCGCCGGTCATCAATCCGCGCTATGCGCTTTCCCTCGTGATCGAGCATGGCAGCTCTGGCTCCGGCGCGGCCGCGCCCATCGCGCGCGACATCCTGCGCTTCGCGCAGTCGCGCGATCTCCTGAACATGCCCACCGCCTATCCGGTCGCGTCCCTCGCGCCGCGCGAAAGCCGAGGGTAGGGCGATGAGTCTTTCCGCACTGAGCGGTGGTTCCGGATCTCACAGCCGCAGATTGTCCTGGCGCGAGAAATTTCTCGAAATCAATTGGGCCGTCGTTCTTCTGATTACCGTCATCGCCTGTATCGGCTTCGGGGTCCTGTACTCCGCGGCCGGCGGCAGCTTTGCGCCCTGGGCCGAACGCCAGATGCTTCGCTTCGCCGTCGGGCTCGTCATTCTTCTGGTCGTCGCCTGTGTCGATATAAGGCTCTGGATGGGCGCGGCCTATCCCGCCTATGCGATATCGTTACTGGCGCTGCTCGCGGTCGAACTGATGGGCACTATCGGCATGGGCGCACAGCGCTGGATCGAACTCGGCCCCATTCAGGTGCAGCCCTCCGAGGTGATGAAGATCACACTCATCCTGGCGTTGGCGCGCTATCTTCACGGGTTGGGTCCGGGCGAGGTTTCGCGCCCGCTGAAACTCGCCGTGCCGCTTCTTCTCATCGCCGCGCCTGTCGGCCTCGTTCTCACCGAACCCAATCTCGGCACGGCGGCGCTGCTCGCTTTATGCGGCGCGACGCTCCTCTTTCTCGCGGGGCTCTCCTGGTACTGGATCGGCTCGGCGCTCGCCGCCGTCGCGGTTGCCATTCCCGCCGCGTGGCAATTTCTGCTGCACGATTATCAGAAGCTCAGGGTTCTGACCTTTCTCGATCCCGAAGCCGACGCCCTCGGCGCGGGCTGGAACACGGCGCAGGCGAAGATCGCGCTGGGCTCTGGCGGCTTCTCCGGCAAGGGTTTTCTGATGGGCACACAAAGCCGCCTGAACTTCCTGCCTGAAAAGGAAACCGATTTCGTCCTTCCCATTATCGGCGAGGAATTCGGCTTTCTCGGCAGCATCGCGCTACTCGCGCTGTTCGCGGTGGTCCTGTTTTACGGAATACAGATCGCCATGTCGTCGCGCAGCCAGTTCGGCCGCCTGCTCGCCATGGGCATCACGATCAACTTCTTCCTCTACATCATGATCAACGGCCTGATGGTCATGGGTCTGATCCCGGTCGTCGGCATTCCGATGCCACTGGTGTCTTACGGCGGCACAGCGATGCTTTCGGTGATGTTCGGCTTCGGCCTTCTGATGAGCGTCTATGTCCACCGCCAGATCGAGGTGCCGCGCCACTCCAGCGGCATGTTCTAGCCCGCGGGACCTGCGTTTTCACCTCTTCGGTGGACCTTTTTGCGCTTGGGCTGCCATTTGGTGGACACGACCTAGGGGCTTTGCTAAGACGCCCGCCTCTCTATGGGCCTTTGGCCCATCGGCGGGCGCATAGCTCAGGTGGTAGAGCAGCTGACTCTTAATCAGCGGGTCGTAGGTTCGAGTCCTACTGCGCCCACCAATATTCTCCGCAAAGCGAAAAGGCTGACACGCCGAACCCCTTAAGGGCGAACGCTCCGACCGGGAGAAGGCATCGGCATTCGATACTTCCGTCACAACAGCCAGCGCCAGATGCCGACGCTGTTGATCAGCAGAAATCCGCAATTGAGAAGGGCCAATGGAAGATCGCGCGTCTTCACCGCCGTCGCGACCCACAGAACGGCTCCCGCCAGCATGATGGGATAGGCCCAGGGCGACGCGGGAATGTTCAGCGCAAGAAGGGACGCGCCCACCAAAGTGAGGAACGTCGCCGTCCATTCGGTCTTGATCGGTCGTCGCAATGAAGCGTCTCTTTTGCCGCTTGATGAAAGCGGCCAGAGCGGCGTTCTGTTCCGTTGGGTGGTAGAGCAGCTGACTCTTAATCAGCGGGTCGTAGGTTCGAGTCCTACTGCGCCCACCAAATTTTCAAATAAAAACAATTACTTAAGGAGCGGCGACTCATTCGGGTCGCCGCCGAAAAAAGTTATAATCAGGTATAATCAGTTTGCAGAGCGTTTTGAGCGTCAACGGACGCTTTCAGCGGGCGCTTTTGGGTATGGGGTTTGGTAGGCGTTTGAGAGGCTGGCGCTGACTCCGAAATGGAAGCCTCAGCCGCCTAACCGCAATCATACGGCGGCTCTCTGGCGGTTGAGCTCTTATCGGCGCTTCATGCAGTAGTTGCCGCTACTCCACCAACCAGCAGGGCAACTACCTGCTCTAACAATAGCCGTAGGTGAGCGTTCGCTACTGGCAACACAATAATTGCCGCTACTCCAGTAACCCGAAGGACAACTACCAATACGTTCTATGACGACTTGTGCGCGGTTGGTTGGAACGCAGTAGTCACCGCTACTGTAGTAACCACTAGGACAACTACCATTCCTCATAATCGGCGAAGGTTGCTGTGCATGCGTAACCGCTGGTGCCAGCAATGCTACGGCAGTAATTGCGGAGAATAGCTTGCTCAAAATGGAGCGGCGCTTCTTCCTGGACATTGTTGAACTGCCAGCTCCCAAGCATTATTAAGCCGACCATAATCTAGATTTCTACCTTGCGCTATAAAGCGGTTTCGTTCGTCGCCTATGACATATATTTGAGTTGGCTGGTATGAATTGCCCAGCTGATACGTGCCAACATCAGGGCGCACCCCAAATCCGTTGGCATCGA
>CAIOYY010000089.1 GCA_903862715.1 uncultured Alphaproteobacteria bacterium
CGTGCCGATCTCGCCGGAGCCCAAGGAATTCCGCGCCAATGTGGTTGTCGTTTACCGGGTTCAATAATTGCTTCTTGTTCCCATCTTGCGCATCCACGCGGACTTCATACAACATCGACAAATTAATCCGTATACGGTGTTTATGGCTGAGCCCAAGCTGCGCTGACATTAACGGCGCAAACGCTCGATAAGATTCTTCATTACAATTTCTAAATGCGGGCGCATGCGTTGTCGCTTGCGCGCCGTCGCGTATGTGCGCCACACTCTTTTCCGACGGCGGCGGGGGCTAACGTTTTGGGGCAGGATTTTTTCCGATGTCTGCGTTCCTCCAACGCGCACAAAAGGCGCCGTTAGCAGGCTTTGGCCTGGCCAAAGACATGGCGGGCGCGAATGCCGGACGCAGCGAAAAACCCGTATCGCATCTCGGTAAAACCGTTCGCATCGACGGCGTTCTCGACAGCGAAGGCGAGCTGTATCTCCACGGTTTCATAAGCGGACGCATCAACGCCGAAACGCTGATCCTGTGCCCGGAAGTGGCGTTCGAAGGCGATATCGTCGCACACGACGTGCAGATCGGGGGAAGATTGAATGGCCGCGTTTTCGTGGTGAACGTCACCTTGACCGCAACGGCGCATGTCACGGGCCGCATTTTTCATCACACCATTCAGGTGGCGAAGGGAGCCTTCGCTCGATAGGCGGATGCCGTGGCGCCCGGCCAATTATTTCGAGAGTCTCGAACATCTCCCGGAGAACCAGCCATGACCATGTTCACACGCAACGACAAAATGCCCGAGGCAAACGTCAGCGGGAAACCCCTGGAATTAAAGGAGAGCGAAATGTCGACACCCACGCCGCGTAACGAGGATATCCGCCCATCAACGCCCGCGCCCGCGCGTGCACCCAATTCCACGCCGTCCGTCATCAGCAAGGCGCTGAAGATCACGGGACAATTGGAAAGCTCCGAAGACATCCAGATCGACGGCGATGTCGATGGCGATATTCGCGGCGTGTCCGTGAAAGTGGGCAATGGCGCCACGATCAAGGGCACGGTCTATGGGGAAGCCGTTGAACTTGCGGGCACTGTGAACGGCAAGATCGAAGCGAAGCATGTGCTGCTCACCAAGACCGCGCGCATGTCGGGCGATGTTTCCCATCAGGATATTCAGATCGAGTCCGGCGCCTATATTGACGGCCATTGCCGCCCCGATTTCGGTAAGACGACCAACACCGCGCGGCCGCTCCATGCCGTCGCACCGCCTCTGTCGGCGAGTAATGCCGTCCATGGTTCCGGCCCTGGCACAACGGCGGGCCCCGCCGTCAGTGCGAACGAAAAAGACGTTGCGAAGAAACTGACCGCCAACGGAAACGGTGCGAAAGCGGAGTTTGGAAGCCTCTAAATTCGCCGTTCAGATGCCCTCACGCTTCGCTTTCTCCAGCGCTCACCCGGCACCTTCGGAGAACAAAGCGTGAGGGCATTTTTTTAGTGCGCCGACTTATGGCCGGGACCCACTTCTCGCACGGTCGGATGCCACTTCTCGTCATGGCCGGGCCCGGCGTGCCTTGCACGCCCTTTAACGGATGGCGCGCGAAGCGCGCAGGGCCGGCCACCCATCCGGCGCGCGTCCGCGCACCGAAAAGACACTTGCGTATCAAGCTACCTGTGAAGGTCGTTCCAACAGGGTTTCTCGATTAACACGATCTCCCCGCCATGTTTCATCGCATGCCCCATCCTTCACCTCCCCGCGTTGGGGGAGGTCGAAGCGCGTCAGCGCTTCAGGTGGGGGGCACTACTCCGCATGGGAAGTCTCGTCGCGGCGGAGCAATATTCAAGGTTCGATATTCATCATGTTGGCATCGCGGGTCACGACCCACGCGCCATTGTCTTTTTTCCTGAGAATGCTGAGCGTGTAGCCCGAACGGCGCACTTCGCGCCCGCCGATCAGCGGCGTCATGGTGACGTGGATATGGTTGCGGACATAGGCCCAGTCTTCGAGAACCTTGATTTCCGCAGGATTGCATTTTGCCGTTACGCGAAACGCCTGCATGGCCATGAAAGCGGTGGCGAAGGCCGCTTTCCCGAAGGGCGGCATCGCCGGCACCGTGAACACCACATCGTCGCTCATCAGCGACAGCACTGTCGGTAAATCGCCTTTTTCCGTCGCAGCCATCCACCGCGCGAGCAATTCCCGAATGGCGGTTTCGTCGTGATTCATAAGCCACCGCTTGTCCTTTTATGATTCGTGCCTTTCCCCCTGCGCCTAAAATACTCCCGCGACGGCATCGTGCCATCCCATTATTGGACACAAATGAAAGATTACGTTGCCTCGATTTTGTGCATGCGCGCGCGTTGCGCGCCGCCAGGCGCACCACGCATCTGCAGCGTCACCTCGGCCCGCAAGGCGCGTGCCTAGGCGCGCGTCGGCTCCTGGGCCGCATTCGTGCCGGCAATGAAACCCTGACAGGTCGCACGGGCCAATCCGTGCAGGCTTAATCCGCCCGCGCTTTCGCCGCCGCAGTAAAGGCCGGGAATGATTTCGCCATTCATATCGACGACCTGGCATTTGCCATTGATACGAAGCCCCGTGCGCGTGTCGTGCAGCACTGGCGTTCCCCAGGCGCAATAAAATGGCCCGCGCTCGATTTTATAAAGCGGGCGAGGCTTGTCGAAATCCGCGTCCAAGCCCGCATCGACGAAGGAATTGTAGCGCGCGACGGTGGCTTCGAGGTTTTCCGGCGGCATCGTCACGCGCTGATATTTAATGCGAATCGCCCGCGCGAGATCGGCAATCGTGTCGGCCTGGTAGAAAAAGCCTTCGGCGATATCGACATTTGGCGGGGTCGGGTCCCACCCTTCGCGTTCCACCGCGTCCTGATCGAAAATCGCCCAGATCGGCCCGCCGCCATTATGGCCATCGCCTATGCCCGCCATCGCCGCATTGATGAAGTTCGGCGGGTTATAAGTGATGTCTTTCGCGTTGCGCCAATTATAGGGCGTGTAATCCTTGATCTGGTTATAGCGATTGGCGGTGAAGCGTTCGGCCGTCTCGTCGTAAAAGCGCTGGCCCAGCATGTTGACCAGAATGACATTCTGCCAGTCATTGACGAACAACCCGGTGGCGCGCGCCTTGTCGAACACCACCGCGCCCGGCTCCCATTTCAGATTGCCATAGCCATATTGGCAGCCGATATGTTCGCCGCGGTCCAGCGCCGAACCGAATTCGCCGGTCTGATTGTAAAAGCCCCACAGCGACGCGCCGATCGCCATGCTGGCAAGCTCGCCGCTCGCGTCCTGGTCGGAATAGGGCATGCCCGCAAGTCCGCAATATTCTTCCGTCAAACGCGGATCGAACATGCGGCGGAAATTGACATTGCCGGTCGAACCGCCGGTGCCGACAAACACCGCTTTGCGCGCCTTGATGTTCATCGTTGCGCCATTGTGCGTAACTTCGATGCCGGTCACGGCGCCGGAACGCGGAGTCTCGCGGTGGATCGCTGTCATGCGATGTTCGAGCAGAATCTCGACGCCCTGTTCGCGCGCCGAGGCGTAAAGCGGCTGGATCAGGCCATTGCCCGAAGCATAGGTTGCGCCTTCGCCCGGCGGCAGGGGACGTCCATTTTTCACCAGCGGGTAATCCATGATGGCGATATGCATCTGACGCGGGCCGCTATTGCCATACGAGCTTCCCGCTTCGCCGTCGGGCGCCGTCTTGGTGAACTTCACGCCGTGGCTCATCAGAAATTCGAAGGTCGGCGCGGAATGATCGGCAAAGGCGCGGATCACTTCGCGGTCATTATAGCGATAGTCGGGAAAGCCGTTCGACTGCACCACGCTCCAGTCGGTGAGATCGGCGAACACTTTGTCGGGCGTATCGTCGATGCCCGCCGCACGCTGCAGCGAAGTGCCGCCGCCCAAGGGCAGATGCCCGCCGCTGACGCAGGCATGCCCGCCGACATGCGGCTGTGTTTCCACCATGATGACCGAATGCCCCGCCTCGCGCGCGACCAGGGCGGCGGGAAAACCCGACGCCCCGGTGCCGATCACGACGACATCGGCTTCACGGTCCCATGTGAGGCCAGGTGTTTGCGCTGCAGCACTGCCCGCGCCCGCAAGGCCCCCCGCCGCCGCAGCGGCGCCCGCGACCGCGCCGGTCCGGATGATCTCGCGGCGCGTGATTTTTTTTGCGCCGATTTTGCCAGCGTTCTTCGTGTCTTGCGTGGTCATGATGCCTCCCCGAAGGCGTCCCGAAATGCGCGTTATCCAACCCGTCCCAAGGTCTTTGCCCAGGGTTCATACAGGACAGTTTCCGACCAAATCGCGCGCTTGGCAATGCGAGCCTGGGCGACGCGACGAGAGGTTGCGCCTTTCCCATTTTCCCTCGGCATGGCAGCCTTCACCTAAGACAAATCGGGCGGGGGCTTCGAAATGATGGATGATCGACGGCGGTCGAAGATCGCGTCCTTTTCGGTCGCAAGTTTTGCGTGCCTTTTTTGTGGAAGCGTGGCGTCGGCCCAGGAGCAGGACGCGGCGACGCTGTTTGGCACAATGCCTGATGTTGTGCAGGCTGTCATTTCGCCCGGTGGAACACGCCTCGCGCTGGCGACGCGGGTTGACGACAATATTCTGATCCGGTTGATGGATTTACAGTCGCGCCAGTTCCTCAACTCCATGCGCACGACCGATCAGCTCCTACCCATGTCGTGGATCGATGATTCCAATGCCGTGTTGCCTCTTATTCCTGCGGGCGGCGGCTATCTCGCGCAGTGGGTCATCTCAACGGAAGCCGGCGGTGCAACCGCGCTCGGGCGAACCGGACCAAATCAGACCAATGCGTTCGATATTGTCGATTTCGACGCGGATGATGACGAAAACATTTTCATGACGGGTTGGCAGGTCGGGGGCACCGACCTTTCATTGCATGCTTTTCGCGTCGGCCTCAATAACGGTTTCGGAAACATCGCATATCGCGGCAATGCCGATACGGCGCAGTGGTACATGGATGGGACTGGCCATGCGGTCATTCGTATCGACATTCCTGAATTCACCCAGCGCGATGAAATATATCGCTATGATGGCGATGGCGACGAAGTTCACGTTGGAACGCTGAATGAAAATTACGTGGATGCCGTGCGTATTGTGGGTATGACCGAGGACATGTTGGCACTCGCCGTTCTTGCGCGGCGGGAAGGGGGGCGACTCGGTCTTTACCGCTACGACCTGGCGACCGGACAACTGGGAGACACGCTGTTCTTCGACGCAGAAAACGACGTGGACTATGTATTAACAGACGACCGGAATTTCCGCGTTGTCGGCGTCACCTATTACGACGATGGCGCGCGCAAGGCGGTCTATTTTTCGTCGGAACGCCAGGCGCTTGTTGATCGCGTCACACGTACCATCCCCGGCAAGGATGCGTGGATTCTTTCGCGCAGCGTTGATGGGCGGAAGGCGACCGTTATGGTTTCAAGCGAGGGGAGCCCGCCGCAATTCCATCTTGCGGATTTCAATACAGGCGAACTCCTCCATGTCGGGGAAAGCTATCCGCGTCTTGCGGGTGTGACGCTTGGCGAAACGCGGCCCTATCCCTACCGTACCGTGGACGATGTCGAATTGACGGGACTTCTGACAATGCCGCCGGGTGACGCAAGAGGGCCCCTCCCTTTGGTGGTAATTCCCGGAGGGCGATCCGAATTCGAAGATGCCAATTTCAACTATATGGCGCATTTCCTCGCCAACAGGGGGTATGCGGTGCTTCATGCTGGATCGCGGCATTTGAAAACACTGGGAGACGTCGCCGGTATGGACGAACTGGGAGACTGGATCCACATCACTCACGATGACATCGCGCATGCGATTGTGCAGCTTTCAGCGGAAGGCGTAGTTGATGCCTCACGCGTCTGCATCATGGGAGCACAGGAAACAGGCTATCTCGCTTTGTCAGGTGTCGCTTTCCTCAATGGCCAATATGCCTGCGCGGTGAATATTGACGGCGTTGTTAATCTGCGGGATTTCCTCTGGCCGCCTGTCTATGGCTTCGAACGCCGTCCTTATGTCGCGGCCAACATTTTCCATTCACCGGTTCATCGCTTCAAGCGCAATTATGCGGATGAAGACATCGCGCGCTATTCCCCGCTCAACCAGGTCGCCGCAGTCGATGTGCCTGTAATGCTCGTGGATTATAATTTCGATGACTTGGATTCCCCAATTGAGCAGCTTGCAGACGCGCTTGGGAGGGCGGGGAAGACAGTCACCTTCTCCGAATTCGAGCAGGAGGAGGACACGCGCGTGGTGTCGGAAGCCCGTATCAGGCTTCTCCGCGAAGTCGATGCCTTTCTGGCCGAGCACATCGGAAATTGAACGGAAAGTTCATCCGGGGGCCGATTTACTAGGCCGGAGGCTTGCCCTAGTCTTCGCGTCCGATGGAGCCCCCTTTGCGGGCGTATCCGGACCGTTACATTTCCATGACGGAAATTGAATTCAGCCGTTTCAAATCCAAGGGAGGGAAGCACGATGAACGCCCCGATTAAAGATCCGAAGGAAGCTCCGCAGGCGCCGGTCGATGAAAGAGTACTGAGACTCTACAACGAATATGCGCATGGCCGTCTCGACCGCCGCGAATTCGTCGCCAAGGTCAACATGCTCGCCATCGGCGGCGTCTCCGCCGCGGCGCTGATCGAAGCGGTGATGCCGCAATATGCGAAAGCGCAGACGATCTCCTTCACGGATCCGCGCATCCGCGCCGAATATGTCGAATATCCTTCGCAGCGCGGTTCGGGCCGCATGCGCGGCTATCTGGTCCGCCCGATGGAAGTCGCGGGCCGTGCGCCGGGCGTCGTGGTCATTCACGAAAATCGCGGCCTCAATCCCTATATCGAAGACGTGGCCCGCCGCGCCGCGACGCAGGGCTTTATCGCGCTCGCGCCCGATGGACTGACGCCCGTCGGTGGTTATCCCGGCAATGATGATTACGGCCGTACCCTGCAGGCGCAGCTCGATCCGGAAGAATTGAATCAGGACATGTACGCCTCGGCGCGCTTCCTGAAGAGCCATGCCGATTGCAACGGCAAGCTTGGCGCCACCGGCTTCTGCTATGGCGGCGGCATGGTCAATCGCATCGCTGCTGAACTCGGCGCGGATCTCAATGCGGGCGTGCCCTTCTACGGCGCGGCGGTTCCGGCGGAACGCGCAGCCAATGTGAAAGCAGCGATGCTGCTGACCTATGCCGAGGAAGACGACGGCATCAACAGTCAGGGCCCCGACTATCAGGCGGCGTTGCGCGCGGCGGGCGTTACGGTGGAAGCCGTGACCTATCCCGGTACCATGCATGGTTTCCACAACAACTCGACGCCCCGCTTCGTGCCCGATCAGGCCGCGGCTGCGGAAGCGCGCATGTGGGAGTGGTTCCGCACGCATCTGGCGTAATTGGTGTCATCCGGGCGAGCGTTTCAGCGAGACCCGGAACCCACCATCCTCACCCTGAGCCTGTCGAAGGATGAGGGACGAAACGTAGAAAGCCGGTTGTCGAAAGACAGCCGGCTTTTTGTTTGGCTCTCAATTATTATCCCCGGAGAGCGTCGCAACGCGACGCGCGGGAAGGGGACCACAGCCTTCGCGCGTCCGCGCGAAGCAGAGAACATCCGTATACGAATGATAAAGCTGTTGCCTCCCCAAACGCAGGGAGGTTGAAGCACGTTAGCGCTTCGGGTGGTAGTGCACCCATTAAAGCCGTTCTGAGATAGGCATGGGCTAATAAATGACAAACACGATGAGGGCGCTCAACCCCATTGCCCCGAGGATCAAGATGGTATCGCGGGCGGCCGCAGGAAATATCGTCGTTACGACCACGACCAGGCCCATAAGCGCTAGCGCTCCCACGATAAGGCGCAGGTATGGTACGCCGAGAAGGAACCGGAGAAGGCTCACGGGTCGCACCCCTGATGGACCGAATGCGTATATCACGGAGTTACAACCGTTTTCGATACCGGAGCTCAGACATTCAAACTGTAGTAGTACCCGATACGGACCCGCTTGATCTTTTCGAAACCTCTGCGCTGAATTTCCTATCGTCGTTTTTCTCTCTCGCAGGCCGCACATGCAGGTTCACCTCCCCCAACGCGGGGAGGTAGAAGCGCGGCAGCGCTTCGGGTGGGGGCTATTCCCACAAAACATACCGGACGGTCGGTTTTCCTGCGCCGGTGACGGACAAGAAGCCCACATCCTCACCCTCGGCGAAACCGCTTCGTTTTCAGAACGATAGAAGCAAAGTGGCGATCATCGCACCTCCGCCGCCCGCAAAAAATAAAACATACCGACCGGTATGTTTGGCCTCAATCGCCCGCGATGACTTCGCGCAACAGCGCCACCGTTTCCGGCGGCTGCGCCAGCGCGGCATCAATGCGCTGATCCACGACATCGCCGCGTGAGGGCTGAATGGGGATCTGCAGCAGCGCCGCCTGTTCCAGGAATTCGGGATCGCGTGATACCGCCATATAGGCGTCGCGCAGCATATTCAGGCGATCTGTGGGAATGTCCGGTGGGCCCGCCGTCAGGCGTCCAAGTTCAGCAACCGTTTCGGTCAGTTCCAGAAGTGGCAGATAACGCGGCTCGCGTACCAATTCTCTCGCCTGCGGCACACCGAGCGCTCTCGCTTCCTCGCCGATGACGGAGAGCACATACAGACCATCGCCGCGTTCGACGAAGAGATTGCGCGAGCTGGTCGCGCTGAGGACGCCTGCCACATCGCCGCGCAGCATGGTCAGTTCGAATTCGCCCCCGGAGATGCCGGGAATGAGACGGATATTGAGGCCAAGCGCATCGCGCAGAATCAGAAGCTCGGTATGGTTCGCCGTCCCCAGACTCGCCGAGGCCATCAGCACGGTTTCAGGCGCGGTCACGAGATCCTGCACGCTGTCGAATCCGGAATTCGTAGCCAGCACCATCGTGCGGCCTTCCTGCGCCATCTTTCCGATCCAGCTCATTTCCGTGAGATCGAAGCGAATTCCTTCGAGGCCGAGCAGCTGGCCATAGATAAGCCCGGTGTTGAACGTGCCGATCGTGAGCCCATCGGGCCGCGCCACATTGATCGTATTGGCGCCGATGATATTTCCCGCACCCGTGACATTGCGCACCACGATGTTCCGCACGGGGAGATGTTTCTGCATGTGCCGCGCAATCAGGCGGGCATAGGTGTCGTAACCGCCGCCGGGCTCGGCCGACACGATGTAGCTGATGGTCTTTCCGTCGAAGAATTCCGCCGCGCTTTCCTGCGCGAGCGCGCTTCCCGAAATCAGGCTCGCGGCCAAAACGGCCATCCAACGCGGCAGCAGGCGCTTACGCATATTCGCTCCCCGGTGTATTCCGCTCTTTGCCGGCGGTTGGTGAAGGCTAACCCAATGCAGCCGGATGATCCAGCGACGGAGATGCGCTAGGTTCGGGGAATGCGCTTTGCCATTCTCTCCATCGACCACATCGTTCTTCGCGTTCGCAGCGTGGAAACGATGATCGCGTTTTACCGCGATGTTCTGTTCTGTCCGGTTGAGCGCGTGGCGGAAAATATCGGCCTTTATCAGTTGCGCGCCGGGTCCAGCCTGATCGATCTCGTAGATGTGACAGGCGAACTCGGCCGAGCGGGCGGCGCGCCGCCGGGCAGGGAGGGGCATAATCTCGATCATGTCTGCCTGCGCATCGCGCCCTTCAACGCGGAAATGCTGCACCGCCACCTGGAAGGACACGGTGTGGAAATCGTCGAATCCGGCCAGCGTTATGGCGCCGATGGCACCGGTCCGTCGATTTACGTCCGCGATCCGGAAGGCAATCTGGTCGAACTAAAAGGTCCACCGGTAACACCGCCGGGCGCATGAATTTCGAGAATGCTTCTCATTCCGCGATGGCCGCTTCGCCGGTACAAACCCGGCAATCTTTTTTGCTAGAGTAATTCAGAGGCGCGGGCTACACGCGCCGCTTCCTGGAGCGAATTGCGATGCGTTTTACGATGGGCCTGCCCGCGCTTCTGGCGCTGTTTTTTGCTGGAAGCGCGTCCGCTCAGGGCTGGGTCGAATATATCGACCGCGAGGAATTGTTCAGCGTCAATCTTCCGCACGAACCGAGGGTCGAGGAAATCCTCTATCACTCGGAATATAATGCGGATTTTCCGGCCAAGGTATTTACCGCCGAGGACGGCGCGACTGTGTACAAGGTCATCGTCGTGGATTATGCCGAGGCGTCGGTCGTCGATGTCCGGGGCTCCGTCGCCTATTCCGCCTGGAATTACAGGCAGCGTGGCGGCGAGGTCACATTCGATGCCTATGCCCAGGTCGACCGGATCGAGGGGCACCAGCTCCAGATCACGAACCCGGATCAGAGCCGTACCTATGTGGCGATCCATCTTCACGCCAGCCGCCTCTATGTCCTTGAAGCGACAACGCCCGCGGGCCTGCCGCCCCCCGGACATTTCCAGCAATCCTTAAGCATCCTGGACGAGACCGGACACCGCATCCGGTACGATCTGGACGCCGATGGGGTCCGCACCAGGGTCCCATAGCCGGGGCCGCGCGTGCGGGAGACAATTTGTGCCGTCCGCCCGCTCAACTCCCCGTTGTTTTCAACAGGGCGGAACGGGTATATTCGAGTCAACAAACGGGAGAGAAAAACATGCAGCTTAAAGCCTTCGCCCTTGCGGCCACCTCAGCCTTGCTTCTGGCCTATCCGGCTCTGGCGCACCATTCACATGCCAATTACGAGCAGGCCGAGTTCATCGAAATGGAAGGCACGGTCACTCAGGTCATGTGGATGAACCCGCATGTGTGGCTCTACATGGAAGTGGAAAAAGACGACGGCACCTCGAGCGTGTGGGCACTGGAAGGCGGCAGCATCGGCGCGCTGATGCGCGGCGGCTGGCAGCCGGACAGCATTCAGGTCGGCGACCCGATCCATGTGCGTTGCCATCATTTGAAAGACGGCTCGGACGGATGCCTCCTCGGCTATGTGACGACGGACGAATTCGAAGGCAAGGAATTCGACTGAACCTGTGCGGAGCGGCAATGCCGCTGCCGCATATGTCTTGTGATTAGAGATTGGGCGGGCTTAGGCTCGCCCATTCTTTTTTCAGGGTTAGGTCAAGACACTGCTCTGATCGAAGTCGGCTACGGGAGACGCAAGCGTGTCATTCACACTGAAATCGGTCCTTGCGCCCCTGGTGGCGGGAGGCTTGATCTTCGCATCCGCTTCCGCAGCGCAGGAGCTGGAAACGCGGAGCGCGCTGAATCTTGAACTGGCCAAGGCAATGGTCGCGGCCTGCATCGAATTCGCCGAAGCGCGCAACGAACACATCAATGTCTGGGTCTACGACATCACCGGCAATCCGCTCTACTTCGAACGTACCGATGAAGCCTCGGTGGTCGGCATGGAAACCGCGCGCCGCAAAAGCATCACGGCGCTGAAGTCGGGCATGCCAAGTGCCGCTGTCGATGTGCTGTTCGAGGAAGCCGGCCTCGCTGGCGGCCTCATCGGCATTCAAAGCGACTGGATGGGCAATCCCGGCGGCGTGCCGCTGATCGTCGATGGTCATCTGATCGGCTCGGTCGGCGCGGGCGGCATGGGCATGATCCCCGACAACAATTGCGCGGTGACGGCGGCCAATGTGGTGCTTCCCGCCGGTCAGCAACTCGAATTCATGGAGGAGCCGCAATGAGCCGCGTTGTTCTTTCCCTCATCGCCGCCGCAGGGATTTCGCTCGCTATGTTCCCAGCGAATGCGCAGGTCGAGCCGCGCTCCAGTCTGCAGTCGAGCGGTGCGCAGGTGATGATCGCCGCCTGCGAGGCCTATGCCGCGCAACGCGGGGGCGCCGTGAATATCTGGGTTATCAATCTTCTCGGGCAGCCGCTGGGCTTCGAACGCATGGACGGGGCGAATCCCTGGCAGGGCGAATGGGCCATGATGAAGGCGACAACGGCGCTCGATTCCGAAGCCCCGTCGAGCTCTCGGGTCGCGCAATTTGAGCGCCGTGGCGTGACGCAGGCCACAAGCCTCTATTATCAGCTCGAACATTTCCCGCGTGCGGGCGGCGTGCCCATCCTTGTCAATGAAAAGCCGATCGGCGCCATCGGCGTTGAAGGGCTTGGCCCCGAGGAAGACGAACGCTGCGCGGAAGCGGGGGTGGCAGCCCTCGCGCCGCTGGTACCGCAATAAACTGGCCGATCGACGTCTTGTGAGTTTGTTGTAATGGATCCGGCAGCTGCACCGCCTGGAATGCGTCCGCCGCCGAGCCATCTGCTCGGCATGAGCGCAGGAGTGTGGCTCCGGGTTCTCTACGACAATGGCTTCGGCGTCGATACGCCGTTCATCGGCAGTTCTCTCTCTGTCACGGCGGCAAGCCTCCTGAACAGCGTCTGTCGGCGCCTGGACGATTTCGGGATCGGCAAGGACGACGAGCCCTTGGCCGATCCTCTGTTCATCGTCGGCCATTGGCGCAGCGGCACCACGCTGCTGCATAATTTGATGGCCACCGATACGCGCTTTGCGACGCCTGATTTCTGCCAGGCGTTTTTCCCGAACAGTTTCGTGACGGCAGGCAAGCCTCTGCGCTGGATTCTCGAACGCGCACTGCCGAAAAAGCGCGTGATCGACGATATGGAAATCGGCCCCGGCCTGCCGCAGGAAGACGAGTTTGCGCTCTGCGCGCTTACCGGGCTGTCCCCCTATGTCGCCTACGCGTTTCCCAAGAACTGGCAGCATTACAATCGCTACCTCACCTTCAAAGACGTGCCGGAAGAAGATGTGCGCCGATGGCAGGCCGCGGTGAGGGGTTATGTCCGCAAACTGACGCGCGTTTACAAACGCCCTCTGATCCTCAAATCGCCACCGCACACCGCAAGGCTGCGTCTGTTGCTCGAGATTTTTCCCAACGCGAAATTCGTTCACGTGCATCGCAACCCATTCGACGTCTTTCAGTCGAGCTGCCGCACGCTGTCGCTGGGCCCGCCGCTTCTGAAGATGCAGCATTTCGATTTCAATAACCTCGAAGACCTGATCCTCGGACGCTACGAAATGCTCTACGACATGTATCTCGAACAGCGTGCGCTGGTGCCCAAGGGCAATTTGTACGAGATGTCGTTCGATGCGTTGACGCGTGATCCGGTGGGTGAAGTGGAAGCGCTTTACCGGGGTCTTGGCCTTCCCGCCTTCGCGGAAAATATCGGTGATCTGAAAGCCTATGTGGCATCACTCAAAGGCTATCGCCCCAACCGGCATTCTGGTCTCGCCGATCAGACGGCAGAACGTATCGCCACGCGCTGGGAAAGGTTTTTCTCCACCTGGGGCTACCCGCTGGAACCGCAGGCGGCGCTCTAGGATCTACCTAGCGCCCCAGAACAACGAATGGCCGATAATACCAGCATTCCCGCTGTGGATGATCGACCGGAATGTCGGCGCTGTCTGTCCACCAGTCACGCAGCCTGTCATCGACATGCATCCAACCCTCGCTTGTCGAGAGCAGCATGGTTTCGACGCGGCCGTCGGCGGCAACCTTTATCCATCGTTGTGCCATCGGATCGCCCTGTTCCGACGTGACCGCATTGAAATTCGTTATGCGTAGAGTGGGCAGAACGAAATTGAGTGGCCAGCTATAGCAGCGCGAAGATGACGCGCTTGGTAAGGTATTGTAGGCGACCGCCATCTGCAGAACGGATACCTGCGCCGCGCCGCTCTGTTGCCCCGCTTCGTAACCGGCGGCTCTTGCAAGGCTGACTGCCGCCGCGTCGAGGCGCGCATAACCGCTTGTTTCGCTGACCTCCACTGCGCTGACGCTGTTGTCCGATGCGATGGTGACGGAAAGCGCCACCACGCCCTGTTCGCCCGCGGCGGCGGACGCGTTCGGTACCGTCAGCAGATTGCGGTCCTGTGGCATTCGCAGGAGGTCTGGCGCGCTGTCGAGCGGGGCGAGGTCTGCATCATCTGGTGCGAGAATATCGTCAGCCGGTCGCAAGGGAAGTGTCCAGAGAAACTCGGTGAGCAGCGTGGCATTGGCGGCGCCGTCGACAGCGATGCCCCCGCTGCGCGCGATCTCAAGCGCCATGTCATCGAGCCGGGAAATGCCGCTCGGCGTGGTTATCGTCGCGTCCTTTACGCTGCCGTCCGCTGCAAAGGTGAGTTGCAGAACGTTGCGCCCGCTTTCGTTCTGAAGCAGGGAATCGATGGGGTAAGACATGGGAGCAACGGAATAGGACAGCGCGACGCGCGTTTCGCTGGCATCGGGCGGCGGGGGAGGGGGCGCCGCCGCTATCGCCGCTGCCCGTTCCTCAGGCGTGCAGATGGGATAAAGAAAATCGCGGCCTGCATAATCATCCGGCTTGATCGCACTCTCCCAATCGGCAGGCCCTCGGGTGGCCAGCATCAGCGCATCGGGATCAAAATTCGGCGACACGCGCAACGAAGCCAGAAAAGGCTGACATCCGGGGGTGACCGGCGTCGTAGGGTCGTTGTCGGAATCGAGATTCCAGAAGGCCTCGAGTTCGGGGTGGGCGAGGCCAAGAACATGCCCCAGTTCGTGCAGCAAAACCTGCGCGAAAGAAACGCAGATGCCCGGCGCGACGGGCTCCCTCAGGTAGTAACAAACGTCCGTTACGAAATCGACATTTGCTGTTCCCAGGATGCCTTCCGATTCCCACAGCGTCAGCCCATTCGTGGAAACCGGTTTGGCTGCGATATAAAATGTCTGCGTCGTCGCGGTGGATCCCTGCAGGTTTTCGATAAGCTCTGCGCGCGGCACGGCGAAGAAATTGATTTCGGCGCCTGCGCGGGCCGAGACGGGAACCGTTCCGCCGCGCGTTGCCGCAATATGATCCGTCACATCAACGAAAGAGATGTTGGGATTTCCCAAGCTCCACATGGCACCCGCCGCAGCAATGAGCGCGCGAATATCTTCGCAACTCGAATCGTCCACAAAATTGAGCTCGGTGCAGACGGAAGGATCGACCGAATACTCTAGACCGCCTCCTAGGCCACGTTCACCGCTTTCGAGCAGCGAACGCATATTGGCGCTCCACACTGCAGCGGTCTTTGCGGCTTCCAGCGCGTCGGTTTCTGGAGACGCGTTGGTATTGATCACGAAGGCCTTGGCAGGGGAGCCCGTAAGCAGCACGGCGGCGACCAGGCTAGCGAGGTAGCGCGCAGGGACGGGCGGGGTCATCGGAAAATATCGCTCCCGGTGGCGTCCAGCGTAAAGCAGTGCCGTCCGGCTTCGTGGTTCCAGAGCGGCGGAAGAAAACTTTGCTGCATGGCCTCATCGGTTGCCGTGTGAAACACCGCGCAGAGTTCGTACGTCGCGCCTTCCAGCACGCGATATTCATAGGCGGCGTCGGTTTCGGGATCGGCGAGGCGCAGCACGTTCCATTGTTCCTCGGCGGTCAGGGCTTCGAGCGTTTCGGGCAATGTCTTATGCCGGTCCTCATAATTGTCGATCGCGGTCGCAAGATTGCGCAGGTCCTGCACCTTCTGTTCATCGAGACGCAGGAGCCGCAAGGCACCCGGCGATCCGGTGAGCATCAATCCACCCACAATGGCGGCGAGCACGACGGCGCTGGCGCCGCCCGCGAACATCATCTGCGCCCGGCCCATCAGCGTTCCTCCTTGCGCATATCGACAAGGAAATAGGTGAAGATACCGCCCGCCAGGATGGCGACGACCAGAACCTTCAGCAGGAAGCGCGCCGACAATTCGCCGCCGAGCACATTGTAGACGAGGGTGACGAGATCGCCCGCGAGGGTCGATCCGGCGAGGAACAGCGTCAGATAGGTCAGCCATTTGCGCGGCCGTGAGCCGCGCTTGGTCGGGTCCTTGGCGATGGCGTTATTGACCGAGCGGAACATGAACAGAAACAGCGGGAAGGCGACGATC
>CAIOYY010000090.1 GCA_903862715.1 uncultured Alphaproteobacteria bacterium
GCGGGGCCGCTTTCATTCCAGCGGTTGCGAAAATAGACTGCGCAGAAGAATTTCCGCGCGCGACGGCAATACGTCGAGTCCCGATTGGCGCTGCCCAAGATCGAGCACGTTCTCGAGACACAGGATGGCGATGCCATGCACAGTTCCCCACACCGCAAGGCCCATGACCTGATCGCCGAGCGCGCGACCGATTTCCTCATGGATCGCGCTGGTTGCGGCTTCCAATCCGGGAAAATCGTAGCGATTGGGAATCTGTGATCCGAACATGAGGCGCAGTAATCCGCCATGACGCGCGGCGAATCCGGCATAGGCCGCGCCCATATGCACAATGCGCTCGGTCGGCAATCCCGGCGCGGCACCCGCCTTGGCGATTTCGGCACGCAGTTGCTGCAGGCCTTCTAGCGCGATTTCCGCCAGCAGCGCCTCGCGGCTGGCGAAATGGCGATAGGGCGCCGCATGCGAAACGCCGGCCTTGCGTGCCACGGAACGCAGGGAAAGAGCCTCTAGCCCCTCCTGTTCGAGAATCTCGCGCGCCGCAGCGCGCAGCGCGGGGGCAAGATCGCCATGATGATAGGAGCCGGTTTTCTCACGCGGCTTCACATCATCAGCCACAGTGCTCGGACCCTTGGCTCCCTTCACATCTTTGGAAACAGGCATCACGCTATGCATTCGGCCTTTCGTCGGCTGTGCGCCTCGGCACACCCTCTGCTATCGGGGATATGGGAATCATTCCCATAGGGCTGTAGTTTGCCACGTCGCGCGGGGATCAAGGGTATGAAACGCTGGGCTGGCCGCATTGCGATTGCTTTTGGCGGGCTGATTCTGCTCTTGGCGCTGCTCGCGTTCGATTTCGTGCGCTCATTTCAATATTCCGTGCCGTCCTATGACGGAACCTTCGCCGCCGCCGGCCTTGACGCGGAGTTGCGCATCGTCCGGGACGAATATGCCATTCCCCACATCCTTGCCGAGAACCTCAATGATGCCGCCTTCGGCCTCGGCTTTGCCCATGCGCAGGATCGATTGTGGCAGATGGAGGTATCCCGCCGTTTCGTGCAGGGCCGTCTCTCAGAAATGTTCGGCGAAATGGCCTTCGAGACCGATGTGGAACTCAGAACCCTTGGCGTCTATGCCGCGACCGAGGCGTCGGTGGCGCATCTCTCACCCGAGGTGCATGCGGTATTGGAGAGCTATTCCGCAGGCGTGAACGCCTTTCTCGAACGTCATGAAGGGCCACTGCCCATTGAGTTCACACTGGCGGGAATTAATCCGGAACCCTGGCGGCCGGCGGACAGTGTCGCCATCATCAAAGGCATGGCCATGTCGCTTTCAGGCAATGCCGGGGCGGAGGCCGAGCGCATCACGCTCCTTTCGGTTCTGGGAAAGAACGGCGTCGAGGGATTTCTCCCGCCCTTTTCCGCCGGGCCGCTTCCCGCCTATGTCGACAGCCTGTTCGGCACGACACAATTCGGCGAGGCGCACGGCATCCCCGACATTTCGGCGTCGAACAATTGGGTGGTGGACGGCGCACACTCCGCGAGCGGTAAACCGCTTCTCGCCAATGATCCGCATCTCGGTTTCACCATACCGTCCACATGGTACCTCGCGCATATCGCGACGGAGGACGAAGACGTTGTCGGCGGAACGCTGGCGGGCGTTCCCGCTATCATTGCGGGGCGCAACCGCAACGTTGCCTGGGGCATGACCAATACCGGCCCGGACACGGAAGACCTCTATATCGAACAGCTGAACCCCGAAAACCCGGAGACCTATCTGACGCCGGAAGGCTGGGCCGCCTTTGAGACCAGACCCGAGACGATCCGCATACGCTTTGGCGGCGAAGAGACGATCCTTGTGCGCGAGACACGGCACGGTCCCGTGATGGAAGGCGGTCGCTACGCGGAGATTGCGCCCGAGGGGCATGTGATGGCGCTGTCCTGGACGGCGCTCAGCGCCGACGACACCTCCCTCGCGGCGATCCTCGCCATCAACCGCGCCGAGAATGCCGACGAGATGCGGGCCGCAGCGGATCTCTATGTCACGCCGATGCAGAACATCGTCTATGCCGACAATAGCGGTGCCAAGGGAAGGATCGGGTTGATGCTGCCCGGCCGCATACCGTTGCGTTCGCCGCTCAACGATTCCCTCGGCCTCATTCCCGCGCCTGGCTGGGACGCCGCATATGACTGGCAGGGATACATCCCAACGGACGCGCTTCCGCATTTCGCCGACGCGCCGACGGGACGTTTCGTTACCGCCAACAACAAGACCGTACCCGACGACTATCCGCAGATTCTCACGCGCGAATGGGACAGCGCCTGGCGGCACGACAGGATCGACACGTTACTGGCGTCAACATCGCAGCATACCATCGACAGCTTCAGAAGGATTCAGCTCGATATTATCGATGGTTACGCAGTGACCTTGAAACGCTATCTCGCTACCGCCGCACCGTTTGAGGGACGCGAGCGTGAAGCGGCGGCGCTGCTGCAGAACTGGGACGGAGCGATGGATCGCGGCCGTCCGGAGCCCCTGATATTTGCCGCATGGGCACGCGCCCTTTCCTACCGCATTTACGGAGACGAGTTCGGCCCAGCCTTCGAGGACAATTGGGGTTACCGCGAAGATTTCATGCTGCGAGTCCTGAACAACATCGAGGGCGCCTCGCGCTGGTGCGACGACCGGACGACATTGGAAACGGAAGAATGTGCATCGCGTCTGCGCCTCGCGCTGGATGACGCGCTTGCCGAACTCAGCGAAGCCTATGGCGAGAACATGAACGCGTGGCGCTGGGGCGATGCGCATGTGTCGATTCATGCCAGCCGTCCCTTCGGCGATATGCCGTTGATCGGCTCCTGGTTCAACCGCGAGACCGTCATCGACGGCGGCGCCTTCACGGTGCTGCGAGCCGACCACCGGATGGGCGGACGCCGTCCCTACGCCGCGATGCATGGCGCAGGCTATCGCGGCATCTACGATCTCGGCGATCCTGACGCCTCGCTCTACATCATCGCGACCGGACAATCAGGAAATCTGTACTCGCCCTATTACGACGATCTGCTGCCCCTCTGGGCCGAAGGCGGCTATGTAACGATTCCCACCGACCGCGAGATCATCACGCAGCAAGCCGTTCACACAATGACGCTCATCCCGTAAGCGGCGTCAGATTGCCAAAGCGGCCGCGGAAAAAGATCAGCGGCTTCGACGTATTGTCGTCATGCTCGGGCAGATGGGTGAAACGCCGCACCTTGCCCACTACAATGATGTGATCTCCGCCGTCATGCCGGGCGAACAGATCGCACTCGAACACCGCTAAAGAATCCGCAAAGGTCGGCGGCCCGAGTTCCGTCGGCACCGTGTCGATCTCCTCGACCTTATGGCCACCCTTCATCGCAAAGCGGCTGGCCACCGGGGCGCCATCGGCGCTGAGGATGCTGACGACGAAATGTTGGCATTTTTCGAAAATCGGAAAGGTTGTCGAACGCCGATCCACCGACCAAAGGATCAGCGGCGGGTCGAGCGACAAGGAAGAAAAGGAATTGGCGGTAATCCCCACCGCGCTGCCATCGGCTTCCAGCGCCGTCACCACGGTTATCCCGGTGGCGAAACAGCCAAAAGCGTTGCGCAGCTGGCGTGTATCGAGCTGTTTGGTAGTCAATTCTTCCCGTCCCGTTTTCCCGGCCTGATCCCTGGCTCAATCCATTGGACCCGCTTTGCATTGGTTCCATCTTCGAACGCAACCGGGAGCGAGACAAGGCCATTTCCCACAGGCTGCGATTCGCACGTTCGAGATGTTAACGCCTGCGACCACAACGCCCCATCCGCCGTAAACTCTATATGCAGGAACCCCTTGGCGCATACTGCCCTTCCCGGTCATAATTCCCCGGTCGTCTTAACCGCTTCGTATGAACGTCATCGGACAGGGCATACTCCCAGCGTGACCGAGCATTATCTTTCGCGGCTGCCACAATTCTTCCTGACCCCCGGGGGTGATTGCCCGTATCTGGCGGGCAAGGTCGAACGCAAGGTGTTCGCACGCCTGATCGGACCGCATGCGGCGGCCCTGAACGACGCCCTTACCCATTCGGGCTTCCGCCGCAGCCAGATGATCGCCTATCGTCCGGCCTGCGATGGGTGTTCCGCCTGCGTTTCGGTCCGCATCGTCGTCGACGAATTTTCACCCGCACGCACCATGCGGCGCATGGCGCGGCGCAATTCCGATCTGATCCGTACCGTGCTTCCCGCTGAAGCGACGCGCGAGCAATTCGCGCTGCTGCAATCCTACCTCGCCAGCCGTCATTCCGGCGGCGGCATGTCCGACATGGGCCTGTTCGACTATGTCGCAATGGTCGAAGAAACACCGGTCGAGACCACGTTGATCGAATATCGTCAGCGCGGTACTAATGGCGGTGTCGATCGTCTCGTGGCCTGTTCGCTTACCGATAAGCTCCAGGATGGGCTGTCGATGGTTTACAGCTTCTTCGATCCTGATCTCGCCGATCGCAGTCTCGGCACCTACATGATCCTCGATCATGTAAACGCGGCGCGCGCGCGGGGACTGCCCTATGTATATCTCGGCTATTGGGTCGGCGGCAGCGACAAGATGAATTACAAGGTTCGTTTCCGTCCGCTGGAAGCCTTGGGGACCACCGGCTGGACGCGGATGTAACGAGACTCACCCCGATCTTGGGAAGGGTGGGAAACGGTCCGCAAGTTCTATGGCGCGCGCCCCCTTCAACGGGTTCAGCATGAGGCGGGCGTCACTCCCCGCCGAAACGCGTCTTCCATTCTTCAACCTGCTCATCCGTGATTTTTGCGAACAGCACTTCCGGCGGATGGATCACATGCCCCGGCTTCAGCTGGTCGAGAAATCCCGCCATGGTCTCGTCGGGCCAGGGAATGAGGTCCGGCGCGGGCAGGATCGCTGCATGAATGACTTTGGCATAGCTCGGAATGATCGGCGCCGCGAGATGACCGAAGAGATGCACGAGATGCAGGCCCATGCGCACACCCACGGCGGCGCGGGCGGGATCGGTCTTGAAATGCGTCCAGGGCGCGGCGCGGGTTAGATATTCGTTGCCCACCACCCAGATGGCGCGCAGTTCGCCCAGCGCTTTACGGAACTCCATCGCCTCGAGGAAACCGCGATAGGTCGTGATACGGCCATCCAGTTCCGCGATCAGCGCTTGTTCCTCTTCGCCATAGATGGCGTCCGGCACTTTGCCGTCGAAACGCGAGACACAGAATTTGGTGACGCGATTGACGAAATTGCCGAGCACATCAGCCAGATCCTTATTCACCGTGCCTGCGAAATGCTCCCAGGTGAAAGATGAATCCGCGCTCTCCGGCGCATTCGCCAGAAGGTAATAGCGCCAGTAATCGGCCGGCAGCAGATCGAGCGCGGTGTCCATGAACACGCCACGCTTGCTGCTGGTCGAGAATTTCCCGCCGTAATAGGTCAGCCAGTTAAAGCCCTTCAACCGGTCGACGACTTTCCACTTCTCACCCTCGGGAAGCGTCTCGTTGACGCCGAACAGCGTGCAGGGAAAGCCCACCGTGTGAAACGGGACATTATCTTTCGCCATGAATTCGACGTAGCGCACGGCGCGCGGGTCATTCCCGCCGCGCTCGGTCCACCAATCGCGCCAGAGATCGCCTTTACCCGTGGCATCGGCCCATTCCTTAGTCGCCGCAATATATTCGATGGGCGCGTCGAACCAGACATAGAAGACCTTGCCCTTCAATTCGCCATTCGCAATGTCGTCCGGTACCGGCACGCCCCATTCCAGGTCGCGCGTGATGCCGCGATCCTGCAAACCTTCATCGAGCCATTTTTCGGCGATGGACGTGACGAGGTTCGGCCAGTCGCCCTTATGGCTGTCGATCCAGGTCCGGATGCGTTCGGCAAATTCCGACTGCTTGAGGAACAGATGCGCGCTTTCGCGGATTTCAATCTCGGGCGAGCCGGACACGGCGGAGCGCGGGTTGATGAGGTCGGCGGGATCGAGGACACGGGTGCAGTTTTCGCATTGGTCGCCGCGCGCACGGTCGTAGCCGCAATGCGGACAGGTACCGATGACATAACGGTCGGGAAGAAACCGTTTCTCGGCCACGGAATAGACCTGCCGCGTCTTCCGGACTTCGAGGTAGCCGTTCTTCCACAATTCCCGCGCAAAATATTGCGTTAGTTCGCGGTTCTGCGGGCTCGACGAACGGCCGAACCAATCCCAGGAGAGGCCGAAACGCTCTCCATGCTCTTTCTGGATGACATGCCAATGGGTGCAATAATCCCGAACCGATTGACCGGCTTCGAGCGCCGCCAGTTCCGCCGGCGTGCCATGCTCGTCCGTCGCGCAGATGAACAGCGTCTCGCGTCCTACGGAACGCGAGAAGCGCGCATAAACATCGGCAGGAAGCATGGAACCGATCAGGTTGCCGAGATGCTTCACTCCGTTGATATAGGGCAGCGCGCTTGTGATCAGGACACGGGCAGGAATGGTCATATTTTTACCGCTGAAACAGTGAAACAACATCATAACGGAGACCAGGTGCATTACACTCCCCGGCAGGAGTCGGCAATCTGGGCATCATACCGCATTTGGGCCTGTTTACGGGCCGAACGGGCCTAGTGAAAGCCCACGGCCACTCCCGGAACGGCGAAAGGTTGAGCATTGAGCGACGGAAAACAGCGCGGGCTGCACATCAAGGGAAATCTGATTGCCGGGGTCCTGACCCTCATCCCCACCCTGGTGGTGTGGTTCGTCCTCGAATTCCTGCTGTCGCTCCTTTTCCGTTTCGGCGCGCCACTGGAGCGCGCCTTGGTGGATACGATTTCGCGGGTGGCGCCGGGAGCCGAGCCGATTCTCACCAATTCGGTGTTCGAGTGGTGCGTGGCCATCATTGTCGCGCTCTGCGTCATCTATGCCATCGGCGCAGCAGCGAGCCATGTGGTTGGCGATCGCCTGCTCGCCCTTTTTGAAGGTTTCATCGCCCGCATACCGCTGGTCCAGACCATTTACTCCGCCTCGAAGAAGCTGATCGCGGCGCTGCAGCCGCAGCCGGGCAGCAGCACCGCCCGTATCGTGCTGATCGATTTTCCCTATCCGGGCATGAAAGTGGTCGGCCTCGTCATGAAGACGATGAAGGATGCCAATACCGGCGAGGACATCGCCGTCGTCTATGTGCCGACCGCACCCAACCCTACTTCAGGCTATCTTGAAATTGTGCCGGTGAAAGATCTTGTTGCCACCGACATGACGATGGATCAGGCGATGACCATGGTGGTTTCGGGCGGCGCGATCACCCCCGACAGTTTTTCGATGTCCCATCGCGGCGCGCCCATTGCCAATGTCACGCCGCCAGTGACAAAAGACAAAACCGGCTAATGGCGGTCACTGGCCGTTCATCATGGGATCCGGACCGTCATCGATCCCTTGTGTGCTGTGCGGCGTTCTAGTCCACCGTTATCGACGACAAAGCGCTCGGTTTATCGCAACGAATCCAGCAATTGATCGCAAAGCGCGAATCCGTAAACCGGCGCGAAGGACAGCTCACAGGGCGCACCTCATGCGGCGCGAAGGACGGGAACGCCAGAAGCGTGTTGTGGTCCGGCGGAATATCGATGAACCGTTCGCCCGGATGGGCCCCTCCGAACGGGAACATCCGAAGCGCGCCTCCCGAAAAAGCTTTCGGCAGCGCGTTAAAATAATAGACGCAACTGACGACCCGTTGCGTTTTGTCTGCCGGCCTGTTTTGGCTGGTATCGACGTGGATTTTGTAGAACGCGCCATCACCGTGAGCGACCAGTTCCATTTCCGTCCGCGAGTACTGAAACGACCGCATGTGCAAGCCGGCGACCAGTCGCGGCAAGGCATCAATAATTTTTTGCCGGATGGGCTTTTTCAACGCCCCCATGTCACGGAGGCAGGACGACACACGATAGGCCGGATCGATTCCCCCGCGCGTCCGGCTGCGCTGGAACGCCTGTTCGTTGGTGAGGCTGTAATCCAGAAGCGCGGCCACCTCCCCTTCCTCCAGGAAGTCATGCAGCACGACATAGGGCGCAAAGGGGCCGACGCTGGTCATTCGGACACCTGCTTCATCAGCCCGTGTAACAGCGGATCCATCATGAATGCTTCGAAACGGGTCTGTCCGGGATTTGCAGCGAGCGCCCGGGCGACACTAGCCAAGGTCCGCCGCACCACGCAAATGGGCGTTCGTTCCCGCCTTCCTAGAGGTCCTGCCGGAGAATCGGTGGCATTTGCGGGCAAGTTCCGCTAGAGACGGAAAATACCTGAGCGTTATCAAGGTGGCCGGCTTAGCTCAGTTGGTAGAGCAACTGATTTGTAATCAGTAGGTCGCGGGTTCGATTCCTGCAGCCGGCACCACTCCCTGCCTTGGGGGAAAGATCGTCGTCCGATGGCGGGCACGTATTGCCGCAACTGCAAAAAGGAAATCTGGGCCGACACAAAAATCTGTCCGCGCTGCGGCATCGACAGACCGGGCTCACCGTCCCCACGCCGGGGCGATATCACGGTGGGCATTTTCCTTGCTGTTGTTGCTGCTTTTGCCAGCCTTGCATGGTGGTGGATCGATTCTAGGCCTCCCGATACTGCCGAAGAACCCGTATTGGCCATTGCGCTCGTGGCAACGGCGAGCGCGGTCGTATCGCTGATTATCTTTCTCAATAGCTCGTGGTCGGTCGAACGGCGCGGCATCGCCATGGTGACGATGCTCATCTCCGCCTTTGTTCTTTATACCGCCGCGAATGAAATAACGTTTGGCGCAGCCGAGAGAAATGCGGAAGCCGCGCGGTTAGAAGCCGCTGAAGCCGCCGCGCAGGCGCGCCTTGAGGAGAGCGAACGCGCATGGGCCGTAGGTAATTTCGCGGCATTGGCGGAAGCGCTCACCGCCATTCCGCAGCATGAGAGGGAAGCGCTCGGCGAACGCTATGCATGGCTACAGGCCGCGCTGGAAACGTTTCAGGCTACGCTGCGCAGGGCATCCCACACGCCTTCGATGCTGGTCGCGGGCGTATTCGCCGCCGCGTTCCGGGCGCTGGAGCGGCGAATGAAAAGCTGCCCGTCTTCCGTTACCAGCGACACCAGTTGCGCGTGAAAGCGCCCGGCATCGCGGCCCGGATGCGCGCGGATCGAAACCGGATCGCCGGCTTCCAGCGTGGTGGGCGCCCAGCCGTCGCGCGTCATGATCGCGGTCGAATCCGCTTCAAACTGCCATTCGACCATCGCTCCGGAGGCATCGCGTGCTTCCATGAACAGATAGACATGCGGATTGGCCCAGTCGAAGCGCGTCACCACGCCTTCCAGCGCGACGGTGGATTCCTGATCGAACATCGCGGCGCTGTGATGCGCGGACGCGGATGGTGCGGCGAGGAATGCCGCTACGATGAACAACGGATGGATGCGCTTCATGATGTCCTCCCCCCCAAGGCTCTGGTGACAAGAGCCTAGCAGACTGGCGCGCCCGCCGTCAGGTGGCGTCAGGTTTGGCCTATCCCGCCGCCGCGTTTCCCGCGATGCGCCCAAAGACGGAGCCGGATGTGAGGCCTGTGCCGCCCGGATAGTTGAAATAGAAAATGCCGCCCACCAGTTCGCCCGCCGCAAAAAGGCCGGGGATCGGCTGATAGTCGAGGTTCACCACCTGCGCGTCATTGGTGACGCGCAGACCGCCAAAGGTGAAGGTGATGCCGCAGGTGACGGCGTAACCTTCGAAGGGCGGCGTATCCAGCGTGTTCGCCCAATTGGTCTTGTCGATGGCAAGGCCGTTGGTGCGGCGTCCATCCTTCACATTGGGGTTAAACGCAACATCCTTTGTCACGGCGGCGTTATATTCCTCGACCGTCTTCACGAAATTGTTCGCATCCACCCCATCAAGTTTGCGCGACAAGTCCTCGAGCGAATGCGCCACGACCTTGGTGCATTGGCGGATGTTGTATTCGTCACGCTGCAGATGTTTTGTTTTCGCGTCGAAAATCTGCCAGGCGAACTGGCCCGGCTGGTTCAGGATCACACGCCCATATTTGGCGTAGGTGTAATTACGAAAATCCGCGCCTTCATCGACGAAGCGCTCGCCGTTTGCATTCACCATGATGGCGAAAGGATAGGAATGCTTCTGGAACTGATCGCCCACGGCGAGATCGCCGAATTCCGGCGCGTTCATTTCCCAGCCCACGGCATGACAGCCCGACCAATTGCCATAGGGTGACGCACCGATGTCGAGCGCCATGCGGATGCCCTCGCCGGTGTTGAAGCGCGAGCCGCGCACCTTGGCGAGATCCCAGCCGGGACCGAGATAGCGCGTGCGCCATTCGGAGTTGGCTTCGAAGCCGCCGGATGCGAGCACGACGGATTTTGCGATGAGTTCGCTCGTCTCGCCTGTATGGCGGATGCGGACGCCCGAAACGCGGTTGCCATCGAACAGAAGATCGGTAGCGCGGGTCTCGTAACGAATATCGATGCCGTGCTTTCTGGCGGACGCCGTCAGCATGTCGACAAGGCCGGGGCCGCCGCCAACGGTTTCGAGCGTGAGGCCGCCCCAGAATTTGAACTTGCCATCGACCTTGAAAGCCTGACGGCCATAGATCGGAACGAAGCGGATGCCCTTCTCGCGCATCCAGAGAAGCGTGGGGAAGCTTTTCGTGACCAGCAGCTCGCACAGATCGGGATCGGTGCGAAATTGCGTGACCCGCGCCATGTCGTCGAAGAACTGATCCTGCGTATAGGTGCCGAAATCGGTGATGGCGATTTCATCGTCGGAGAGATCGGGTACCAGCGCCTTGATGTCGTCGACGCCATTGTAGACAACGCGCATCGCGCCGGCCGTGAAGCGGCTGTTGCCGCCAGCTTCGTCCTCGGGCGCGGCTTCCAGCACGAGAACCGACGCGCCTTTTTCGCGTGCGGCAAGCGCCGCACAAAACGCGGCATTGCCGCCGCCGACCACAATCACATCATACGCGTTCATTTCGCCTGCCCTACCTTAAAGCCATTTTCCGTTTAACAATGATCCGCCACGCGAGCGGCCCAATTACCGCAACGAGAGCGATGACAAGAAGCGTCAGCGACAAAGGCCGCTGGAAGAAAATGCCGACATCGCCCTGACTGATCGTCATGGCGCGGCGGAATTCCTGTTCCGCCAGCGGACCCAGAATCATGCCGATGATGACGGGCGCCACCGGAAAATCGAAGCGGCGCATCAGAAAGCCCATCACGCCCATCGCATAGAGCAGCGCCAGATCGATCACCGACTGGCTGATGCCATAGGTGCCGAGCGTCGCAAAGACCAGAATGCCGCCATAGAGAAGCGGCCGCGGAATCTGGAGTATCTTCACCCATAGCCCGATCAGCGGAAGGTTGAGCACGAGAAGCGCGACATTGGCGACGTAAAGACTCGCGATCAGGCCCCACACCAGTTCGGGCTGGCTTGTGAGCAAGGTCGGCCCCGGCTGAATGCCATAGCTGGTGAACGCCGACAGGATAATCGCCGCCGTTGCGGAGGTCGGAAGGCCGAGCGCCAGCAACGGCACCAGCACGCCGGCAGTCGAAGAATTGTTCGCGGCTTCCGGTCCGGCGACGCCTTCGATCGCGCCGTGGCCGAATTCTTCCTTATGTTTCGAGAGGCGCTTCTCGATCCAGTAGGAAAGGAAGGTCGGAAGTTCCGCCCCGCCTGCGGGGATGGCGCCCAGCGGAAAACCGATGAACGCGCCGCGCAGCCAGGGCTTCCACGAGCGCTTCCAGTCTTCCGCCTTCATCCAGATCGAATCTTTCACGACGATCAGTTCGGCCCCGGCGGATTTGCGATAGGCCGCGAGATAGAGCGTTTCGCCGATGGCGAAGAGACCCACTGCGACGACGATCACATCGATGCCGTCGAGAAGTTCGACAATGCCGAAGGTAAAACGCGGCTGGCCGGTCTGCAGATCGATGCCGATAAGCCCGAGGAAAATACCCATGCCAAGGCTGGTCAGGCCGCGAAGGATCGACGAGGTCAACACGGCCGATACGGTGATGAAGGCCAGCACCATCAGCGCGAAATATTCAGCGGGGCCGAAGCGCAAGGCGAAATCGACCACCGGCGCGGCAAGGAAGGTCAAAAGGATTGTGCCGATCGTGCCCGCCACGAAAGAGCCGATGGCGGCGGTGGCGAGCGCTGCGCCTGCCCTGCCCTTGCGCGCCATCTTGTTGCCCTCGATGGCCGTCACGATGGTTGCGGTTTCGCCGGGCGTGTTGAGCAGGATCGAGGTCGTCGAGCCACCATACATCGCGCCGTAATAGATGCCTGCGAACAGCATGAAGGCGGACGCGGCGTCGACCTGATAGGTCAGCGGCAAAAGAAGCGCGATGGTTAGCGCGGGACCGATGCCCGGCAACACGCCGACCATCGTGCCGATGGTCACGCCGACCAGCGACCACATCAGATTTTCCGGCGCCAGCGCGACCGAGAAGCCTTGCGCGAGATAGGACAGCGTTTCCATTAGAACAGGTTTTCGATCAGCCCGCCGCCGATGCGGTAGCCGAGCAGCCGGTCGAAAGCGATATAGGCGATCAGCGCGAGCGTGAACCCTATCGCGGCATCGCGCAAAAGCCGCGTGCTGCCGAAGGCGCGCGCCGTGCAGACGAACAACAGGCTTGAAGCGATGATGAAACCGAGCGGCGCGATCAGGAACAGATTGAGAAGGAGCCCCAACACGAGCCAGGACAGCGCGTGGATGCCGAATTCGCCATGATCTTCCGACGAAGGCGCACGCTGAAACAAGCTTTCGATCATCAGTCCGATGCCCAGCACGGCCAGCAAAGCTGTGACCATCCACGGCACGATGGTGGGCCCCACTTGCGCGTAGGCGCCGCCATGCGGAATGAGTGCCGTCTGCCACGCCAGGATGCCTGCAAAGGCAAGCACCGCGAGACCGACGAAAAAGCCGCTGCGGTTTGTACTTGAGAAATGCCGGTTCACGTCGCCAGACCGACCTCGATCAGGATTTCGGTGATGCGTGCGGTCTCGTCCGCCAGATAGGCGGCGAAATCATCGCCGCCGAGGAAGATATCGTTCCAGTCATGCTTTTCGAGTTCGCCGCGCCAGGTGGGCGTGGCGTTCATCGTCTGCATCAGCGCGATGAGAGAAGCTTTCTGTTCCGCCGTAATGCCGGGACCGGCGAAGACGCCGCGCCAATTGGAGAGATCAACATTCACGCCCTGCTCGCGCAGCGTCGGCACTTCGATGCCGGGTACGCGCTCGGGCGATGAGATGGCGAGCGCGCGCAAATTGCCCGCCGCAATCTGTTCGGCGAATTCGCCGTAACCATTGACGCCGCACGTCACTTGATTACCGAGCAGCGTCGCCTGCGCGAGGCCGCCGCCCGCATAGGCGACATAGGCGACCTCGGTGAACGGGACGCCCGCATCCTTGGCGATCATGCCGACGAGAATGTGATCGGTGCCGCCCGCCGAGCCGCCCGCCCAGGAAACCGAGCCGGGATTGGCCTTCAGCATCGCTATGAGATCGGTCATCGATTGCAGCGGCGAATCCCTGTGCACGGCGACGACCTCATATTCGCCGGTGAGCCGCGCGATGGCGGTGGCATCGGTCAGCTTGACCGGCGAGCCGTTCGCCGCCAGCGCGCCGACCATCACCATGCCGGAGACGAGCAGCGCATTGGGCTCGCGGCCGTCATCGGCCAGAAAGCGCGAGAGCCCGACCGCGCCACCACCGCCCAGCGCGTGATCGACGCGGATTTCGGACATCAGGCCTTCGGTCCGCAGCGCATATTCCATGGAGCGTGCGGTCTGGTCCCAGCCGCCCCCGGGGCCCGACGGCACCAGCAGGGCGAGACCCTCCGGCGCTTGCGTCTGCTGGCTGCAGCCGGAAAGACCGAGGCCCAGCACGGCACAGCCCGCGACGCCGCCCAGCATGATGTCCCGACGTGTGTGCACCTGAAATCCTCCCTGTGCGCCATCATACGCGGCGCTTGCGAAATGTTTTACGCTCCCTCCGACCTTCGGTCACTCCTTGGCGGGAAGGAAGGGGATGGGAGCCGTCGATTTTCCTCCCCTGCACTGCGGGGGAGGTGCCGCGCAGCGCCGCAGGGGGCGCTCCTTCCACCAGATCCCTCCACCACTTCGTGGTCCCCCGCCCCCGCTGACGCAGGGGAGGAAAATGGAAGTCAGGTTTCCTGTTTGCCTTCTGCCTGTTCTACAATCGCACAAAGCAAACGGGGGACGGGATATGCGCAAAGCGGCATTGCTGATCGGTGGGGCGGTGGTCGCAGGCGCGCTAGCCTATGCCTTCTACCTCGCCACACGACCGCCCGAAGTCCCGATTGATGCCGACGATATCGGCGGCACAGTGACAAGCGAAGCTGGCGTGGAAGCGGGCGTTTGGGTGATCGCGGAAACGACCGACCTTCCGACCAAATTCGCCAAAATCGTCGTGACCGACGATATGGGGCATTACGTGCTGCCCGACATGCCCACGGCCAATTACGACATCTGGGTACGCGGGTATGGGCTTGTCGATTCACCGAAGGTGCAAGCGATGCCCGGCACGTCGCTCGATCTCGACGCGGTCGTGGCGCCGAGCACAGCGGCGGCGGCGGAATATTATCCCGCGATCTACTGGTATTCGATGCTGCAGATTCCGGGCGAAGACGCCTTTCCCGGCACGGGCACCGGCGCGGACGGCAATGGCTTTCCCGACAACATCGATACGCAGGGCGAATGGCTCGAATTCGTAAAGATCGATGGCTGCCTTTCGTGCCATCAGCTCGGCAACAAGGCGACGCGTACCTTCCCCATCGATTTTCCGGAATATCCGGATTCCCTGAGCAAATGGACGCGGCGCATTCAGTCCGGACAAGCGAGCCAGAACATGGTGCGCGCCGCGAACTGGCTCGGACCCGATCGCATTCTGCCGTTGCTTGCCGATTGGAGCGACCGTATCGCGGCGGGCGAACTTCCGCATGCTCAGCCGCCACGCCCGCAGGGCGTCGAACGCAATGTCGTTGTGACGCTGTGGGACTGGGGTACGCCAACGCTCTACATCGACGATCAGGGATCGGCGGGACGCAGCGACCCGACGCTTAATCCCTATGGACCCATTTGGGGCCCGCCCGAAGTGAGCGCCGACACGGTGCCGGTGCTTGATCCCGTGACGCACACAGCTTCCTTGGTCGATCTTCCGGTGCGCGATCCGAATACGCCGACGACGCGTGATCTGCCGATCCTCGCGCCGTCGCCCTATTGGGGCGAAGACCAGATCTGGGACAGCCAGGGCAATTCGCGCCACGCGATGCATGATGCCGAGGGCCGCATCTGGATCACGACGCGCATTCGCCCGCCGGAAAATCCCGATTTCTGCATGGAAGGTTCGGACCATCCTTCGGCGCAGGCCTTTCCGCTGGATGAGTCCACGCGCCAGCTGGCGGTCTTCGATCCTAAAACAAATGAATTCACCACGATCGACACCTGCTTCACCACGCATCACATGTATCTCGACGCCAATAACGTGATGTGGTTCAGCGGCGACGCGGAAACCATTGGCTGGCTCGATCTCGATCTCTATTTCGAAACCGGTGATGAACAGGCGGCGCAGGGCTGGACGCCGGTCGTGCTCGACACGAACGGCAATGGCATGCGCGATGGGTATGTCGAACCTGATTCCGATATCGATCCGAATATGGATAAGCGCATGCCGGAAGGCGTGTACGGCGTTGCGGTCAATCCCGTCGACAATTCGATCTGGGGCACCGTGCAAGGCTTTCCCGGCGCCATCGTGCGGCTCGATCCCGGTGCCGACGCGAACAATGCAATTGCCGAATATTACGAACTGCCGGGACGCGACGACGACATGCCCGGCTATGCGCCACGCGGCATCGATATCGATTCACGCGGCATTGTCTGGGTGTCGCTGATCAGCGGTCATCTCGCGCGTTTCGACCGGTTGGTCTGTCCGGTGCTGAACGGACCGAGTGCGACCGGCGCGCACTGCGAGAATGGCTGGACGCTATATCCCTTCCCCGGTCCGCAATTTCAGGGCGTCGAAGATATGGGCAGCGCCGAAGGCGGATATTTCACCTATGTCGACCGCTACAATGTGTTCGGACTCGGCGAAGACGTGCCGTTCAACACCGCGAATATTTCGGATGCGCTGGTGGGGCTCGTAGGCGACGAATTCGTGACGTTACGCGTCCCCTACCCCATGGGCTTTTATGCGAAGGCATTGGATGCGCGCGTCGACGATCCCAATGCCGGATGGAAAGGCCGCGGATTGTGGTCGGGCTTTTCGGGCCGCGCGGTGCAGCACATCGAAGGCGGCAAAGGCACGACGAGCAAGGTGGTGCATTTCCAGCTTCGCCCCGATCCGCTGGCGCATTGATGGAACCAAAACATACCGACCGGTCGGTATGTTTTGAATCGCGGCCGAAAAACATACCGTTGGTATGTTTGATCGCCGACGCCGCGCAAAGGGTTGATCGGAAAACATTATCGCGTTGCGGGCGTTCGATAGGGGCGTGTGTGTAACCACGCTTTCACCGCGCGCGGAAAACCGACCGTTCGGTATGTTTTTCCCTCGCCGCGCCGACGCGCGGCGGGCTGGGTTCCCTTCCCTCGCATTGCTTCGCAATGCTCGCCGGGAATGACGGGATTTTTCGACGATAGAGAAATCATCGCGATTGTTTCGAAAGGGTCAAGACACCCCCCTTCCGAGAGACGCCGCTTACGCGCCGTCTCGCACCTTCGTCCTCAAGGGGGGGGAAGGAAAAAAAAGATACTTTTACGGATCACTTATGACGCCAGGGCGCAATTCCCATCGCGCCTTTACGCGGTGCGGGAACAATCTTCGGCGTGAAACGATCAACGGTTCGCCGCCATGCACGATTTCTCCGAACATAGCGACGACGGCAATGCGTCCCAGCCCTCCCGTCAGCGCACGCTTCGGACGCAGAACGAGGAAGACCAGCGCATGACGGGTGCAAGATTGCTGCAGGAGTTCGGTCTGGTGATCGTGATCCCACTGTTCGCTGCGCTGATCGTCAATCTCTTGTTGCGCCTCGCGTGGCAGTGAAAGGGCCGACCGGAATTCCGACTACATAACAAACGGAATCCAGCGTTTTACGCGGCGCTTGTAATCAAGATAGGGCGCGCCGAAACGCTCCGTTAGATGGGCCTCGTCTTTCAACACCCGCGCGTGAAACCACGGAATGTGGATAAGAAGCAGAACAAGCGCGGCGAGGGAGCGGAAGGTAACGGCGAGGCCGAACATGAAAATGAGATGGCCGAGATACATCGGGTTGCGGAGATAGCTATATGGCCCTTTCGCCACGATGCGGTCCGGCGGCGTGTCGAGCCCCGGTCCGCAGCCGCCCAAAGTGAGGCGATACCGGCCAACGAGGCGATATTGCAGATAGCCCCAGACGAGGAGCGCGACGCCCCAGGGCACAATGACGAGATCGCCGCGACGAAGGATAAGTTCGAGAACGAAAATCAGAAGCGGATACAACAAGAAGGTGCGCTTCGACGTGCTCTTCAGAAAGCGCCGCAAAGTCATTCGCGTCTCTATGCTGCGGCGCAGCTGCCGCCGCTTTTTAATCCTTTATTTTCAATGGCTTATGGTTGCCGCAGGCGCGCAATTGACAATCATTCGCAGAAACTGCTAGTGAAAATTATCTGAGGACGTGTCCGTAAAAACAGCACGAAAACCGTTCATGATCGTTTGCATCTGCAATAGGCTGAATGAGTCGAAAATTCGCGACGCCATAGAGGCGGGAGCGAATTGCCCCGACGACGTTTATGCATGCAACGGTGTGAAAAGGAAGTGCGGCACATGCCAAGAAACCATTCGAACGATGCTGGACGCGGAAAGAGCGTCTCTGCTGCAGGCGGCGGAATAAACGGCAAGCCGCGCGGCGACGCGAAGACGATCGAATTCCTCAACCTCGTCCTCAAAAACGAACTCACCGGCATCAATCAATATTTCCTGCATTCGCGGATGCTGGCCGATTGGGGCATTTCCGAATTCTCGAAGCACGAATATGAAGAATCCATCGACGAGATGAAGCACGCGGACCTGCTGTTACAGCGCGTGCTGTTCCTCGGCGGCCTGCCCAATCTGCAATATCTCGACAAGCTTCTGATCGGCGAAAACGTCGCTGAGATCATCGATTGCGATCTGATGCTGGAGGAAAAGGCGATTGCGGACTTAAAAGACGCGATTGCCTATGCCGAATCCGTACGCGATTACGGCTCACGCGAGCTTTATTCCCGCATCTACGAGAACGAAGAACAGCACGTCGATTATCTGACGACGCAGAAAAAGCTGATCGCCAATATCGGGCTCACCGATTACATCCAGCTGCAGACCCAGGCGAATGCGGCGAGCGCGCTGAAAGCGCCGGAATAGCTTCCTTTCCAATGGGTGGCCGGGTCATCCCTGATCTGATCCGGGACCAGCCATGACGCGTGGGTCCAAACCTGGGTCCCGGGTCTCACTGAACCGTTCGCCCGGGATGGCAGATGTGTCCACGGCCTAGTTCGGTTCAGCGTCTGTAGGGAGCGGACCGGCGTCGCCCGGCTTTACACGCGCAACACGGCGCATGCCTTCCCAGATTTCAATGATGTGCTGTTTTGCCAAAGCCTTGGCATGATCAAGCGCATCGAGATCCCCCGAAAACTCACGGGCGGCTTCATCCACAGTTCCCCCGGCAACATCGCGTATATGGAAGCGGTAGCGGTACATGCGGACTCTCTTTCTGCTCTTTGGAAGGCAGATCCTGAAGGGGGGTGTCCCTTGTCAGACCCGCCCCCGAGAAATGTAAGTAAGCCACATAGGCGTGCGGCACGCAAGCCAGAAATGATATTTTCGCTTTAAAATCAACTACTTACATTGTGCCGCTGAAGCCTTTGGGAACAAACGCGCCGTTCAAGCGTAGTGACAATTATGAGTAAGTGGCACCACTTACCAAACGCCTATTGGAGCAGGGGCAATGATTTCCAGTCGCGGTGAACGCCTTCAGCTGATGCTGACTCCGGAAGAACTCAATGTTCTGGACGAGTTTCGCTTCAAACACCGGATGCCGAGCCGGGCTGCGGCCGTGCGCGAGCTTTTGATGCGCGGCCTTGCCGCCGAAGGCTTCGATGGCGCGTCGCCGGGAGCGAAGTCTTCGCAGTTCGGCGTGATCAAGGACAGCGATGCCGACCACAGCAAGGGCAGCCACAGCAAGGGCAGCGCCCATAACGGCGATGGCCAAGGGCCGGCCGAATAGCGCCCCCTTCCCTCTTTCTTCCCCACCTTAAAAAACGCCCCTCATCTTCCCATGGTTCGTAACGCACGGAGTTGCGTTATGCTGGGAGACATTTAGCGACGAAACGGGGACGACATGCGTTGGACGGGCGGAAGACGGGGCGGCGGAATCGAAGATCGTCGCGGAATGCGCAGCAGCGGCATGGCAGGCGGCGGCCTTGGCGTCATCGCGCTGGGGCTGATCGGCTATTTCGTCTTCGGGCTCGACCCGACGATGGTCATGAATGTCGCCAACCAGGTCGTGCCGCAGCAAGAGCAGCAGGCGGGCGAAGTTGGTACGCCTGAAGACCAGATGGGGCAATTCGTCGATGCGATCCTGACCTCGACCACCGATGTGTGGGAAGTCGAATTCGCGAATAATGGTCAGGTCTATGAGCCGCCCAATCCGCTGGTGCTGTTCGAAGGCGCCACGGGCACGCAATGCGGCACCGGCCAATCGGCGATGGGGCCATTCTACTGCCCGCTCGACCGGCGCATCTATATCGATCTCAGCTTCTTTCAGGAATTGACGACGCGCTTCGGCGCGCCGGGCGATTTCGCGCAGGCCTATGTGCTGGCGCATGAGGTCGGCCATCATGTGCAGACGCTGCTCGGCACCAGCGAACAGGTACGCGCGGCGCAAGGCAGAGCTGGCTCCGAAGCAGAGGCCAATCAATATTCGGTGGCGCAGGAATTACAGGCGGACTGCTATGCGGGCGTATGGGCCTCGCGCGTCGACGATGTGACGGGCGGCGCGGTGGCGCTGGAACAGGGCGATTTCGCGGAAGGCCAGCGCGCGGCGCAGGCGATCGGCGACGATACGTTGCAACGCGAGGCGCAGGGCCGCGTGGTGCCCGACAGCTTCACGCATGGCACGGCGGAACAGCGCCAGACATGGCTCGCGCGCGGCTTTGAAACCGGTGATCCGGATGCGTGTGATACGTTCGGGGCGATGCAGAACGGGACGCTTTAAGAACGATCAAATTGTGCCGTGATTGCTTTTTAGCAAATCAGGCAATCGGCAATAAACCGACTGCGGGCCATGGCATCTAATTTTTCGTTTCCCATCTGCATCTAGAGAGCTTTCGCGGATAGCGATTCCAAAGACCAAACGATCATTGACACTATTTGTATCTCCTATTTTCCAGATAGCGCTACCGCTCAACCCACCATAAGTACTCGGTCTTAAAACGTTTTGGTTATGATGCACTTCAAACTCAAAATAGTCGAAGCCATCATTAGCCTCAACCAAATTTGAGGAGCGGCCACCAACAATATCCATTGAATGGGTATCGACTCTACTCACGTTTGTTATTGATTTTAGTTGCGACTTCTCCGAGACGACTCCGGCCAGTATCTCATACGAAAGAGGTGGCTCCTTCTGACCCGCGGCGTTCGAATTACGAATGTCGAAGTTATAGAAAAGATGTTCAGCAGTGAGGTACTGCTCAACTTCCAAAGGAAGCCTTACTATCCCTAGGTCAGGCCCTTCTGCATTTGCGCCCCCCTGAGTTAAACACCTCATCCTTTCGGTGCTAAATTCGATGGAAGGCGCACGTTCCCGACCGGGCTTAACGGTAAAAATGCCTGCTGTCCGGGCCTTTTGTAGCTCTATGAGTACGTGCGCCGCGGTAAGCACACCCTTTATTGGTCCTATCTGAACGAGCACACCGGAACCACACGGTGTCATATTGCGGCCATACCGTTCGTCCGTTACCTCTTTCTGAAAACCAATAGTATAAGATGCAAGCGTATAGAGAATCTCAGTCTCAAAAGACTCGCTCATCGGTGACCTTCTCGGGCGCGATTAAATAACGCAGCCTTATTTGGACAGTAAAATCATGACCAATTCAAAGATATTTGCGATTTTTTTTACTGCAATCTTCAGTATCGGCGAACTTGCTCACTCAGCAGAATTCCCCAATCCCTATACCGCGACCTATGGATGGGAGCAGATGCCCGCAGGGAAGGAACTGGGCGTGCCGAGTGGCGTCTATCCCGATCCGGACGGCGAACACATCTGGATCATGGATCGCTGCGGCGGAAACAATTGCGCAGGCAGTGACCGCAAGCCCATTCATCTGTTCGATGCCGACGGCCATGAAGTGCGGAGCTTCGGCAAGGGTCTTCTCGCCTGGCCGCATGGTTTCTTCATCGACGCGGAAAAGAACATCTGGGTGACGGAGGGCGCGCCGGTGGGCGACCATCGTGGCGAGGATGGTTTCGCGATGGGGCTTGGCCACCAGATTTTCAAATTCTCCTATGAGGGCGAGCTTTTGATGACGCTGGGGGAAGCCGGAGTTGCGGGCGACGATGAACGCCATTTCAACGGACCGTCCGGCATTGCGATTGCGGCGAATGGCGATATCTGGATTACGGACGGACATCGCGGCGGCAATAACCGCGTGGTGCGCTTCGACCGCGACGGGAATTTCATCAAGGCGCTTGGCGGCGGCGTGGACGATGCGAGCGACGCGCCGGGCCTGTTCAACGATCCGCATGGCATCGCCATCGATTCCACAGGCCGTATTTTCGTCGCCGACCGCGGCAATAACCGCATTCAGATACTCGATTCAGAAGGCAATTATCTCGACCAGTGGCGGCATTTCGGACGCCCATCCGGGCTCTATATCGATGCCGACGACACGCTGTATTCGGGCGACGGCATGTCGGACGAACGGCGCAATCCCGGCTATCAGAAGGGCATTTATATTGGCAGCGCCGTGACTGGCGAGGTGCGCGCGTTCATTCCGGATTTTCTGGAATATGGCGCGAATGAAAGCGGCGTCGAATTTCTCGCGCCCGATAGGCACGGCAACATCTATGCGGGTGAAGTGACGCGTCAGCGACTGGTGAAATATATCCGCGAGTGAGTTCGCTGAGCGGACGAAATCGCCGGACGGATTTCGGCGCCGAAATGGGCGGCCCGATAATGTACGGGCAAGGGTCAGGCAATAACCTGTCCATAAATAACACATCTTCCGAAAATGGGGGAATGCGCTGTTGTGGCGCGTAGTAGGTTTAGCGCATTCGGACATAGGATGTCGTCACACATATACGTTACGCGTCGTCTCCGGATTTTTTCTGTCGTTCTTACAAGACGCGAACGCCAACGGGAGTTTCGCCCATGAACAGAATCGTCCCCATCGCTTTGTGTTTCGCTTTCGCTGCGGCTTCCTGCACGCAGGAACCCGCGATCAGTGAAGCCACGCCGGAAACCGCGCCCACACAGGCCGAAGCAGAAGCCCCGGCCGCCGTGGCCGAAGCAGTAGCGCCCGCCGCTCCCGCAGCGACGCTGCAGGAAATCATGAAGAACATCATCGTGCCGTCGGCGGATGTCGTGTGGAACGCGGTCAGCTATCGTTCGACCCCGGACGGCGTCGAGATGGTCGTGCCGGCGACGGATGCCGATTGGCAACGCGTTCGGGACGCCGCGATGCAGCTGGTGAGTGCGGGCGATATGCTGAAGGCGGAAGGCTTGCCCGTCGCCGCCCCCGACGCAACGCTTCAGGACGAAGGCCTGGAGGGCAATCTGACCCGCGAGCAGATTCAGACCGCGATGCAAACCCAGCGCGCCGCCTTCACGACCTATGCGGATTTGCTTCAGGCGGCAGCGATGGAATCGATCACGGCCATTGATGCGCGTGACGCCGAGGCGCTGTCGAATTCGGGCGGGACGCTGGATGGAGCCTGCGAGTCCTGCCACACCGGCTTCTGGTATCCCGCGCCGCAGTAAGGATTATTTGGCGCGAGGACCCATTTTCGGAGATCGGGTCACAAGGCCGCGTAGGGGCGGTGTGCCCCCTCCCCCTTATGGGCGCTAAAGGCTAGAGTGCTCTCCTCAAAAACACCCTGGGGAGGGTCTCATGCGCCGCGTGTCTCTGGTTTCCGCCGCTGTTCTGTTGTCCGCTTTTGCGCTTGGCGCCTGCCAGCAGGAGCCGCCGGCACCCGCTGCGGAAGCGCCCGCGCCCGCCAGCACCGCGACCGCCTTTGAACATGCGCGGATCATAGTCGGCGATGGCAGCGTGATCGAAGACGGCGTGCTGATCATCGACGGCACGACCATTGTCGATGTCGGCGCGCCGGACGATACGCCGATCCCCGAAGGCGCGGCGCGCGTGGATGCGACGGGCCAGACCATCATGCCCGCGATCATCGACACCCATGTCCATATGCGCCCGACGCGCGACGAACTCGTCCAGGACCTGAGCCGCCGGGCCTATTTCGGCATTGGCGCCGCGATGAGCCTTGGCCGCGATCCGGACGACCTTCTTCCCATTCGCGATGAGCGCATTCCCGGCGCGGCGCGGTTCTTCTCTTCGGGACGCGGCATCACCGGCAATGAACCCGGACGGCCCACCGAACCCTTCTGGGTCGATACGGTGGAGGAAGCGCAGGCCGCAGTGCGGGAACTCGCGCCTCTTAATGTGGACGTCATCAAAATCTGGGTCGATGACCGTAATGGCGAGGTCGTGAAACTATCGCCGGAGCTCTACACCGCGATCATCGACGAGGCGCACGCAAACAATGTGCGCGTCATCGCGCATATCTTCTCGCAGGAAGACGCGCGCGGCCTGATCGATGCTGGAATAGACGCGTTCGCCCATGGCGTGCGCGATAGCGAAATCACGGACGAGTATGTCGCTGCCTATATGGCGCGGCCCGAGCTCTTCATTGCGCCGAACATGCCGGACCGCGGCGCGGCGGTGGACCTTGCATGGCTCGAAGCGGCGCTTCCGGCGGAAACCTTTGCCGAACTCTCGGCAGCCAATGTCGATGATGCAGAGGCGCAGACGTTCCATGCGATCCAGGCGCACAATCTTAACCGGCTGTATCAGGCGGGCGCCACGATCGGCTTGGGGACCGACGGCAACGACCCGTGGGCCGCGCATCTCGAAATGGAAGACATGGTGCTCGCGGGCATGAGCCCAAGCGATGTCATCGTCGCGGCGACGCGCAACTCCGCCGCGTTCCTGCGCATGGATGATGCCGGCACGCTGGAAAACGGCAAAAGCGCCGACTTCATCGTGCTCGACGCTAATCCGCTAGAGAACATCACCAATACCCGCGCCATCGACACGGTGTATCTGCGCGGTGCAGCGGTGGACCGGACGGCGTATCCGTAAGCTCCCCTCCGCCGCTTCGCGGCACCTCCCCCGCTTTGCGGGGGAGGAATATTGGCGCGGGTGTGGTGCCGTAACGCTTGCCGCAAATATCGGTAGACGATGATCTACTGATAGGTCTCATCGACCACGGTATTGTGCGGGCGGTTGGCGCGGATCATCTGAACGATCTCCTGCTCGCGCTGCTCATGCGCCAGCCGCGCGTCCTCGGTTTTGAATCCGCTCTGCGCCGGATCGGCTTCGTTATAGGTCGCCTGAAAAGCGTCGTTCCATTCGAGGATGGCTTCCGAAAGGTCGTCCGGCAGGCCGATATCGAAGGGATGAAGATTATTGCCGCTATCGAAATTCCATAGCGGCCAGCGATAATATTCCGGACGGACAATGAGGTTGCGCGAGGGCGGGAGTGACATGAATTCGCGCACACCGCCCAGGGAAAGGATGACGTCGCCGGTCCATTCCTGATGTATCGCCTCGGCGAGGATTCGGGTTTCTGCCTGATACGCGTCCTCTTCTTCCGGTGTCGGAAATTTGCTCTCCATCGGATCCTCCTGGTTGAATGTCGCCTGAAAGGCGTCATCCCAGGCAAGAATCCGGCGCGCCAGATCGTTCGAAAGATCGAGATCGTTCGGATGAAGATTGTCGCCGGTTTCGTCGTTCCATAGCGGCCAGCACTGATATTCCGGCGCGATGCGCACCGCCTTTACCGGCTTCGAATACCATTCCTGCGGCGGGATGGTGGTTTGCGGCGCATCGCTGTCGCGGTCGGTATCGGTGTTCTTCGCCCCGCGATCGCGCAGAAAATACCAGCTGACGCCGCCCGTGAGCAGAAGCGGCAGGAGAAGTTCGCGGAGCCAGCCCGGCACGCCGCCAAGCTCCGTCCAGGGCGTGAACACACCGAGATAGGAACAGACGCAGACAAAGCCCGTCGCCACACAATAGAGGAAAAACGCGTTGGTCGTCTGGCGGCGGCCTTTGGCTTCGAGCGCATCTTCCGGCGGAAGGGCCCTTGCCGCCCAAACGAGATAGAGCCCCTGCACCACAACATTGGCGAGGAAAACGAGCGGCGCGAAACGCGACAGCAGCAGCAGCGTCAAACCGCTGCACAAAGTGAGCACCGCGCCGAGGGTGAGGATCTGCGACTTCAGGCGTTCGGCGCGCGGCGTCGGTTTCAACGTAAGCGCCGCCAGCATGACATCCATCAGCCGGTCCATCGTCATGGCGCGAAGGATGACCATTCCGGCGAACGCATAAAATGCGCCAATGAGATGAGCGGCAATATTCATGATCGAAACTTCATGTCGGGAACATCAGACGAATTAGAGCGGCACTTCCTCGTCGCATTCGAATTCGGGATACTGGACCTTGAATTCGTAAAGTTCCTGGACGTCGGGAACGTGCCTCGCGAAATCCTCGAACGCGCGCGCGGCCTCGGAGGAATCGAATTCGGCGGAGACGATGACATCTCCGGCCTGATCGACGGCGCGCAATTCAAAAGTTTGCGCGCGGGGAAGAATGTTCAGCATGTCCACGCCTCGCGGAATTTCCCAGCCATTGCCGCGAAGGGTTACGTGACTATCGTCGCCATATTGAGGAACCGTCTCAAAGGTCAGGTAGACGGTTTCCTCGCCGGCCGGCGTATCGGCAACGAACAGAAACCAGGCGATGCGCTCGGCGTCGGCCACGGGAACATTGTCGATACGGACATACGTGCCCACGACCGGCCAACCTTCGCGCTAGGGGTATTGAACTCTGTCACTTTGGCCTTCGGGTTCGACCGTGATGCCGAAGCCGCCGGGCATGGCCGGCGCAACGGCATTGAAGCTGGCGACATCGCGAAAGGCGAAGGTGATCGTGGTTCGGGGCACGCCGCGGCGGCCACCGCCGAAATCGTCGGATTCGATCTGCGTCACAACCTCCGCATTGCCGTTGGTCGCGGTGGTGACGCAGCCATTGCGGTTCACGCCGAAGGCACGTGCCTCCGGAGTGCACGCGCAAAACAGCGTGACGGAGGCGAGCAGGACAGGCAGGGCCAGATGGACGACGCGATTCATGAAAGCTCCCAAGGGAACAGATGTGATTTCTGTCCGAAGATTGCACAATCCTCGAATGGGGGGCCAGGCGGCAAATCAGGATCGTGCGAGCAGTTTGGTCTTTCGCCGCAAAATCGCCACGAGACTTATGGATCGTCCTTCCGTCTATACTCACGTACAGATTCCATTCGGGGCATTTCATGACCATCCGACATTTTTCACGGGCCGCGTCGGCCGCGCTGGGGATATGCCTTGTTCCCTTCGCCGCCCACGCTGCGGCGCCCGCCGATGCTCCCGGCTGTCCGGTCGAACGCGCGGTCTATGAGCTTCCCTCGGAAGACGGCGTGTTCCGGGCGCAGTTCATCACGGCGCGCTACGCAGCCTTCGGCGGCTCGAATCTCTATTTCCGCATGGTCAGCCCGCAACGGACCTACTGGTTCACGATGGATTCCTCGAACGGCTATGGCGGGTATTCTTTGAACCCGATCTCCGATCCCTATCTGCCGGAAGCCGAGGAAGACGGCCCACGCGGACTGATCGAATACATCACCGACTGGGATGATCCGAATATCGTAGTGCAGGCCGAACGCGATGCGCGGCTCAGCTTTTACACGCTCGATATCGATCTGAATTTTATCGGCCTGCCGCAGAAAGGCGAGCCCGCGATGCCCTATCTGATGGCGCCGGAACTCGGGCTCGAACTGTGGTACGCGCCGAGTGAATTGAGTGAGGATGAAGGACCGGAACGCGATCCGATGCCGCGCGGCCTTTTCCGCTTCACCGAATGCCTGGCGGACATCCCGCCGCCCGCTTTCCCGTGAGAATGATGATGATGCATTCCAGATTGTGTTTCGGTGCCGCCTTCGCGGTGTTTGCGTTCACGCCAGCAATGGCGGCGGAAGAATTAAGCGCCTGTCCCGCCGAGCGGGCGGTGTATGAACTTCCCTCCGAATATGGACTGTTCCGCGTGAGCTTTGTGCCGGGGCTGCATTATGCGAGCACGGCGTCCGGCCTTTACCTGAAACTGGAAAGCCCGCAGCGCGTCTACTGGTTCAATTTTGATTCGTCGATGGGCTATGGCGGCACCAGCGTAAATCCGGTATCGGACCCTTACGCCGAAGAGGCGCGAGAGAACGGCCCGCGCGATCTTCTGCCCGAAGGAGAGGGCGAGGATTATACCGACCAGGTGGTGCGGACGAACACGCGCAACAATATGGTGTTCTACACGCTGGATGCGGAGTTGAACTTCGCTTCCGATCCGCCGCAAGCGGGCCAGACGGCGCCGCCTTTTCTGATGATGCCCGAGATCGGCATGACGCTGTGGTACGGCACGGCGGAATTGACCGACGATGAAACCGCATCACGCGATCCGATGCCGCGCGGGACATTCCGCTTAACGCAATGTTTGACGGAAACTCCGCCGCCCGCGTTTCCGTAGGGATGGTGCTCTCACCTGATACATCAATAGTGTTAGTTTGCCTTACTGCATCTCCCTGCGAAGGCTGCCGCTTTTCCGGGAAGAAGAAAACCCGGTCTCGTCTGGGTCCAAATTACAGTCCCACTTCCTAGCGCATCGAGTGAAAACGTATACGCCTCAACTGTCGGGCCGCTGGGATATATCACGTTCACGATGAACTGACCTTCTGTAACAGAGTCGAGTCTAAGTACTTCTCCGCCGAGTTCTCGAACTGAGTTCGTTGCGACCGCGTCCCTAACTATTAAATCAATACCGCCCGGTGTCTCCATCAACGTCAGATTCCCGTTCGTAAAACCGTCTTCATACCACGTCAGTGAGCCATCAACTGTATCAACACTAACAACATGGCCGCGTCCCAAATCGCAGGCGGTAACAACTCGTGTCTGGGCGCGCGCCGGCGCGATCACCGCGAGTGTGAGAAAAATTCCAAGAAAAATGCGCACCATGGCAAGCCCCCGCTTGATGAGGAGGATTGAACCATAAATGGGTTTTCGTGGAAACAGAGCTGGCTTAAGTGACTTATGACCGGAGCGGGAGCAGACCCAATACCAGGGTGCCTTCCCTCGCACGCCATCACCAGCAACGGCTCGCCTCGCCGGGAATGAAGGTACGGCCATAGGGCTCTATCGCCCGCGTGGACACGCGGGCGATGGGTGGCCCAGTCAAGCCGGGCCATGACGATCTTATTTCCGCGAGTGGCGTGTCAGATATGCAATGTCTTGCCGTCGGCGGCGAGGACGGCTTCGTGCATCATTTCCGATAGGGTCGGATGCGGGAAGATCGTCGTCTGCAGCGTCTGTTCCGTGGCTTCGGCGTTCATCGCGATGACATAGCCCTGGATCAGCTCGGTCACTTCCGCGCCGATCATATGCGCGCCGAGTAACTCGCCGGTTTCCGCATCGAAGATCGTCTTGATGAAGCCTTCGGCTTCGCCGAGCGCAATGGCCTTGCCATTGCCGATGGCGGGGAATTTGCCGACCATAATCTAGATTTCTACCTTGCGCTATAAAGCGGTTTCGTTCGTCGCCTATGACATATATTTGAGTTGGCTGGTATGAATTGCCCAGCTGATACGTGCCAACATCAGGGCGCACCCCAAATCCGTTGGCATCGA
>CAIOYY010000091.1 GCA_903862715.1 uncultured Alphaproteobacteria bacterium
CGAACAGCCGCGTGAAGGCGTTCAAGCCGGCCGACGCGGGCGCAGAAACGATCGGCGCCGCGTGAGGTAAACAGACTGCGCGAGATTTGAAGGACTGGATGTGCAATGCCATCGAGATATGACTCAACGTTTTGGCTCCAGCGCGCGCATGAAACGCAAGCGCTGTCCGAGCAAATGAAAGATGTGGAGGCGCGCGGTGGCATGACTCGGCTCGCGCGAAAGTATGAGCGGATCGCGCTCCAAAGCGCATACAACGAGGCGCGCATCGCCTTCGACAGTGCGCGCGAAGCGTTGCGCGTCAGTCAAGGCGCGGCGTCGAACGAGCAGATCGCCTCCATTACCGATACCGTCGATACGGCCCGAAGCGAAATGCGCGCGGCCCGCGCCGCAATGGAAGTGTTCCGCCGCGCCCATATCTTGATCGCCGATGCGGATGATGTGGTTGACGGCAAAGGTGAGACCACGGCCGGCGCCTAGCTAGAAGCCGGGATTCTCACGACTTTGGGTCTGGGCGCACCGGACCACCTGACGTCACCGGTGGAGCGAGGATATCGCAGGGCGGCGGACCGAAGCGGTCTCGAAGGCTTGCGCCATCTCCGTCGCAAGCTCCTCCCAAAGCTGCGCCGCCGACAGCAGTTCGCGTTGCGCGGCTGCTTCCCTTTCGGTCGCAGCCTCAGCGCGGGCTTCTTCCGCGAGCAGGAGGTAGTGGGTCGCGTTGGGGCGGTGCGCTAGCATATGTGTCTCCGGGCACGCCGTTGATCCGATCTTTTCTTACCGCCGACGCTTCCGCCCTTGGAGAGTCGGGAAATACCTAGTGATGCACGCGCATACGGAGCCATGGGCGGCGCCGAGGACATGGCCGCTGTCTGGCGCCGGGCGGAGACGCCGATTAGGCTGGGTCAATCCGCCCAGCGAGAAGGCTTCCGAGAATGGCCGCCCCCACCGACGAAATCGCACGCGTTCTCACCCGGCTCTGCGACTGTTGGACGCGGCTGGATCTGATGGCTATCACCGAACTTTGGGACCTGGACGACCCCGAAATTGTGATCATGCCGCAGGAGATCGAACAGCCGCTGGTCGGCGAGAAGGGCTTGCGCAACTACCTCACCCGGTCGCAAGCGCGCCTGCACGCAGCCTCCATGCGTTTCTGGAACCTCAAGGTCCGCTCACTCGCACCCGATCTCGCCGGCGCGCTTTATGAAATGCATTGGAACGGCCAGATTGGCGCGGTCGCCCGGCCCTTGGGCTCGGACACGCGTGTCACGGCGATCTTCCGCCGCCGCAAGGACCAATGGCGGTTTACGCAGTACATCGAGGCGCCCGTGACCATCAGCGTGCGCGTACAGCAGGCCTATCTTGACGCCGTGGACACGGATTTCCTGAAACGCATCGGTTGGGAAAACCGCAAGAACGAGCGGCGGTGGCCCGACGGAACCCCGCTCACGGATTAGCCGGGTGGAAACGGCCAGCTGCTCACCCCCATTCGATCGCCGTGATAGGCTGTCGCCCGAAGATCGGCGGAGGAGACCCTAGGCTTGTATCGTCTCGCCTACACAAGTGCTGTTTCCAGACCGCTCACAAAGGCCGATCTGAAGCAGATTCTGTCCGTATCGGTATCTCGTAATAAGGCCGAGAAACTTACGGGAGCGCTGTGCTTTTCCCGCGACATATTCGTGCAAGTGCTTGAAGGGCGTCGCCATAGGTTGAATAGCGCGTTTCGGCGCATAGCCCGTGATCCGCGGCACGAAGATGTGGAATTGATTGGGCTGGAGCCCATTGAGGAGCGCATCTTCGGGAATTGGTCGATGGCCTTCGTCGACGATAGCGAGGAAGTGCGCGGCATAATTCTAAAGCATTGCGGTTTGGACCGGCTTGTCGTCGACAGCCTGAAGCTTGCTGACGTCACCGCTCTCGTGCGCGAAATGCTGGGTAAGCCGTAGTCTCAATTGCCGGTGTGAGAATTCCGATGACGACGAGCGAAGGAAAATACGGGGCTTGCGCGGAAGACGTGGCGACGCCTCCTTTCATCATGGCCTTCCAGCCGATCGTGGATGTGAAGGCGCAGCGGATCTATGGATACGAGGCCCTGGTGCGGGGACCCGAGGGCCAGCCCGCATCGAGCGTTCTCTCGCAGCTTAACGCCGAAAATCGCTACGCCTTCGATCAAGCGTGCCGCGTCAAGGCGATCGAACAGGCCGCGCGGCTTGGCCTAGATCGGAAGCTGAGCATCAACTTCCTGCCGAATGCGGTCTACTCGCCCAAGGCCTGCATTCAGGCGACATTGGTTGCCGCAAACCGGGTTCATTTTCCGCTCAACCTGATCACGTTCGAAATCACGGAGGATGAACGGATCCGCGATACGAAGCATCTTCAGGGGATCATCAGCGAATATCGAAGCCATGGCTTCAGAGTGGCCCTCGACGACTTTGGTTCCGAGTACGCCGGACTGAACAGCCTGTCGGCGCTGCACGTCGACGCGATCAAGCTCGACATCACGCTCGTCAGAGACATCGATCGCGACGCGCGGCGACGCACGATTACCTTGGGGATGATCAAGGTTTGCCAGGACCTGAAGATCGACGTCGTTGCCGAGGGCGTCGAACGCCCCGAGGAACTGGCCGTCCTTCGCGCGGCGGGGGTCCCCTACGTTCAGGGATTTCTCTTTGCGCGGCCCATGGTGGACAGTTTGGTGACCGATGCGGAAATCAGCGCGCGGGGGGTTTGGTAACCGCGCGAGTGAGCGGTTCAGCGCCGCCGGGACTTCACTTCGCCGCGGCCATGCGGCGGGCGGC
>CAIOYY010000092.1 GCA_903862715.1 uncultured Alphaproteobacteria bacterium
ATTTCCCACGCCCATACACATCTGATACCCCGCCGGAAGGGTGATGTTGAAAAGCCAAGAGGAGGCGTAAGAGGCGTTATACCGGGCGCGTCTGATTACTGACGCCCGCCACAGCCATTCCCAGTCTCGCCCAGCGCCATCCGCCGACTTGGCTCCAGTTGCAAACAGGCTCTAAGTCCAACATGATCAAAGAAGGGTCTCAGGCCAGTAGTCCTAAACAGCGATCGACGATCGGCTGGAATAGGCTTTCAAGGAACAATCCCGAGAGGTAGAGGGGGGTACTATGAAATTTCAGTATTCGAAGAGCTTCCAGATGCCCACATTTTTTAACTTCCAAGTTATGACTTGGGCGCTGTTGCTAATTTTTAGCCTCATGCTGGTGTCAGCCGGAAATGCGATGGCGCAAAACTGCAATGAAAAGAACTACGACTACTATGTCGAGGTTACCAACAATACTGGCTATACGATCTATTATTTGTATGTCAGTCATGAAGACGATAAAAATTGGGGCTCAGATCTCCTGGGCAATGACGTTGTGCCTGACGGCGATCAGTCAACAGTCTATCTCTGCAACTACTCGTCTCCAACCTTTGACATCAAGGTCGAGGATGAAGATGGGGACACCTATACCTTTTACGGTATCGATGTGAGTAGTCAGGACCTGACGGTAAATTTGTCCGATCTGGATTAGTTGCTGTCAGTCTGAAGTTGTCAGATTAACTGGCGCAGCCGCACGAGATTTCTGAGTTGAAAGCTCACGCGGCTGCAGCAGACGCAGCGTTCCATCCTTCCATGGCAGCGGCCCGGAAGGTGCGCAGTGTAGCGCGGGAAATCAGGTGACGCTGAACGTTGAAGAGCATTGTCAGGTTAAGTGAGCCATAGTTGAATTTCGGGGGGCAGCACTGCCATAACTCCTCGAAAACGCTCGACTGAATTTCACGCACAGGGTGAGGTCGAGAGTTAACCTGACAACAACAGCTATGAAGGAGAAGATTCATGAGTGAAAAGAAGAAATGCGGCTGTGGCCGCTCGCCAACAGGCAACTGCGTGGGGTGGCACTCGCTGAGCGAGGAAGAATACAAAGAAAAGGAGGCTGAGTACGAGGCAAAGCAGGCCGATAAAAAAAAGGACTAGACACAAAGAGAGCCACACCGCCTGGCGGATCACCTCTGGCGGAAACCGGTGTCTCTTGTAGGATAATGCGCGCATCTTGCCTCTCTATCAGAGACAAGTTGCCATTAGACTGACAGCACCAAGGCAATATCTACACGGGCGAAATGCACAGCAAACGCGTGCTGAATTCATCAATTAAAGCGGGCTGGAATAAAATACGCCGCGCAGAAAAAAGTGCATCCGCTTTGCCGTTCGCTGCAAACAGCAATTTAGGGGAGTCAGGGGATGAATTCGAACAGGACGACATCGGCCTCATGGAGTGTGTTCGCGCCGCTGACGGTTGCGGCGTTGGGCCTCGGTTGCGGCACCGCCCACGCAAAGATCACCGAAATCGTCATCGAACAGCGTCAGTCGCCTGCCTTCGAGGGCGCGCATTTCGGCGATGCGGGGCAATATGAAGTACTGAAGGGCCGCGCATTCGGCGAACTCGATCCTTCGCTGCCGCAGAACGCGATCATCACTGATATTGAACTCGCGCCGAAGAACGAGCGCGGCATGGTCGAGTATGAAGCGACCTTCCAGATCACCAAACCCCTGGATATGGGCCAAGCCAGCGGGCTGATGTGGCATGACGTTCCCAATCGCGGCGGACGCATCACGATCGAAGAGGCGGAACGCGCCTTTGGCGATATCGGGCTTTCCTCGGGCTGGCAGGGAGACAATTCGGGCCGCACCGCGCCCGCCGAAAACAACGATTATGTCGTGGTGCCAGTCGCGAAGAACCCGGACGGCTCTGCAATTTCCGGTCCCGTATTGGGCCGCATCATGAATGCATCGGGGCCGGATTCGCAGCGCATCTTTATCCACTCGAACCCGCTACCTTATCGTCCCGCTTCGCTCGATACGTCTTTGGCGACGCTGGTCTCGCGCCGCTCCGAAACCATGGACGGACAGGTCGAAGGCGAGGAAGCGCTTGCATCTTCCGATTGGGCCTTTGCCAAATGCGACGCTGAGAATCCCTTTCCGGGCATCCCCGATTCCTCTGAAATTTGTCTGAAGAACGGATTCGATCCGCAGCTCCTTTATCAAATCGTCTTCACCGCAGAAGACCCACCGGTGCTCGGCATTGGCTTTGCCGCCTTCCGCGATCTTGCAAGCTTTCTGAAATACGAAACCGCGGATGCGATGGGAAATCCTAATCCGCTTCAGGGCGCGGTCGCGCAGGTGATTTCGCGCGGGCGTTCGCAATCGGGCAATTTTATCCGCCAATTTCTGCACCAGGGATTCAACCAGGACGAAGCGGGCAGACGCGTACATGACGGCGCATGGCCGATCGTTGCAGGGCGACGCCTCGCGCTCAATTTCCGCTTTGCCGTGCCGGACGGCGTGTTAAAGCTTTACGAACCCGGCATCGAAGGAACGCAAAGCTGGGGGCCGTCCGAGGATCTCGTGCGCGGCCTTCCCGCCGCCGGCATTCTCGACCGCTGCACGGCCACTGAAACCTGCCCGAGAATCATCGAACATTTCGGCGCGGCCGAGATGTGGGGGATGAAGATCTCGCTCGCTTTTGTCGGCTCCTCCACCGACGAAGATATCCCGCTGCCCGAAAATGTACGGCGTTATTACATCGCGTCCACCGAACATGGCGGCGGTCCCGGCGGATTTACTACCGAACTCCTGCCGCCGCCCGCTTGTCCGAGTATCGGTTGGGGAGAAGGGCTTCTCCCCAACAATCCCATGCCGCAAGAGGCGACCTTCGCCGCGATCCGACATCATTTTCGCCAATGGGTGTTAAACAATACGCCGCCGCCCGCCAGCATCTACCCGAATCTCGCGGACGGCACGCTTGCAGACGCAGTTAAGGAAACACTTGGCTATCCCTCACTCCCCGGGGTGCCCAGCCATGCGCCGACCGGCTTCATCAATCCGGTAATCGACTATGATTTCGGGCCCGACTTCAATTATTCCGACGGCACCGGTGTGATGGGCCTGTTGCCGCCCACGATCAAACGCGTCCTTCCGATGAAGGCGCCCGTCGTCGACAGCGACGGCAACGAGCTCGGCGGTGTGCCGGTTGTTCTGCGCGAAGTACCGCTCGGCACCTATCTCGGATGGAACATAACCGCCTCGGGTTTCCACGCCGGAAAGCCGTGCAATTATGCGGGCGGCTTCGTGCCTTTCGCGACCACACGCGAAGAGCGTCTCGCCACCGGCGATACGCGGCTGTCCCTGGAGGAACGCTATGGCGATCACACAGGCTTCGTGAATGCGGTGCGTAATGCGGTTTACATGGTTCAGGCGTCGGGCTTTCTTCTTCCCGAAGACGGCGACCGAATCCTCCGCGAAGCGCAGGAGAGCGATATTCTACGCTGACCCTCGGTTGGGCTGGGGGGACTGTCAGGTTAACTTCCGCGGCTGCACGAAAGTCTTGATCTGAAAATTCACGCAGCTGCTGCGGACGCGGCATGGAGCCATGTTCCCATGGCAAGAGATCATGATACGATTCTCATCCAGCGCCGAATTCGCGCGGATGAGGTTTTCGGAAGGGACACCGTTCCCGCGATGCACGGGACCGGAATCGGGAGGAAAGCATGATTGGACATCGGCGTGATTTTTTGAAGGCCGGCGCGGCGGGCCTTACGGCGGCTTCGGTCGGCGGCGCGGCGGGCATTCATCAGGCGCGCGCGGCAATGCCGGATCATCCTTTCGAGATGCCGCACAATATGACCTTGCTGAATATGCGTAAGGGCAATGGCTACGGCCTCGGCGTGAAGACCGAACGGGGAATATTCGATGTCAAAGCCGCAGCCGAGCTCTACCACTTCCCCGCGCCCGCAGACATGGACGATCTGTTGCAGAACGGACGTGGCGGCATGTTGTCCGATCTCATGACCGCCGCCGCAGATGCGCCGGACACGCTCTATCTTAACGAAGCCGATGTTGCACATGCGCCGATCGTGACCCGGCCGGAAAAAATCTTGATGATGGGGTTCAATTACGGGCTTCACGCCCTTGAGGTCGGCGTGGAACTTCCGCCCGCGCCGACTCTCTTCAACAAATATAACAATTCACTGAATCATCATGGCGGTACGATCAAACTTCCAACCCATGCGGCAACGAATTTCGACTATGAAGTCGAACTCGTCATCGTCTTCGGGCGCGAATGTTACAATGCCAGCGAAGAAGACGCGCTCGACTATGTTGCCGGTTATTGTACGGGGAACGATTTCAGCGCGCGCGACCTTCAGAACCTGACCAGCCAATTCATGATCGGAAAGACCGCAGACGGGTTTGCGCCGCTCGGCCCCTACCTCGTCACCAGCGATCTCGTTCCCGATCCCAACAATCTTCGCCTCGAAACGCGCGTCAACGGTGAACAGCGCCAGGATTCCAATACCAACGACATGCTTTTCAACTGCCGCCAATTGATCAGTTTCGCCTCAAAGACCATCACGATCAAACCCGGCGACATCTTCTTCACCGGCACGCCACCCGGCGTGATCTTCGGCATGCCGCCGGAGCGGCAGGTTTGGCTCAAACCGGGTGACGAGATCGCATGCAGTCTGGAAGGCCTCGGCGAACTTCGTTTCTCATTGGTCTAATCGCTTTTCGGGCGGGGGGGGGTGTTATGAAGCGTTCTAGGACGATGGCCGCTAGCGTCTGCGCGGTGGCGCTATTGTTTTTCGCGTCATGCGGGGAGCAAGGGGACTTAGCTGCGCCTGCATCCGCGCCAGAGAGCGCCGATGGCGCCATGCTTCAGGCGCATAATATGCGGCTAGTGGGACTTCAGGAATTGCAAGGACGTTCCGCCTATCAGCCGATTGTGCATGCCTATGGCGAACACCGCATTCTTTTCGTCGGTCATCATGCGGGCGAGGCGATGAATCCGATGACAGGCAATGTCGAGAAGAACGGCATGTCTATCATAGATGTCTCCGATCCCGCGGCGCCGGAATTGCTCATCCATGTTCCGCCGACCAGAGCGGAGGCGAGCGGCACGCAGCATGTTCAAGTCTGCAACGGTTCGGATTTGCCGAATGGCGATCCGGCGAAGGTCTATCTTGCGCTGACGGACGGGCTTTTAGGCTACGAGATTTGGGACGTAACCGATCCCGCGTCGCCGGAGTTCCTCGTGACGGTCGCCGAGACGGGAACGTCGTCGCGCCCCGAATCGAGCCGAGGCGTGCGCGAGACCCATAAGATTCAATGGGAATGCGAGAGCGGCATCGGCTATTTCAACGGCACGCCCGAAGGCTGGCGCGTCACGCGCGCGCTGCAGATCTACGATTTGAGCAATCCGGAAACGCCGCAACACATCCGCGATTTCGGCCTTCTCGGCTATCAGCCGGGCGAGGACGGCGAATTTCCCGAATATTATGTCTCCGGTCTTCATCAAGCTTTTGCGGTCGGCAATCGCGTCTATCTCGGTTACGGCAGCGGCAATGACGGCACGCTGCAAATACTCGACCGCGACAAATTATTGAACGGCGATCCGAACGCCCCCGATCCCTTCGCCCCGACAGAGGAGAACCTTCTCTATCCGCAGATCGCGCGGCTCGACCTGCCGCGCTATTGGGGCGTGCATACGGCAAAGCCGATCTATCTGATGCCTGTTGCCGATTACGCCGACGACGGCGAGCATAGCACGCGCGACTTCGTTCTTATTTCTTCGGAGGCGGAGGAATTCCGCTGTCACGGCGCGCGGGACGCGATGTTCCTCGTCGACATCACCGAGGAGGATAAGCCATTTCCGGTTTCGAGTTTTCAGGTTTCGGAGGAGCCCGGGGATTTCTGCAACAAGGGCGGACGCTTCGGCCCGCACTCGTTCCAAGATGCGTTCCATCCCGGCTTCGACAAGACGATGGCGGTGCTCGCCTATTTCAATGCGGGCATCCGCGCGGTCGATATTCGCAACCCGTTCCACCCTGTCGAAGTCGGGTATTTCATCCCCGAAGAAAACGCCAACACGATCGAAATTTGCGTCGATATGGACGGGCGCGAAGAATGCGATACTTCCGTCCAGACCAACAACGTCAATATCGACGACCGCGGACTGATCTATGCCGTCGATAGAGCCGGGACCGGGTTACACATCGTCGAACTCACCGGCCCTGCACGTGAGATTGTGGGCTTGAATTAGGGATTAGGCTCGGTGTTGTCAGATTAACTGACGCGGGCGCACGAGTTAACCTGACGGTGTTGTCAGGTTAACTGGCGCGGCCGAACAAAATCTTTGATCTGAAAATTCACGCAGCTGCAGCGGACGCGGCGATCCATCCCTCGATGGCGGTGGCCCGGAAGGTGAGTAGTGTGGATCGTGAAATCAGATGCCTTTGGACGTTGAAGAGATTGTAGAGCTCCGTGAATGGAGACGAAGCGCTGGGCCTGGCCCGGAGATTTGAAGCGCTGCATCTTGCGCTCTCGTCGCCGCACAGAGAGATGCGAGTTTTCCGCCCGGTTATTCTCTCGTAATCGACCGGGGCGATGACGCGAGCGACAGCCGATTGTTTCGAGCGCAGCACCGTAAGAAAGCAGACCATCTGTGACGAACCGATCTGGAACATAACCCTGCCTTTTCAGCAATTTTCGTAGCAATCTGAGGGCTGCGCGCTTGTGGCGGCGCTTCTGAACGAGAACGTCCAGCACCTCTCCTTCGTCGTCTACCGCACGCCACATGAACATGCGTTTGCCGTTTATGCGGACGACCATTTCATCAAGGTGCCAGATCGAGCCGGGACGAGGGCGGGATCTGCGGATGTTCGCTGCAATCGCTCTCCCAAATTTATCGGCCCAGCAACGGACTGTTTCGTAGGAGACGTCGATCCCGCGCGCGGCCAGAACCTCCTCCACATCCCGCAAACTGAG
>CAIOYY010000093.1 GCA_903862715.1 uncultured Alphaproteobacteria bacterium
CCGAGCGCCGCCGCCGCCTCGGCCAATCGTGCGCCCAGTTTTCTGGCTGCGTCGCGGGGAAAATCATAAACCGCATTCGCGCCGCCGATGAGCACACCGATATAAGGTTTGGGCAGGCGCGTCACATAAGGAACAAGGCGCGATGCGCCTTCGTAGAGGGTCTCGCGTGTCACCCGATGCAGCGCGCCTTTGGTGGCGATGACATTCGCACCCGTCAGGCCGTCGTGACGCGGGGTCACCACAAGATCGAAATGCGACGGGGAAATGCCGGGATTCTGCAATTGCACCGTAACGGTGCGCGTTCCGTTTTTGCGGGCTTGCGCGCTTATATGCAGCGCCGCCGCGACGCTCTGACGCCCCGTGGCGATCACCAGATCGGGCCAGGGCGGCGTCAGGGCCGCGCTGCCTTTAGCAAAGCCGAGCGACTGCGCGATACGGAAATAGGGTGTGAGCTGGCGCCACGGAAAACGCAGCGCCACACGTTTGATTTCGGGGGTAAGACCCAGCGCCTCGGCAAGACCGACGCATTGGCTTTCCATGCCGGCTTTGCCGTCCGTCACCACCCAGCAGCGCAGCACTGTCATCTATCGCTCTAAAAACCGAACATGTGATCGAGGCTGAATGCCCGCTCGCCATTGACGAGGCCATGATAACCGAAAAGGCGGCAGGTGATATCGCGCACGACGATGTAACCGCTCGCCCCCGCGTTTGAAAATTCTCCTGTGTCGAACATCTCTCCAGCGCGCCACAACACAGAACCGCCGCAGGGGATCTGCAGATGGCGTTCGGCGATTTCATGTCCCTCGCCCGACATCAGGATAAGCTTCGTGTCCGATTGCGCATGCCAGGGGCGCGACGCGGGATAAATCAGGTGACACAGCGTCTCATAAGGCGAAGGACCAAGACGCAGAAAGAGGCGCGTGGTCAGCCCCGGTGGCGGGCCCTTATAGGATTGCGGTTCGTTCTTATAGGTCGCCAGCGTATTGAACACATGCGCACCGAAACTCGTTTCGGCGCGATGGCCGCTTTTGCGGTCGACATAACGGAACAGCGCATGCATCCAGCCATCGGCATCCGTGCCGGCCTCGAAATCATAGACCAGTTCCATATGGCCGTAGCCACTTTCCAGCGCGTGATTGCCGAGGGCTTCGGCAACATCGAGCGCCACCGAATCCTTGCGCGCGAGATTGCCGAAATGATGTTCCGCAACCTGCCTGCCGCTGGCGTCGTGCAGTAATAATTTCACCGGAAGGCGCTGCTGCGCCGTCGACATCGGCGTTGGCAGAACGATACTGGTATAGCGGTCGGGCGGCAGAATGGGTGCAGGCAGAAGAAAACCCTTGCCGAGCAATGCGCTGAGCTGAGGAAGCTGCTCGTCGAGCTTCAGATCTTCGCGTTCGACATTGGGATGGGCGATGTTGCGCCGTCCATCGCCACGCACCACTTCATAGCGCGGGCGAACGATGTGCTTTCCGGCGCGGATTTCCATCTGTTGCGGCCAATGCGCATCAGGCAGCAGATCCGACGTTTGCAGGCGATAGGTTGCGAAAGGTGCGATGGATTTTCGGACGTAGGCGGCGCGATCGTCGCCCATCAAATTGAGACCGATTTCGCCCGGCGGTATTTCGATCGGGTGCGAATTCTGCACCCAGAGCACGACATCCTCGCCTACATCCGGTGCGGGCAGCCCTCCATAGAGATTCGAGGGCCAGGAATTGGCATCATGCGTACAGGACAGCGCGTCCGCCCCATCGCCATAGGTGTCGAGCGCGTATTTGATGATGTCATGTCCGGCGGCGCCCACCACATGCACGAATAATTGGCCGGTGAATTCGGGAAGCGCAAAACGCTCGCGCACTTCGCGGCTGTCGATACTGATGCCCGCGCCCGCAGCAGGAAGCGCTTCGCGCCAGGCGGCAAGCGCGCGCCCATCCTCGCCGAAAAGTGAAAGCCATAGCGAGCCGCCCTTGCTGCCGTAACTGCCCCAGTAATTCACCGTGACGAGACGGGTATGAAGCCCCCCTGCATCACGGAAGAAGACGAAATTGGTCGCAAAATTAAGCGTCGACAGATAGCGCCTGCCGTCGGTCTGCATATCGGCGGGCAGACGCAAGGAATCGAAGGTAAGGACCGGAACATCCGGGGAGAACAGGCTGCGAAGACGCGCCTCGGTTTCCGCCGCGTCGAAATCGGCTATCAGGATCGCCCGGGAGGAAACATCCGCGAGTTCGCTCACCGGGCGCGCGACATGTCCGCGAAAAGCGCGCCCTACCTGCTCGACATTCTGAACGAACACATCCGCGATGGAGACATCCTCAAGCGGATACATCGTATCAAAGGCGGCGATGAAGTGATGCGGGTCGTAAATCGCAACCGGGCCAAGGCCCCGCAATTTTTCGATCAGCGCATATGCCAGTGGCGCGGCCAATGGATGCGTAATCGCCTTGTAGAAGGCATTTCCACCCGCAGCATTGTCGAAGGTCTCGATTTTCAGCGGCATGACAAGCCTTACTTCGCGCGACGGAAAAGACGCTTAAAGAACGCGCTTACCCGGTGACGGCTCTGTTCGCGGCGCACCACGTTTTCGTCCGTCACCCAGTTCAGCTGAATCACACGGCGAGGCCCGGCAAAGGATTCGAACCCGTGCCATGCATTCGAGGCATTGTGAAAAATGATCAGCGTGCCGCGCTCGGGCGGAACCTCGGCGATGACATCGTCGAGCCTGTCCGGCGAACGCAAAAGGCGTAAGCGACCCTTCGGGCTTTCCCATGCGTCGTTCATGTAGATCAGCGCGGTGATCAGCTTCGTCCTGCTGTCGGTATGAATTTTTCCGTCCGCCTCACGGCTCATGCCACGCACCGTCACCATGGTGGGCCTCGATGTCAGATCGATACCGAACTTCTTCTGAACGGCCGCCGTCATTTCCGGGCTTTGAATATCGTCCATGAACGTCTGGAACGCGGGACCGAATCGCAGGCTGGGAAGCGGAAAACTTCCCGCATGCGCGATGGATGGAAAGTCCGCGCCGATGGCCTCATGCGCGGAAGCCCGCACAAAACCTGGCACCACCGCATAGGCGAAAGGCTCAGGGACGAGTTCGGCGCGGGCAAGCGCATCGATATCGATCGAGACCGGCGTGGAGACGGTATGGGCAGCCAAAGCGTTCATGTTTCCAGATAGCGTTGCGTGGCCCCCGGTGGCAATCCTTACCCTCATCCTCTCGTTCTTGCGAGCTACAAAAGTTTAAGGTCATCCGCTGGCCGAACGGCCCCAGCGGGCACTAAAAGAGCGGGCATGAGGAATCGGACCGGGGCGGCCCAGTCCGTCACCGAAATACAGAGGAGACGGCAATGACGAATGTGCGGGTAGCGGTGGTCGATGATTGGCAGAATGTGGCAGCGACGAGCGCCGACTGGTCGGCCCTGCGGCAAAGAGCGGAAGTCGTTTTCTTCCAGCGCGGATTTCCGGTCGGAACCGAGGCGGAAGCGGCGGCGGCGCTTTCCGGATTCGACATCATCCTTCCGATGCGCGAACGCTCGACCTTTCTTGCACCGATGCTGAAAGGCCTTCCAAAGCTTCGCATGATTTCGGCCACGGGCGCGAAGGCGCCGCATATCGACCTCGATTACTGCACGGAGAACGGCATTGTGGTGTCGCAATCGACGGCGGCGATTCCCGGCTATGCGACGGAGATGGCGTTGGCGCTGATGCTGGCGGCGGCGCGCAAACTTCCGATGGCGGACGCCGGCATGCGGCAGGGACGGTTTCAGGACGGCATCGGTCTCGGCATCGTTTTGCGTGGACGCACCATTGGCATTATCGGTCTCGGCAAGATCGGGACCGAAATGGCGGGCTATGCGCGGGCGCTTGGGATGAAGGTTCTCGCGTGGAGCCAGAATCTGACCGAAGAAAAGGCGACGGCGGCGGGCGCAGAACTTGTATCCAAGGACGAACTGCTCGCGCGATCGGATGTGGTGACGCTGCATCTCGTTCTTTCGAGCCGCACGCGAGGCATATTGGGAAAGGATGACCTCGCCCGCATGAAGGACGGCGCGATACTCGTCAACACGGCGCGCGGACCGCTGATCGACGAAGCAGCGCTGCTCGACGCGTTGCGTGCGCGCAAGATTGTGGCGGCGCTTGATGTGTATGACGAAGAGCCCTTGCCGGCGGATCATCCGATACGGACGGTACCGAATACAATCCTTTCGCCCCATCTCGGTTTTTCGACGGTCGAGGTGTTCCGCGATTTTTACCAGGGCGCGATCGACAACATCATCGCGTTTCTCGATGGCGCGCCGAAACGGCTCGCCAATCCCGGCGTTGTTCCGAAAGCCTAGACTTTATACGGATGTATGCGCCCTGCCTTCGCGTACCGTAAGCGCTTTCCTAGCGCCTTCCATGAAAGGCGTGCCGGGAGGAAGAACCACCGACGCGGAGCGAATGAGATGCGTCGCAGGTTCGATCCCCGGCGGCGGCGCGCCCCGTTCGGCCAGCGCATTGGCGGCCTGAAGAAGTTGCCGACGCGCGAGCACGACGCCAAGATCGGTCGCAACCAGATGTTCCCTGCTGCGGTCGACAATAGGCCCCATGCTTTCCTGCAAGGAAGCATCCTGCATCGCAAAGCCCTCGATGCCGCTGAAGGTGCGGCCCGATTTCTGGCTTTCACGGTCCATAAGATAGTCGTTGTCCTTATTGGCAAGTGGCCGGAACGTCACCGGATCGATCTTGCAATGGATACCCTCGCCATTCTCCATGACCTGCACTTCGCGCGCGCTCAAGGGCCGCGTCGGATGAAAATCATAATTCCAGGTCCAGCAATTCTCGTCGTCCATCGGCACCCAGAAGTGCCCGTGAATGGGATGATCGGCGCGCGGTGGAATCTGGGTGTAATAGGGCATGATCCAGGCAGTGATGCGCCAATAGTGATGGCCGTTTTCGGCGTTGCGTTTCGCACCGATGTAAAGCCCGCTCGGCTGTTCCACGACCTCGAACATCACGCGTGAATCTTCCAGCGTATATTTGTTGCCGACCGATTTCGAAAACAGCGGATCGCTTTCAATGGTCGCCTTGTGCAGCCAGCCGACATGGCTGGAATCGATGCCGCCCTCCATCGCCTGCAGCCAATTACTTTCCTGCCAGCGTTTGGAAACGAATGTATGATTGTCGGGAACGGTGGCAAATTCGAAGGCGGGGGGCGCTGGCTGATGTTCCGGCGGCCCCATATAGGTCCAGAGAACTTTTCCGACCTTGATCAGCGGGTAGGCTTTGAGTTTCACCCGTTCGCGAACAAGACTGTCTTCCGGCTCGGACGGGAGATCGACGCAATTGCCTTTCACGTCGAATTTCCAGCCATGATAGGCGCAGCGTAAGCCGCAATCCTCATTGCGTCCGAACCAGAGCGACACCCGCCGATGGGGGCAGAATTCGCTTACCAATCCGTATTGCCCATTGGAATCGCGCAAGGCGAGCAGTCTTTCGCCGAGCAGTTTCACGCGCACCGGCGGCGCATCATTCTCGGGCAATTCGCTGGCGAGCACGGCGGGTAGCCAGTAGCGGCGAAACAATTCGCCCATCGGCGTTCCGGCATCGGTGCGGGTGAGAAGTTCGTTCTGTTCCCGTCTCATCATGCGGCGAAAACCCCTTACTGGCGGCGAGCCGTTTGTGCGCATATCGCACATAGTTGTACGATTTCGCACGACATTCGGGGCTGACCGTTATAGTGTCAAGGGACCCGGTTTCCATCTCCAGGAACTCCCTATGACCGACATGCAGATTTCCACCGACAGCACGAAACGGCGCGACATTCCCGACCGGTCTTTCGTGGCCGCTATCGAGCGCGGCCTTTCGGTCATGCGCGCCTTTCGCAACCAGTCCGATCGCATGACACTGTCGGACGTGGCGCGTCTGGTATCGCTACCGCGTGCGACGGTCCGGCGCTGCCTGCTGACCCTGCAGTCGCTCGGTTACGTCGAAAGTCAGGGGCGTTATTTCAGCCTGTCCCCGCAAGTGCTGACGCTGGCGCAGGCCTATCTGTCGTCGAGCCCACTGCCGCGCATCGCACAAAGCGCGCTGGAACGGGTCAGCGAGCAGCTCGGCGAATCCTGTTCGCTGTCGCTGCTACATGGCGATGAGGTCATTTACATCGCGCGCTCGACGCGCAAGCGCATCGGCTCGCTGCACCGCGATGTGGGATCGCATCTTCCGGCCCATTGCACCTCAATGGGGCGTGTGCTGCTCGCGGCACTGTCGGAAACGGATCTTGATTCCTACTTTGCGACGGCGCGCATTGAAAGCCACACGCACAATACCGTCACCGATAAAATTCAATTGCGCGAAATCCTTACGAAGGTGAAACGGCAGGGTTATAGCGTTGTCGATCAGGAACTGGAGCCCGAGCTTCGCTCCATTGGCATTCCGGTGCTGAATGCTTCGGGACGTATCATTGCCGCGCTGAATGTCAGCGCCCAGGCGAGCCGCACCACAAAGAAACAGATGCTGGAGAAATTCCTGCCGGTGCTGCGCGAGGCTGCGGGCGAAATGCGCCCTTTGTTGATCGGCTAATAAGTTACTCCCACCGAGTGACCGGCACGGCCGGGACGATGCAAAGGAGCGCTTCTATCGCGCATCCAGGATCGGCTGGAAGGGTCCGAGACGGTGCTGTTCCAGCGGAAAATCGTCGAGGAACGGGGGAAAGGGCGCATCGACTGGCTTGCGTGTGCGGTCGGGATAATCCGCATCGAGATCAGGCCGGACGGGTCGCGGATGACTATTGATATAGGCCGCCACATCCCAGGCATCTTCGACAGAGAGTGAGGGTGCCTCGAAGGTCGTCCCAAGGGGCATGCTTGCGCGGATGAAGCGGGCGGACGCGATCAGTCGATGCATGCCCGCTCCATTGTTATAGCTGTCCGGCCCCCAGAGGGGCGGATAGAGATAGCCCTTCGCGTCCCCCGCTTCGCCATTGCGAATGCCCTGCCCGTCAGGCTGATGGCAGAGCGCACAGTTCCGCGCGTAGACGCTCTCACCACGTACCGTGTCTGCGGCCCGTTCCAAAAACGGCATATCCGGTGAGCCCCGCCCTTCGATCTGTTCACCGATGGGGATGCCTGTGCTGAGAAACTGGATGTAGGCGAGAATGGCTTTCATTTCCGTCCCGTCGACCGGAAGCGCACGCCCGTTCATGCTGCGCTCGAAGCAGCCATTGACGCGCTCCTCCAAGGTCCGGACTTCGTTTTCACGGCCCATATAGGTCGGAAACACGCCATAGACCCCGACAAGGGAAAGGGAATAACGCTGCGTGCCCGCACCTAGATGGCAGTTCTGGCACGCAAGATTGTTTCCGGAATACCGCATCTCCGGCTCGATGACTTCCGGGCCCACATGCGCATACGTATCGACAATCAAATCGCGGCCATAAAGAACGGTGTCTTTCCAGACACCTTCCGGGAGTCCCTCAGGATCGGAAACGGGCCATTCGGATGACGGGGTCTGCGCCCCCAGCGCCGTGACACCCGGCAGGGCGAATGCCGCCGCGGCCAGCAATAAGGCACACGCGGTAATCCATTTTGGCTTCATTGCTGCCCCCCTCGCGGCCAGAAGATACTTCCAGGACAAGGCGGGGCAAACCCCAACTTGCGCTTGTAGAATAAATTCTGCGCGATTAACGTCTCCCCCGCAATCTGGAGGGGTCGCCATGTATAAATCAATAATAGCTGTTGCTCTGTCGGCATTCGCACTGGGCGCTCTCGCGGTATTCGCGCCGGGTGTGCAAGCCCAGAGCGTCACCGCTCATAAGCTCGTTATCCAGGTAACCGAAAACGACGAGGGCGCCATGACCCGCGCCCTTGGTAATGCTGAAAACGCTTACGAAATCTACTCCGCGCGAGGTGAAACGCTGGATGTCGAAATCGTCACCTACGGTCCAGGCATCACCATGCTGCGCGACGATCTTTCGCCCGTGAAGGAACGGATCGCGGAAGTAAGCATGAGCGTGCCCGGCCTCACGCTGTCGATGTGCAACAACAGCAAGCAAGGCGCCGAGCGTCGTGAGGGGAGAGAAATTCCCGTGATCGAAGGCGTACAGATCGTACCTGCCGGCATTGTTCGCGTGATGGAGCTGCAGGAACAGGGATACGTCTACGCTAAACCGTGAAACCTACTCCGCGATTTCCCGCGCGGCTTCCTTTGCGCTTGGGACGCGATGACCACTGAGTTCGGCGCCGGCGTCCTTCGCCAGCGAAAGGACGAAGGGCGTTGCGGCCAGTGAGATCAGCGCAATGATAAGAAAGGTCAGCGTGAAGTCGGTAAGCGTCGGCACGGTGTTTCCGCCTATCGTCATGAAAAGCGAGAGAATGCCAGCCGCGGCGGCAACGCCCAGTGTTTGCGAGAATTGCTGCACCATGCTGTGAAGGCCAATGGAGGCCCCGGTTTTTTCCGGCGGGATATCGGCATAAGCGAGCGTCCCATAACCGGTATATTGCAGCGACCGGACGACGCCGCCAAAAAGCAGCAGGACATAGATGACGGCGACCGGCCATTCCGGACGAAACAGGCTGCAGATCACGACAAAAGCGGCGCAGATAAAGCCGTTCCAGAAGATCGTATTGCGATAGCCAAAGGCGCGATAGACCGCCGTCGCCGTTGCCTTGATCACCACCGCGCCAAGCGCCCCGATAAAAGTGATCATGCCGCTTCTCGCCGCGCTCATTCCGAAGCCGAGTTGCAGGAACAGTGGCAGCAGGAAGGGAAAGGCACCGAAGGACATGCGGAAGAGAAATCCGGCGGTGCAGGAAACATAGAGCGTGTGGATGCGCAGAAGACTGAAATCCAGCACCGGCGACGGATGGCGTTTGGCATGGCGAATATAAAGAAAGCCGGCAGTAACGCTGAGCGCCAGCATGGAGGCGGCAAATGCCGCCGGCAATCCTTCGCCGCGCGCGGATTCAAGAACGAAAAGAAGAGACGCCAGCGCGGAGCCGGAAAGCACCGCCCCTTTCACGTCGAAGGATTTCTTTTCGCTCTCGCGAATCTCGGGAATGAACAAGGTCGCCAGGATCATGCCGATGATGCCGAGCGGCACATTGATGTAGAATATCCAGCGCCATGACCAATAGGTTGCGAAATAACCGCCGACCAGCGGCCCAACCATCGGCCCGATCATGGCGGGCGCAAGCACCCAGGACATCATTGCGACAAATTGCGATTTCGGCACGGCTCGCAGAAGCACAAGCCGCCCGATCGGCACCATCAGCGCGCCGCCGATCCCCTGGACGACGCGGGCAGCGATCAGAAACCAGACGCTTTCTGCCATGCCGCAAAGAATCGAACCCAGCGTGAAAATGCCAATGGCGAGACGAAACACCGTGCGCGAGCCGAGCCGGTCGGCAATCGCACCGCTGACCGGAATGACGACCGCAAGACTCAGCAGATAGGCGGTCACGGCCGCGCTGAGGCTCAGCGGCGGAACGCCGAGCGACGCCGCCATGGCTGGCAAGGCCGTGGCAATGGCCGTGGAATCGACCTGCTCCATGAAAATCACGCTTGCCAGAATGAGCGCAATAATTCGGGGGCTGGCGGGAAGACGCGCGGACGCAGTCCCTTTTTCGGGCGTGTCGGACATGGTCCGACCACTAAAGAAGCGGCCCCACCCCGTCAAATACGGGATGAGGCCGCGTCATTCCTTCAAAACCCGGCGATGAAGCGTTAGAACGCCACCTTTGTCAGGTCGGCCATCGGCACCGGATAGTCGCGCCCGGTGGAGGCATCCTTGTTGTTTTCAGCGCAGACCACTTCGTTGAAGACGGCCTCCTCGCCGAGATTGCGGTAATGCACGACGGACGACCACGGCGCGGTGAAAGCGCCAGGATCCGTAACCGTGAAGCGCACCTCCAGCGTGTTGCCGCCATCGACAATGCGATAGCGCTCCACGACGTGAATCATCTCGGTATGCGGAGTGTTGAACCAGTCGACGGTGGTGCGGTCGTTCAGGCCGATCGTATCGACGACCAGTGTATCGCCTTCATAATGGCCGACCGAATGACCGTACCAACTCGGCGTGACCGTTTCGGGATGCTTTTCGTTGATCCATACGCGCCGGACCTGATGATCGCGCTGATAGGCGATGGTAACGAGGCCATTCTGCTGCAGAAACTGCACCGGCTCTCGCAGACGCAGCGCGCCCGGAACGCCCGACGGCCAGCACAGCGAATGCGCGGGCAGAACGGTTTCCTGTTCCACAAGCACACGGTTATTGACGTCCTCGATGGCGGCAGCGGCCCAGGGCAGCAGCAGTGGATCGGCGGGATTGCCGATGAAGGGTAACTGGTCTTCGCCATTGGGGTCCCGCGCATGTTCGGGATGCTCGCCCGGCGGACCGCGCAGGCCCTCGGCCGGCGGCATGAATTGCATATAGGGATCGTCGCGCTGCCACAGCCCCACAAAGCTCGGAACCGCCCTTGCTTCCGGCGGCGGAGCAGCAGCGGCGGCGGCTTCTTGCTCCTGACGCTCGCGGCATTCGGGTCCCTGGCAGAGATAGGTGCCGTCCGCCTTTGTAACCTCAAGCAGCTGGCCACCATTCGAACCGTCCTTCAGCGGATGGAAGCCGACATCATTGATGACGTCGCCGACTTTTATGCTGTCGGGTGTCCAGAAAGATTGCTGCAATTGTCCGGTAGAGCCCGCCTCGAATGACCAGATCTGCTCATTGCCGTCTTCCCCCCTCACACTGACATGCAGCCAGACATGCGGGTTGAGCCATTCGAAATCTGTGACCGTGCCGCTGAGATGCACGGTTTGGCTGTTGTCGAACATGGCAAAGGAATGGTGGCCCAACGCAGGCACCGCGAAAAGCGACAGCGATACACTTGCAAGGGCAATATGACGGGACTTCATCTGGACTCTCCCTGGGTGGGGGCCGCCCTCTTTTTTATGTTTCGGCCCTGCATTGGCGAGACTATCCCAAAATTTTGAGGGAGCAGAACGGTTTTCTGCTTCCTCGAAACTTCACGGGTACGTCACTCTGGGCATGCTCCGGAATACTTCCGGTTGCCCTAGCCCGGAGGGATTTCGCCCGCTTCGCGCAGGCGCTCGCGGCAGGCGGCGCCCTGGCACAGGAAGGTGCCGTCATCCTTGGTAATGTCGAGCAGCTGGCCGCCATTGGAGCCGTCTTTCAGCGGGTGAAAGCTGACTTCCAGCGCATCGCCGATGGCTACGCTTTCGGGGGTCCAGTTGGCTTGCTGCAATTGCCCCGTGGAGCCCGCTTCAAAGGACCACACGGCGGGGCCGCCCTGGCCGTCAATTTCGACATGCAGCCAGACATGCGGATTGATCCATTCGAAATCGGTGACAGTGCCGCTGAGCTTTACCGTCTGGCTGTTGTCGAACATGGCAAAGGAATGATGACCGAGCGCGGGCCCCAGCGCCGGAACGGCGAGGAGCGCTGTGAGCGCGGCCAAGCCTGTGATTCTGAAAATCATCTCGTTCACCCCGGAATATCCGCTGCCTCGTAAGGCAGCTGTCTGCTTGGCCGAAGTTATACGGGAATGCGTCAAAGTCCGACAAGCGAGCCGCACCGGCGATGACGCGTCTGTTATCGCCGAACCTTTTTACGGCGTGACGGGCGCGCGAACCGCAAATCCCTTACGGATAAAAACATCGCGTGCCTGCGTGCTTTGAAGATAGGTCAAAAAGGCTGCAGCGCCTAGTCTTGCGTCCTTGGTCAACGCTGCGGGATAGAGAATGGGCGGGTGTGCGTCCTCGGGAAATGCGCCCACGGTTCGCACGCGCGGTTCGGCCAGTGCATCGGTCGCATAGACAATGCCAAGCGGCGCTTCACCCCGCGAGACCAGAGCGAGCGCGGCACGAACATCCTCGGTTTCCGCCAGCCGGTCCGACACGCTTTGCCACACACCAAGCGATGTCAGGGCAGCCTTCGCGTAGCGCCCGGCCGGGACCGACAATGTGTCGGCGATGGAGAGACGTCCGCCCTGCAAGGCTGCGGCGAGCGGGAAGTCCGGCGCAATGCCGAGCGCCACGGCGGAGTCCGCTGGCGCGATCAGAACGAGGCGGTTGGCCAGAAGATCGCGCCGGGAGGGCTCAAGAATGAGACCCCGATCGCTGAGGTAATCCATCGACTCCATATCTGCGGCGATGAACAGATCGGCGCCGCTGCTGGCTTCGATCTGGCGGGCCAGCGTCATGGATCCGGCAAAGGAGAACACGACCTCGGTCCCTCCCCCGGCCTTATAGGCCGTCCCGATCTCCGTCAGGGCGTCGGTCAGGGAAGCGGCGGCGAAGGCGAGAACAGGAGAATTTTCCGCCGCGCGGGCAGTCGGGAGGGCGGCAAAAACCGCGAGGGTGACGAGGACCACGCGAAACCCCCGCAATATCGAAATGGCTGGCATGGACTCTCCTGAGGCGCCCTATCTTCGCCGGGATCACGCTTTTGTGCCAAGGCAAAAGGCGGCGGCATGGATAATGACGGCTCCGCAATCCCGCAAACAGGGACCGGCGCTAAAAGAGGCACTTTTGCAGCACGGGCAGAAAGCATATTCTTCAATGAGAACATAGGCTTGAGAAAAAGGCGGGATAGCGAGCCGCCGCCTGCAGCGACGCGCGGGCGCCAAAGAGCGCCTCTACCCCAGGATAAATTTTGCGCTATACGGTGACGCAGCGCAAAGACAGGCAACACATATAAGGGAATGGGTAGCGCCTTAAGGCTATCGGGAGACAGGAAAATGAATTTCAGGGTTCTGGGTTTGGCGGGCGTTTCGGTGTCGCTGTTTGCTGTACCGGCCATCGCGCATCATTCCTTCGCCATGTTCGACAACAGCCGGACGGTTCATATGGAAGGGACCGTTACGGATTTCGAATGGATCAATCCGCATGTCTGGCTGCATATCAGCGCGCCCGATGAGAGCGGCACAGAGCAGACCTGGTCGTTCGAGGCCGGTTCGACCGGTCAGCTGCAGCAGACCAACTGGACCCCGGAAAGCGTCGCCGTCGGCGATACGCTCGATGTCGGCTTCCATCCGCTGAAAGACGGCTCCAATGGCGGCCAGCTCCTCGACGTCACCAAGGAAGACGGCACCTATCTTTGCCAGGGCGGCGATTGCCGCGAACGTCTCGAACAGCAGGCGTCGCTGCAGACGACAGCGCCTGCTCCCGCGGCGCCCGCACCCGCAGCGCCTGCGGAAGCAAAACCGATTCCTGATTTCGTAGGGTATTGGCAGCGCCGCGGCGAATTTCCGTCGACCTGGGAAATTCCGGAAGATCCGGCGCATCGCCCCGGCCCGCTGGTCAATACCACGGAGGGACCGGAACGCGGCCTCATCTGGGTTGCCGATCACACCAATCCGATCTTGCTGCCATGGAACGCGGAATATCTGCGCGCGCGCGGCGAGCAGGAACTGGTCGAGGTCAATACCGTCGCGCATAACATCTGCTGGCCGTCGGGCGTTCCGCAGGTCGCCAATCTGCGCGAACCAGTGCAATTCCTGCAGTCGGAAGACCAAGTCACCATCATCTACCAGCGCGATCACACGGTGCGCCATGTGTATCTGAACCAGAAGCATCCGGAGAACGTGACGCCGAGCTATTACGGCCACTCCATCGGTCACTATGAGGGCGACACACTGGTAATCGACACGATCGGCTTGAAAGAAGGTACCGGTGTCGACCGCTTCAACACGCAGCACACCGAGCAGCTGCATGTGGTCGAACGCTACCGCCTGATCGAAGACGGAACAGCGATGCGGGTAAATTTTGTCGTCGAAGACCCGGGCGCGTTTACCGGCCCATGGTACGGTCAGGCGACCTATCGCAGCGAAACCGGCCCCATCGGGGAAGTGGTGTGCGCGGAAAACAATCGCGACGTCACCAACGGCGTCGACGGAGAATATCCGATCCCACGGGACGAGACGCCGGACTTCTGAGCCATTCATTCCTTGGACAAAGAAAAAGCCCGGCATTTCGCCGGGCTTTTTTTATGAGCGGACGTGTCAGGAAGCGGAACGTCTAGCCGTAGGTCGGGACGAACAACTCATCGACCGTGGGCTTCCTGTCGGGTGCGACGAGACCCTGATCGACGAGATAGGTGACGAGCGCTTCCAGCGTCGGACGGTTCTTTTCCAGACCGTAGGGCCACGGGTCGCCCCCGAACACATCGTAGATTTCGTCGATATCGTCCGCCATCCAGGGCAGCATGTAACGCAGCGCGCGCAAATTCTTCATCTTTTCCAGCGCGATGTCCTTCGACTTGTTGAAGGCATTGAACAGACTGGTCGCGATGAAGGGGTGACGCTCGTAAAGTTCTTTCTTGATCGCGACGAGATGCATGATCGGGTAGATCTTCGTCCGCTTGTAATAGTCCTTTTCCAGCTCGCGGAAATTCGGGAACAGGCGCGCAATGTCCGGATTGCTGCGGATGGCCTGCGGCAGGCTGGTGCCGATGGTGGCATCGACATCGCCGTCCTCGATCAGATCGCTGAGCGATTTTCCGCTGTGGTTTATTTCAAGATCGACTTTTTTCAGCATCGGCAGAACGGTCGGCGCACCATGTGCGCCACCTTCATTGATGGCGCCCTGCACCCAATGAATCTTGTCGACGTCAACGCCATATTCGTGCTGCAGCAAACCGCGGATGAAGATCGCCGCCGTCATGGTGTAAAGGGCGACGCCGACGCGTTTTCCCTCGAGATCCTTCGGCGTCTTGATGCCCGACTTTTTGCTGATCGAAATGAAGCTGTGACGGAAGGTCCGCGACGGAAACACCGGAATGGCGACAAAGGGGCATTCCCTTGCGGCGTAGCGTTGCACGAATTCCGAGCTCGAATACTCGGCGACATCGAATTCCTGGCCGCCGGACATGCGGTCGAAAATCGGACGCGGCAGTTCGATCGGAATGAAGTTGAGATCAATGCCTTCCGGCTGTACTTCGCCGGTATAGAGTGGCTGCATGCGGTCATAGAGCGCGCAGGCGAAATTGAGTTGTAACTTGGCCATGAGATGCCGTTCCTGTGTTTCTGACTAAATTCCGATGATGGGCCACCAGATCGTGGCCACGAGGATGACGTTTACAAATTCGATGAGCGTAATGGCTATACCCATTTTTATCAGGTCGGTGTGACGGAAGAAGCCGTAGGAATAGCCCACGACAAGAACGGCCGTCTGATAGACGAAAATCTTGCCGCCCGCCGCGAAGGTCCATACCAGCCCGATCCATAGCGGGTCGAGTCCGTTGGCGACCGAGAACTCCATCAGAATGGGGAGCGATGACGCCAGCATGGAAATCTCGCTGGCGAGGAACAGATGGTAGACGAAGGCGCCCCAATAAAGGATGGGAAGCGCCATCCACTCATTCGCCAGCAGCGGCTCCAGCCCCACCAGTACGGTGTCGGTCAGTAGCGCGATGCCGCCGGTTTCCGACAGCACATTGCTCATGCTGAGGGCCGTACCGACGAACAGGAACGGCAGCAGATTGGTCTTGCGTATGTCGTCCGCCGTGATGACGCCGACATAGGGAAGAAGCGCAATAATTACCGCGCTAAGTGCAACCAATTCAGGATCAATTCCGTGGATCTTGTCGGTCACCCAGATCACAACGGTTCCCAGAATAAGAAGGGCGGCGCGTTTCGCCTCCGGCGTCCATGCCTGTGTGACCTTGAACTGTTCCTGCAACTCGCGGCGCTTGCCCTCGATCCCCGTTACCTCCGGCGGAAAGAGCCATAAAGTGATGCGCCACGCCGCGAGGATCGTCAGAATATCCGCCGGCAGGAAGGCGATGAACCAGTCGGTGTAGCCGACATCGACACCGCCATATTCGATGATGGCGCCGCGCGCCGTGATGGAGGCAGCCCCGGCAACGATCATCTTGTCGAAGATGGTGGCGGTATAGGTGATGATCAGAAACATGCCGCGGGCCACATTCGATCCCGGACCGACATCAAACAATTTGATCAGCCCGATGGCGACCGACGCCATGATGACGACCCGGGCGACCCCGGAAGGAACAATGACTGTGAGCGCAAAGTCGGTGATGATCAGGCCGAGCAGAATGCCCGAATAGGAAAGCCCGACGCGCGTGACGACAAAACTGGCGACGCGTTGCGGTAGCCCGGATTTGTTTGCAATCGTGCCGATGAGGAGCGCGGCAAAAACAAACCACGTGACGAGTAGCGAGAACCCGCTGAAAGCGAGTTGCGGCTCGGCGACACCAACCATCCAGAAAAGCACGCATCCGGCGAGGCCCGCCGTCGCATATTCGACGATATGCGTCATCCAGGCGAGCAGCATGAAGGAGGTGACGGCGAGCGCCGCCTGGGTGTGCGGCTCAATGCCGAAGGGCGCGAAATAAATCCCCAGCGGAAGAAGAACGCAGATCACGGTCGCGACAAACTTCAGACGCGCATCCCGTATCGTGCCGCCTTCGTCGGGCGGCGGATGGCTGCCCGGCGTGATATCGGTCATTGGTTTCCCCTCGGCGTATATATCCCCGTTGGCTTTTTGTAGCCGTTTGAGACCTAGTGGCAAAGGAAATATCGGCGCGTTCGGCGCACGCGGATAGCCGCCGCACCCTGACCCCGCTATCATCCTTCGCCGTTCCACGGCGATGTGGTCTGTCCTTTCGGAAAACCAATATGAACAAGCTCCCGCTTACCGTCGCCATGCCGGATTACGATCACACACGCGATCTTGTTCTCGGCCGCGTCGTGCCCGAAGGCATCGACCTCACCTGCCTAACGCTGCCGGTGGAAGAAATTTTCTACCGCTTCCTGATTCACCGCGAATGGGACGCTTCCGAGATTTCCTTCGCCAAATATTGCTCCATGCGGGCGAAAGGCGATGACAGCCTGATCGGACTGCCGATCTTTCCCGCTCGTATTTTTCGTCAAAGCTCCCTGTTTATCCGCCGCGATGGTGCAGTGCGGGAGATGAGCGACCTTGCGGGCAAGCGTGTCGGGCTCCCCGAATGGGCGCAGACGGCAGCGGTCTATTCGCGAGGGCTTTTACAGGAGCGTTACGGCGTCGCACTCACTTCCATCGAATGGGTGCAGGCCGGAACCAATGAAGCGGGCCGCGTCGAGAAGGCGACGCTTAATCTGCCGCCGGGCATCAACCTAACCCGCATCTCCGACCGTTCGCTGAACCAGATGCTGCTGTCGGGCGAAATCGACGCCATGTTTTCAGCACGTCCACCCGTCGCATTCACCTCGGGCCACCCGAATGTGCGCCGCCTTTTCGAGAATTTCATCGAAGTGGAATCCGAATATTACCGCGAGACCGGCATTTTCCCGATCATGCATGCCTTTGCGATCAAGCGGGAAATCCTCGAAAAAAATCCATGGGTTGCGCGCAATCTCCTGACCGCGTTCGAGGAGGCCAAACGCCGCAGCATTGAACCGGCTATGGACGGTACCGTACCAATGTTTCCGATTCCCTGGTGTTTCGAGCACGCGCGGAGCGGCAGGGAATTATTGGGCCAGGATTATTTTCCCTATGGCGTCGAGCCCAACCGCAAAACGCTGGAAGCCTTCTTGCGCTGGGCGTTCGAGCAGGGCGTGTGCAGCCGTCATCTGAAAGTGGAAGATATTTTCCCGGCGCAGATGTTCGGGGAGCATAAGGTCTGAGGAAATAAGTCTGCGCCTCTTACTCAGGTTCCAGCCTACTCAAGAGATCGGAAACTTTACCTCCAAGAACGGATTGCAGACTTACGTCTCCACTCTTACACATCTGACGCATCGTCAATGCGATATCTATCAGCCCAGATATATTTGGTCCCGGATTTCCGCCAAATGCCTCCCCCTCCATAGGCCGATAGGGAGCGCCCTGGAATGTACTAAAACGGAAATAAACGCTGTCCGCTGCGGTCTGCGGAACATTAGGGCCACGTCGTTCAAGCATTTCACCCCAGACTTGAACAATGCCAAGAGCCGTGGGGGCGTCTAAATCAACCTCGCAATTCTGTAGGTTATCTCCAGAAAGAACCGGAGGTAGCGCCGCGCGCAGCTCCTCGATACTTGAAAGGTGAGCGCCAAGTCCGGAAAGCGCGGCCACATCGACTATGGCTTGGCCTCTGTGCTCCGCGGCATAAGCGTCTAAACTCACTTTCGATTCCACCGAGAATATCTTGTACGAAGAACCCTGACCGGAAATTCCTACAACAAACTCCTGAGGCGCGAACGCGAAAACGCGCACCCGCACATCTTCGCGATAAGCTTCACCAAAAGCCGCGATCAGGAGTGTTGCATAATCGTAGTCTCGGAGATTTCCCCAAAGCGTTCTGGATTCGACCGGATATAACCGGTCTAGAATGTTCATGTTCTCGGTCGGTTGGGCCGAAGCGGCCAAAGGCCAGAGGGCGAAGACGCTAACAAGCCAGTGCTTCTTCATGATGAACCCCAACATGCAGATCGTCTTGAGAAACCTCAGCGCTTCAGAAAACCAATCACCGCGTCATTATATTTCTCCGGCTGGTCGATCTGCGGGCAATGGCCCGCGTCATCGAACATGATGAGTTCGGAGCCCTCGATCTCGGCATTCAGTTCCTCGGCATAGCCTTTGTTGCGCAGCGGGTCTTTCGCGCCCGCGATGATCAGCGTCGGGAATTTTATCCTTCCGAAATCGGTTTCCTCTTTCCCCGAAGAACCCCGACCCGGCATTTTAAAGCGTGCAGCGGCGGTGCACTCCCATGCGCCCGGTTCCAGCGCGAGTTGCTGGCGTCGGTCGATGTAGGCGTCATCCGCGCGCAAATCCGCGCGCTGCACCAGCGTTTCGACGCAGGCGCGCATGTGATCGCGTGAACCCTCATAGGAATTGAGGATTTCGCGCGCCTCATTGCGGGGGGCGAAACCGCCCGCGCCGCCCAGCACCATTTTCACGATGGGAAAGGCGGGTGGGTCCATGGTTGCGGCGCGCGCGAGCTGCCCGCCGCCCATGGAATTGCCGATGAAATGCGCTTGTATAACCCCAAGCGTCTCGAGAAAAAGCGCGATGTGACGAATGCGAAGCGCCTGCATATCCTCGAAGCTGAAAATTTTCTCGGACTTTCCGAAGCCAAGCCAGTCCGGCGCGAGCACATGGAAATGTTCGGAAAGCGGCCCGATATTGAATTCCCAGGAAAGTTCGGCACACGCGCCGAATTCACCGCTATGCAGCAGCACCAGCGGATGTCCGCTGCCCGCCTCAAAATAGTGCGTACGCATGCCGCCCGCGTCGACGAATTTTTCCTTGATCTCGGGCACGGGGCTCGGCCTTTCGCCTGTGACCTATTCCGCCGCGACGGCTTCTTCCGGCGCCGGCTGCCGAAATTCCTTGAGGCGCGGGAGAACCTCCTTCGAGAACAGCGTAAGATTCGCGACCGTATCTTCATGCGACATGCCGCCCGCATGGCCCATCATCAGAAGATTGCCCATGCCGCCGCAATGACCGATAAAATCGGTGATCTGGTCGTAAACCTGATCGGGCGTTCCGCAAAACAGCACGCCGGCATCGATCAGATCCTGCACGCTGCCCTTCGCCATATTCACGGTGCGGCCATCCTTGGTGTAGCTGCGCGGCTTTCCCTCACCCTTCAGGATGCGAACATTGTCGCCGACCGAGAGAAAACCCGGCGGATTTCGGAAGGGCGGATGCACGATACCGGAGGTACGGGGATAAGCGAGCACCATCTCGCCGAGACGGCGCGCCTCCGCTTCGGTGTGGCCGACTGCGACAAAACCGAGATAGGCGAAGCGGTCCGGCGGCGGCGCACCGCGGCCCTTTTCCATATAGCCCTTGCGATAGGCGTCGTAGATCGGGCGCGTGCCATAGCCGGTTCCGAGCGTTGCCATGGTGTAACCAAGGCCGCCGAGTTTTTCGGCAGTGGCCTTGCTGCCCGTCGTGCTCCATACGGGCGGATGTGGCTGCTGATAGGGACGCGGCCAGATGTTCACATGGCGATAATGGAAATTCTCCGATTCCCAGTTGAACGGCGCATCATGGCTTGTCATCGCCTTGATGATGAAATCATGCACTTCCCAGAAACGTTGATTCTGGAAAACGGGATTCATGTTCGCGACCGCGACTTCCTGCGGCACGCCTTTGACGAAACCCATTTCCAGACGTCCGCGCGAAATGACGTCGATGGTGGAAAGTTCTTCGGCAATGCGTAGCGGATCGGGACGATTGGCGATCGGATAGCCGAGCACCAGAAGCCGGGCGCGCTTGGTGATGCGCGATAACACCGCGAGCGTCACCACGCAGGTCGCCGACATGCAGGTCGCCGTCTGGTGGTGCTCGTTGATCATGATCTCCAGGCCGAGCTCATCGGCCAGTTGCCATTCATCGTAATAACGATGGAACAGATCGGCAGCATGCGCGGGATCAAGCAACCTGTTCGGCAGATTGACGCGTAGCGAGCCCTCATGCTTATCCCAGGCTTCGGGGTAAGGCTGCTCGGTAAACTGGAAGACTTTCATCACGCGAGCTCCCGTGTTTTCTCAGCGGCGAAAGCTGTCACCGCTTCGGCAAATAGATCCGGCGTCTCCCTATGCGGGTAATGGCCTGCGCCCTTCACGGACACGAATTTCGCGCCCGGGATCGTATCGGCATAGCTTTTTCCGTAACCGGCGCGTGTGATGCGGTCGGCTTCGCCCCAAAGCACCAGCGTCGGAATGTCGATGCGGTGCAGGCGCGTTTTCAGTTTCGGATTATGCCAATAGGGCGACCAGCCATAACGCGCGGTTGCTTCGCGCGAGCGCGCAATGTGGAACAGCATGTCTTCCGACGCCGCCGCCAGATCGGGCGTCCCGATTTTCGCATCGGCATAGCCCAGTTCGGCGATTTCCTTGTCGAAGATGCTGTAGACATCAACGAAATCGCGGGTCTCGCGGTCGCCGAACTTGACGCCCACGGGATTGGCAAGCACCAGACGCGACAGGCGCGCCGTCGATTTCACCGCCATCTCGGCGGCAATCCAACCGCCGAAGGACGCGCCGGCAAGGACGACATTCTCCAGCGCCAACGCATCCAGCAGATCGAGATAAAAATAGGAAAGGTCGTCGATTGAGGTCATCCAGTCGGGGGCGTCGGCGCGGCCGAAACCCGGATGGGTCGGCGCCAGAACGCGAAAGGATTTCGCAAGGGCTTTGAGCACGGGTTCGGCGGGATCGAAACGTCCGAGCGGAAAGCCGGGATGCAGAAAAAGAAGCGGTGCGCCGCTTCCCCATTCGTTCAGTTCCAGATCGGTACCACTGACCTGGACGTTACGTATTTTGCCGGCATCTGCCGCTGTCATGCCCCTAACCCCATCCCCTGAAACCGTCTTGAATATTTTTGTTCGGTGGGAGGATAGAGAAGCAAGGCGATTGTGCCAATTGTTTCGCGCTTGGCCGTTTCGCTGCATCGCACAGCAGATTCATGCGCGGGCCGCACCGTTTCCTGACAAGCCTGCTAAGGATATACCTGCAAGGGGCGAGCACCTTGCATGGCCGTGCGCCAGCGGGCACCCTTGAAGTCCCAAGTCCCAGAACAGCGGATCAGCCGGAAAGGCCGGGCTTGGCGGGGAACGAATGTCAAAGGACGACGATGAGGCGAAGGCGGGGCGGCACAGCGTGGCCGACCATGCCTATGGAAAAGACCTCGTTCATGAACATGACGGCGAAGAAGACCACGACCATGACGACTATACGGGCGAGGTTCCGCTCGAGGAAAATCCGCTCTGGATTCAAGACCATGTTTCCCTGACCAGCGTCGGCATCGATGTCGGTTCATCCGGCACGCAGGTGATTTTCTCGCGCATCAAAATGCGCCGCCTCGCTGAGGATCTGACCAGCCGCTATTACGTCACCTCGCGCGAAACGCTCTATCTGTCGCCGGTCGCGCTCACGCCCTACATGAGCGACACCCGTATCGACGACGTGGCGCTGACCGCGATCATCGACCGCGCTTATGAGGCGTCCGGCCTGCAGCCGGGCGATGTGGATACCGGCGCGGTAATCCTGACCGGAGAGGCGCTCCGCCGCGAAAACGCCGAGGCGATTGCCGGAATGCTGGCCAAAGCAGGCGGCGATTTTGTCTGCGCCACGGCAGGTCATCATATGGAATCCATGCTGGCGGCTTATGGCTCGGGCGCGTCGACCGCCTCGCAGGAATTGGGCAGGCGCGTTCTGAATATTGATATCGGCGGCGGCACAACGAAACTGGCGCTGGTGGAAGCCGGGCGTGTGATCGCAACCGCGGCCATCCATATCGGCGGACGCCTCCAGGTGATCGATGAAAACGGGCGCATCGCACGCCTTGATCCGGCAGGGCGCGAACATGCGCGCCGTGCGGGCTTCGACTGGAACCTCGGCGACACCGTCGATGAACCCGCGCTCGACAAGGTGGCCTATCACATGGCGGATGCGCTGATCGAAGCTCTCCGTGCCGATACGCGCGACGACGGCATTCTCGGTCTCTATCTCACCGATCCTATCGCCGATTTCGGCGATCTCGGCGGAATTCTGTTTTCCGGCGGTGTTGCGGAATATGTCTATGAACGCGAGACGCGCGATTTCGGCGATATGGGAAGGCGTCTCGGCGCGGCCCTCCGCCGGAAACTCCTCGCGGACGCCCTGCCCTGGAAGCTATTGCCCGCGGGCGAATGCATTCGCGCAACCGCGCTTGGCGCGTCCGAGTACAGCGTCCAGCTATCGGGAAATACGAGTTATATCTCCAGCCCGGGCGCGTTGCTGCCACGACGCAATCTGCAGGTCTTGCAGCCGGTCTTCATCTTCAGCGACGATATCGACGCAGAAGCTTTGGGGAAGGCCATTCTCACGCATCGCAAGGCGTTTGAGGTCGCTGACGCCGTGAGCGATATTGCGCTCGCCTTTCACTGGAAGGGCGCGCCGTCCTATGAGCGCATTCATGCGCTGGCGCGTGGCATTGTTATCGGCCTCGCGGACAAGATCGCGCAGCGGACGCCGATCTATGTCATGCTGGACGGCGATATCGCCCAGACACTCGGCGCGGTGCTGCGCGAGGACTGTCATGTTCCGGGAGACATTCTGGTCATCGATGGGGTGATGCTGACGGATTTCGACTATATCGATCTCGGGCGTCTGCGCATTCCGTCCTACACCGTTCCGGTCACGATCAAGTCACTTCTGTTTCAGGATACGCTGGTGGGCGGCAAGAACGCGCCTCATTCTCATTCGTCCGATTCTCATTCGTCCCATTCGCATTCGCACCGACATTCGCATCACGAACACGACCACCACCATCATCAAGATCACAGCCATTAGATTGGCCGCCTGAAACGCGGCAGCCGGATAAACGCGGATAACACGCGCCGCCGGCAGACGGGGAGCAAAGACGTGGCAACACTCGGCCTGGAGCTGGAGCGATCCTCCGCCTCGCGGAATTTCGATCCGAAATGGCTCATCATGGGCTTTGTTGTGCTTGTCGTGGCCTGGCTGGCGCTGGTGCCGCTCGGCTTTCTTCTGTGGCAGAGCTTCATGACGCCTGCTTCCGCCGCGGCGGAAGCAGAGTTCACCTTCCGCAATTATCTGGAAGTCTATACCAGCAGCGAAACGCTGCGCCTTTTCGGGAACTCGACCATCTATGCGCTGGGTTCGTCCATTCTTGCCTTGGTGATAGGCACCGGCCTTGCCTGGGTATGCGAGCGCACCAACACGCCTTTCAAATCCTTCTTCTATGCGCTTTCCATTGTGCCGATGTTTATGCCGGGCATTCTGTTCGTAACCGCATGGATCATGCTGGCGAGCCCCAATATCGGAATTTTCAATCTTCTTCTGCAGCGCGCTTTCGATACGAGTTATGTCTTCGTCGACATCTATACACTGACCGGCATGATGTGGGTGGATGGCATCCAGCATGCGCCCCTCGCGTTTCTCCTCATGAGCGCGACGCTGAAGACGATGGATCCGTCGCTGGAGGAATCCGCGCTGATGAGCGGCGCGTCGGTTTTTGCCGTCGCACGCCGCATCACGCTGAAACTCGCGCTGCCCGCCGCCGCCGCCGCTTTTCTCATCCTGTTCGTGCGCGCTTTGGAATCCTTCGAAACGCCCGCCCTTCTCGGCCTTCCCGTCGGCATCGAGGTCTTCACTTCGGCGATCTGGGAAGCCCTGCATGGCTACCCGTCTGATATAGGACTCGGCTCTACCTATGCAGTGACCCTACTGGCGCTGACCGCTGGTGGCATCTATTGGCAGTCACGCCTCGCACGCAATGCGGGCCGCTATGCGACCGTGACCGGCAAGGGCTTTCGCCCGCGCGTGATGGATCTCGGTCGCTGGCGCTATGTCACCGCTGGCCTCTTCATCCTCTATTCGCTGCTCGTGATCGGGTTGCCGTTTCTGGTTCTCCTTTGGAGCTCCATGCAGCGCTATTACAGCGTGCCCTCCTGGGACGCGCTGCAGAACATATCGTTCGATTCCTACCGGGCGGTGCTTGCCTTCCCGAGCGTCGGTACCGCCGTCTGGAACAGCGTCATGCTCGCGCTCGCCAGCGCGACCGCTGTGATGCTGCTCACCGCGGTCATCTGCTGGATCGTATTGCGCACACAGATTCGCGGCCGCTGGATTCTCGACAATATCGCCACCATGCCGCTGGTGATGCCGGGCATCGTGCTCGGCCTGTCGATCATGATCTGCTATCTCGTCATCGGCGGCGGCATTTACGGCACGATCTGGATTCTGCTGATCGCTTATATGACGCGCTTTCTGCCCTATGGCATGCGCTTCAATTCATCGGCGATGCTGAAAATCCACAAGGAGCTGGAGGAATCGGCGGCCCTGTCCGGCGCGTCCTGGTTCACGACCTTTTACCGCGTGGTGCTGCCGCTTCTGAAGCCGGGCCTCATCGCAGGCTGGATTTATATCGTCATCATTTCCGTCCGCGAGCTTTCGAGCTCGATTCTTCTTTATAGCCCCGGCTCCGAAGTCATTGCGGTCGTCCTGTGGGAGCTGTGGCAGAACGGGCAATACACGCAACTTTCGGCGTTCGGTGTCATGCTGATCGCCGGCCTTTTTGTTTTCGTCCTGCTGGCGCAGCTCATCAGCCGCCGTGTGGGCATCAGAGAAGTTTAGAAATATCGGAGGGTTCCCCGCGTGCTTGGCGTCAGGTCACTCAATACCGAATACAAGATCGCGCAGGGTCCTGCCGTGCGCGCCGCGAAGAATGTTTCCTTCGAAGTGCCGACGGGGAAATTCTTCACCCTTCTTGGGCCGTCGGGCTGCGGCAAGACGACGACCTTGCGTTCCATCGCGGGGCTGGAGCGCCCGACATCGGGCGAAATCGAGGTAGGCGGGAAGCTGATCTATTCCTCGCAGCAGAACGTCTTCGTTCCGCTGAACCGGCGCAATTTCGGAATGGTGTTTCAGTCCTATGCCATCTGGCCGCATATGACGGTCTATGCGAATGCTGCCTTTCCGCTGGAAGTGCGCAAGAAAAGCCTGACGAAGACGGAGATCCGCGACAAGGTTATGCGGGTGCTGCATGCGGTCGCGCTTGACGAATATGCCGACCGCGACGCCACCAAGCTTTCGGGCGGCCAGCAGCAGCGGCTCGCGCTGGCGCGCGCACTGGTGATGGAGCCAGAGCTTCTGCTGCTGGACGAACCCCTGTCCAATCTGGATGCGAAACTGCGCGAGCGGATGCGGTTCGAACTGAAGCGCATCCAACGCGATCTCGGCGTCACCACCATCTATGTCACCCATGACCAATCGGAAGCGCTGGCGCTGTCCCATGAAATCGCGGTGATGAATGAGGGCGAAATCATTCAGGTCGGATCGCCCCGCGCCATCTATGAGCGCCCACGTACAAAGTTCGTCGCCGAATTCATCGGCACCTGTAATTTCATCGACGGCGTGGTGCTGGGGAAGGGAACCCGCGACCATGCCTGGCAGGTGCGCAGCCCATTGGGCGACTGGCAGGCCTTCAGTGAGGATCCGCTCCAGGAAGGCGGCAAGGTTTCCCTGTCCATCCGGCCCGAGAATGTCGAGCTGTCCGACGAGCCCTTCAGTACGGGTGCCCCCACAAATCTGTGCAAGGGCGTCGTGGACCAGAAAGTGTTCCTCGGGGACTTCATCGACTTTCAGGTAAAGGTCGGGGAGACATTGCTGCTCGCCCGTACCCACCCCTCGCTCCGGACCCCGGTGGGCGATCCCATTCATGTGAGGGTGGCGCCGGAGAAGTGTGTGGTGGTAAGTGCCAATAGCGCGACGGCTTAGACTTGCCCTCACGCAGATTTAAGACAGAAGGATTTGGGAACAGGATATGGCCAAGGATACGCTGGTTTCGGAAGATTTCGCCAAGAAGTTCATCACCGAACGCGATTCGGATACGCCCTATCAGCGTTGGGTAAGGGCCGAAGGCCTTGAGATCATCAGCGCGCTGTATGTTCCTGATCTGCGCACGGTCGATGTGAAGCCCTGGCCGCGCCGCGGCGGCAAAGGCGTCTATATCAATCACGACGCTTCGCGCACCTCGAATGATTGCTATGTCTGCGAAATAGCGCCCGGAAAGAAGCTCGAACCGCAACGCCAGCTTTTCGAGGAAATGATTCTCGTTCTGTCGGGGCGCGGCTCGACCTCGGTGTGGAACGATGCCGGCGCGCGCATCACCTTCGAATGGAAGGCGGGTTCGATGTTCGCCATCCCGTTGAACGCCTCGCACCAGCATTTCAATGGCTCCGGGCAGGAGCCGGTGCGTTATGTCGCCGTCACCAACGGCCCCTCGGTGATGAACCTCTATGACGACCCGAATTTCGTTTTCCACCGCGCCTATGATTTCAAAAACCGCTTCGCGGGCGAGCCGGATTATTTCTCGCCCAAGACGGAGCCACAGGGTTTTCTGCTGCCGACCAATTTCGTACCGGATGCCGTGAATCTACCGCTGATCTCGGCCAAGGAACGTGGCGCGGGCGGCGGCCATATCCGCTTCAACATGGCGAAGGGTTCGATGTCGAGCCATATCTCGCAATTTCCGGTCGGCACCTACAAAAAGGCCCATGCGCATGGTCCAAGCGCGCATGTGATCATCCTTTCGGGCGAAGGCTATTCGCTGATGTGGCCGGAAGGCGAAGAGCCGAAACGCTATGAATGGCAGGTTGGCTCGCTGATCGTGCCGCCCAACAAATGGTTCCACCAGCATTTCAATGCAGGCAAGGCGCCCGCGCGTTATCTCGCCTTCAAGCACGAAGTTGCGTTGATCCGCAATTCGCAGGGCGTCCCGACGGCATGGATCTCCAGACGCGTCGGCGGCGATCAGATCGATTACGCCGATGAAACGCCGGAAGTACGCAACATGTTCTCCGAAGCGCTTTCCAGACATGGCATCGAGCCCGCGATGGACGCGGCCTATGCCAGGGAGCTGGAAGATCTGCCGCCAAAGATGGGTTGAGGAAACGGGAAGGGAAGCGGGCCCATGACGACCCTTCCCGATATTTCGCTCATAGAGAATCCAGGCGCGGAATTGCGCGAGGCCATTCTGCGGCCTCTTGCCGCCTTCAACGCAGCCTGCACCGGCCCGGCCTCGCCCGAATCCTTCGCGCTTATCCTGCGCCATCCGGGAAGCGGCGAAACCATCGGCGGGTTGTGGGGCGTAATGGTCTATGACTGGCTCAATATCGAACTCATCTTCGTTCCCGAAGACCTTCGGAGACAGGGGCTCGGCGCATCGCTCCTGAAGCACGCCGAAGCCTTCGCCGCCAAGCATGGCTGCAACGGGGTGCGCCTCGACACTTTCAGCTTTCAGGCGCCCGCCTTTTACGAAAAGCACGGCTACCGTTCGTTCGGGCGTTTGGAAAACATCCCGAAGGGGCATGACCGAATTTACTACTTCAAGATGCTGGTGAATGACGCTTCCGCGCTATGAACCCGGTCGTCTATCCGCTCTTCGTTGTTCGCGCTCGCAGCATCTCAGAAGGGTAAGCCCCGCGACGAATGGCTCGCCTTTCCCGCAACCTGCCGCCCCACTATAGTCGGCGCAGGGAGAACGCGGGATGAAGAAGCCCCTTGTTATTATGGCGGCATCGCTGGCGCTGCTTGCCTGTTCCGAGGGACAGCAAGCAACAGGGCCGGATGCTGCGCGGCTTACCACCGCCGAGATCGGGCAATGGACCGGTGACGACCGCATGCAGCGCATGATCGACGGCGCGAAAGCCGAAGGCGAGCTGAATTTCTACACCTCGATCCCGGTCGGTACGACGACGCAGATCACCGAAGCCTTCGAGGCCAAATACGGCATCAAGGTGAATATGTGGCGCTCGGAATCGACGCAGATATTGCAGCGCGCCGTTAATGAGGCGCGCGCCGGACAGCACACGGCGGACGTCGTCGAATCAGCGGCCGCTGAAGTGGAGGCGATGCAGCGCGAAATGCTGCTGCAGGAAGTGAACCTTCCGGTCTTTGCCGATCTGATCGAAGGCGCCGTCGTGCCGGGACAGGCCTGGGTCGCCTCGCGCCTCACTGTTTTCGTCACCGCGTACAACACCAACCTGATCGCACCTGAAGAAGTGCCGCGCAGCTTTCAGGACCTCCTCGATCCGAAATGGAAGGGAAAAATTGCCATTGAAGCCGAGAATGCGAACTGGCTGATGGCGGTTTCCGAATTGGAAGGGCAACAAACCATCGAAACCCTGTTCCGCGACATTGCAACGTCCAATGGCCTTTCGGTTCGGCGTGGTCATACGCTGCTGGTCAATCTGGTCGCTTCCGGTGAAGTGCCCATCGGCATCAACGCCTATAGCGACCATGTCGATCAGGCACATCAACGCGGCGCGCCGGTCGATCTCGTTTATATGCCGCCTTCCATCGCCATGCCGTTATCCGTGGCGGCGTTCCGGCAAGCACCTCACCCGCACGCCGCTATTCTGTTCATGGATTTTATTCTGAGCGACGCGCAACAAATGGTGGTCGACCAGTTGATGATCCCGACCAATACGCATTACAGCGCCCAGGTGAATGCGCGCGACCTTCATATTCTCGACGTTCCAAAATATGTTGACGAGAATGCAGAATGGGTCGAGCGCTATCGCCAGCTCTTCAGCGGACGATAGAGATGCGATATCGCTGCACCTTTCTTCTCGGCATCGTTTTTCTCCTCGGCACGAACACCGCAGAAGCGCAGACCGCCATCAGCGATGCGGCGGCGCTCGCAACAACCAATCGCGCGCAATTAATTGCCGCAGCGCAGGAAGAAGGCTCGGTCGATGTCTATTCGACCGTAACCGTCGAGGACATGGCGCTTCTGGGCGCGGCATTCGAGGAAAAATACGGTATCAGGATCAATCTCTGGCGCAGCAGCGCCTCCGGGATTCTCCAGCGCGCGGTGACGGAAGCGAATGCTGGCCGGTATTCGGTCGATGTGATCGAAGCGCCGGGGTCGGAACTCGAAGCGATTAACCGCGAAGGATTGCTGCAGGAAATCTCACTGCCGGTTTATGCGCAATTGATGGACGGCGCGGCGGTCCCGGGCCGTGCATGGGTCGCCTCGCGCCTCATTATTTTTGCCGCCGGGTACAACACCAATCTGGTGCATTCGGCCGATGTGCCGAAAACCTATCGCGATCTTCTCGATCCAAAATGGAGAGGGAAGATCGGCATCGAGGCGACGGATTTCAGCTGGTTCATGTCTCTGACAGACGCAATGGGCGGCGAACCGGGATTGCAATTATTCCGCGACATTCAGGCAGCGAACGGATTTTCCGTCCGCATGGGCCATACGCTCATGGGCAATATGGTGATTTCCGGCGAAGTACCGCTGGGGCTGAACCTCTACCGGCATTTCCTTGAGCCCGTTAAGCAAGACGGCGCGCCGATCAATTATGTCTATCTTGATCCCGTGATGGCGGTGCCCTCGGGCGCGGCGGTCACGAAGCACGCGCCGCATCCGCATGCCGCGATCCTCTTTATGGAATTTCTGCTCGACGACGCACAGGCGATTTACGAAACCCAGGACAATACCGCGACCAACCTCACCTATCAGAACCTGCCCGACGACCTCGATCTCCATTTCGTCGATGTATCGAAATATGTCGATGAAATTGAAAAATGGCGTCCACTCTACCGGGATATCATCGGCGGCACCGAATAAAGGAAATACGCATGGCCTTTGATTGGTCCATCGCCGATTTTCGTCATCGAGCGCCACGCGCCGTCCTCTCCCTTTTCTTTCTGAGCCTGTTCGTCGTGCCTTCCTTTGGGTAGGCACTGACAACCGCCGAAACAGGACAGTTTACAGGGCTGGACCGTGATGAGCGCCTGATCGCGGGGGCAAAAGCGGAAGGTACGCTCACCGTTTATTCTTCCACCTCCGTCGACGACATGACGCCGCTCGTCCGGGCGTTCGAGGAACGCTATGGCATCGAGGTAGAAGTCTGGCGCGCCGCGTCCAGCGACATTCTGCAGCGCTCATTGACGGAAGCACGCGCGAACCACAACGCCGTGGATGTGATCGAAACCGCAACGGCGGAAATGGAAGCGCTGAACCGCGAGGGATTGTTCCAGGAAATATCCTCGCCGGTCTTTTCCGAATTGATGCCGCAGGCCGTAGTGCCGGGTCGTCCCTGGGTCGGCTCGCGCATCATCATCTATAATGCGGCCTACAATACCAATCTTGTCCGCGCCGCCGACCTGCCCCATTCCTATGAGGATCTGCTCGATCCGAAATGGCGCGGCAAGCTCGGCATCGAAGCGACCGACAGCAACTGGTTCATGACGCTGTCAACCGCGATGGGCGAGGAAAACACGGCCGCGCTTTTTCGCAATATCGTCGCCACGAACGGGTTTTCCGTGCGGCGCGGGCACACGCTTCTGACCAATATGGTGGTTTCCGGCGAGGTGCCGTTTGCGCTCAATGTCTACACCCATGAAGTGGCCGAGATGAAGCGGCGCGGCGCGCCGATAGAGGCGCTTTTTCTGTCGCCCAGCATCGCCCAGCTTGCGGGGATCGCCGTGATGAAAGCCGCCCCTCATCCCCATGCCGCCGTCCTGTTCAGCGATTTTGTGCTGACCGAGGGCCAGCGTATCTGGGCCGAGATGAGCCGGACGCCCACCAACCTGCGCTATCAGGATTTGCCGGAGGGGCTGGAACTTCATATCGTCGACGAAATGCGTTTCATCGACGAAAATCAGAAATGGGAAGAAATCTACGGGAACGTCCTGTCCGCCAGGTGAGCCGACAGGAGACGGGCAACGCTCCAGCGTTTCGGGGAGATATGGGGAGAGATGAAATGGCGAAAATTGAAACCGGTTCAGCGACGGATATGTTCCAGAGCACCAGCCGCCGCAGCGTGCTGGCAGGCGCGGCCATTGCCGCGGCGGGCGCGGCGCTTGCCGCCTCTCCGGTCAAGGCGCAAGGCGCGGAAGGCGAACTCTGGTATTCCGAATATTGGGCCATGAAGGGCGATGTCCGCCTTGCGATGTATCGCAAACGCATGGGAGCGCCTGTTGCGGGCGAAACACCGAAACCCATTCTGTTTCTCGTGCACGGCTCGTCGACGGCGGCGCTGACGAATTTCGATCTGACGGTTCCGGGCGCGGGAGAATATTCGATGATGAATGTCTTCGCGCGCTACGGCTATGACGTATGGGCGATGGATTTCGAAGGCTATGGCCGTTCGACCGTAACGGAAGGCAATTCCGATATCGCCAGCGGTGTGCAGGATCTCGCCGCCGCTTACGAAGTGGTCCAACGTGAAACCGGCCAGCAGAAAATGCATTTCTGGGGACAGTCCAGCGGCGCGCTGCGCGCCGGCGCCTTTGCGGGCCAATATCCGGAACGCACGGGACGGCTCATTCTCGGCGCGCTGACCTATACGGGACGCGGCTCCCCCACGCTCGAAGACCGCGCGCGCGAGGTCGAATATTACCGCACGCATAACCGCCGCGACCGCGACATCGAAATGATCCGCAGCATCTTCACGCGCGATATGCCGGGCACCGGCGATCCGCGCGTTGCCGATGCGATGGCGGAAGCCGAGCGTCCCTATGGCGATACGGTGCCGACCGGCACCTATCTCGATATGACGGCCAATCTGCCGGTCGTCGATCCGACGAAAATCCAGTCACCGGTTCTCGTCGTGCGGGGCGAATTTGACGGCATCGCTACCGATGAAGATGTGCTCGATTTCTATCAGAAGCTGCCCAATCCCGACCGGCAATTCATCATTCTGCCCGGCATCGCGCATCAGCTGAATCTCGGAATCAACCGGCACATCACCTGGCATGTGGCGCAGGCCTTCCTGACGCAACCCGAACCGCTACCGATAGAGGCGTAAGGAAATCGAATTGCAGGGGGCGCTAAAGGAACAGGGAAGCGGTGAAGGCACCGCGATCGAAGTTCGCGTCGAGAGCATTTCACAGCTTTTCGATACGCTCGATCCCTTCCCCTTTCCTCAGCGCGATCTCGACAAGGAAGCGGAGGAATATATCGTCGGCTGGGCCCGCGAACTGCCCCGCGCGCAAAAGCTGACGATCCGCATCCATCTCCCTCACGAGGAAACCCATTCGAAGGATGCCATCGCGCTTCCCATAGCGTTTGACCGATATTTCACCTATCGCGCCGAAATGCTGGGACGCGATCTGAATGAATTGTTCCGGATCGGTCGGCGTGCGCTTTTGGTAGGCGTCACCGCACTCACCGTCTGCCTGATGCTGAGCCAGTTCCTGATCGGCATGTTCGGCGAAAACACGCTTGTCCAGATTGTCGCCGAAAGCCTGATCATTGTGGGCTGGGTGGCAAACTGGAAACCGATCGAGATTTTCCTCTATGACTGGTGGCCGATCTCGCGCCGCTGCAGCCTTTACCGCCGCCTCGCCGTTGCGAAGGTGGAATTGCAGCCTTACTGAGGCCTACCACTCGCCGATGATGATTCCGCCCTTGCGCCAGTTCTGCGTTTTCCGTGAGACGTCCGGGTTCGGGATCGTGATCCGCATGCGCCGGTTGCGAGACCATTCGAACAGGCGGTCGTTCATCGCCCTGCGCACTCGCGCATGTTTCGGGTCGGCGCCGAGATCATTGCGTTCCTTCGGGTCGCTCGTGAGATCGAACAGCATCGGCCGGAAGCCTTCGAAGAAAATGTATTTCCATTCCTTGCTGCGCACCATCCAGGCGCGGGCCTTGTCCGGCGGCACGTCCAGATCTAGCCGCGCGCCGCGATAGGCGTAATCAAGTTCCGAAATCACCACATCGCGTTCGGCGCTCGCGCCGCCGCGCAGGAAGGGCAATAGCGAGCGCCCTTCGAGCACATGATCGAGCTTCGGTCCATCATGCACTTCGACAAATGTCGGGACGAGATCGATAGCCTCGACGAGCGCGGTCTCGACGCGCCCGCGCGTGGCATCGGCCTTCGGATCGGGGTCGTAGACGATCAGCGGCGTGCGCACGATGCAGTCGTGAAACAGTTCCTTCTCGCCCAGCCAGTGATCGCCGAGATAATCGCCATGATCCGAGCAGAAGACGATCATCGTCGAATCGGCGATGCCTTCCTTTTCGAGAAAGGCGAACAGTCGGGCGAGATGATCGTCGATCTGGCGGATAAGCCCCATGTAAACCGGGATCACCGTCTGGCGAACCTTTTCTTCGGAGAAGGTGACGCTTTCGACATGGTGCATGTAGGCGCCGTAAACGGGGTGCGGATGGGTCCGCTCTTTTTTCACCCGGTTCGCGGCAAGAACGTCTTCCGCGCCGAACATGCGATGATAGGGCTTCGGCGCGATATAGGGCCAGTGCGGCTTGATATAAGAGAGATGCAGGCACCAGGGCGCATCGCCCGACTCGCCGATGAAATCCATCGCGCGGTTGGTCATATAGGCGGTTTCGGAATGTTCCTCGGCAACGCGCGCGGGCTTCGCGCTGTTGCGCATGAACCAGCCGCTGAGGAGTTCGCCCTTCTTTCCCTTCGCGGCGTTCGCCGCTCTGTGCCACGGGTTCGGCTCGTCGTAACCTTGCGCCCGCAAATACTGATTATAGGCGAGGTCTTCATTGCGCGGGGAATCGGGGTGCAGCCCGTCATCGCGCTCGTAAGGAATGAACCCGCATTCGGCGGAAAGAACGCCCTCGATGCTGTCATAGCGCATGCCGAGGCGCGCCATGCCGGCATAGTCGCCCGCCATATGGGTTTTGCCGACAAGGATCGGATTGACGCCCAGCGCGCGCATATGGGTGCCGAGGGTCGGCTCGCCCGCGCGCAAGGGGACCGTGTTCCAGGTCGAGCCATGCGAGCTCATATAACGCCCGGTGTAATAGGACATGCGCGAGGGACCGCAGACGGTCGCGTTCAGGAAGGCGTTGGAAAACCGCACGCCGCGCTTCGCGAGGGCGTCGAGCGTCGGCGTTTTCAGGTGCGGATGTCCGAAACAGGAGAGGTAATCGGCCCTCAACTGGTCGGCCATGATGAAAAGAATGTTTTTGACCCTGGCCATGATGCGCCGCCTGCCTTTCCCGTCTCTATAGCGGCGGGCGCGCCCTGCTGGCGAGGGCACTTAAAGACCGTTCGCTGGACGCCGATTTCCTGCTATCACCGGCCCACCGCTGGTACACCCCAGGGGGCCTGTAGCTCAGTTGGTTAGAGCCGGCCGCTCATAACGGCTTGGTCGTAGGTTCGAGTCCTACCGGGCCCACCATTCTTTGCCCTCTCCGCATTCCCGAAAAATATCATTTCGCCAGCGAGCATTAGCCTGGCCCCACACACCCGTCTCCCGCGTTTCATCGAAAAGCCGCAGAAACGCCGCGATCCCGGTGTTAGACTGGCGGCAACAACAGGAGTTTCCCCATGAAGGCCTATATCCTTTCCCGTCCCCGGACCCTTGCCCTTGCCGCCGCGAGCGCTTTTGCGCTGACCCTTCCCTCCGCCGCCAGCGCACAGGAAGCGCCCTTACGCGTGATCACCGTCACCGGGACCGGCATGGCCTCCGGTGCCCCCGATGAGGCGCAGGTTTCCGCCGGCGTCATCGCTCAGGCCGCTACGGCGGAAGCCGCGCTCGACGCCAATACGGCGGCGATGCAGCGCGTCTTCGACGCCCTGCGTGCCGCAGGTGTTGAGGGCCACAATGTGCAGACGTCGAATTTCTCGGTGTCGCCGCAATATGAACCCTATCGCGAAGGCAACACCGAGCCGATGCAGATCATCGCCTATCAGGTCTCCAATCAGGTGACCGTGGTGCTGGAAGATGTCACGCAGGTTGGCGAAACACTGGATGCGCTGGTGCGCAGCGGTGCGAACCAGCTTTACGGGATCAGCTTCTCGATCTCCAATCCCAAGCCGCTGGAAGAGGAAGCGCGCGTCGAGGCGGTGCAGGACGCCGCAGCGAAGGCGCAAACGCTGGCCCAGGCCGCGGGCGTCACGCTCGGCCCCGTCATCTCGATCAATGAAGGTGGCGGCGGCTATCAGCCGCCTATGCCTTATATGATGCGTGACATGGCAATGAGCGCCGCCGCGCCGCCGCCGGTTGCGGTGGGCGAAAGTTCGCTGTCGGTCAGCGTGTCGATCACTTACGGGATTCAGTAAGAACTTTTCGGAACGATGAAGGAACGGCCTCGCCCCAAGCGAGGCCGTTTTCTTTTGTGTTACTGCGTTGCGATCAGCGCTTCGATCTCGTCCATGATACGGTCCATGCGCGCGACCAATGCGCGATAGGGTGCGGGCGACGCCATGTCGATCCCGGCGCGCTTGTAGATTTCATAGGGATAATCCGAACCGCCCGCGCGCAGCATGTCGAGGAAGCGCTCGGCGGCGGGTTCACCCTCCGACACGATGGCGTCGGTGAACAGCGCCGCGCCTGCCATCGAGGTCGCATACTGGTAGACGTAGAAATTGTAATAGAAATGCGGGATGAACGCCCATTCCACGCAATAAGCGGGATTGATCGTCATTACGCCCTCGTCATGCCCATGATAGCGGCGCAGGAGATCGCAATAGAGATCGGTCAGGCGCGCACCCGACAAAGGCCTGCCCGCTTCGACTTCCTCGTGAATGGCGAGTTCGAATTCGGCAAACATCGTCTGGCGAAAGAAGGTACCGCGAATGGCCTCCAATCCCTCGCCGAGATAATAAAGCTTCTCCTGATCGTTGCGCGCATTCTTCACCATGTAATCATTCAGCAGCATCTCGCTGCCGATCGACGCCGATTCCGCGATGAAGGTCGAATAATCCGCTTTCTCGAAAGGCTGATTGCGGGTCGAGAGCAGCGTGTGCACCGCATGGCCCCATTCATGCGCCAGCGTCGACATCGAATTGTAATCGTCGGTGTGGTTCAGCAGGAGATAGGGATGCACGTCATAGGCTGAGCCGTTCATATAGGCGCCGGACGCCTTGCGTTCGCGCGGCAGCGCATTGGTCCAGTTCTCCGAGAAGCCCTGACGCAATAGGGCGAGATATTCCTCGCCATAGGGAACGAGCGCTTCCAGCGTAATACGCTCGGATTCTGGGATGGAGAAATGCGGTTCTTCCGCGAGCTGAAACATCGACGGATAGATGTCATAATATTCCATCTCGCCTTCGATGCCGAGAAGGCGTTTGCGGAGCTGAAAATAGCGATGCAGCGTCGGCAGACCCGCATTGGCCTCCGTCACCAGCGTGCGGTAGACGGCTTCCGGCATATTGTCCGGAAAGAGCGCGGCGGCGAGCGCATTGGGATAGTTGCGCGCTTTCGCATTGAACACATGCCCCATGGTTGACGACGTGAGAATGGCGCCATTGGTGCCTTCATAACCCTTCCACGCCCCCCAGAAACTATCGAACACGAGCTTGCGGTCGGCGCGGTTCGGGCTTTGGCGATAGCGCGAATAGGCGGTCTGATCGAGGCGCGCTTCGGTGCCGTCCGACAGCGTCACCGTCGGATAGGGCAGTTCGGAATCCGCCAATTGATCATAGATATTGCCCGGCTGGCGCAGCACATCACCCGCGCTCGCCAGCACGCCTTCCCCTTCGAGGCTTAAGGTGTGGGGTCCGGCGCGCAGCGTATTGTCGAGAAACATGCCGAAGCGCGAAACAAGCTCCGGCTGCTCCGCCTGAAAGGCGCGCACGCGCTCCGTTCCCATCGCAAGGATTTCGGGCGCCATCCAGGCGGTGTTTTCATTCATCAGCGTCGAGAGCGCGCCCGCCTGCTGGCGGCGTTCCTGGTTTTCGGCAACGCCAAGATCCTCGTCGGCGCGCAAGCCCGCATAGGTATAGAGCCGGTAGAGCTCCTTGTTGACGCGGCTATAGGCATCGAGCGCGGCGAATAGTCCTCCGGCGCTGCCCGCAAGCGTGCCCTGATAGGCGGCGAGCGCCTCGGCTTCGCCGCGGGTGCGTTCATACACCTCGGTCCAGGCTTCCGGCGTCGGGTAGAGGTCGGTGAGGTCCCACATATAAGTCATTTCGGTATCCTGAGCTTCCAGATCGTCCGCGGCCTGACTGGCGGCCGGGAACAGAATGAGAAGGCTTGCGAAGCCTCCAATAAGAAAACGGGTTGCGCGACGGGCCATCTATTCCCAGACATCTCTTGGCGATTGCAGGGTCCAAGACTAGCGGAAACCCCTCCGCTTCCAAAACGTCCGGCAAAGCTTGCCCCCGCAGAACCATTCCTTGCCAGAACGCGGCCTCGCCCCCTAAATTCCCGGCCAAATTTCCCCACGCGAAATGGGGCGGAGAGGGACGCCCGCTTGGCGGCGGGATGGGGAGTGGGAATGGCGTTTCTGGAATTGATCGGTCTCACCAAGAAATTTGGGGACGCCGCCGCCGTATCGAAAGTCGATCTTGCCGTCGAACAGGGACAATTCGTTTGCCTTCTGGGCCCTTCGGGCTGCGGCAAAACCACCACCCTTCGTTTGATCGCCGGGTTTCTGACGCCCGATGGCGGCGAAATACGGGTCGGCGGGCGTGTGCTCTCGCGCGCCGGTTCCAGCGAGCCGCCGGAACGGCGCAATATGTCGATGATTTTCCAGAGCTACGCGCTGTGGCCGCATATGACGGTGTTCGAAAATGTTGCCTATGGTTTGCGTTTGCGCCGTTTACCCAAGACCGAGATACAATCGCGCACCGACACAATCCTTGCGGTGACCAAGCTCCATATGTTGCGCGACCGCTATCCCGGCGAGCTATCGGGCGGTCAGCAGCAGCGCGTATCGCTGGCCCGCGCCCTCGTCGTCAAACCCGAAACACTTTTGCTCGACGAACCGCTATCCAATCTCGATGCCAATTTGCGCGAGGAAATGCGCATTGAAATCCGCAATCTTCACGATCAATTCCGCTATACGACCGTCTATGTGACACATGATCAGACCGAAGCGATGACCACCGCCGATCTTGTGGTGGTCATGAACCAGGGCGGAATTGATCAGGCGGGATCACCGGAAGATATTTACAAGCGCCCTGCGTCCGAATTCGTCGCCCGCTTCATTGGCGGCACGAACATCTTGCGGGGCATTCGCATGGGTAACGATGCCGTGAAATGCGCGAATGGCCTCGTTCTTCGCTGCGACAGCGGCGACTTCGCGGCGGCCGGCGAAACCGCAGTTTCGGTGCGCCATCACGATATCGAACTGAAAGCCGAGCGGCCTCCGGGCGACACCAACGTGGTGTCAGGAACGGTCGCCCGGCAAATCTATCTCGGTTCGCACCGCGACTATCTGGTAGAAATTGAAGGTGGCGAAAAAATCCGCGCGGTCGCGCCCGTTTCCGTTGATATGCCGACTGGGAAAAGCGTGTGGCTTTATCTCGCACCTGAACATTGCCGAGCTTTGGCGCGCTAGAGATCCGTGGAGGACAATATGTCGAACAGAACCCTTTTCGCTCCGCGTCTCTCATTCGCCCTGCTCGGGCTGGTGCTCGCGGCCTGCGGACAGGAAGCCGCCGCTCCCGCCGCTCAGGTGGAGGTTGGTCCCTATTCGGTAACGCCGGAACTGATCGCCGCGGCCACAGCGGAAGGAACGGTGTCGTATTACACGTCGCTCGATCTCGTCGTCGCCGAACGCATGGCATCGGTCTTCGAAGCAAAATATCCCGGCATCGATGTGCGGGTGGAACGCGCGGGTTCCGAACGGGTGTTTCAGCGCATCGGCCAGGAAAGCGCAGCGGGCATTCACAATGCCGATGTCACCGACACATCCGACGCCGTGCATTTTGCCTATTTCAAACATCATGGCTTGCTCGCCCATGCCGTGCCGGACGAACTTTCTGTCTATCCGGCCGATGTGAAAGACCCTGATGGTTTCTATGCCGCGTTCCGCGCCGATCTTTCGGTGATTGCCTATAATGAAACGCTGGTCGCCCCCGAAGACGTGCCCACAGGCTTCGCTGATCTTCTCGATCCGAAATGGAGAGGCCGTATGGTCAAAGGCCATCCCGGCTATTCCGGCACCATCATGACCGCGACCCATACACTAAGCGAAGTGATGGGATGGGAATATTTCGCGGCCCTTGGACAGCAGGACATCATGCAGGTTCAGTCGTCGAACGACCCGCCGAAGAAACTTGCGCTGGGCGAACGCGCATTGCAGGTGGACGGCAATGAATATGTCGTCGTGCAGCAGCAATTGGCGGGCGTACCGCTGAAGATCGTCTATGCCGTGGAAGGCACGCCCCTTGTCGTTGGGAATGCGGCCATTCTGAGGGACGCGCCGCACCCCAATGCAGCGCGTCTGTTCTACGCCTTCATGTTCACGCTCGAAGCGCAGCAGCAGAATTCCGACATCGGCGCAATCCGCTCCTTCCATCCGGAGGTCGTGGATAAATCCGGCAGGCCAGGCTTGAACGAGATCAAGCTGCTTTACTCCAATCCAGACGATCTCGAAACACATCTGCAGGATATCCGGCAACGCTACGAAGAATATTTCGGAACGTGACGTCGGCCACATTAACCGCGCAACGCCGTTACGGGTTCGATTTTTCGCGCCCGGTCTTTGTGCTGCTTGCGCTGCTTCTTTGCCTACTCGTCATCTTTCCGATGTTCTGGCTGGTTTATTACAGCCTCAGGGACACGGCAGGACATTTCACGCTCGGCAATTTTATTGCCCTTGTGGCCGATCCCACCATGGTACGCGCCTTCTGGATCACCGGCCTTATGGCGCTGGGCGTCGGCCTTTTGTCGACGGTAGTGGCGACGCCGATGGCATGGCTGGTGGCACGCACCGATCTGCCCGGACGACGGATCGTGCGCGTATTGGTGCTTGCTTCCTTCGTCACGCCGCCCTTTCTCGGCGCTATCGCGTGGGAAATTCTAGCGGCGCCCAATAGCGGGATTATCAATGTCGTCTATCGCTGGATGACGGGCAACGAAGCGGCCCTCGTCAATATCTACACATTTTCGGGCATCATCTTCGCCATCGCCTGCTACACCTTTCCCTATGTATTCACGCTGGTCGCAAATGCACTCGACCGCGTGCCCTCCGATTTGGAAGAAGCGTCCTCCATCCTGGGCGCGGGATGGACGACAACGCTGCGCAAGGTCACCTTCCCGCTGGTGCTGCCCGCCATGCTGGCAGGCGCGCTGATTGCGCTTCTGCAGGCGCTGACGCTGTTCGGAACACCGGCAATCCTCGCGCTGCCTGCGGGCTTTCATGTCATCACCACCAAGATCTGGAGCCTTTTCCAATTCCCGCCGCAGCCGGGGCTGGCCGCCGCCGCCGCGCTTCCGCTTCTGATCGTCACCGTCCTTCTATTGCGCGGACAGAAATGGATTCTGGGGCGCAAGGGCTACACGGTGCTGGGCGGCAAAAGCGGTGCACCGCGCATCACGAAGCTAGGCGCGATGAAATGGCCGGCCTTTGCGCTGGTCGGATTCATCCTCAGCCTGACCGTGATCTTTCCCTATGCCGCGCTGATCAAGGCGGCTTTCACGCAGAACATCGCCGAACCGCTGACCTTTGCCTCGCTGACGCTGCAGCATTTCCAGTTCGTCTTCTTCGAATATTCCGCCGCCCGCCTTGCGATGTGGAACACCATGCTGCTGGGGCTGCTGTCGGCAACCGCCGTGACCGCTCTCGTTCTCGTTATTTCCTATATCGTGACGCGACGCTCCTTTAAGGGCGCGGCGATCCTTGGATTCCTTGCCACCGCGCCCATCGCCATTCCGGGTGTCGTGCTCGGCGTCGGCCTGTTTCTCGCTTACGCCAATCCCACCTTCATGCTTTACGGCACGCTGTGGATTCTATTTATCGCCTTCCTCACGATCGAGATGCCGGCGGGCTATCAGCAGATGTCGTCGTCCATGTCGGGGATACACACCGACCTTGAAGAAGCGAGCCGTATTTTCGGCGCGTCACGGCTGAAAACGCTGTGGCTGATCACAACGCCGCTGCTGAAAACCAGCATCATCGCCACCTGGTGCTTCGTTTTCATCGGCACTATTCGCGAATTGTCCGCCACCATTCTTCTTACGACGGCAAACACCAAGCTCGTATCAGTCGTCATTTACGACCTGAATGAGAGCGGAAATCTCGGCGCCATCTCCGTTCTGGGCCTGACGCTGTTGGCGATTTCGTTCGCGGTGGTGTTTGTCGCACAGCGCGTGCCCCTGATGAGCGGCAGCAGGCTGCAGGCACGCGGATAGACGCCGGGCAATTGGGGGAAGGCATGACTTTGGAGTCCATAGCGGACGGTCTCACGCATTATGTCGCCGACTTCATCACCAGCACACGTGTCCGGGACCTTCCTGCCGATGTCGTAGCACTCGGCAAGAAATCCATCCTCGATGGCATTGGCCTTGCTTTCGCGGGCTCCATCGCCGAAAGCGGTCGGATCGTCGGCAAACATCTTTCGTCGCTTCATCTGGGGGACGGTCCGGCAACCATTATCGGGTCGGGACGCAAAGTCGCGCCGCGTTTCGCGGCGTTCGCCAATGGCGTCGCCATTCATGCAGATGATTACGACGACACGCAGCTCGCGGTGGCCGAAACACGGGTTTATGGCCTACTGACGCATCCGACAGCGCCCGCCCTTCCCGCCGCGCTCGCGGTCGGCGAGCAAATGAACGCATCGGGTGCGGACATCATGCTCGCCTATCACATCGGCGTCGAGGTCGAGTGCAAGATTTCGGAGGCCATCGATCCGCGCCATTACCAGACCGGGTTTCACAGCACGGCGACCTGCGGCACCTTTGCAGCCGCCGCCGCCGCCGCAAAACTGAAAGGTCTCGATTCCGCAACGACGACGCGTGCGCTGTCCATCGCGGGCAGCCAGTCGGCGGGACTGCGCGAGAATTTTGGCACGATGACAAAACCCTTTCACGCCGGGCGCTCGTCCGAGAGCGGCGTGGTCGCCGCCGAATTCGCCATTGAAGGATGGACGGCAACCGACAGGATCTTGGAGGCGCCGCGCGGTTTTTTCCGCGCGGCAGGCGGCGGTTATGACGACGCGGCCATTCACGGCAAGCTCGGTGCACCCTGGACCTTCGCCGATCCCGGCATCTCGATAAAGCCGCATCCTTCGGGCTCGCTCACACATCCCGGCATGACGGAAATGCGCCGGCTGATCCGTGAATATGATATCAAGCCCGGCGATGTGCGCCGCGTGCGTGTAGGCACCAATTCGAACATGCCAAACGCATTGATCCATCACCGCCCCACCGATGAACTCCAGGCGAAATTCTCGATGGAATTCTGCATGGCGATCTTGCTTCTGGAACGCCGCGCGGGCCTTGCCGAGTTCACCGACGAAGTGGTGCACCGCGCCGATGTCAGGGCGATGATCGAGAAGATCGATTTTGTCATTGACGACGAGGCCGAGCGCGCCGGCTATCATAAGATGACGACGATCATCGACATCGACCTTGCCAATGGCCAGAGGATTTCGGGTCGCGCCGACTTCGGCAAAGGAAGCCCAGCAAACCCCATGAGTTATGACGAGGTTGCGGGCAAATTTCATGAATGCGCCAAATTCGCCCGCATTGAACGCGGCCGCGCCGACCAGATCGTGGCGATGGTCCGCGACCTTGAATCCGTTCCGCAAATCGAACGCCTGACCGGCCTCCTGCTCGCGCCAGGTTGAAAACCCCGCAAAAACTATTGTTTTCTCCAGCCCAACCCGCCAAAACACCGGCCATTCGCCCTCAGGACATTGGAGCATTGAAATGGAAGTGACCCGCACGCTTGCGCGCTATGTCGTCGGCTCGAATCTCAACGACATTCCGGAGGCCGTGCAGAAGGAGGCCGTGCGCTCGCTTGTGAACTGGCTGGGCTGCGCCGTCGGCGCCTGTCGCCATGAAACGGTCGATCGCGCGCTGGAAGCGCTGGCCCCGTTCTCAGGCAAGGCGGAAGCCACATTGATGGGACGCGGCGAAAAACTCGACATTTTCCTCGCGGCCCTCCTCAACGGCATTTCGAGTCATGTCTTCGATTTTGACGACACACATCTCAAGACCATCATTCATCCGGCGGGTCCCGTCGCTTCGGCGCTTTTCGCGCTTTCAGAACATATGGCGATTTCCGGCGCGGATCTGCTGCATGCCTTTATCCTCGGCGTGGAAGTGGAATGCCGCATCGGCAATGCCGTCTACCCCGAACATTACGATGTAGGCTGGCACATCACCGGCACGGCAGGTGTGTTCGGCGCGGCCGCCGCCGTCGGCAAGATTTTGAAGCTCGACGAGCAGCAGATGGTCTGGGCGCTCGGTATTGCCGGAACGCAGTCTTCGGGTTTCCGCGAGATGTTCGGCACCATGTGCAAGAGCTTCCATCCAGGGCGCGCGGCGCAGAACGGCATGCTTGCCGCTTTTCTCGCGCAAAAAAACTTCACCAGCTCCAATCAGGTGCTGGAAGCCAAGCGCGGTTTCGCCAATGTCATGTCGACGGCGCGCAAATATGAGGAGATCACCGAGAATCTCGGAAAGACCTTCGAAGTCGCGCTGAACACCTACAAGCCCTTCGCCTGCGGTATTGTCATTCATCCCTCGATCGATGGCGGCATTCAGCTGAAGAAGGAATTGTCCTTAACGGGTGACGAAGTCACGAAGGTGGAATTGAAGGTCGCGCCGCTGGTACTCGAACTTACCGGCAAGAAGACGCCGCAGACGGGCCTCGAGGGTAAGTTCAGCGTCTATCATTCGCTGGCGGTTGCCATCATTCACGGCGCAGCGGGCGAGAACGAGTATAGCGATGCCTGCGTGCGCGATCCGAACGTCATCGCGCTGCGCGACAAGGTGGAAGCGACCATCGACAAGTCGATGCGCGACGACGAAGCGATCGTGAAAGTGACGCTGAAAGACGGGCGCACATCCGAGAAGCATGTCGCGCATGCGCTGGGAAGCCTCGAACGCCCCTTGAGCAATGCCGACATCGACGCCAAATTCAACGGCCTGGTAACGGACATTCTGGGAGAGGCGCAGACCGCACAGCTTCTGGAGGCGGCATGGTCCATTCTCAGTCTCAATGATGCGTCGGAAATCTCCCACCTCTCGGTGCCCCGTTAGGGGCATCGGAGACGAAGGGGTCGCCTACTGCCGGTAGGACAGGCCAATCCGTATGAGGCGCGGCGCACCGTAGCTCTCGAGCCCATCGGCGCTTTCACCGATCTCGATATCGGCGTCGAATATATTGTCGGCGCCTGCATAGAATTCGACGCCCTCTGCGACCTGCCAGCCCATACGCGCATTCGCTGTGAAGGCCGGCGAGAGAACGCGCTGGTTCTGATCGTCCTCGAAACGCTCGCCCTCGAAACGCAGATCAGCGCTTAAACTCAAACGGTCCGTCGTGCGCCAGTCCGCCTGCAGCGTCGCGGCGAAACGCGGTGTCTGCGCAGGTTCCATACCGGTCAATTGCGGGGCGGCGCTGCCGCCATCGACCCGTGCCCAGGTCGCAAGCACACCGCTTTTGACCGTGAAGCCCGGCGCAATCTCGCCGCCAATTTCGGCTTCCAGACCTACCGCATCGATGGCACCCGCATTCTGGCGCTGACGTAATACGCCGCCCGCCGGAATGAACCCAGCGACGGGAAAGGTGCCAGGACCAAAACCGATGGTCACATTGGTGATCGGGTCGGCAAGGCGGTTGTAAAAAACCGTCGCCTGCCAGTTCACCGCACCGTCAGTTCCTGCCCCGAATTCAAATCCGTAAAGCCGTTCGGGCTTCAAACCGGCATTGGCTTCCGTGATGTCGTTGCCGACGCGAAAAGGGCGATGCAGCTCGTTCAGACTTGGCGCACGAAAACCGGAATAGGCCGCGCCGCGGAGCCACATCGTGTCGGAGAGGGTGTAACGCGCGCCGAACCGCGCGGTCGGTATTACCCCATTACGATCCGGCTGATCGATATCGAGTGTCGGCAGATCAGTCGCAAGATCGGTTTCCAGACGCGATCCGTCGCTATTCGACCATGCATCCAGTCTCCCTCCGCCCGCCAACAGCCACGCGCCAATGGAGCGCGTGCCTTCCGCGTAAATGCCCGCGACACTCGCCTTTCCGCCCGCCCATCTTCCGCGCGTGAATCCCGCCCCCAGATTGCGAAACTGCTCCTGTGTTTCGCCGTCATTGAGCCGCGCATCGGCGCCGATCTCCCAGCTCCAGCCCGTGCCTTCGCGTCTCAGCGCGGCATTCGCGCCCCAGCCGGTCGCGGGCGTGGCGTATTGCGTGCTGGCGGGCGACGCCGTAGCCCGTCCCGCGGCGACGGCAAGGAATGTGTTCTGCAGATTGCTTTCGCGGTACCAGCCCTGCACGCGCCATCCGTAGGCCACTGCCGACGGCGCATGCACGAGGGTGAGACTAGCGGTCTCGCCGGAAGACGCCGATGTGAGACCTTCCACACCGCCGCCGCGCTGTTCGTCATAGGCGCCGAGACGCAGAGCAGCGAATACGCCGGAAATATCCGCCTGATAGCGCGCGGCGAGGGTCCAGCTTTCCAGTGTCGTTTCGGTATCGACGGCGCCGCGACCCGTACCGCGGAGCGGAACATAGCCGTCACCCGTTTCGGCAGCGCCCGTAAAGAGAAAGCCGTTTGTGCCACCGCTTAAAGCGGCGCGTGCACTGCCCGTATCCGCGAGGGATAATTCCAGCGCCGCCAGCCCCTCGGTGGCGCCGCGCTCTTCCAGCGCGACGATTCCGGTGAGCGCTCCCGCGCCATAGGGGCCTGCCCCCGCGCCGCGCACCATCGAAAGACCCGAAAGGCCTTCCGGCGGCAGCGAGGACCAGATCACCCAGCCGCCGAAGGGATCGTTCTGCGGTACCCCATCCAGCGTCACGAGCGCACGGCCTGCCCCCGAGGGCGCAATATTGCGAAGCGAGATGCCCTGGATGGTGGGGTTTGCACCAAGGCTTGAGGTGCGCCGAAAGAGGACCGCCCCCGGCACCTGGCCCAACGCCTCGTCCAGACGCTGGGCTTCCACCAGTTCGCCGGTTTCGAGCCGGACAAGCGAGAACGCTGCCTCGCCGCCCATCTGCGGCAGACGCGCAGCAGTGATAACGACGGTCTCCACTTCCGCCGGCAGTGCGGCCGGTGTATCCAAGAATGCCCCCTATGACCCTTCTCGCCTGTTGGCTGCCAGGCGTGCAGCCAAGGATGAGGCGTTTGCGTCCTATAGACCTTACGTCGATTTGTGAGGATGCGCTGCTCGGATTGGAACAATCCCGCGGAAACCTTGGCTGCCCAGTTGCCGCCTGCGCCATTTAAGTCACAGTGTGGTTTTTTCACTAAATTATCGGCAAAAAGCCACCCCTTACTAGGGAACCTGATCCATTATCCGCTCGTTTTCGGTTGGAACTATGCGGGGAAACCCTACGCGGAACAACTTGGTCGTGCATTCTTCGGATTATGTCCGCAGAACGTGTTGTACCTGTCCTGCTTAGCGTTTGCCTTCTCCATTGCCGAAGCCACTGCACGCAAAAGAAGGAAGTAAAAATGCTCTCAAAAACTCTGTCGCAACTCAGAATCGCCGCCCTCGCGGGCGTCGCGGTTGCCGCGCTTACCCTGCCGGCACAGGCCGGTGAAGGCTGGTATCTGGGTCTCGGCGCCGGCGGCGCGCTGCCAAGCGATCTGGATTACAGAACCAGCACCAATTCCGGAGAAATCGATTTCGACGCCCATGGAAAATATGTCGGCGTCGTCGGCTATAAATGGCCAAACGGTCTGCGTGCTGAGGCGGAAGGCGGATATGTCAGCTTTGACATCGACAGCGCCCGTCAGGACAATCCCGTTCCCGGCCCTCTGACGCTCGACCAGGACCTGAAAATCTGGACCGGGATGGGTAACGTTCTCTACGATTTCCCCGTCACCGAAAGCCTCGCCTTCACCATCGGCGCAGGCGCCGGTGTTGCGGCGATCGACCCCGATTTCGCCAATACCCGCGGCACGGAATACAAGTTCGCGTGGCAGGGTATTGCCGGTCTCACCTATGCGCTCAGCGATCGCGCGGACATCCAGCTCGACTATCGCTATTTCTCGGCGCTCAAGAGCGATCACCGCTTGACCTCGTTTGTCGATCCGGACTTCGGCAGCGGCAGACTGAGACTCGACAATGCGAATTCGCAGGCCATCATGCTCGGCCTGCGCTTCTATCTGAGCGGACCCGATGTCGCGGCACCTCCTCCTCCGCCGCCGCCTCCTCCGCCCCCGCCGCCGCCGCCTCCTCCCCCCCCGCCGCCGCCGCCTCCCGCGGTGACGACCTTCATCGTCTTCTTCGACTTCGATCAGTCGGATTTGACGGCAGAAGCGCGTGATGTGGTGACGCAAGCTGTCGCCGAAGCGAAGCGTACCGGTCAGGTGCGCGTCGAAGTCACCGGTCACACCGATACCGTCGGTTCGGCCGCTTACAACCAGGCATTGTCCGAGCGCAGAGCGGCTTCCGTTGAAGCCGAAATGGTCGCGCAAGGCCTGAATGGAGACGACATCGTCACGACCGGCCGCGGCTTCACCGAACCTCTGGTCCAGACCGGCCCGGGCGTTCGCGAACCGCAGAACCGCCGCGCGGTCATCGATCTGGGCAATTAATCACCCGATCGCATAGCCGACACAAGGAGGGCGGGCGCCAAAAGCGCCCGCCCTTTTCTTTGTTCAAAATGACCATTGGAACGATGCGCGCCCTCAAAAGGGAGGCGTGGTCAATCGTCGGAAGATATGCGCTCCGCGCGCACCGTCACGCTGACGTTCATTTCCAGATAATCGGCGGGATCCCCGACAAACGTCCCCGATACGGGCATCGCCTGTTCCGGTTCACGGCCGACCGCAATGGGAACAAGATTGTGCCCACCGTAGGAGCCGTTGGTCGGATCGAATTCCAGCCATCCGGCGCCAGGCAGATAGACCTGCACCCAGGCATGGGTCGATCCCGCGCCCACCGTGCTGCTCTCGCCGCCATCGATCGAGGGATCGTACAGATAGCCGCTGACAAATCGAGCCGCGAGGCCGACGCTGCGCACCACTTCCATCATCAGAAGCGCGTAATCGCGGCACGTGCCGGAGCCCAGCGTCAATGTTTCCACCGGGCTTTGCACGCCCGGCGTCTGACGTTCCTGATATTGAAATTCACTCTGGATCGCACGCGTCACCCCGAGCAGAAAATCTTCCGTCGCTGTCGGCGCGCCACTCGAACTGAGAAATTTCTGCGCCCATGCCGTCACGAGACGGTCCGGATCGAGGTAATGCCGTTCTACCGTGCGTCCGAGATCGGGCACTTCGCGCGCTGGATAGCTGAAAGGTAAAACCTGCGCATAAGGTTCAATGGCGAAGGCCGCCACGGTTAATGGATAACGTTCGATGACGATGGTGGACTGGATGAACAATTCGTCGGAATCGCCCTCGAACTCGGCAATGGCCACCGAATTTCCGAAAACATCATAAAGCCAGCGCATGTGCGCATCGGGCTGAATGAGAAGCGTTGCCTCAAGAAGCCGCAGATCATGACTGTCGCGCGGACGTGTCATCAGGCGATGCTCGCCAAATGTCACCGGACGGGCGTAGCGGTAATGCGTCTTGTGATCGACGGTCAATCGCTGCAAACGCGAAACTTCCGATAGGTTGCGGTTCACTGAACGAGTGAGAGTGCTACTGGTTTCATCATGGGGACACAAGGCCGACCTATTCGTTTGGGCGACCGATCAACGATAACCGAAATAGGTTTTTCCGACCGCATCCGAAACCTCTCCGAGTGCAATCTGAAGCTGATCTAGAAACTTCGCCAACTGCCCCGGAGTAAACTTGCCGCCGAGCCCGGTTTTAAGAACGAATTCGAGTTCCTTGCGCGCATGCTCCGCCTCGGTGAGACGCTTTTGCCCGCATATTTTATCAAGTTCCTGAATCCGCGCGCTGAGCTGGTTGGCGCAGAGCGCCACGGCGCGGGGAAATTGCTGATCGTAAAGAAGAAAATTGGCGATATCGCGCGAGCGCAAAATTGTCGGGTAACGGCTCCAAAACGCGTGATAGCCGGAAACCGAACGCAACAGGACATGGGCATGGACGGAACGAAACGCATCGCCTTCCGCGTGTGAAACCTGCTCATAACCGATGTCCAATATGCGTGTCGTCTGATCGGCGCGCTCGACGTATTTCCCGAGATGATAAAAGCACCAGGCCTCGCCCCGCAGGAATGTTCCCTCGGCGATGCCTTCAAACGTCTGACAGCCCTCGCTGATCGCATCGCATATCGGCGAAAGGCTGGACAGCGCCACGCCGCGTTTGGTGCGGATCACGATCTGATTGTGGAAAATATTAAGATGCTTCCACATTTCGGTGCTGATTAGGTGGCGTACCGAACGGGCGTTCTGGCGCGCAGCCGCGATGGCGTAGAGGATCGAACTCGGATTGCTGCGCTCGCTTACATAAAAAGCCAGAACCGATTGCGGGGTAATCTCGTCGTGCTTCTCGAGAAACCGCTTCTTGTCGGAGAAGAGCACCAGCACGCGCTCCCAGTCCGGGCCGTTCGGCTTGTCGCGGGCAAAGGTTTCGTTGATGTCCAGAATCCGCGCAATACTTTCCGCCCGCTCGAGATAGCGCCCGAGCCAGTAGGTATTCGAGGCAAATCTTGCGACGAGGTTAGACAAGCACCCAGGTATCCTTTGAACCGCCGCCTTGCGACGAATTGACGACCAATGACCCACGTTTCAAAGCAACCCGTGTCAGCCCGCCGGGAAGAACCCAGGTAGAATCGCCCGTCAGCGCGAAAGGCCGCAAATCCACATGCCGCGGCTCGACGGCTCTTCCTATGAGCGTAGGCGCGACCGAGAGCTTGATCACCGGCTGGCTGATGAAATTCGTTGGATCCGCGCGCAGCTTGCGGCGCAGATCGTCCAGTTCCTTTTTCGTAGCGCGAGGCCCGATCACTACGCCGACGCCGCCCGCTTCGCCCACAGGCTTCGTTACCAATTCGTGCAGACGATCCAGCGTGTAATTGAGTCCTTCGGACTCGCGGCAGATATTTGTATGCACATTCGAAAGAATGGGCTCTTCTTTCAAGTAATAGCGAATGATAGGGGCATATAGGCGTAAACCGCCTTGTCATCGGCGACGCCGGTTCCGACAGCATTGGCGAGCGTGACGTTGCCCTTGCGATAGGCACGGAAAAGACCGGGCACGCCAAGCATGGAGTCAGGTCGAAAGGCTTCCGGATCGAGGAAATCGTCGTTCAGGCGGCGATAGATGACATGGACCTGTTCGAGCCCGCTGGTCGTGCGCATGTAAACCTTGTCGCGCTCGACGACGAGATCCTGCCCTTCGACCAGAGGTGCGCCCATTTCGCGCGCCAGAAAGACATGTTCGAAATACGCCGAATTATAGACGCCGGGCGAGAGGAGCACGATGGTGGGGTCGGAGACACCCGCAGGCGACACCGCCGCCAGCGCACGCATGAGTCGTGCGCCGTAATCGTCGATATCGGCAATAGATATGCCGTTGGCTAGGTCGGGGAAGGCCCGCATCATCAGATGGCGGTTTTCGACGACATAGGAAACGCCGGACGGCGTTCGCGCATTGTCCTCCAGCACCTGAAACTTGCCGTGCTCGTCGCGCACGATATCCGTGCCGCAAATATGCACATAGGTCTTGCACGGCACGTCTATCCCGCACATTTCCGGACGGTAATTGGGGTTCCCCTTCACGAGATCGAGGGGAACGATACCGTCCTTCAGAATGTGCTCGCGGTGATAAATATCCCAGAGGAACGCGTTCAGTGCCGCAACGCGCTGTTTCACGCCCGCGTCGATGACGGCCCAGTCAGGCGCCGAGAGAACGCGTGGAATAACGTCGAAAGGAAGAATCCGGTCGATGGAATCCTTGTCGGAATAGACCGTGAAGGTAATACCGAGATTGAAGAGTTCCCGTTCAGCGTCTTTGGAACGCCGCCGCAGCCCCTGCATGGCAAGGCTGTCGAGCCGATTACGAATAATACGGGTATGAGAGAGGCCGCGGCGGCCAAACATCTCACAGTAGAACTCCCCCGGATCGTATCCGCTAAGAAGCCCGCCTTCTCCGGGCATCTTTCCCCACATCTTCTCTTGCGAACGATGATGTCGTTCTGAATGAAACCATAGGCTAAGCGAAGGTTTGCATAGGAAATAAGCGCTGGCAACGGCGACAACACAAACGTCGCATCGGCGCGCGAGCCGCTGCCTAATAAGGGTGCAATTGCACTTTCTTTCGCCCGGGACCGGTCAGCAGCGACGGCTCAACGCATGCCGACAAAAGCTACCGTAGCCGCATAGCCGGCGGAAGCTGCCACCGCACTCACGAACGTGCCCCATGCAATGTCGAGAATGGCGACCTTCACCGACCACCCCTTCAATATAGCAAGCGAGGTCAGGTCGAATGTCATGTAAGCGATGAAGCCGAGAACCGCGCCGTTCAAAACGGCAAGCGCCAGACTATGGGCATTCAGCGCGGGCCACACTGCGAAATAGACCAGGCCCCCCACATAGAGAAGGTAAAAAAGAGCGGCAGCGCTGAGATTGGGATTGTCGGATAGAAGCGGCCCCACTTCGGGTCGAAATATCGCTTCGGACGCAAGCCGCAGCCATATCAGATCCAGGCAGAGAAGCACGGAGCCGGTTGCGACATAGGGCAGAAGATATATGGTCATGTGCCGCGCTTTCTGTGGAAATGGGCGTTAAAAAAAGGCTCGAAGCAGAAGTCCGGCAATGCCCGGTATGCGTGGCGGTCCTTCGGACCCGATCACGCAAACACATTCGGTGTCGCCGCTTACGCGCGGTTCATGCTCATGCGTGGCGTCGGCTTCGAGAAAATCTCCGGGGCCGTAACGCCTGTCGCCATCGGCGATCTCGCCGGTAAGGACATAGGTGAGTTCCCGCCCGTCATGACCATGGGTCGGCAATTTCGTCCCGGCGCGCGCACGCAAACGATAGAGACGGGTGCCCTGATCCTTGTCGTGAACCAGCGGAGTGTACCAGATGCCGGGTCCGATCCAGCGTTCGCGCGATTTTTTCTCTGCCGGTTCTCTCACCGGCTCGCCCAGGCGCGCGAAAATGCGCTCCAGCGCATTCGAAGTCATTTCCGCCGGCGCCATCGCTTCCAGAAACGCGCCGCCGACCTTCTCCCAAAGAGAGAGTTCGGCCCTGCAGGCGAGGCACACCTCGAAATGCATGGCAACAACCGACGCAAGCGGTCCCGGCAACGCACCGCCGGCATAACCAAGAAGCGTTTCCTCGGAAGGATGATGCTGAATGATCATACGAGATCTTCCAAAAGCTTACGCAGACGCCCGCACGCAAGCCGGATGCGCGATTTCACGGTACCTAGGGGAAGCGACAGACGTTCGGCAATTTCGGCATGAGGCCTGCCCTCAAAGAAGGACAGGCGTATCACTTCCACCTGATCGGGCGGCAACATCTTGAGCGCTGCCGTCACCGAGCGCTCGGTGTCGGTCGCAATCAATCTTTCACCTGGCTGTTCGACAGGCTCGATATCCCAGGACGTGTCGACCATCTGGCTGCGCCGTTTCGCACGGCGGATGCCGTCGATCCAGAGATTGCGAGCGATCGTGAAGATCCAGGTCGAGGCGGTGGCGCGCGCGGGATCGAAACTTGCCGCCTTGCGCCAGACGGCGAGAAGCGCTTCCTGCGCGAGCTCTTCCGCTTCCGCCGCGTCCGCGCCGGAGCGCATCAGATAGGATTTCACGCGCGGCGCAAAAAAAGCAAAAAGCCGGGCAAAGCTTTCCCGGTCTGCGTTTGCGGCAATCGCAAGAATGCAGCGCGAATTCTCGTCCCAACCGGTATGGTCCTGTACCGAGCCGGACATCAGACCACATATCCGTAGAGCGTCCGGGGACGATCGGAACGCCGTGAACCTGCGAGAGGACAAATCGCGCGTAAGCATACAGCTTCTACGGGAGGATTCTGCCCCTGGATCACCACGCCTGCACCCAAATCGCCTCGCAGAGAGTTTAGCGGATGGACGCGGCGGGCTCCAATCCGGCGGCACAACCCTGTTTTTCGACAAAGGCGGTAACGTCCTCCAGCAGCGGATTGCGGCCGCGAAACGGCCAGATCATCGATAGAATGATACCGATATGACCCGTGCCCTCGTAATGGGCGGTTTCGGCCTTATTGCCCAATGCTTCAAGGCGCGCGGCCATGGCGTCGCTGTTGCGCGGTAAAACCGTCCTATCCTCGGTTCCCGTTACCAGAAGCATCGGCGGTCGCGGCCCGTCGACACGATGTATAGGCTGCGTTTCGGGCCGGTTGGCGCCGCCGAACATGGCGACAAGCGAAGGGTCTTCCAAGGACAGAAAGTCATAAGGCCCGGCAATGCCGAGAACCCCGCAGATCACCGTCAAATCAAGTCCTTCGGCACGGAGGTAATCGGGCGCGCTCGCCAGCATCACCGCATTATAGGCGCCTGCGGAATGACCGGCGACAAAGAGGCGGGAGGGATCGCCGCCATAGTCGGCGATATGGTCATGGACGAAACGAAACGCCGCCGCAGCGTCGTAAAGAAAATCTGGGTAGAGAATCTCGGGGTAGAGGCGGTAATCGGCAATGACGGCGATCATGCCCTTGGATGCGAGCGACTGGCCAACGGCTTTGTAATAGGCCTTGTCGCCGCTCTGCCAATTGCCGCCATAAAAGAACAGAACGGTGGAAACCGTGGTTTCGAGATCGTCCGGAACATAGATATCGAGTTTGCGCCTCGGGCCCTCTCCATAGGCACGATCCTCGTAAATCGTGTATCCTCCCGTCGGAACCGCGAGGTTCACGACTGCGGAGGAACAGCCGGCGACCAGGATCGCCGCCAATCCGCCCAGCACTCTCCCTGCCTTTCTCATCGCGCGCATGGCCATCCCAAGGCATTTCGCGTGATCCAGCCCACTTCTCGGACCGTAAGAGCTGCATGGCTAAAGTAGCGATCATTGGCACAGGCATTTCGGGGATGGGCGCCGCCTATCTCCTCCAGCCGCATCACGAGATTACGGTTTACGAGAAGGCCCCCCGCATCGGGGGGCATACGCGAACGCTGACCGTGGTGCATAGCGGTACCGAGATTCCGGTGGATACCGGCTTCATCGTCTATAACGAGCGCAATTACCCGCTCCTCACCGCATTGTTCCAGCATCTCGATGTGCCCACACATAAAAGCGATATGACCTTTGCCGCGACCATTGGCGACGGCTGGCTGGAATGGGGCGCGAAGAATCTCGACACCGTGTTCGCGCAACGCCGGAACCTTGTACGTCCGCACTTTTATCGCCTGCTGCGCGATGTCATGCGTTTCAATGCCGTAGCGCTTGATACGGCTAAGAAGCATCCCCGGATCACATTACAGGACCTTATCGACCGCCTCGGCCTCGGAGACTGGTTCCGGCGCTACTATTTGCTGCCGATGGCGGGAGCGATCTGGAGCTGCCCGCCCTCACAGATGCTGGCCTTTCCCGCGCTGGCTTTCCTGCGCTTCTTCGAAAATCACGGGCTTCTTTCGGCCAGCGGCCAGCCCCAATGGCACACCGTCACGGGCGGGGCGCAAGAATATGTGCGCCGTCTGACACGCAGTTTTTCTTCGCGCGTGCGGACCGATTGTGGTGCCGTCGAGATAAGGCGCAGCGAACGGGGTGTCCGGGTTCGCGACAGCCGGGGCAATGAGGAACTATACGATCATGTCGTCTTCGCCAGCCACGCCGACGAAACACTGGCCCTTCTGAAGGACGCGGGAAATGACGAGCGCGCAGCTTTAAGCGCCTTCCAATATCAGGAAAACCGCGCTGTTCTCCATAAGGATTCTTCGGTGATGCCGAAGCGGAAAAAATGCTGGGCGAGCTGGGTGTATCACGCCAATGTCGAGACGAGCGAACCCGCCATTGCCGTGTCCTACTGGATGAACAAATTGCAGGGCATCGATCAACGCTTTCCGCTTTTCGTTACGCTGAACCCGAAACGCGACTTCTCGAAAACCGACGTGTTCGACGAACATGTGTTCCATCACCCGGTGTTCGATACCGCCGCGCTGGATGCACAGGTGCACATGAAGGCGCTGCAAGGACAGCGCAATACGTGGTATTGTGGCGCCTATATGCGCAACGGGTTCCACGAAGACGGCCTTTCCAGCGCGGTCGATGTCGCGCTTCGGCTTGGCGCGCGCCCTCCCTGGGACAACCGATCGACACCCATTCCACCGCGCGCGACGCCTCTTCCCACCCGCGCCGTGGAACCGACACTTATCCGCTGAGAAAGCTGTTCCCGTTTGGCCGATATCATTCCCACCATGGTCTATCATGCGCGCACGCGGCCGCGGCGAAATGCCTTTCGCTATGGTGTCTTCTATCTTTCTCTGCCGCTAGCCGAGACCACCACGCGCTCGCGGAACATTTTATTTTCGTATGAGCGCTTCAATCTTTTGAGCTTCTTCGCGAGCGATCACGGTGACGGACAAGCGCCGCTCGATAGCTGGATACGCAATCTTCTTTTCCAGTGGCGCATACCGCAAGCGGATGGTGAGATCACGCTTCTGACCCTCCCGCGCATTCTCGGCTACGTCTTCAATCCGATCAGTCTCTGGTTCTGCCGCGACCGGGAAGGAAAATTGCGGGCTGTTCTGGCGGAAGTGAACAACACCTTCGGTGAACGGCATTGCTATCTCTGCGCCCATAGCGACCGGCGGGAGATAATGCCGAACGACACATTGACAGCGGAGAAAGTATTTCATGTCTCACCTTTCATAAAGGTCGAGGGCCAGTACCGGTTTCGTTTTTTCCTGTCCGCGGAACGGCTTGCGGTTCAGATCGACCTGCATGACGCGAACGGGCTCACCCTGTCGACCGGCATGGCGGGAAAACCCCTGCCCCTCACCGCCGGCCGCACGCTGTATTATTTCTTTCGTTATCCGCTCGTTACGCTAAAGATTATGGCGCTCATTCATTATCAGGCCGTCAAACTTTTTCTGAAGGGCGTACGTCACCAGCCAAAACCTCCCCCTCCTATCGCGGATGTTTCCCAATGAAACTTATTCCGGATTCTCTCATTTCTCGCCGCTGGTTCGATGCGCTCTCCACGCTCGAATTTGGTTCGCTGAAATTCGTGACTCCCGATGGGGAAGTCCATTTCTTTCAGGGGCGGCAACCGGGCGCGAAGGCGGATTTTCATATCCGTGACTGGGACGTGATCCGCAACGCGGCGGCGCGCGGCGATATCGGGCTTGGCGAGGACTATATCGACGGCGCTTGGGAAACGAGCGACATCGAGGCGCTGTTCAGCCTGTTCCTTGAAAACATGGACAGTTTCGACGGGTTCGCGCATGGGAGCCTCCTGAACCGCGCGGGATTTGTTCTGATGAACGCGCTCATCCGGCGTAACAGCGTGGCCGGAAGCCAGCGCAACATCAAAGCGCATTACGACGTCGGCAATGATTTTTACCGTCTGTGGCTCGACGAGACGATGACCTATTCCTCGGCGCTTTATGGCGACGGCGGCGATATGGAGCTGTCTGCGGCGCAGCGGCGCAAATATGGACGCATTCTCGACCGTTTTGATACGAAGCGCGCTTCCGTGCTCGAGATCGGCTGCGGCTGGGGCGGATTTGCCGAAAGCGCCGCCAATGCGGGCCATGATGTGACCGCCATCACGGTATCGCCCTCACAGCATAAATTCGCCACCGACCGCCTGAAGGGCGACGCCGATATTCGCCTCGAGGATTATCGGCGCACCAAAGGTACATTTGACCGGATCGCCTCGATCGAGATGCTGGAAGCAGTGGGCGAACGCTATTGGCCGAATTATTTTCACGTCGTTTCAGAACGCCTGCGGCGCGGCGGACGCGCGCTGGTGCAGACCATCACCATCCGCGACGAACTCTTTTCGCAGTACCGGACGCGCAGCGACTTCGTCCGCCATTATGTGTTTCCCGGCGGCATGCTGCCGTCGCTGAAGCGCATCCGTGAGGAAGCGGAACGGGCAGGCTTGCGCATTTCGGACAGTTTTTCCTTCGGCCAGGATTATGCGCGCACCCTGCGCGAATGGTCGAAGCGCCTGAAGACGCGCGAGAGTGAAGTTCTGGCGCTCGGCTATGACAGCGCCTTCCTGCGCAACTGGCATTTTTATCTCGGCATCTGCGCCGCGACCTTTGCGGTTGCACGCACCGATGTGGTTCAGGTTGAATTCGCCCACGCTTGATGGCGTCAATGAACCAGCAAGAGGCCGGGATCAAACTGGCGATAGGTCTCGAATGATGCCGCTTGCGCGGCAATGGATTGGCGGCGCGTCGGGAAAATAAGGCCGCCGGCCGCCAGCAATTCAGCGAAGCGAGAGGCGGGCGCATGTAGGATCCGCATGGCAGCGGGCGCAAGCCACACCGTCATCCGGGCGACCGCATCGCTGCCCCTCTGCTGCTGCAAGAGACTGAGACAATCGACAAGGCAGGCCTCGTCCGCGCCGAGACGGTGACAGCCGGGCCATCGAATATCGAGCTCACCCCGACGCGAAGCGACCATGCCGCGCATAATGAGATCGAACGCCACGCTAGCGACATCGCTGAGCCCTGCGGCCCTGAAGCCTGCACGCCAATCCAGCCCGTTTCCCTCCGCCTCGCGGTAGGGCAGCACCCAGAGCCGCGCCGCCGTGGCGACGAACAATTCGGGTGTTGTGAGCGAGCACATCAAGGGCAGGCTGGAACAAGGCTGTTCGATCGTCCGCATGACATCTGGCCCGTTGGGAGCGTCGGCGAGAGAGCCGTCCGCTCGAGGTATATGAGAACCATGTTCCCCGTCAGCACCTATGGCCCAGATTTGAGGTTGTGATTTAAGGAGGATTTGGGTCTCGTCGTAGTGACGAAGGAACGAAGATGAGCCCTAAATCCTCAAGTACCAAAAGGCCTGCTGAGCAGGTTGTGAAAGACA
>CAIOYY010000094.1 GCA_903862715.1 uncultured Alphaproteobacteria bacterium
GGAATTGTTTACCGAACATGGCGCGGGCACATTGGTGCGCGCGGGATAAAGCGAACGATGCCGTTACGCCATGTCGAAGAGTGGGTGTTCGATCTCGACAACACGCTGTATGCGGCCCATCACGGCCTTCTCCGTTCCATCGAAGACCGCATCTGCCTGTTCGTGCAGCAGGAACTAACGCTGCCTGAGGGCGATGCCTGGGCCTTGCAGAAAAATTACTACCGCGAATTCGGCGCGACGCTCAGCGGACTGATCCTGCGGCACGGGATCGATCCCGAGCGCTATCTCGCTTTCGTCAATGATGTGGACCTAAAGCTAGTCCCTGATCCGTACCTGACCGCGGGCCTTCAGCGGCTGCCCGGACGGCGCGTCGTGTTCACCAGCAATTGCGGACGCCATGCCGAGCGCGTCCTGAAGCTGCTCGGCATCGACCATCTGTTCGACGATATTCTGGACGTTCGCACCGCGGATTTCGCGGCAAAGCCCATGCGCGCCGCCTATGACGCGGTGTTGCGCCGGGGCGCGTTCGCGCCGCACCGCGCCGCCATGTTCGACGATATGGCGGTCAATTTGGAGATTCCGGCCAGCCTCGGTATGACAACCGTGTGGCTGCGCGAAACCCTTCCGGGGCCGGCAAAGCCCGACTATGTCCATTTCGAAGCTGAGAATCTTTCCGACTTTCTTCACGCCATCGACCTTACAGGGCCGCCATGAACACGACCGAATTGCAGAAGACAATTGAGAAGACCTGGGATGCGCGCGACACGCTGACCGTGACCACACGAGGGGAAGCGCGCGATGCCGTGGAAGCCGCGCTGGAGGCGCTGGATTCCGGCGCGCTGCGCGTCGCCGAGAAGGTTGGCGGCGAATGGCAGGTGCATCAATGGCTGAAAAAGGCCGTGCTGCTGTCGTTCCGTCTGAACGATATGGCGGAGATTTCCGGCGCGCCCGGCGGCGCTGCCTGGTGGGACAAGGTGCCCTCAAAGTTCGCAGGCTGGGACGAGAGCCGCTTCCGCACCGCGGGCTTTCGCGCCGTGCCCGGCGCCATCGTGCGCCGCTCGGCGCATATCGCCAAGGGCGTTGTCCTGATGCCGTCTTTCGTGAATATCGGCGCCTATGTCGATGAGGGGACGATGGTCGACACCTGGGCCACGATCGATTCCTGCGCCCAGATCGGAAAGAATTGTCATATCTCGGGCGGCGCCGGAATCGGCGGCGTGCTGGAGCCCTTGCAGGCCGGACCTGTGATCATCGAGGACCATTGCTTTGTCGGCGCGCGTTCGGAAGTCGCCGAAGGCGTCGTGGTCGGCACCGGCTCGGTGCTTTCGATGGGTGTGTTCCTCGGCGCATCGACCAAGATCGTCGACCGCGCCACGGGCGAGGTGATGTATGGCCGCGTGCCGCCCTTCTCGGTCGTCGTACCGGGGGCATTGCCCTCCTCTACCGGAACGGGGCCGCTGCTCGCCTGCGCCGTGATCGTCAAGCGCGTGGACGAAAAGACCCGCTCGAAAACCTCGATCAACGAATTGCTGCGGGACTAAGGCGGCATTTGACGGTTAGGACGGGGCAGCCCTAAATCCGCCCATGTCGCAGCCCATCGATTCTTCCATGATCGATCCCATCGCCCTTGCCCGCGATCTCATTCGCCGTCCGTCGGTGACGCCGGACGATGCGGGCGTGCTCGGCGTGCTGGAAGCCGCGCTGACACCGCTAGGCTTTGTCTGCCATCGTCTGCGTTTCGAAGCCGACGGCACACCGCCGGTCGAGAATCTTTATGCGAGGCTCGGGACCGGGACGCCGCATTTCTGCTTCGCGGGGCACACCGACGTCGTGCCGCCGGGCGACGTGTCCAAATGGCGGCACGATCCGTTTGCGGGCGTCATCGACAACGGCGTTCTGTTCGGGCGCGGCGCCGCCGACATGAAGAGCGCAGTCGCAGCCTTCGCCGCCGCCACCACAATGCATTTGCGCACGGGGAAAACAAAAGGCTCGATCAGCCTGCTGATTACAGGCGACGAAGAAGGCCCGGCGATCAACGGCACGATCAAGATGCTCGCCTGGCTGAAGGCGCGCGGCGAAAGAATCGACCATTGCATTGTCGGTGAACCGACATCAGGCGCGTCGGTCGGCGACATGCTGAAAATCGGACGGCGCGGCAGCATGAATGTACGCTTAAAGGCGCTCGGCATTCAGGGCCATGTCGCCTATCCGCAAAACGCGCTGAACCCCGTTCCGATTCTGGCCGCGTTGGTCGAGCGCCTGTCGTCGCTGGTGCTCGACACGGGAACGGACGAATTCGAGCCGTCGAACCTTTCGTTCACCTCCTTCGATGTCGGCAACAAAACCACGAATGTCATTCCCGGCGAAGCGCATGGCGCGTTCAATATAAGGTTCAATGACAGGCACACGCCCGAGTCGCTGCAGCGGACCATTGAGAAGGCGGCGAGCGACGTCAGCGCTACACGCGGCGGCGCTTTTCAATTCACCTATGATGTCAGCGGGGTCGCCTTTGTCACAAAGCCCGGCGCGTTTACCGATCTCCTTTCGGGCGCGATTGCGCGCGTGACGGGCGGCGCCCCGCAATTCTCGACCGGGGGCGGCACCTCGGATGCGCGCTTCATCAAGGATCACTGCCCGGTGGTGGAACTGGGACTTTGCGGCGGGACGATGCACAAGACAGACGAATGCGTTCCGGTGGCCGATATCGAACGCCTGACGCAAATCTATGCATCCGTCCTCAGCGCCTATTTCGCGGGCCCCGCTTTATGATTTTTTCCTATATGCGGCACGAACTCGAAACGGCATTGCGCGCGGCCGGGTTCGACCGCAGTGCCCTTCACCAGTTCGACGATAGTTTGCGCGGATTTTTCTATTCGTTTTTGGGCATATTTCTGTGCGCCCCGCTTTATGTGCTGGTCCTCCTGGCCGAGCGGCGCATTACCGACAACGCGGCCGTGGAAATGCCGAGCCTCGCGCTGACCCCGCTGCCGCCCGCAAATCTTGCATTCGCCGCGCTGGAATCGGCGAATTACCTCGCCAATTGGGTTTTGTTTCCGCTGGCAATGATTTTCCTCGCCAATATTATGGGCGCGGGAAAACGCTATGTTCCCTTTGTCGTCGCCTATAACTGGACGGGCTGCATCATATTGGCGGCAACCGTGCTGCCCTATCTTCTTTATCTGGCACGAATCGTCCCCATCGAAGGCGTGATGATTCTTTATTATCCGGTGATCTTTTTTGCCTTCGCCCTGCGCTGGACGGTGGCGCGCGATACGCTGAAGATATCGGGCCTCAATGCGGCCGGCATCGTGATCTTCGATTTTCTCCTCAGCATTCTGATGGCGGTGCTGGTGGGAAAACTGCGCGAAGGACTTGTCGTTTCGTGAGCGACTTGAGCGAAAAACCCATCGGGGTGTTCGATTCCGGCATCGGCGGGCTGACCGTCATGCGCGCGCTGACGCGCCGGCTGCCGGGTGAGAGCTTCGTCTATCTCGGCGATACCGCCCGCCTTCCCTATGGAACCAAGAGCCCCGATACGGTGACGCGCTATGCCGTGCAATGCGCGGGCGCGGTGAGCGAGAAGGGCATCAAGCTGCTGGTCGTCGCCTGCAATACGGCGTCCGCCGTCGCCATCGGACCGCTGACGAAGGCGCTTTACCCGACACCGGTGATCGGCGTGATCGAGCCCGGCGCGGACGCTGCGGTAAAGGCCGCGCCGAATGGGCGCATCGCGGTGATTGCGACCGAAGGCACGGTCAAGGGCGGGGCCTATATGCGCGCGATCAAGGCGCTCAAAGCCGATGCCGAGGTGGTGCAGAAAGCCTGCCCGTTATTTGTCGCGCTCGCCGAAGAAGGCCTGACCGAGGGCGACATTCCGGAACGCGTGGCGCGGCATTATCTCGAAGATCTATTGAATGTTGCGGACAAGCCCGACTGCCTCGTGCTCGGCTGCACGCATTATCCGGCGCTCTCCGGCGTCATCGCGCGCGTCGCGGGGCCTTCGATAAAACTGGTCGACAGCGCCGAAACGACGGCGGAAGCGGTAGCACGTCTTCTTTCCGAACATGGGTTGGAGCGCCGCACTGCGCCCACGCCGCCGCGCTTTCTCGCCACCGACGCACCCGAACGCTTCGCGCGTGTGGGGGAAACATTTCTTGGCCGGCATATCGATCCGGCAAAAATCGAACTGATCGATTTGTAAGGCTTGTTTTTCATCCCCGGCGAGAACGAACCTGAGGTTCGTTCGAGGGAAGGGGAGCCAGGAGCCACATCTAAGCACGTCTTAAACAACTGGGTTCTCTTCCCCTCGCTGCTTCGCAGCTCGGCCGGGAATGACGGGTTGGGTATTTATCCCGCCGGATAGTCGACCCGCATCAGGGTCAGCCCTTCGGGCGGGGCGACGGGGCCGCATTCATTGCGGTCGCGGGCGTTGAGCGCGCGTTCCAGATCGCGCTTCGTCCATTTTCCCTCGCCGACCATTTTCAGGCTGCCCGCGAAAGAGCGCACCTGATGATGCAGGAAGGATCGCGCGCTGGCATAGATGACAATCTCCTCACCCTGCGCGCTGACATCGAGACGGTCCAGTGTTTTGACCGGCGACAGCGCCTGACAATGAAGCGCCCGGAAGGTCGTGAAATCGTGGTGGCCGACCAGAATTTGCGCGGCGTCGTGCATGGCATGGGGATCGAGCGGTCGCGCGACATGCCAGACAAGGCCCTTGTCGAGCGCCGGCGGCGCGCGGCGCGCAAGGATGCGATATTCGTAATGTCGCGCGGTGGCGGAAAAGCGCGCATGAAAATCGGGCGGCGCAACCGAGGCCATTACCACCGCAATCGGATCGGGCCGCAAATGCGCGTTCAGCGCATTGGCCATCACATCGGGTGGGAATTCCTTTACGAGATCGAAATGCGCCACCTGCGCGCGCGCGTGAACCCCCGCGTCCGTCCGCCCGGCGCCGATCACCGTGACGCGTTCGGCGGAGAGACGGAAAATCGCCTCTTCCAGCGCGGCTTGAATGGACGGGGCGTTTTCCTGACGCTGCCAGCCCGCGAATGGGGTGCCTTCATATTCTATTGTGAGACGATAACGCGGCATGGCTATTCCAGACGCTCGCCCGATTTCAGCGGAAAGCCGCGCCAGAATGAGGCCGCATCAATGGCGGCACGCCCCGCGCGCTGCACGGTGAGGAATTTCAATGCGCCTTCGCCACAGGCGATAAGGTTTTCCGTCAGAATGTTGCCCGGCGTGCCATTGCCCGAGACCGGTTCGGCGAACAGCACCTTGATCCTCTCGCCTTTGGCCTCGAACCAAGCGCCGGGAAAGGGCGAGAGGCCGCGTATCTGACAATCGATTTCGGCGGCGCTTTTCGTCCAGTCGATCTTCGTGTCGTCGCGCGTGATCTTTTTCGCATAGGTGACGCCTTCGGCGGGTTGCGGCGTTTCGTTCGCCGCACCGCGTTCAATAGCTCCCATCGCGCGGTGCATCAGATTGGCGCCGAGTTGCGCCAGCTCGTCATGCAGCATGCCGGATGTCTTGCGCGCGACGGGCACGCGTTCGGCCATCAGCACGGGTCCGGTATCGAGCCCTTCTTCCATGCGCATCACCATCACGCCGGTTTCGGAATCGCCCGCCATCACCGCGCGCTGAATGGGGGCTGCGCCGCGCCAGCGCGGCAGCAGCGAGCCATGCAGATTGAAGCAGCCGAGTTTCGGCGCATCCAGAACGGCTTTGGGTAGCAGCAACCCATAAGCGACGATGATCACTGCATCCAGATTAAGCGCCACGAAGGCATCCTGTTCGTCCGGTGATTTCAGGGAAACGGGCGTGCGAACTTCGACCCCCATCGCTTCGGCAAAAACATGGACGGGCGATTTTTCCAGCTCCAGCCCGCGGCCCTTGGGGCGCGGCGCGCGCGTGTAGACGCAGACGATTTCGTGGCCCGCGCCGATCAGTTCGGCAAGCGTGGGCACGGCGAAATCGGGGGTTCCCATGAAAGCGAGGCGCAGCGTCATGGAGGTTTTATGTCACGGCAAAACGTCGGGGGCCACAGGTGGATTTGACACCTGGATTCCCTTCCTTCGCCCGCCTTCACCCGCAAATGCGGGTTCGGCGCGGCTCGCCGGGAATGACAATGATGCTCTAGTCCTGATCGAGGCGTTTGGCCTTGGCGGACTTGCGCAGTGCTATGGAGCGCCGGAGCTTCGACAGATGGTCGATGAAGAGGAACCCGTTGATATGGTCGATCTCGTGCTGCAGGCAGGTGGCGAACAGGCCATCGGCTTCGACGCGCTGTTTTTTGGCGTTCTCGTCGAGATATTCGACCGTGATTCGCGCCGGGCGATGCACATCGTCCCAGTATTCGGGGACCGACAGGCAGCCCTCATTATAGGTAGATTCTTCCGTCGACGAGGCGACGATCACGGGGTTGATGATATAAAGCGGCTTGGAATTCGGGCCGCCGGGATCGAGGTCGATCACGGTTACGCGTTTCAGAACGCCGATCTGGATGGCGGCAAGGCCGATGCCATTGGCGTCATACATGGTCTCCAGCATATCATCCATGAATCGGCGCAAGGTTTTGTCGATGTCGCCGACGGCAATGGGTTCCGACACCTTTTTAAGGCGCGGATCGGGAGCTTTGACGAGCGGTATAAGGGCCATGGCGGCGGGACATAAGTGAACCCTCCCCCCCGGTCAAGATAGAGGGCGTTTTGGAACCGTTAGGCATTGTGGTCGCGGGTTTGGTGTTGCTGCTGGCGCTGGCGCTGGTGGCGCTTGTCTTCGCGCAGCGCAATGGCCGCGCGCCCGCACCCGACCCCGTGCTGGATGCACGCCTTGCCGCGCTCGCCGCCGCGCAAAGCGAGATTGCCGGGCGCTTCGGCCAGGCCATCGACACGCAGGCGAAAAGCCAGAGCGAATTGCAGAAGGCTTTGGCCGAAAGGCTGGAAGCGCTGGACCAGCGCCTCGGCAGCAATCTGAAGGAAAGCGCCGAGAAGACCGCCGAAACACTGGGCGGACTGCAGGCGCGGCTGAAGATCATCGACGAGGCGCAGAAGAACCTCACCGATCTGTCGGGGCAGATGGTGACGCTGCAGCAGATTCTTTCGAACAAGCAGAGCCGCGGCGCCTATGGCCAGGGCCATATGGAAGCGATCATCCGTGACGCGCTTCCCTCCGGCACCTATGAATTTCAGGCGACGCTTTCGAACCGCAAGCGGCCCGATTGCCTGATCCACCTTCCCGGAACCAACACCGCTATCGTCATCGATTCCAAATTTCCGCTGGAAAGTTTCGAGCTGTTCAAGAATGCGGCGAGCGAGGCGGAGCGCAAAGTCGCAGGCGCGCGCATCCGAACTGATGTGCTGCAGCATGTTATGACGATTGCCGACCATTATCTGATCGCGGGCGAGACGCAGGACCCGGCCATCATGTTCGTGCCGTCGGAATCGCTTTACGCGGAATTGCATGACTCCTTTCCCGAACTGATCCAGCGCGCGCACCGCGCCCGCGTGGTGGTGGTATCGCCGAATATTCTTCTGCTCGCCATCAACACGGTGCAGACGGTTCTGAAAGACGCGCGTATGCGCGAACAGACCGACCAGATTCAGCGCGAGGTCGGGCTGATGCTGCGCGATGTGTCCCTGCTGGAAGAACGGGTGCAGAAGCTGCAGACGCATTTCGGGCAGGCAGAAGGTGACATCAAGAATATTCTGACATCGACCGAACGCATCACCAAACGCGCGCAGAATATCGAGAAGGTAGAATTGCAGGGCGTCGAGACGGAGAAAACGCTGGCGCTGAAGCTAGGGGATTAGCGGTCTAAGCAAAAGGCCGACGGGCTTTGAAGGCCGCAGACAACGTGCCTTCATCGAGATAATCAAGCTCGCCACCGACCGGAACGCCATGTGCGAGGCGCGAAACCTTGACGTTCAAAGGCTCCAGCGCATCCATCAGATAATGAGCGGTACTTTGGCCTTCAACGGTCGCGTTCATCGCAAGGATCACTTCCGTCACCTCGCCCACTTTGACCCGTTCGAGCAGCGAGGAAAGATTGAGTTTATCCGGCGTCACGCCATCGAGGGCCGAAAGCGCGCCGCCGAGCACATGATAGGCGCCACGAAAAACGCCGGCGCGTTCCAGCGCCCAGAGATCGGCGACATCCTCGACCACGCATATGATCGAGGTTTCGCGCCTTGTGTCGCGGCACAGCGCGCAAGGGGAGGACGTATCGAGATTGCCGCAACGCGCGCAGGTTTTGATGGCGAGCGCCGCCGCGTTCATTGCGTGAGCAAGCGGCTCCAGCAGGCTTTCGCGTTTCTTCAAGAGGATCAGCGCCGCGCGGCGGGCCGAACGGGGCCCGAGGCCCGGCAGCTTCGCAAGAAGCTGGATCAAGCGTTCGATTTCTTCTCCGGCAGGCGATGTCGCCACGCGCCTAGAGGCCCAACCCCGGCGGCAGACCGAGCGAGCCGGTCAATTGTTTCATTTCTTCGGCAATGCGGCGTTCGAGCTTCGTCTTCGCATCGCCATGAGCAGCAACGATCAGATCCTCGACAATTTCGCGGTCTTCCGCTTTGAGCAGCGAGGAATCGATGGTGACGCGCTTCAGCACGCTGTTGCCGGTTAGGAGAACGCGCACCATGCCGCCACCCGCCTGGCCTTCCATTTCGATCAGGGCCATCTGGCGCTGCATTTCGCCCGCCTTCTCCTGCATCGCCTTGGCGCGCTCGAGAATTTCGCGCATGTCCATTTACTGCTCCTCGTCCATTGGTATCTGCGTATCCGCGGTCTCTTCCGCCTTCTCGCGGACATGGGTGATTTCGGCGCCCGGAAAGGCATCGAGCACCGCACGTACAAAGGGATCCTGCGCGACGGCGTCTTTGCGCGCGCGTTCCGCCGCATGGCGTTGTTCGGAAAGGGTCGGGGCGCCGCCTTCGGAGGCCAGCGTCACGATCCAACGTTCGCCCATCCAGTCGCGCAGGCGCTGCGCCAGATCGCCCGCCAGTGTGCTCGGCGCATGCACGCCCGGACGAAACTCGATCCGCCCGCGCTCCAGCGCCACGAGGTGAATATCGTTCTCGAGATGGCGCTCCAGAATGCGCGCGCCCTTGGCGCGAGCAAGCGCGATCAGATCTTCCAGCGTCCGCACATCAGGCGCGGACATGGCCATCGGCTGGCTGACGGGTGCCACGTTCATTTGGGGCGCCGGGCTCATTTCCGGCGCGGCGCCGGCGCCCATCGACATGGGACGCGCCTGGGCACGCGGTGCATTTCCTCCGTCTACGGAAGGTCTTGCCGGCGTGGACGCAGGGCCTGCGCCCTGCTCCAGCACACCGCGTACCAGACGTTCGGTGGGCGGCAGATCCGCCGCATAGGCGAGGCGCACCAGCGCCATTTCGGCGGCGGGCAGCGGACTTGCCGCGTCGCGCACTTCGATAAGGCCCTTGAGCAGCATCTGCCAGGCGCGGCTTAAAGACGGCACGCTCAGTTTTCCGGCCATGGTTACGGCGCGAGCGGCTTCCGCCGAACCGCCGTCGAAGAAGCCTTCCGCACCCGGCGCGACTTTGACGCGCGTCAGGAAATGCGTGGCTTCAAGCAAATCCTGCATTACGACCATCGGGTCCGCGCCGCTGTTGTAAAGGTCGCGCAAATCGTTGAGCGCTTCGGCGATCCGCCCGCCCATGACCTTTTCCAACAGATCGAGGACGCGGCCGCGGTCGGCAAGACCCAGCATGGAACGCACATCTTCGGCGCTGATGGCCGGTGCATCTCCCCCCTCGTGATGGGCGATCGCCTGATCCAGCAGCGACAGCGCATCGCGCACCGACCCTTCCGCCGCACGGGCGAGAAGGCTCAAGGCATCGGGTGCGATGGCGATGGATTCCTTTTCCGCGATGCCGGCGAGATGCGCCGTGAGTTCGGAAGTCTCGATGCGGCGCAGGTCGAAACGCTGGCAGCGGGACAGAACCGTGACCGGGACTTTGCGGATTTCGGTGGTGGCGAAAACGAATTTCACATGCGGCGGCGGCTCTTCCAGCGTCTTCAGCAAACCATTGAAGGCCGCCTTCGACAGCATGTGCACTTCGTCGATGATATAGACCTTGTAGCGCGCGGAGGCCGGAGCATAACGCGTGCCTTCGATGATTTCGCGGATGTCGTCGATGCCGGTGCGGGAGGCGGCGTCCATTTCCTGCACGTCGACATGGCGCGATTCGGCGATGGCGCGGCAGGGATCACACACCCCACACGGATCGATGGTGGGCGTGGTCCGCGTGCCGTCGGCACCTATGCAGTTCAGCGCCCGGGCGATGATACGCGCCGTCGTCGTTTTGCCGACGCCGCGAACTCCGGTGAGCATGAAGGCATGAGCGATGCGGCCAGAGGCAAAGGCGTTGCGCAACGTGCGGACGAGGACTTCCTGTCCGATCAGGCCGGTGAAATCCTGTGGGCGGTATTTGCGCGCGAGGACACGATAGGCCTCTACATTCCTGCCGCTTTTGGGCGGAGCGGCCTCGAAGCCGAGGCCCGGTTCGGAAGTGGTGTCATCGGCCATGAGATATCGGTTTCCCGTCGCGGCCGGCATCCGGCGTATAGGTGGGAGATTGACGACGACCCGAGGCGAAACTCGTTACGGCTGCTTCCTTCCGGACCTGACCGGGTTGGCGAGAGCCTCGCCCGCCGCCAACCTCCCAAAGGCATTATATCAAGGCCGGGCGGCGCCGGGACAAGGCATATGACGAAGATTTTTCCGGTAATTCCCTGTTTCTTCGCGGGAAACCGCGGATTAGCTTTGCGCCATGCTTTCGCTGCCCCCCAAAAATCCCCTCGTTTTCACCGCAAGCCCCCTGGACCGTGCGGGCGATGCCCGCGCCAAGCCCGACTGGCTCGCCGAAAAGCGCCAGGCGACCACGACACGGCTTCTTCCCTTCTGGAAATTCCAGCCCCTTTTGCGCGGTCCCTTGGACGCGCCCGAGACGCAGCTTGGGTACTTAAGCCCAAGCGAGGCGGAGAGAGTGCTCGAGACGCCGGGGCAGGAAATCTTTCTCGGAGAGGCCGAAGGCATCGCCTATTTCGCGCGCGATATCTCGGCCATCGACGAACCGCTCGGCCTGTTGCCTTTCACGGCGCATTTCCGCGACGCAAGAAGCTGCCTGGAGGTATTGCCTGTGCCCGAGACGGCGATTCTCGGGCAGGCGAAAGCGCTTCTGGAATGGCATGCGAGACGGCGCTTCTGCTCGAATTGCGGCGCGATGCTGCAAAGCCTGGAGGGCGGATATCGCCGTCACTGTCCGTCCTGCGACGCCAGCCATTTTCCGCGCACCGACCCCGCCGTCATCATGCTGGTGACGAAGGGGACGCGCTGCCTTCTTGCCCGCAACAAGCGCTTCGGCGTCGCGCTCAATCATTCGGCCCTGGCGGGCTTTGTCGAGCCGGGTGAATCACTGGAAGAAGCGGTGCGCCGCGAAGTGTTCGAGGAAGTCGGCATTCGCGTGGGGGACGTGCGCTATGTCGCCTCGCAGCCCTGGCCGTTTCCCTCGTCCCTGATGATCGGCTGCATCGCGGAAGCGATCAGCGAGGACATTCATGTGGACGGCAATGAGATCGTTGCCGCCGAATGGTTCGGCCGCGATGTGGTTGCGCGCCTACTTGCGGGCGAGGACATCAACGGCATCAAGCTGCCGCGGCCATCGGCCATCGCGCTGCATCTCATCAAGACTTGGGTGGCGGATTAAGCGCCTAAACGTTGCCGTCTTTCAGACGGAAGGGATGCGCCGGATACACGCCGAGCACCTTTAACGACGACGTGAAGAATTGCAGTTCTTCAAGCGCCAGTCGGACATTGCGCTCTTCCGGGTGGCCGGTGATGTCGGCGTAGAACTGCGTCGCCTGAAACGAGCCGCCGAGCTGATAGCTTTCCAGCTTCGTCATGTTGACGCCATTGGTCGCGAAACCGCCCAGCGCCTTGTAGAGCGCGGCAGGAACGTTCCGTACACGGAATATAAAGCTTGTAATGACGGGCGCGCCGGTATTGTCGGCGTCGTCAGGTTCCGCCGACATGACGAGAAAGCGCGTTACATTATGATCGGCGTCTTCGACATCGGCTTTCAGAATATCCAGCCCGTGAATTTCGGCGGCAAGTTTCGAGGCGACAGCAGCAAGCGTAGGGTCTTTCTCCTCGGCGACATGGCGCGCGGCGCCCGCCGTATCGGCCCACAGCTGACGCTTGAGGCCGAGTTCCGCGATGATCTTGCGCACCTGGCCGAGCGCCGGTTCCTGACTGACGACGGTTTTCAGACCCCTCAGCGTCGCGCCCTTCACGCCCAGCAATTGATGGCGGACGCGATGGAAATGCTCGCCCAGAATATAGAGTGGCGCATCGGGCAGAAGGTGATGGATGTCGGTGATGCGCCCATGCAGCGAATTCTCGATCGGGATCAGGCCGAGATCGGCTTCACCGGCGCGGATCGCCGCGAAGGCATCTTCGAAGGTCGGCGCGGCAACGGCCTCGCAATGGGGCAGCGTCTCACGCGCGGCGAGATGCGAATAGGAACCGGGCTCGCCCTGATAGACGACTTTTGTCGCCGACTGGATTTTTGCCGAACCGCTCATGCGAGAAGCCGCCTTGCTTTCTCCAGATCTTCCGGAGTGTCGATGGTGATCGGAATGTCGTCGACGCGCGCGACGGCAATGCTCATGCCCGCTTCCATGGCACGCAATTGTTCGAGACGCTCGCGCACCTCCAGCTGTGAGGGCGGCAACGCGACGAAACGCGCCAGCGCTTCGCGGCGATAGGCATAGATGCCGATATGGTGGAAGACCTCGCCCTCGCCCGACGGGATGACATTGCGGCTGAAGTAGAGCGCGCGGCCGGTGCGGCCGTTCTTGTTCCAAGCGATGGCAGGCTTCACGACATTCGGATTGGTGAGGTCGGACGGATCGGTAATGGGGGCAACAGGGGTTGCGATATCAGCGCCCGAGGAGATGAGGGCCTCAACGACGATTCTGAGCGTTTCGGGTACCACGGCGGGAAGATCGCCCTGAAGATTGACCACAATGTCGTGTTTGCGCGCCGGGTCGAGCTGTTCGACTGCGGCATAGATGCGGTCGGACCCCGACGGAATGGCCGGATCGGTCAAAACCGCCTCCCCGCCCGCCGCGATTACGGCCTCCACGATCTCGGCATCTCCCGCCGCGACCACGACCGGCCCGACGCCCGCCTTCATGGCCTGACGCCAGACGCGGACGATCATGGGCACGCCCGCTATGTCGGCCAGGGGTTTGCCGGGCAGGCGCATGGCGGCCATCCGGGCCGGAATCAGAATAATGGGTGTCGCGTTTGTGCTCATGCGCCGATCTACGCCGAAGTCCGGGTTCTTTGCCAGAGCTCCTTTAACCTAGAACCGCGCCTTATGCGACGCTTCGCCGCAATGACGCTCTGACGTGTGTAAGTAATGTCGGGCGCGATTTCGGGCATGGATTCTCTTAGAGAAATCTGGCGTTCACGCCCCTGAATATGCTTGAAAGCGCTGTAGCCCCGACCTTCCGGTTCGGGGTGTCGTCTTTACGTCCCGAGCGCGCATGATGCGCGCCGTCCTTTGCGGAGCCGAATGATGGATTCCTTTACCTGGAACAAGATTGCCGGCGGCGTGCTCGGTACGGCCCTGTTCGTCATGGTCGTGAAAATCGGCGCCGAGGAGATGTTCCATGTGGAGCCGCTCGAACATCAGGCCTATGTCGTCGAAGGGGTCGAAGAACTCGCTGGCCCCGCCGAAGCGGAAGCGGCACCCGAAGTGGTGATGCCCGATTTCGCGGCGGTCATTCCGGCGGCGGATATCGCGAATGGCGCGACGATCGCGGAACGCTGCGCGGTTTGCCACAATTGGGAAGCCGGTGGCCCGAACATGATCGGGCCGAATCTTTACGGGGTGGTCGGCCGCCCCAAGGCGAGCCATGAAGGCTTTGGTTATTCAGCGGCCCTGATGGGGCTCGGCGGCGACTGGAGCTTTGCCGATCTCTTCAACTTCCTGCGCCAGCCCGCGATTTTCGCGCCCGGCACAACGATGGCGTTTGCCGGTCTTAACCGCGATCAGGATCGTCTCGATCTGATCGCCTATCTGCATACGCTCTCGGACACCCCCTTCCCGCTTCCGCCGCCGATGCCGGCTGCGGAGCCTGTGGCTGTCGAAGGCGCCGCCGAAGAGGGCGCGGCGCCGGCCGAGGCCGTACCCGTGGAAGGCGCTCCTGCCGAAGCCGCACCGGCGGAGGCAGCGCCTGCGGAAGCAGCACCGGCGGAGGCAGCACCGGCGGAGGCAGCACCGGCGGAAGCAGCACCGGCGCACTAAGCGTCTTCAGGCGGGTTCGGATTTAAGCTTTCAAACGTTTGATCACGCGAAGGGCGCTTCCCGTCGCGGCGATGCGCGCAACCGCGTCACGCAGCGGTTCCATGGCCACCTGCATGTGAAAGGCATTGGCGTGCAGAAGATTCTCGGCGTCTGTCATCACGCCGATATGGCCTTTCCAGAATACCAGATCGCCGCGCCGCACCTGCGATAGCGCTTCCTCCGGCGCCATGGCGGTTCCCAAGGCCGCTTCCATCATATCAGTATCGCGCGGGGCCGCGATCCCGCCTTGCTCCAGCGCGGTCTGAATAAGCCCGGAGCAATCGCAGCCGAAATAGGTTTTGCCGCCCCACAGATAGGGCACACCGAGAAACCGCTCGGCAACCGAAACCCAGTCGGTTTCCGCCGCATTCACGGAGGCAGTGTTCGCGGCATAAACGAAATGCCCGCCCTCCACACGGGAGTAGCGGCCTTCTTCGCCCACGACGCGCAGCTTTGCGTTCATCGGCAGAAGCGCCAGCGCGGCGCGTTTCACATCGGGCGCGGGCAATAGCGGCGTTCCGAGCGACGCAACACGATGCGTCGGCGACGCCGTTGGGACGGACAAAGCGTCGGCGCGGACATAACCGACATAAGAATCATGACTGCTTTGACCCCAGGCCCAGCCGTTCTTTTCTTCGTAGACGGTAAAGCCTTCGCCGAAGAGAAGTTCGGTTTCGCGCGATGCCTGCGCGTCGGGCTTCGCACGTAAGGCCGCGACGGCGGCAACAGAAATGGTGGCCCGGCCCTCAACGAACCGCGCGGCTTCGACCATGCCTTCGAGATGCACGGCGGCGAGATCGGCGCGAAAGGCGGTGACGCGCGGATCGAGTTGCGCCATCGTCATTTCGCCCAGCGTTCGGAAATCAGCGCGTAGAGCGTGCGAATGGCGTTCGCTTCCGCGCCTTTACGCCTTCCGGGTTTCGGCCGATCGGTCCAGGCCGGAATATCAAAATGCGCGAAACCCTTCGACTGCGACACAAAGCGGTCGAGAAACAACGCCGCCGTGATCGCGCCGGCCAAACCGTAATCGGGCGCATTGGTCAGATCCGCGACTGCGCTGTCGATGGTCGGCTCATAGGAACGCCATAGCGGAAGGCGCCACAGAGGATCGTGCTCCGCAGCGCCATGACGCATGAGATCGGCAGCGAGCGTTTCATTGTCGGTGAAGAAGGGCGGCAATTCCATTCCGGTCGCCATGCGCGCCGCGCCCGTCAATGTCGCGAGGCAGAGCAACAGTTCCGGCGCTTCCGTATCCGCATCGGTCAACGCATCGGCGAGCACAAGGCGTCCCTCGGCATCGGTATTGCCGATTTCGACGGTCAAACCCTTGCGGCTGTTCAACACATCGCCGGGCCGGAAGGCCGATCCGGAAATGCTGTTTTCCACGGCCGGAATGAGAACCCGCAATCGCACCGGCAACGCGGCATCCATGATCATCTGCGCCAGGCCCAGCACACAGGCAGCGCCGCCCATATCCTTTTTCATCGTTGCCATGCCGGAGGCGTTTTTCACGTCGAGGCCACCGGTATCGAAACACACACCCTTGCCGACCAGCGTGATTTTGGGATGGGATTCGTTTCCCCAGACAAAATCGATCAGACGCGGCGCGCGCACGCTGGCGCGCCCGACCGCGTGGATCATCGGATAGTGGGCGGAAAGAAGCGCCTCGCCCGTCGTGACGCGGAATCGCGCGCCGTACTTCCTGGCGATGTCGGACGCGACCGTTTCGAGCTCGTCCGGTCCCATATCATTGGAGGGGGTATTGATGAGATCACGCGCAAGGAAAACGCCTTCCGCGATGCGGCTCATTTTTTCACCGTCGATATCGGCCGGCAGCACAAGGCGTGCGACGTTCTTCTGGGATTTGCGCGCACGCGCGCGATAGCGATCAAAGGCATAGGTCCCGATCGCCCAGGCAAAGGCCGCGCGTTCACCGGAGAATGCGTCCGGCACATTTCCGAGCGTATAGATTCCGGAGGGCAGTTTCTCGGAGAAGAGGGCCAGGGCATGCGGATCTCGCCCTGCGCCCAACCCTAATATTACCGCGCCCAATCCCTCATCGCCGGGCACCAGAGCGAGATCGCCCTCGCGCCCGGTAAAACCGGTCGCCTTCAGCCAGTGCAAGAGACGCGGGCTGGAATCCGACAGAAAGCGTTCGAACCCGGCGGAGGTTACGGCATGCACGGGAACCGGCGTGACGTCGCCGAGTTCATCAGCGGTTATGAAAGCCTTCAGCATGGAATACTCGTTATGTCGCTATGGCTGGCGTGGCGTTACGCCGGTGAAATCTGGAAGACAATCTTATAAGAATGGTAGGAAAGCGCCGCAATCGGAACCCTGCCCATAGCCCCTCAAGGAAGATGAAGCGTCATGAGCGCGAATTATACTCTTATTTTGGCGAGCAAAAATTATTCTTCCTGGAGCCTTCGCCCCTGGCTGGCGATGAAAATGGCAGATATTCCATTCACGGAAGAAATCATCCCGCTCTACACACCGCAAACGAAAGAGCGGATTGCCCCGCTGTCCCCTTCGGGAAAATTGCCGGTTCTGAAGATCGAGGAAAAGGGGAAGACCCATTCTGTTTGGGACAGCCTCGCCATCTGCGAGACCCTGGCCGAACGGCATCCCGAGAAGGCATTCTGGCCGAGGCATTCGGCGCAGCGCGCAGAGGCCCGCAGCATATGCGCGGAAATGCATTCCGGTTTTCCGGATGTTCGCAAAACGCTGCCCATGGATCTGGCGACGGCGCAGGCGACACCGGAGCTGGATGAGAACGTTCAGGTACAGATCGCGCGCATTGCCGCTATGTGGACCTCATTGTTGGAACGTTTCGGAGACGGCGGCGGATTTCTGTTCGGCGGCTTTTCGATTGCGGATTGTTTCTATGCGCCGGTCGTCACGCGTTTCGATACCTACGCCATCGAACTCCCCCCCCTGGCGCGCGCCTATGCGCAGCGCATACGCGCTCTGCCGCCGATGCAGGAATGGACGGAGGCGGCAAGGAAAGAACCGAAACGGCAGGACTGAGTTTTTTCGCACTTACGGTTTCGGTACCGGCAGAACGGGATTTTCCGGCGCGGGGATGACACGCGCTTCGGCGTAATAGCGAAGCGCGCCGGGGTGAAACGGCGCGGGCGAATGCTGCACCGCGTTGCTGAGCTCGAGGAATTGCGAGCCCGTGATGCGCGCTTCGATGGCGGCGCGATTGTCAGGATTGTAGACCGCGCGCGCCATCGCATAGACAAGGTCGTCGGGCACCGACGCGTTGGTGACCCAAAGCGTTCCGACGCTCACGGTTTCAACGGCCGGCAGGCCGGCATAGACGCCCTGTGCCATCACATCGGCCCGCAACGAGGGATGGGCAGCGAGCAGCCGGTCGCGGCCCTCACCATCGACGGGAACCAAGATCGCATCACCTTCACCGACCAGTTCGGCGATCAGATCGACCGGCGCCCCGGCGACGAAAAAGAATGCGTCGATCTCTCCCCGGCGCAGCAATTCCGCCGCCGCGTCGGCGGTTTCATAACTGCGCGTCAGCCGCCATTCCGGAACACCAAAGGCCTGCAGCACGGCGCGCGCCGTGACGATGGTTCCGGAATTTTCCGGCGAGAGCGATACGCGTTTGCCACGCAAATCCTCGACGCCGTGAATGCCAGCGCCCGGCGCGGCCACAAGATGGAGGGCCTGTCCGTAAAGATTGGCAATGACGCGCAGCTGCAGCGCGGGGCCGGACGCCGCAAAGGGGCCTTGTCCCGCGACGGCCTGCGCCACCACATCGGCCTGAACCAGTCCGGAATTCGTGGACCCCATATTCACCGCAGTGACATTCGCCATCGCACCATCGGCCGCGCGCACGCTTACGATGAGCCCGGGCGGGCCGCAGACATTCGCGATCTCGCAACGGCTGATGCCGGGCGGATGGCTGAGAATACCCGCCAGCGTCTCGCCCACTGAAAAATCGCTGCCACTGATCGATGCCGTCGAAATCTGAAACGAAACGCGCTGGGGAATGACCGAGGCCGGTTCCGCGATGCCACGCGCGAAAAACGCGATGAGGAAAACCCCGCCCAGCATGCCGGCTCCGGCAAGCCACCAGGAAAGAGCGGGAAATCTCTGCATCATGGCTTTAGATCAGGCATTCCTATTGCGGCCAGAATGGGACCGCCCCCCGTTCCGGCAGAAAAAGCACATGTATCGGACATTCGCTTAAGCATTTATTGACCCTAGCGCGCGATGCTGCAGGCCTCCAATGAACCCTGATCCGATCGACGGGACGGGGCAATAGGGGCGAGGCTAAGGAAGCGTCCGATGAGATTGAGATTTGCAACCGGGACTGCCCTTGCGGCGCTGAGCGTGGTTCTGCAGGCCTGCGCCAGCACGGAAGTGCCGCCGCCCCCCACCGCATTGGCGCGCCCTGCCGAAGGTACGGAAATCCTGCCCGGCCCGGTCGCCGGACCGTCGGACCTCGAAAGCGCGATTCTTCAGGCCCAGTTGCTCCGCCGCGCCGGAAACTATGACGGCGCGGTACGGACACTCGGCCAATTGGTGCTGATTGCCCCCGACGATGCCCGCGTTCTGGGAGAATATGGCAAGACGCTGGTCGCCAAGGGCGAGTCCGAGGACGCCATCGCCTTCCTTAATCGCGCGATCGAACTGCAACCGGGCGACTGGTCGCTGTTTTCTGCACAGGGCGTCGCCTTTGACCAGATGGGCAATTATCCGAGCGCCCAGACATCCTATAACCGCGCACTGGCGCTGCAGCCGGGCGAGCCCAGCGTTCTTTCGAACGCCGGACTGTCGCGGATGCAAGCCGGTGACCTTGCCGGTGCGGAGGCCTATCTTTCGCAGGCCATGCAGCAGGGCGGAGACGATGCGCGCATTGCCAGCAACCTCGCACTGGTGCGCAGGCTGACGGACACAAGCAATGCGTCGGCAGATACCCAATACAGCGCCATTCCCGCCACCACCGCCCCGCAAGCGGCCTTGCCACCGCAAGCGGCCATTGAGCAAAGAGAGATTGCCGCGCCGCCTGCCGGCGCCCGTCCGCAGACCGCGATGGAGGCACTCGCCGCCGATCCGACCGTTATGATGGCGCCGATTCCGCCAGAGACCCCCCCGGTGCCGCGTGCAACGCCGGTTGCGCCCGCAGAGCAGGTTACGGCAGACGCGTCGCAGACGTCATCGCTGCGCCGCCTGAACCCGACGGACTAAGCGCTCCTCCGAATACCACGCGCCTTACCCATCGCCACAGAGACGCCGGGTTAAACATCGCGGCGAGAACGACGGCCACCAGGGCAGCGCCCTAATACCGAAGCTGACGGCGTTCGCGGTACTGCGCATCAAGGTGGTGATAGACGCCACAGGCGCCGATCAACGGTATGGCGCCTCTCCCACTCCCGTCCCGGCGCCGAGAACGCATCTTCCTTCGGCGCAATCCATCCGCGTTGCGACGGAACCAAACCTGGGAGAGCTGGGCAAAACCCGGATTTTTACGACGCATGACTCGCCCTCCTGCCGCGTCGACGTGCGCCCAAAATCCGGTCCGGATTGCGGCCAAGAAAATTTCCGGGAAGTTGGGCGAGAAGCGGCGCATGTCAAGACACGCGTCTCATTCGCCGCAAAGCCTTCACCGCTATATGCGCCTACTGAATGCTCATGACCTGGATAACCGCCGGGCCGAGAATGACGACGAAAAGAGCCGGCAGAAAGAACACGATCATCGGAACGGTCAATTTTGCCGGTAGGGCAGCTGCCTTTTTCTCCGCTTCGGACATACGCATTTCGCGGTTTTCCTGCGCCGTCACGCGCAAGGCTTGCCCCATGGGGGTACCATATTTTTCAGACTGAATGAGTGCCGCAGCAACGGCCTTAACGCCCGAATGGCCGCAACGGGTGGCAAGGTTTGCAAAGGCCGTGCGGCGGTCCGGAAGGTAGGATAATTCCGCGGTCGTCAACCCAAGTTCCTCGGCAAGTTCCACAGACTGCGTCCCGACCTCCATCGCGACGCGATTGAACGCCGCTTCGATCGACATGCCCGATTCCACGCAGATCAACAGAAGGTCGAGCGCGTCGGGAAAGGCGCGCATGATCGACTTCTGCCGCTTCTGAATTCTGTTCGATACGAATAGATCCGGCAGATAATAGCCAAACAACGTCGCGCCGATAACCGCGAGGAGCTTTACCGAGAACATCCATTCGAAATTGGCGATAAAGAAAAAGTAAATCGACGCGGCGATGAAAACGATCGGCGGCATGAGAAAGCGGAAAAACATGAAGGCGATGAAGGGCGCTTGTCCCCGATAGCCGGCGCGGGCGAGTTTTTCACGCATGCCCGGCGACTCAAGCAATTTGGCCAAGTTCAGCCCTTCGACGGTCCGTTTCATGAACCCGACCGGCGTCGAACGGAGCTGTGCTTTGCGGCCAGCCGTAGCGAAGGCTTCACGCTGCTTGGCACGAAGTTCGTCACGTCGGATCGAAACGGACTTCATCCGGTCGCCTAACGTGTTTCCCTTCAAGATTGGATAGGCGAGCGTGAGGATTGTAGCGAAGGCCGCAATAGCCGACAGCGCCGCGATCACAAACTCGCGCTGAAGAAGCAGCTCAAAATATCCAAGATTGGGCATGAACAGGCCTTAGTATTTGAAACTGACCATCTGCTTCATCACGAGTATGCCTATCGTCATCCACACGCAGCAACCCAGCAGCATGAGATTTCCGAGACTGCTCGTGAAAAGGACTTTGATGTATTCCGGTGACGACACGTAGACGAGCAAAAGAACGGCCGGCGGTAGCGACCCGATGATCATGGCGGACGCCTTAGCTTCGGATGACATCGCTTTGATTTTCCCTTGCAGGCGTTTGCGGTCACGCAAAACCCCTGCAAGGTTGGAAAGCGCCTCGGAAAGATTGCCGCCCGATTTCTGTTGAATCGTCATAACGATCCCGAAGAAATTGACCTCCGCCGTGGGCATGCGCTCGTACATGCGCTTCAGCCCCTGCTCCATGGTCACACCAACTTTGAGACTTTCCACCAGCGTATGAAATTCGCTACCGACAGGGTCCGGAATTTCATCGCCCACGACTTTCAGCGCTTCATTTACCGGGAGCCCGGATTTCACACTGCGGACGATCGTTTCGATTGCCGGCGCGAATTCGCGCGTGAATGCATTCTCTCGGCGATTCTTGAGAAACGTCAGCACCCAGCGAGGAAGTCCCAGCCCACCGGCGAACGCCGCAAGGACGATAAAGATAACGCTTTGCCCGTAAACAAAGAGAGTAAGCGCAATGACGATCGCGACAAGGCCGGAGAAGATCCAGAAACGGCGCACGGAGATGCGCAATCCCGCCATTTCGATGCGGCGGCGTATCGTCGGGCGCTTCTTCTGTTCGGCCTGCTTACTTTCCAGGCCCTTCAACATCGCCTGAACGTTCTTGCGGCGCTGCTGATTGTTATCCGCCGTACCCTTGATGGCGGCACCCGTCGCACCAGCGCGCGAAATGGCTGTGACGCGCTTTCGACTCTTTTCGCTGCCCCCCCCAACAAAGGCGAAGCCCACGCCGCCGACGGCGAGCAAGGTTAAGACTGCGATGATGGCCAATGGTAATACGCCGTCCATTACCGTGCTCCAGGCTGTGCGATATCGAGCGCTTCCGCGAGTTCGCGTTCCAGATTGAAGTATCGCGCGCGTTCCCAGAACGCCGGACGCACAATGCCGGTACCAACATGGCGGCCCTTGATACGCCCTGATTCATCTTCGCCTTCGACTTCAAAGGTGAGAAGATCCTGGGTGATGATGACATCGCCTTCAGCGCCGGTCACTTCCGTTATGTTCGTAATACGGCGGGTACCATCACGCAGACGTTCGGCCTGCACGATGATATCTACGGAACCGACGATCATTTCGCGGATCGTCTTCGACGGCAGGCTGTAGCCGCCCATCGTGATCAGCGATTCGATACGGGAAAGAGCCTCTCGTGGAGAGTTGGCGTGGACCGTACCCATCGAACCGTCATGGCCTGTATTCATGGCCTGCAGAAGGTCGAACGCCTCGGGTCCGCGCACTTCGCCGACGATAATGCGTTCCGGGCGCATACGAAGACAGTTTCTGACAAGATCCCGCATCGTAATCTGGCCCTGGCCCTCGAGGTTGGGCGGCCGGGTTTCAAGACGCACCACATGCGGCTGCTGCAGTTGAAGTTCGGCAGCGTCTTCGCAGGTGATGATGCGTTCGTCCGCGTCGATATAGGCCGTCAGACAGTTGAGAAGCGTTGTTTTCCCCGAGCCCGTACCGCCGGATACGATAATGTTACAGCGGCATCGGCTGATGATGCTCAAAACCTTGGCGCCTTCCGGCGTGATCGATCCGAAGCGGACGAGATCTTCAAGCTTCAGTTTGTCGCGCCGGAACTTTCGAATGGTGAGCGTCGGACCATCGAGCGCCAATGGGGGCGCGATCACGTTGACACGCGATCCATCGGGGAGACGTGCGTCGCAAACCGGAGAGCTTTCGTCGACGCGCCGTCCGACCTGGCTGACGATGCGCTGACAGATATTCATCAACTGCCCGTTGTCACGAAACCGGACATTGGTGAGCTGAACCTTGCCGTTCACTTCGATGAAGACGCGGCCGGCACCATTGACCATGATATCCGCGATGTCGTCGCGCGCGAGCAACGGTTCGAGCGGTCCATAACCGAGAACGTCGTTACATATGTCGGTGAGAAGTTGTTCCTGTTCGGCAATTGACATCACCACGCTTTTAATCGTGATGATCTCGTTGACGATGTTGCGAATTTCCTCACGCGCGGAATCGACGTCGAGCTGGGCGAGCTGCGCCAGATCGATCGTATCGATCAGGGCGCTGAAGATCATCGTCTTGACGTGATAATATTCTTCCGAGCGGCTATCGACCGCCACCGGTGCTACCTTTACGGGCTTAACAGCCGCGACCGGGGAAAGATCTGTGGTTTTGGGAGCAACAGGTTTCGCAACCGCCGCTGCGCGCGCCATCGAAGCCGCCGGCGTGGTGTCTACCGGGACCGCCGCAATACGCGGGGCCGTTTTCAATTCCTCGGAAGCGCCTCGCTTACCGAACATTTTATTACCCCGCCTTACGGTTTAGGAACGGCAGGATCGACATGCCGCTCTTCTTTGAAATGGGCTGAACGTTGCGACCCGTCACGAGTTCAGCCAGGTGGCGGACTCCTTCGGATACCTTGGAACGCGGCTGAACTTCCGCCAGCATCTGCCCATTATTCGCCGCGGTACCGAACAATTGCGGATCGAACGGAAGAACGAGGCTGGGTTCGACCGAAAGCGCCGCCGCAAATTCCTTCACTGGAATTTCCGGACGTTTCGGTACACCGGTCTGATTGATGACGAGGCGCGGCATGGCATCGTTCGGACGGTTGCTGCGAACTAGATCCATGACGTTCTTGGCATTACGCAGAGAGGCGAGATCCGGCGTTGCCACGAAGACAATTTCGTCCGAGCTGAGGATGGTCTGCCGCGCCCAGGGCGTCCAGGCATGCGGCAGATCGACAATGACGCATGGCATCGATGCGCGAACCTGATCGATGACGCTCTCGTAGGCGGATTCTTCGGCGTCATACATCCGATCAAGCATGGCCGGGGCGGCAAAGAGCGAAAGATGTTCGCCGCATTTAATCAGAAGGCGGTCCAGCAATACATCGTCCAGGCGCTCCGGGGCGGCCAAAGCGTCAGCAATTCCCTGTCCCGGATCTTCGTTGAAATCAAGGCCGGCTGTGCCAAAGGGAAGATCGAGATCGACGATGGCCGTGTCGATCTTAAGGGCTTCAGCGATGTACCAGCCGACATTATGCGCCAGCGTGGACGCGCCCGTGCCCCCGCGCGCTCCCGCAAAAACGATGACCCGACCGATCGGCGGCGCGTCGGCCTTGATGTACAGACTGGAAACGGTCTCTATCAGCTGAATGGGATTAAGCGGCGCAACAAGATATTCGCTGATACCGCGGCGGATCAGTTCTCGATAAAGCTGCACATCATTAACGCGACCCACGACAATAACTTTGGTGTCTTCGTCGCAGACTTCGGCAAGGCGTTCGAGTTCGGTCAGCACCGCCGGTCCCTGCGCCTGCGTTTCCACGATCAGCAGGTTCGGCGTGGCGTTTTCCTTATAATGCGCGACCGCGCCCGACACGCCGCCCTCGCGTATTTCGGTATGGGCTTTGGACAAACGCCGGTCCGTCGAGGCGCGTTGTGCCGTCGCCGCCGTGTCGGGATATTCGTAGAAGACGTGAATGGAAATCCGAGGAACCGGCCGCTCATGCGCCGCCGCGCCAAAGTCACCCTCGTTAAGTCCGCTGCCAGCTGCGATCGACATCTTTAACTACCTCACTTAATTTCCGACAGCCTGGGACACGACGCCGCTTATCATATCGTCACGCTGGGCAGGTGTTGTCTGCCCCGTGCGATAGCGCTCAAGAACCATCAAACGACGCTGCGTGTCCGGCGCGTCCATCGGACGCGGGCCCAGAAGATCACGCGGATCGGCGACCATCGCCGCGAGGTTCTGCTGCGTCGAACAGCCGAGATCCGGACGCGGTGTGTTGTTCAGGGTAAAATTCAGATCTTCCGACCAGTCGCCGCAGGGCTGCGTTTGCGCGACATAGCCGATATAGCCGATCTCGATTTCCGCGCCATATTGTGGCGTGGGATCTGTACCGAGAAGAATACGGTCATGCGGAACGCCGAGCGAAGCGATTTCACCCGCGAACTCAAGCGAGACATTCTCCCAACCTTCCGGCGTGGACACCGAAATGGCGCCGGCGCCGTTCAACATATATTCCTCGACAAAATATTTGAGCTGCGCGGACATGTTCGGGTCCATGCCTGCGCCAGGGCCGCCATAGGGGATGCGCAGCGTGTGCATTTTCGGCGCGACGTTGATCGGATGACGTACACGGTAGTCTTCCGTGTAGGCCGGATCCTTCAGACTCGGAGTCGAGCATGCGGCAACGCAAAGACCTGTGAGGACGAAGCCGGCGCGGAGAACGATCGATATCTTTTTCATCACCTGCGCTCCTATTGCACGATGTAGCCGATGGTTCCGGGCGGCACATTTGCCGCTGCCGGATCTTGCAGGTCATCTGCGCCGTAAACGGCGTTCAGACGGCCAGTGAGGATAGTCTCGAGATCGTTGGGAACGCTGAACCCGTTATCCGGCGTGGCGAGTTGCGTTTCGGCAACCGGATTGACCAGGTAAGCGGTCACCGTCACGACCAGTTCCGTTTCGTTGTTCTGGTAATCGCGGCTGCGGAATAGTGCGCCAAGAACAGGAAGGTCTTTGAGACCTGGGAAGGAGTCGATGCTCTGCTTGGTCTGTTGCTGGATCAGACCACCGATCGCGATGCTCCCGCCGGAGGGTAGCTCGACGGTGGTCTCCGTCCGCCGCACCGAAAGTGCGGGCAACGTGACACCATCCGTCACAATGATATTGCCATCTTCGTCCGTGGTCCGCGTTCCCGCCAGCGTGAAAGCGCCGGTGTTGGTGAGTTCGCTCACCTCGGTCGAGAGTTGCAGCGAAATGCGCCCGCTGCTGAGGACGACAGGCGTGAAGGCAAGACCTACGCCGAACGGCTTGAACTCGATCGTGATGTTGCCGTCGCGATCGCGGCCTACCGGGACCGGAAATTCACCGCCCGCGAGAAAACGCGCCGCTTCACCCGATACGGCAGTCAAATTCGGCTCCGCAAGGGTACGCACAAGACCCACACGTTCCAGTGCCTGGATAACACCCTGTAGATTATTGGGGGACGGGCAAGGGGACACGCCCGACGCGCAGACGCTGCCGATCTGCCCACCCGACAGATCGTTCAACGCGCGACCCAGAAGGGAGAATTCATTGCCGGTCTGGCCAAGGATGGGAACCCCCGCGACTTCGACCATGCCGCCGACATTGATGCCGAATTGCTTGGCGATCGTTCGGCTCACCTCGGACACGCGAACCTTGATCAACACTTGCTGGCTTCCCTGGATGGCAAGATTATTGACCACCATTTCCGGGGTTGCGACCGTTTGTACCGCTGCCTGTTGCGCGCGGCTGGCCTCTGCAAGCGATGCAACTTCGCCCGACAGAACCACGCCATCGTCTATGCCATCGGCGTAGGTATTGGAGCGCGGCATATCACGGCGCAGGTGAGCGTTGAGATCCGCAGTTTCCGCGTTGACGGAAATCTCCACTGTCGCGATGTGGCGGCCTTCCCCATCGAGAAAGATCGCGTTGGTCTGACCAACGGCGAGAGACAGCACGACCACACGGCGTGGACTGCGGACGATGGCATCGGCGATCAGAGGGTTTGCCATGATGACATCGCGCGTATCCTGTTCGAGCTCGAGAACGGCCGCCTTGTTCACCGCTAAAGACAATTTCTGCGGTAAACCGCCCGGTTGCGCCGACACACGGATGACACGTGTCTCCACATCCGATCCTTGAGCAGCCGCGTTCGGGATACTCGACCCGAGAATTGTCGCGACGACTGAAACCGCAGCGATGCCGCGCAAGAAAATTCGCACCAGATTGGTCATCTGCGCGTTCATTGGGCTCTACCCCCCGTTAACAATCCCACTTCGCCGGGGCGCGACACGCCATAGCGAACCACATTTACCGCGTTGCCGGATCTGAGTGACGATGCATCGGCACCCACTGCCATTTCGTCGCCAAGGCTCCGAAGCGCGAGCGACAACGTTCCGCTCGCCTGCGCCTGGGCGATCACTTCCGCCTCTGCCGGCGCCAATTCGAGCGTCGCCGTACTGGCGACGAAAAAGTCCACGCCGTCTTCCTTGCGGAACGTCTGGTCGATCGCCAGCACGCGAATGTCGGTGACAATCGTTTCGGTTCGATAAGCCGTCGTGGCGCCGCCTTCGATTTCCTGAGTCAGGATGACATCAACGCGGTCATTCGGAAGGACAAACCCGCCGGCTCCCGTTTCCGCGGAAACCGGGATCGCCACGGCGCGCTTGCCGGGAGACAATGTGGCGCTGAGAAACGATCCGTTCCCGGTGCGCACGATTTTCGCTTCCGTTATCGGCTCGCCGGCAAGCAGGGGCGCTCTCGCGACCGCGCCTTCGATAAATTCCGCGATCTCGGGATGCGCTTCCTGCGTAATAAGTTCGTCCGTAATGGATGTGCTCGGCCATTCTTCCCAGCGCACGGAATCGACAGTCAGTACCCTGCCCGGCTCGACCCGATCCGTCGCAACCAGTACTTGAACGATCTCAAATTCGGGCTCTGCGGTCTCGACGACGTCGGTTGGCCCACCGAGCATGCCGCGGACCAGAAGCGCCACGCCGACGGCGGCGATAGCGGCAACACCCAAAATGGCGATACGCGTGACATTCATGGCAGCAAGCTCCTTGTTGCCCCATAAAAGAACATGGCACCGCTTAGAATTTGATTAATGCAGTCGCTAAGAAGGATCGAATTCTCTTGTCTTTTAGCGGACAAGCCTCCGCACATCGCATCCGCGCGGCAAGGCCTTCCTTGGCCACGTCTCATATTGTTGAAAATGTAGAAGGCGCGGCGCACACGCGCGCAACATCTGGTGACAACAGGGATTGCTTTGACGGCTCTATTGGGCGCCGGAAAGACAATTTCTGTTAACCCGTTTGACCTTAGGCCCCCATGACCAGGCCAAAGAGTTCGCTCTTGGGCAGAGCCAGAAGCGCCGCTGCGGCAAGGGCCACGCCATAAGGAATGCCGGCTTTACGGTCCGTGAGACGCACCAACCACTCATGTCTCAGAAAAGACGAGGGGATCGGCAGCTTGCGTAGGAAAAGCAATACGAGGGTGAGGACACCGCCGAGCACAGATGCGATCAGCGTGTACTCGAAAAGTATATTGAGGCCGAGCCAGAGCGAAACAACGGCATAGAGTTTTGCATCACCGCCGCCGATGAGGCCGGCCGCGAAAAGCGCCATTCCCGCGATTAAAGCGATAGTGCCCGCCAAAAGATGGAAGCCAATCTGCGACCAGCTCACACCCTCACCGCCCACCACCGCAATCAGCGCGAAGACGACGAATAACAGGAGTATCGTCAGATTCAGAAAGTTCGGAATTGTGAAACTGGCGAGGTCCCATGCGCCGGCGGCGATAAAGAGAGCAGGCAGAAGAAGTAGGAACAAAATCTCGAAAGCCATTTCGCACCGTTGCAAAACTACAAGTAAATACTACGGAAAATTGGCTAACCGAGTCTTAATACGCAAAACGCCGCCAGGGACTTCCCTGGCGGCGTTTTGAAACTCTTTGGAATTGGCGCCCCCGCCGCCACCCCGGCGAAACAAGTTCCGCCGGGGTTAGGCGACCGAGTGACGTAAACGCCTCAGATAGCGTGACGCGAATTACGCGCCGAAGCCGCCGACCTGCGTGTCAACATCCTCGAACACGCCCTGGAGCGTGGTGCCGAGCGAGCTGACCGCAACGATGATGACAACAGAGATGCCGGCCGCGATGAGGCCGTATTCGATGGCCGTTGCGCCGGATTCATTCTTCAGAAAACGAGAGACGAAAGACATGGAAGCCTCCACTTAAAGTTTCACCCTGATCGTTCACGGCAGGCACTCGGCTCTTATCTGTGAACGTAGCCATCCTCACATAAGTCACTTAACATCACGTAAACCGCACCGCATAATGATGAGAAAAATTGCGTCAAGCTGGGACAATTATAGGGACGTAGCCCCTCGCAGGCAGGGTTTTGTCGGATTTGCCTTATGCAATGTTAAGCATAAGGAACAATTACGGGATTATTTTAGCTTAATGCTGCAGGCGCTTGCCTGAATGATCGCACGCCTATAGCGCATCGAATCCGGCCTGAACGCTCTCATAAAATGACAGCACGCTGAGGCCAATGGAATTTACGAGTCCGATGACGGCGGCCGCGATGGCAGCGACAATGAGGCCATATTCAATAGCGGTTGCCCCGCGCGTGTCACGGCGGAAATGCCTCAGAAATGCTGGGGTGCGACGTAACATTCCAGGACCTCGGCAAATGCGAGCCGCAAGTCTCGCACTCCAAGTGTTAAGGGAGTGGTAACAAATGCAGGACACTTGCCTGCTTCATCCTTCCTTTACGGCTTGAAAGTTACTCTCCGTGCTGAATTCTGATGGAGCGTATTATGCGTCGAAAAGAGCTGGCAAAGGTTATCGCCGCTGCGTTTTTAGGAACCGTCATCCCGTGCGGCGCCATCGCAGCGGAGTTCACGGTACCGATGGACCAGGGCCGGATGATTATGTTCCCTTATCCCGTCTCGACGGTATTCGTCGGGAATCCGATCATTGCGGATGTCACGATCGTCGACGACCGGCGCGTCTTTCTGACCGGGAAGAATTTTGGCAGCACCAACCTCATTACCCTGGATGAGAACGGAGACCAGATGTCGAATGACCGGATCAACGTTCAGACCCGTCTCGGTGGTACCGTGACGCTGTTTCAAGGAACCAGTCAGACAACGCTGGCGTGCGCCGGCGGGCGATGCCAGAGCGCGCCACTCCCCAGCGACAACCCTGCGATCTACGATGCGGTGAACGCGCAGATCACCGAGCGCAACGCTTCTTTAAACGGTGCCGCTGCCGGCCAATAAGAACCAATTACCTCCAAGCAAAAAGGGCGGGACTTTTCCCGCCCTTTTTATTTGGAGAAGCCGATTATAAAAACCGGCGAACCTCGGAGCACAATCCCTACCTGGACAATCGCAGCGCGTTAATGTCGTTGGCAATGGAAACAAACGCCGCCCTGAGCGCTGCACCATTCGACGCCAAATAATAGTTCGAAGTCGTGGTGGCGCAGCTCGACATGAAGTCCTGAACATCTTGATCGTCACCGACGTCGAATCCTACAGTGTACACCACCACACCGGCCTGCTTCATGGCCGTGCAGAGATTTTCCGCCTGAGTGAAGGGACTGCCATTCGGTGCGTTGCAATTGGCGTGGTCGGACGTGCTGGCGCTGCCCGTGCCGGCGTCCTTGCTGATCACGCCGTTGCAGTAACCCGTGTTGAAGGCGCCGTCGGTCATCAGAACGACGATTTTACGGACGCGTTCCGTCTCGTACGTGGCGGGTCGGTTGATGGAATTCGGCCAGAGATAGCTGAAATTGGGTGAGACAAGATACCAGCCCCAGGCCAGGCCGAGGTGACCTGCCGTCGATCCGCCGATGGAATAGCCATCGATCAGGGACTTAAGGCTAGTCCTGTTGGAGTTGAGCGGCGTGATCGACGCGGACGGACAAGGATTGTTCGACGCCGGATAATTGGTGCCCAGAAGTGCCGTCGATGGAGACGTGTCCGTTGCCTTGTACGTCCCGGTTCGTTCACTCACGCAATTGCTGATACGAAATACGTTGGTGGTGTTCGACGCGCTCGTAAACCGATAATATTCGCAACCGAGAGTGGTGCAGTAGATGTTGCCGCCCGAAGTATAATCGGAATAGCCGGGGCCGTCCGTGCCTTCGAGAATGAAGTTGTTCGCGGCGACACTCTTTACGGCGAACGCCTGGTTATTGATGCCCGTCATGCCACTGACGCCGGTAATGTAGACATAGGCACCGTTCGCGAAGCCATGACCATTGGAGGTGACTTTGACCTCGCAAGTCGATGTGAAGCATTCGCGGGCACGTGGGGTATTTCCCGACTGGAAGCTTGAATATCTACTCCCGTTAACATTCGAACCCGCAACCGTCTGCAGCGCGAACGTATTGTTGGCGCGATTGGCGACTTTATAGATTTTGTCGTTGATCTGCGTCATGCCCTTGACGCCGGAGATGTACACGAAGTCGCCGTTCTGAAAGCCGTGGGCGGTGGATGTAATTACCACAGGATTGGCCCTGGTGGCGCCGGTAATGGTTTTCGCGGTGCCGTCCATCCAATCGGCATCCGAGATACTCTTGGCCGCCGGAACATTGCCACGCACATCGTCTGAATAACTGCCGACATTCACCCCCATCGAATAGGGCGCGAGCGCCACCTTGGAGTAAAAGGGCGTCTGGATGTCCTGCACGACCAGATCGATCAGGTCCTTCGCGGCGGCTTTCAGATCGGTAATTTTGGTGCCGGACATGGAGCCGGTAATATCGAGGGCAAGGCCCACTTCGATATTCACCGCGCCGCGCGACACTTCATTGGTGACGGCGAGATCGATCTCGTCGATACCGGCGATTTTCAACAGCGTCGTCGGCATGCTTCCGGTTACCGACAATGTGAGCTTGTCACCCGTCATCACGACATGGACGGGGTTTGCCGTGCCTGCGGTAGAGGAATAATTGGCGTTGAAATAATTCTGGGCGAGCGCATCCATCTGCGCCTGCGTAAGCCCGCTAGTGTTACCCACCGCGAGCGCGGCGGCATCGAGCGCTTCCGCCATGCGGCTCTTAACCGAGATGGCCCGGGCGAAATCGATACCCGCGCCACCAGACGAGAGGACAACGACCGTCGTGATGGCGAAGATCATTGCAACGTTTCCGCGCTCGGCGTTCAGAAAACGCCCTACCCATTGCGCGAATTTTTCAGCGATCTCCGGCAAATACATAGTTTTCACAGCCATAGCTCCTATACGCGGGACACGATGCGCGCCTATCGGAATTTCGCATCAGAAATACGATAAGGTGATTAGGACTTCATTAATCGCGCTGCAGTGCCGTAAATATTCCTGTTGTCCGTCGCAGCATGGTTAATGCTCGCCCTCACATAGCCCCTATAATCACGATGCATTCTAAGCTCGGGCGACGCCGTGCGCATGCATGTTTCACAAACGGCATTAGGCGCGCCTAAATAAAACCGACCGTGTTTTAATTCCTAGAAAGCGTTGAGAAATCGCCATTAAATCGAGGCAACTACCGAAATGCGCCGTGGCTCGCGCGCATTGGACAACTCCCACGAGAACGGAGACGAACTGTCTCTATATGAAACAAATTGGAGAAGGAGTTTACGCGACAAGGTAACCAGGAATTTACGATAGTTGCCGCTTCACATAGGGCGACCGACACGGCGGGCGTAAATTGCGCTGGCGGAAACCAATTGGTGACGTTGTTCGGGCAAAGATGCCCAGCTACAGCGTTTGGCGGCATCGATGACAGCACGACGATTGAATATTTTGAAGCGAGGGTTGCGGAATTCCAAGGGAACCGCGGCCATCGAATTTGCCATGATTGCGCCGATATTCTTCATGCTGTTCTTCGCGATAACGGAATCAGGACTTGCCTATTTTGCGAATATGACGCTGGAGAACGGCGTCGCCGAATCCGCACGCCTCATTCGAACGGGGCAGGCGCAGGGGCTTTCCATCACCAAGGCGCAATTCCGTGACATCGTGTGCGAGCAAATTGAGATGCTCATGTCCTGCGACAGCGACAAACTTTATATTGATGTGCGTGCCTTCTCATCCTTCGGCGGCGCCGGTTTCCAGAACGAATTCGACGAAGACGGAAACATAAATGAGGATCTGGACGCGTATCAATTGGGACAATCGAGTGCCGCCGGCAACGCCCAGGATATCGTCCTGGTGCGCGCATTCTATAAATGGCCTTTGTTCACACCGGGATTCGCCGAGTACTACTCGAATATGCCAAATGGCGACAATTACCATTTGATATCGTCCAGTTTTGCGTTCCGGAACGAGCCGTTCTGAGGGTATGCGATGAAGTGGTTTAAATCCTTACTTAGAGCAGCACACGCGTTTGGACGGGCGCGTCAGGGCGTGGCGGCGACGGAGTTCGCCATGATTGCACCCCTGATGTTCTCACTCTATTTCGGGGTTACGGAATTGACAGATGCTCTGATCGTGGACACCCGCGTGACCCGCGCGGCGAGCACCGCCGCCGATCTTGTGGCGCAGGATACCTCGGTTACCAATGCCGAGATGACGAATATCTTCAACGCGATCGATAAGATCATGTTTCCGTATCTGGCGCCTCAAACGAAGGTTGTGGTTTCCAGCCTGGTTGAAGGAAGCAACGGAACCTTCAAGGTGGCCTGGAGCAGCGCGCATAACACCACACCGCGGGCGGTAAATTCGCTCGTAAGCGTACCGGCGGGACTGGTAGCGACGGGCGGCAGCGTGATCTACTCCGAAGTCACCCATCCTTACACGTCCCCGGCGGGTGAACTTATTTACGGAACAATCAACTTGACGGATAGTTTCTATTCGCGCCCGCGTCGTGTGGCCAAAGTCGGACGCACGGTTAACTGAGGCATTCTCAGTTCCCTCCCTTCCGCCGACGCACCAGACCTTCCTGAGCGACCGATGCGACCAGTGTTCCATCGCGCTGAAAGATCGACCCACGATTGAAGCTGCGCGCATGCGCAGCTACTGGACTGTCCTGCACATAGAGCAGCCACTCATCGGCTCGGAAGGAACGATGAAACCACATCGCATGATCGAGACTGGCGAGTTGCAGACTCGGAGTGAACAGCGAATAGCCATGCGGCAGCAGGGATGTGTCGAGTAGCGTCATGTCCGACGCATAAGCCAGCACGCATTGATGGAGCGACAGATTATTTCCGAGATGACCTTTCGCACGTACCCAAAGGGTTTGCGCCGCCGCGCGCTTTTCGCCTGAGAAGCGGTTGTCCGGCGAGACAGGACGAATCTCGATCGGTCGCTCGCGCAGGAACCATGGCCGTACCGCCTCGGGTAGTTGCGCCGCCGCCTCGTCCCTCCACTCGCGTTCGCTTCTCAGCGTTTCCGGCGCGGGCACGTCGGGCATCGTTATCTGATGAACGAGGCCTTCCTCGGGCACATGGAACGAGGCCGACATCGTGAAGATGATCTCGTCCTTCTGAAGGGCGCTCACCCTTCGGGCGGAAAAACTTGCCCCGTCACGGCTGTTCTCCACCCGGTAGACAATGGGCGTCTTCGGATCGCCCGCCCGCAAAAAATAGCCGTGCAGGGAATGGCAGACCCTTGCCTGGACCGTGCGCTGGGCCGCGACCAGCGCCTGTCCAAGCACCTGCCCGCCAAACACGCGCTGCCAACGGTCCTTGGGACTGTCCCCACGGAAGGTTCCCTCCCCCGCCGGATCGAGATCGAGAATCGCGATCAGTTCGTCCAGCGCATCATTTTCAGGGTGAACGGGGGCGGATTCGTGGTCAGGGGGCGGGGTGGACATGAGGCATTAGAGCGCAATCGCGCTCCGGCGCGAAGTCGCCAAGCGGCGCTTTGCTTCGTTCCGGTCTGTATCCACCGCAACTCTCCCCACACGGCGCACGATGCGTTGGAGCTCCGACCTGCGCCCCCCTGCTACGAAATCGCTTCGAGATCGCATAAAAAGGGTGCAATAGGGGGCAGATTTCCCTTGCGCGGGGGCCAATCCCACTTAAGAAGGTGCCCTCGCTAAAACCATAGGAACCGTGAATGGGGAACGTCCTCCTCAAACGTGCCGCACATCAACGCCCCGCCACCACCACGCGCGGCGCCATGGAACGCCTGTTCACGCTGATGTTCAGCGGGTTCGTCTACAATCAGATCTGGGAAGATCCGGATGTGGACCTTGAAGCGCTGAAGGTGGGACCCGGCCATCGCCTGATCACGATTGCCTCGGGCGGCTGCAATGTCCTGAACTATCTGACGGCGGACCCCGAACGCATCATTGCGGTCGACCTCAATCCGAACCATGTCGCGCTGACCCGTCTTAAGCTTCAGGCGCTGGAGCATCTGCCCGATTACGACGCGTTCTTCCGCTTCTTCGGCAGCGCAAAGGACACCTCCAACCGCAGTATTTTCGACAGTTTCCTCGCCGAAAAGCTGGACCCGGACACCAGGCGCTATTGGGAAACGCGGATGCCGCTGCGCGGACGGCGCATCAACATGTTCGCCCGCAACCTTTATCGTTACGGACTTCTGGGCCGCTTCATCGGCGTGTTGCACACCATCGCGAAACTCCACGGCAAGCGCCTGGAAGACGTGCTTCATGCCAAGACGCTGGAAGAGCAGCGGGCGCTGTTTGAAAAGACGATCGCGCCGTTGTTCGACAACCGGCTGGTGAAATTTCTCTCCAGAATGCCGGTTTCCTTTTACGGCCTCGGCATTCCACCCGCGCAATATGACGAACTGGTTGCCGCTGCCGCCGACGGCAATCCGGTGACGACGCTGCGCGAGCGCGTCGAGCGCCTCGCCTGCGATTTTCCGATCGCCGAGAATTACTTCGCCTGGCAGGCCTTTGGGCGCGGTTACGACACCGAAGCGCGTGTCGCCGTTCCGGCCTATCTCCGCGCGGAAAATTACGAGACCATCAAATCCCGCGTGAACCGCGTGGAAGTGCATCATGCGTCGATGATCGATTTTCTGGCCGCGCAACCGGAAGGCTCGCTCCATCGCTATGTGTTGCTTGATGCGCAGGACTGGATGACGCCGGAAATCATGACGGCGCTGTGGACGCAGATCGACCGCTCTGCGGATCCGAAAGATGCGCGCGTCATTTTCCGCACCGCAGGGCTCGAATCGCCGCTGCCGAAAAAGATCCCCGCTGAAATTCTGGCGCATTGGGACTATTCGGAATCCGAAAGCCGTGCTTTTCACGCCCGTGACCGTTCGTCGATCTATGGCGGCTTTCACGTCTATATCCGGCGTGCGGCCTGAAGAATCCGCGAGTGAGCTCTCCCGCGCCCGAAACAAACTCTCCCGGTGGCGGCCACGCCGCGCTGATGGACCAGGTCTATCGCCGTCAACGCCACATCTACGATCTGACGCGCAAATATTATTTGCTCGGCCGCGATCGGCTCATTCGCGAACTGGACGCCAAGCCCGGCGAAAAAATTGTCGAGATCGGCTGCGGTACCGCGCGCAATCTCATCGCCATTTCCAAGGCCTATCCCGAGGCACAGCTTTTCGGCCTGGATGCCTCACACGAAATGCTGATCAGCGCGTCCGAATCGGTCGAGCGCGCAGGGCTTAAGGGCAAGATTGCCCTCGCACACGGTTATGCCGAAGACATGACGCCCGCGCTGTTTGGTGTCGAAGGGCTCTTTGACCGCGCCATCTTCTCCTACAGCCTTTCGATGATCCCCGATTGGCGCGCTGCGCTGCGCAGCGCGGCCGCCAATGTTCGTCCCGGCGGCACCATTCATATTGTGGATTTCGGCGATCTTGCTTCGCTGTGGCCACCCGCCGCGCGGGGCCTGCGCGGGTGGCTTCGTCTTTTTCACGTCGCGCCGCGCGATATTCTGCTGCAGGGACTAGAAGCGACGCGCGAGAACACGCTCTCCTTTCACGTGCTGCCCGGCCGCTACGCCTTCATCATCAAGGCGCATCCCAGCGCCTTTCGCGATTTCGCCGCGTAAGCTGCCGCCGCGTTCCCCGCATGGAATAAAAAAGGCGGGCTTTCGGCCCGCCTTTTGAACGAACATTCGGCCGTCTCAGAACGTCTCGGCCGAAAAATCAAGGCTGGTGCGCAACACCAATCCACGCGCCGGTTCCACAATCATGACCGGTTTCATGCGCGGGATCATCGCGACGGTCGGCGGTACCGCGTCGGGGGCCGGTTCGCGCGCCATGATCGGCATATTCTCGCACACGGAATAATCGTCGCCGCCGAAGGAAGGCTGCCCGGACAGAAAGGCCGCAAGCGTCACGGGGCCGGAATCGAGCGCCGTGACGAACATGGCGTTCGCGCCATCACAGAAATTGGTAATGTGGGCGATGCTTTTGCGTGACGATGCATTGGCCATCCGCGTCTTGAAGGCGTGGTAATCGGCTGTGCCGGTGCGCGCATTCAGGCGGCGAAAAAAAGCCTGCAGCGCACGGTCGGAAGCCTGAAGATCGCTCTGAAAGGCGGTCACGAACTGGTTATAGCGGGGAACGGCATCGCAGGAGAGCGCGGCCACCATCAGCTCCTGCTGTACAGCGGCGGTCTTGATAGCCTGCAATTCCTGAGGTCTGGCGCATTGCGCACCCGCAGCCCAGGCATTTGTGGTCACCGCGCACATGGCCGCGGCCAGAACTGCCGATTTCAATCCTTTGCGCAAGAAATCCCCTTCGGTCGGTCCCTGAACGCGTCTAATCACTTAAGGCGCGGATGTAAAAGCAATTTACGCCAAATTTTAGCACAGGTTGGCCCTAGCGAAATAGGGGCCAAGCCCGCCGGGCGCTGCAGGCAAACAGGGCGGGTGCCGATCCTGCTCCGGAACTCCTGCGCCGGAAGGCCGAAATCGCCGCTTTTCGCCGCGTTCTCATTGCAGTATGTGTGCGCCCCTCGCGGGCGCGAACTCTTGCGCCGGAGCGAGCAACCAGCCGAGAGTTTAAGGTCATGTCGTATAAAGTCGCAGTCGTGGGCGCCACCGGCAATGTCGGGCGGGAGATGCTCAACACACTCGTGGAACGCCAATTTCCGGCGCGGGAAGTGGTAGCGCTTGCCTCCGTCCGCTCCAATGGCGTGGATGTTTCCTACGGCGACAGCACGCTCAAAGTGAAAGCGCTCGACTATTTCGACTTCGCCGGCACCGATATCTGCCTCATGTCCGCTGGCTCCACGGTCGCCGCCGAATGGGCGCCGAAAATCGCGGCCCAGGGCTGTATGGTCATCGACAATTCCTCGAAATGGCGCATGGACCGGGACGTTCCGCTGATCGTTCCGGAAGTGAACGCGCATGTGCTCGACGCCGGAATCAAGAAGGGCATCATCGCCAATCCCAATTGCTCGACCGCGCAGCTCGTCGTCGCGCTGAAGCCGCTGCATGACGTGGCGCGGATCAAGCGCGTCGTCGTCGCCACCTATCAATCGGTGTCCGGCGCCGGCAAGGACGGGATGGACGAATTGTTCCGCCAGACCCGCGCGGTATTCGTCGCCGATCCGGTCGAGAAGCAGAAATTCACCAAGCAGATCGCCTTTAACGTGATCCCGCATATCGACGTCTTCCTCGACGGCGGTTCGACCAAAGAAGAATGGAAGATGTCGGTCGAAACGCAGAAGATCCTCGACCCCGACATTCAGGTAATCGCCACCTGCGTGCGCGTGCCGGTGTTTATCGGACATTCCGAAGCGGTGTTCATCGAATTCCAGAA
>CAIOYY010000095.1 GCA_903862715.1 uncultured Alphaproteobacteria bacterium
CGGAGATCGACAGAATACGCGCGAGCGGCGCGAGGGTGTTCTTTTTGGCGTAATCTTCACTGCACACGAGGACGGCCGAACAGCCATCTGTGAGCGGCGAGGACGTTCCCGCGGTCACCGAGCCGGTTTCCTTGAACGCCGGCTTCAAGCCGGCGAGCGCTTCGGCGTTGGTGTCCGGGCGGATGCAGCCGTCGGTATCGACCATGCCGCCTTCACCCTTCACCGGAACGATCTCGGCTTTGAATGTGCCCTCGGCCTGGGCTTTCGCGGCGCGGCGGTGGCTTTCAACGGCGAACGCTTCCTGTTTGGCGCGCGGAATCTGATATTTTTGCGCAAGGTTTTCGGCGGTCTCGCCCATGCCGATATAGGCGGCCGAGCCCGCGTCCACGAGGGCCGGGTTCGGCATCGGGTTATAGCCGCCCATGGGCACGCGGCTCATGCTTTCGATGCCGGCGGCGATAAAGACGTCGCCCGCGCCCATCTTGATGGCGCCCGCAGCCTGGTGGATCGATTGCATGGAAGAGCCGCAGAAGCGGTTAATAGTGTCGCCCGCGACACTGTTGGGAAGGCCCGCCAGCATCGCCACGATGCGGCCGATGTTCATGCCTTGCTCGCCTTCAGGGAAGGCGCAACCCATGGCCAGGTCTTCGATATCGGCCGGATTGACCTTCGTGCGCGCGACAAGCTCCTTGATCACCGCGGCGGCGATGTCGTCCGGTCGCGATTTCTTCAGCGCACCCTTATGCGCAAGCGTGAAGGGGGAGCGGGCATAACCTGCGATGACGACGTTGCTCATGGTGCTTTTCCTTTTTTCGTCGCGTGCCTGTGACTTGTCACTTAATCGTTGCGTGAGCATGTTCTCATCGGAAAACCGCCCACACTTTTCCGGAACATGCTCAGTCGCCGCTTTTGGCGGCCTCTTCCTGTTTTAATTCTTTCTTCGAAAGCTTGCCGATCAGGGATTTCGGCAGGACATCTCTGAATTCATATAGGGCGGGCTGCTCGATCTTCGAGAGGCGATCCTTGAGGAAATCGCGGATTTCGGCTTCCGTCAGGCTCATGCCCGCGCGCACCTTGATGAACGCTTTCGGCGCCTGGCCGCGGTATTCATCCTCAACCCCGATCACGGTCACTTCCTCGACCGCCGGATGAAGATAGATCGCTTCTTCGACCATGCGCGGATAAATCTTGAAGCCCGAGGCGATGATCATGTCCTTGATGCGATCGACGATGAAGACGTAGCCCTCGTCGTCCATATACCCCACATCGCCGGTGTGGAACGCGCCACCGCGCATCACTTCGGCCGTGTCCTCGGGCCGGTTCCAGTAGCCCTTCATCACTTGCGGTCCGCGGACGCAGATCTCGCCCTTTTCCCCGATCCCGAGGACTCGGTCGTCCGCCAGCGAGCGGATTTCAATGATGGTTCCAGGCATCGGCAGCCCGACCGAGCCGGGCTTGTTCTCGCCCTGGGTTGGATTGGTGCAGACGACGGGCGAGGTTTCCGACAAGCCATAACCTTCGACCACGACGCAGCCTGAAGTTTCCTCGAACTGGCGTTTAACCTCGACGGGCAGCGGCGCGCCGCCCGAGATGCAAAGCCTGAGAGAGGTAAGATCGTAATTCTTCGCGATGGGCGAGGCGTTGATGGCGGTGAAGATCGTCGGCACGGCTGGGAAAACGGTCGGCTTTCGCTTGTCGATTTTCTTCAGGCAATCTTTCAATTCGAAGCGCGGCATCATGATGATCTCAGCGCCGAGGTCCATGGGGCACAAAAGCGCCACCGTCATCGCAAAGACGTGGAAGAACGGCAGAGCAGCGAGGAACCGCTCCTGACCATAGACCGGGCTGCCATGCCAGCGGGCCACCATGCGCACATTCGCCGTGATATTGGCGTGAGTCAGCATCGCGCCCTTGGGAAGGCCTGTCGTTCCGCCCGTATACTGCAAAACCGCAAGGTCTTCCTTGGGATCGATGGCAGGCAACGATGGCTTGCCTTCATTGTCGATCAGATCGTCCCACCAGATTTGGCGGTCGTCTTCCTCGACATTCGCCACGGTTGAGCGGCGGAACAGGTTGAACAGCACGGATGTGGCCAGCGGAAGCGCTTCGGTCATCGAACACACGACGAGTTTGCGCAGGTTCGAGTTGTTGAGAAGCGTGCGGGCTTTCGGGTACATGGCCGTCAGGTCCATGGTCACCAGAATCTCGGCGCCGGAGTCCTTGAGCATCATCTCAAGTTCGCGCACCGCATAGAGCGGGTTCATGTTCACCACGATCCCGCCCGCCATAAGCACGCCGAAGTAGGCCGCGATATAATAGGGGGTATTGGGCAGCAGCAGGCCGACGCGCGTGCCTTTGGTCACGCCGATTTTCTGGAATCCTTGCGCGGCCCTGGCGGCTAGCGCGGCTGTTTCAGTATAGGTCCACCGCTTGCCGAAAAAATCCATGGCCGGGCGGTGGCCGTATTTCGCCGCGGCGTCGTGCAGCAGGTTGAAGACCGGCGCGGCCGGCAGCGGCATGTCCCACGGGGCGTACTTGGGATAAATCCGCAGCCATGGGTACGAGACATCGGAGGCCGAACCGCTCTGGGGTGAACCATCGGCGTTCATGCGCGGGTGCCCCTACCTATCAAGGAGGCTCGAGAGTTTAAGCGCGATGCCTTTGGAGC
>CAIOYY010000096.1 GCA_903862715.1 uncultured Alphaproteobacteria bacterium
CGCGAAAGGATCAAACGACAGACCATCGAACATCGACGCTTGCAGCACCGCAAGCTCGCCGCCTAACATCAAACCCCAGACGAGGCCGACCCTCCGCTAATCTAAGCTCGGGTCTGCGCCAAATGTTCTGACGACGGACAGAGAACTCCAATGCTGAAATGGGCACTCATTTTTCTTGTTGTGGGTCTTATCGCCGGGGCGCTGGGCTTCACGGGCGTTGCGGGCGCGGCCGTCGGATTTGCCAAAATCCTTTTCTTCCTGGCCCTCGCGCTGTTCCTGGTGTTCCTCGTTCTCGGCTACACCATCTACAAGCGCGTGACCTGAGGGGTTTCGGCGACCGCCTTCAACGCCGCTTTTGCGCCGCCCTCGCCGCCAGCGCCGTCAGCACGATGCCGCCCAGAATGGCGCTCATGCCGACGGCATGAAAACCGTGCAGCGGTTCATCGAGGAAGGCGGCGACGAGAAACGCACCGAACAGCGGCAGCAGCGTAATCGTCTGCCCCGCCGGGCCCGCGCCGAGATCGCGCACCGCGGCGTTATAGAGAATATAGGCAATCAGCGACGGGAACACCGCGACATAGGCAATGGCGCCGAACGTCGTCGCGTTGAGATGCAGCCGCTCGCCGCTCCCAATTTCCCATAGGGAAAGCGGCGCCATCGCAAGGATGCCGATGACAAACGTCGCCAGCAGAAAGCTGAGCGGATGCGCGTGCGGCCTGAGGCGCAGAAGACTTGTGTAAACGGCCCAGCTGGTCACGCCGCACAGCACCAGAAGATCGCCGTCATTGACGGCGAGGCTCGCCGCCGACGCGAGATCCCCGCGCAGCACGATGATGATGACGCCCAGCACCGAGAACGCGACGCCCGCGATCTGCAGCCATGGCGATTTCTCGCGGAAGAAAAGGAAATTGAACATCAGGACCAGCGCCGGAATCGCCGCCTGAAGCAGGATGGCATTGGTGGCCGTGGTGTGGTTCAGCCCCGTATAGACGAAGGCGTTGAACGCGGCGACGCCCGAAAGGCCTAAGAGGAGAACGATGCGCCAGTTGCGCGCGAGGATGGCGCGATCCGCCATGAAATGCCGCCAGGCGAAGGGCGCGAGCAGAAACGCCGCCCCGCTCCACCGGAACAGCGCCAGCGTCAAAGGCGGCACATGCCCCTGCACCAACCGCCCGGCTATGAAATTGCCCGACCAGAACAGCATCACCAACGCCAGCGTGGCGTAGGATATCCACGGCGCAGGGGCAGCGGGTTTGGCTCTGTCGATCATGTGCCGGTCCATCCAGCCGCTCCAAGCGGCGGCGGCCTGCTTCTCGCACGTCAGCGGGACGTTCGTCCCGGCAAACGATGATTTCATCCGAAGGGATAATCGGAAGACAACGGATGATGGTCAGGGAAAAAACTGGTGCGCCCTAGGGGAGTCGAACCCCTCTTGCAAGAATGAAAATCTTGAGTCCTAACCGATAGACGAAGGGCGCAGTCAGGGTGCGGGTGATAACCGCGCTTAAGTCCGATGGCAAGAGGCGGAAAGCCACCAAAACCCTCCCCCTTTGCGAGCGACGCCGGCGGCGCGCCGCCCGATCCGGGCTAATGGCCATTCCAAAGGAAAAGGGCAGCGTTTCCGCCGCCCTTCCCCGCAAATCCTCGACCTGTTCGACGACCGGTTCCCGGTCCCCAATCCGCCGCCTAATGCCCGTGACCGTCATCTGCAGGCGCAGGCGCAGGGCTGGCCCCGCCGCCGGCGGCCGCCGACATATCGGCCGCGAGGCGTTCGAGATAGAGCGCCTCATAGCGGTTCACTTCCTCATGCCAGCCTTCGGGGTCGTAGAAGCGCTGCGGATCATAGGCGTCGCCCGGCTGGCGCTTTTCGTGCAGCGCGAAATGTCCCGCATGCGACGCGACCCAGATGTCCGGGTTCATCGCCTTCTGCGAAGCGAAGGTTTTCGCATAGGCCTCGGCCACATCGGGGAAACCCGGCATGTTGGCGAAGTTCGTGCTCTGGTTGACCGAGCCCATATTGGCGATGAGCACATGATAGGTCTCGCCGCCCTCCTCCACATCATAGGTGAAGCTCACCGCACCGCGCGTGTGGCCGGGATGATGATGCACGGTGAGCACGACGCCGCCGAGTTCGATGGTGCTGCCATCGGTCAGCACATGATCGACTTCGATCGGTTCATAGATCACGCCGCGATTGGGATAGCGGTAATCGTCATTGCCGCCGGTGGTGACAACCGGCACTTCGAACTCATGGAAATAGGTTTCGGCGCCGGTCAGATCCTGAATTTCGCCAAGGCCCGCGACATGATCGTGATGCGCATGCGTCGCGGTGATGATCTTGATGTCCTCGAAGTTGAAGCCGAGGTCTTCGATGTTCTGGCGGATCATGGCGACCGAAGACGCGACGCCCGAATTGATCAGGATATGGCCTTCGTCGGTCGTGATCAGAAAGGCCGAGAGATCATAGGTGCCGACGTGATAGAGATTGCCGACCACGCGAAAGCCCTCATAAGGCTGTTCCCACTCCTCATTGGTCACGGGCAGCGGCGTCACCTGCACTTGCGCAACAACCGCCTGCACGCTGAGCGCAAGGAAGGCGAGCCCCGCGACGCCCGCCTGCCAAAACCGGCCCGCCAGCCCGAACCGTTCGCCCTGAAAGAATCGCAATGTCATGGAACACTCCCCGTTATGTCTTTTTTGATCTTTGGCGCAGGGACCTTAACATGGCCGCCGCGCCCGAAAAGAGGCTGGGAACAAGCGCCTTCGGAACGTGGCGCTGGCTGCGGTCTTGGAAAATACGGCGATTCCCACAGCCTGTGCGCGCAATCCCCTCCCCCTTTGCGTCGGCTGCAACGCAAAAGGGTTCCCGCGCGTTTAGCCAGGGTCAGGGGTCTGCTTGCGGCCCTCATCCATCGCGCCCATTTGGGCGTATAGGTAAGAGCGCCGTATAATGCGGCTTCATGTGTCGGGCGTCTTTTCGAGGAGGACATTGCCGTGTTGTCTCGCATCTCGTTCTTTTCATCGCTCGCGCTCGCCTCAATGAGTGTGCTGGCCCCGCCGTCCATTGCCGCCGAAAGCGCGGAGGGTCTCTGGATCAATCGCAATGGCTGGGTGGTCGAAACCGCTTCCTGCGCGGAAGGCATCTGCGGCGAAGTCGTCGCGGTCGGCGGGCGCAGCGAAAACCCGATGCGTTTCGATACCAACAACACCGATCCCGCCTTGCGCGGACGCCCGCTCTGCGGCCTCCAGATTTTCGCCGGGTTCGAGCCTTCGGGCGCGCCGGGCGAATGGGAAGGCGGGTGGGTCTATAATCCGCAAAACGGCAAGACCTATGACGCCGAAATGAAACTCGGCGAAGGCGACACGCTGGAAGTACGCGGCTATGTCGCAACGCCCATGTTCGGACGCACGACGGTTTTAACCCGTCAGGCGGAACCCGTGGAGCGCTGCTCGCCGGAAGACGCGCAGCAGGAAGCGAACGCCCAGTAGCGCGCCGCGGACCCATCTTTCGGGTTTCTTTTGCGCCGAAACCTCAGTATCGCTCGGGCGAAACGCTTCCTGCCCCCGTGATGCCGAACCGCCTGATCCTCGCCGCCCCTATCCTCGCGATGTGCCTCTCCCTTGCCCTTTCGGGCTGCGAGGCTGATGCGCCGCGCGGCGCGCATGCGGCAGAGGTCCCGGATTTCTCCGGGCATTGGGAACATACGATCGCGCATTTTCTTCCTCCGAAGGAAGGTCCCGGTCCCGTCGTCAACATGCCGGGTCTCGAATTCACGGCGATCAATGTCTGGGTCGGCGATTACCGCAATCCAATCCTGCAGCCCTGGGCGGCGAACGCCGTGAAGGAACATGACATCGCCGAACTCGACAGCGGCGAAGTGCTGCGCGAACAGTTGCAGCTGTGTCTCCCGCTCGGCGTGCCGAATGTCATTCTTCTGCGCGAGCCCGTCGAACTTCTGCAGGAAGCGGGTAGCGTTACATTTCTCTATCACCATGACAGCCAGGTGCGCCGCGTCCAATTGAACGGGACCCATCCCGAAAATATTGCGCCCAGCCCCTATGGCCATTCGGTCGGACATTACGAAGGCGATACGCTTGTGATCGACAGCATCGGTTTCTCGAATACCGGACCCATCGATTATTACGGCACGCCGCACACCGACACGCTGCATGTCGTCGAACGCTATCGCGTGGTGGATGAGGGCAGCATTCTCGAAGTGCGCTTAACGGTTTCCGATCCCGGCGCCTTTACCACCGAATGGAGCGCGGTGCAGCGTTATCGCCGCTCCGATGCGGGCACCCTCTTTCGGGAAAATATCTGCGCTGAAAATGTCCGCTTCGAACTCGGCGGCGAATATCCGGTGCCGACGGATACGACACCGGATTTTTGAAATAACGCTTCGTGGCCGGACGAGCGATGGCACCCCTACTGCTCGTCATGGCCGCCCACCGAGGCGGCCACCCATCCGGCGAGCGTCCGCGAGCCGAAGAAACAATCAAAACCTCGCCCGGGAAACACCACACGCTCGCCTTAATATCGCACCATCCGAAAATCACTTTCCGCAAAGTCTGATCGGCTCCGGAAAGCATGAAGGGTTATGTCTACATTCTCGCGAGCAAACCCTATGGAACGCTCTATACAGGTGTCACCACAAATCTGGCAGAACGTATTTACGCGCATCGTCAAGGAACGGGTTCGAACTTCACGCGCAAATACAAAGTGGCACGTCTTGTACTCGTGGAAGAATACAATCTCGTCGCGCATGCCATTCAGCGCGAGACCAGTCTGAAACGCTGGAACCGAGATTGGAAAATCAAGCTGATAGAGAAATCAAATCCGGACTGGAATGACCTATACGCCGATCTGGCGTGAGCAACGGCATTCAGATTTTATTGCCTCGCAGACGCTCGGCAGATGGGTGGCCGGGTCAAGCCCGGCCATGACGAGAAAAGCGGAAATGCCGCCCGTGACGAATTTGTGCCGCGACAGGTTTTCTCTCGCCATCACGCATATGCATGTTAGTGTTGCGCTGCAGCGCGAAACGCACGCGCTGCACTGCGAGTCAAATGAGCCGCGCAATTGAGCAGACTGCGCCCGATTTGGGCAGTGCAACGGGACGAACCCTCCCCGCGCGCGGCGATATCAGATTGCTGGGCAGTCTTCTCGGCCACACGGTGCGCGAACAGGAAGGCCAGATCATCTTCGATCTGGTCGAAAAGATTCGCGTCATTTCGGTGCGTTTCCATCGCGGTGCGGATGCCGATGCGCGGCTGGAGCTTGAGAACATTCTGCGTGCTTTAAGCCGCGAAGACGCGGTGCAGGTGGCGCGCGCCTTCAGCTACTTCCTGCATTTCGCCAATATCGCGGAAGACCAGTACCAGATCGCCGATATCCGCCTGCGTGAAATGGCGGCCGACGCCCCGCAACCGGGCACGTTAGCGGCGGCACTGGAAACAGCGCGGGGCGAAGGCTTGAACGCAAGCGATCTCCGCCGTTTTTTCGCGGGCGCGCGCGTCAGCCCGGTGCTCACCGCGCATCCCACGGAAGTGCGCCGCAAGAGCACGATGGATTGCGAGATGGCGGTGGCCGAGCTTCTCGCCCGGCGCGAACAGGGCGTCTTCACGCCGGAGGAAATGCGCGAGGTCGATGACGGGCTCGACCGTGCGGTACTGACGCTGTGGCAGACCAATCTGTTGCGCCAGACCAAGCTCAACGTCCTCGACGAAGTCGCCAACGGTCTTTCCTATTTCGACTACACTTTCTTCCGCGAACTCCCGCGTCTCTATGGGCGGCTCGAAGACCGGCTGGAAGCAATGTTCCCCGACGAGGAAATTCCCCTTCCCTCCTTTCTGCGCATCGGAAGCTGGATCGGCGGAGACCGCGACGGCAATCCCTTTGTCGATGCCGAAGTACTGAAAAAAACGCTGCGCATGCAAAGTGCGCATGCCTTGCGGTTCTATCTGCGCGAATTGCGCAAGTTGCGAAGCGAACTCTCGTTGTCCTCGACGCTGGTGCCGATATCGAAAGCATTGACGGCTTTGGCCGATGCCTCGCCCGATTCGTCCGAGCACAATGGCCTTGAGCCCTATCGCCGCGCGGTGTCGCTGATCTATGCGCGCCTCGCCGCCACGCAGCGCGCCATCAATGATATAGCGCCGCCGCGCTATGATTTGGGTGATGCCGAGCCCTATCGTTCACAGGGTGACATTCTCAAGGACCTCGACATCATTGCCGCCTCGCTGAAGGAAAACGGCTCCGGCGCGCTGGCCAAGGGACATTTACGCTGCATCCGCCGCGCCATCGACTGTTTCGGCTTTCATCTCGCAACGCTCGATCTGCGCCAGAATTCGGCGGTCCATGCCGCCACCATTGCCGAACTGTTCGAAGCCGCCATCCCCGGCATGAACTTCACCACGCTCGACGAAGATGCGCGCATTGCCCTTCTTGAACGCGAACTCTCCAATCCGCGCCCGCTGCTGCACCGCCACTTCGCCTATACCCCGAAGACGGCCGGCGAAATCGCCATCTTCCGCGCCGCGAAAGCCGCGCATGGAAAATACGGTGCGGAAGTCATCACCACCGCCATCATTTCCAACACGCGCGGCGTTTCGGACCTTCTGACGCTGGCGCTTCTCCTGAAGGAAGCAGGGCTCGTCACGGCGGAAGGATCAAGCGCCATCGACATCGTACCGCTGTTCGAAACCATCGCAGATTTGCGCAACTCCGTTCCGATCATGGACCGGCTGCTGTCGATCCCCGCCTATCGGCGGCTTGTCGAGGCACGAGGTGGTCTGCAGGAAGTGATGATCGGCTATTCCGACAGCAACAAGGATGGCGGCTACATCACGTCGGGTTGGGAATTGTACAAGACGGAAACCGGCCTGGTCGCTTTGTGCAAAAAACATGGCGTGCGCCTGCGCCTTTTTCACGGGCGCGGTGGCACGGTCGGACGCGGCGGCGGCCCGAGCTATGACGCCATTCTCGCGCAGCCGCCCGGCGCGGTCAGCGGCCAGATCCGTCTCACCGAACAGGGCGAAATCATTTCGAGCAAATATTCAAATGCGGAGGTCGGGCGCCGCAATCTCGAAGTGCTCGCGGCGGCGGCGTTCGAAGCCTCGGTGCTGCAGCATCCGGGCGGCGAGGCGAGCGCCGATTTTCTTGAGACGATGGAAGAACTCTCGGCCTCCGCCTTCCAGGCCTATCGCACCCTCGTCTACACGACGCCCGGATTCACCCAATATTTCCGTACCTCGACCGTCATCAATGAAATATCGACGCTGAATATCGGCTCGCGCCCCGCCGCGCGCACCGGTAGCGGACGCATCGAGGATTTACGCGCCATTCCCTGGGTGTTTTCCGGGGCGCAATGCCGCGTGATGCTGCCTGGCTGGTATGGCTTCGGCAGCGCCGTAACGGAATGGCTGGCGAAACATCCCGAAAAGGGCATGGCGTTTCTGAAGCGCATGCACCGCGAATGGCCATTCTTCCGCACGCTGCTGGCGAATTTGGAAATGGTCCTGGCGAAAAGCGACATGGGCATTGCCTCGCGTTATGCCGAACTGGTGCCGGACGAGCCCTTGCGCGATTCCATTTTCCCGCGCATCCGCGCCGAGCACGACACGAGTGTCGCTGCGCTTCTGGAGATCATGGAAAGCAAAGCCCTTCTCGACGGCAATCCGCTGCTCGCGCATTCGCTGCAGAACCGCCTGCCCTATGTGAATCCCTTAAGCCATCTGCAGGTAGAATTGCTTCGCGCGCACAGAAGCGGCGAAGACAATCCGAAAACGCTGCGCGGCCTTTTGATCACCATCAACGGCGTCGCCGCAGGCCTGCGCAACAGCGGCTGATGGCCCCGTCTTGTTGCGGCGCGGGACTCAAATCCGTTTTATTGCGGCGTGGGGCTCAAGTCCGGGGTCGGCGTGGCGGTGGCCTTCCTGATTGACGGCCCTAATGGCGGCGGCAATGGTTCCTTTCGTGCGTGCCGCCTGAACGTTGGCCCCTGCGTCTGGACATCCGGGCTCTACGGCGTCAGCATGCGCTTCGCGTTGCGCATCACGTGTCGAAGGCTCCATGAACCATCGTTTCGCACTCCGCCTCATTGTAATCGTCGGCACATTGGCCGCGTCGCCACTTTCCGCGACCGAACATTTCGTGCCGGAGGATTCACAATTCACGCGCGCCGACCTGCCCGAACATGCAACGTCGCTCGCGCCCTATCATGAGATGGTCATTTCGGTCCTGAGAGACGCCTTCACCGACGATGTGCGCGCGCGGCTGATCGGCCTTCCCTCTTTCACGCCGGAATATGCGCTCGGCATACGCGAGCGGAACGGCGTCTATTCGATTTTCCATCTCCAATCCCAAGCGCAGCTCTGGAGCTATGAAAATTTACGAATGCTCGAGGAGCTTCCCGCCGATTACGCGCCGGGACATGAATCCGAAATCGCCGACGCCATTGCCGAATACCACTCCGAATTGCCGGGCGATTATCATGACGTGCAGACAGGCGCGCGCTGCGAGGTGACGATCACACCCGCGCTCGGTGCGCGTCTTGTCGAGCTGTGGAAAAAGATGCTGCTCGAAACCCATTACGGCGACACGATTGCGCTCGGTCCCGATGGCACCGACTATCATTTCTCGATGACCGCCGATGGCCAGCTCATGGCGGGTAAAGTGTGGAATCCCCCGCCCGAATCCAAAACCGGGGCGATGATCAGCATCACCGAAACCATGCGTAACCTTTGCTTTACGGGCGACGGCAATCTGCTGGCCCAACTCGAACCCCAGATCGATGCATTGGAAGCGCAGCTGACGCCCTGAATTTCTGCAATTTGGGATTTCGGATGGGAACCCGTATCCGCTGAAATTCTAACGTTTCCTACACAATACCACCAGAACGTGCGTGTATCGGCGCACGCCTGCACGTCACGCAGCCTCTGGTTGTCATGGGTCAAACCGCCGCGCGCATTTCGCGTACAATTCTCGGTGGTTCACAGTCTCGTCGCTTGATTCATTCGCCAACGCGGCTCAGAAGGCCGGTGTTGCTTTGCAGGACCGGCTTCATGCCACAGCGCCTGTTTCGCAACGCCAGACCGAATACGCGGAGGAGCGCAAGAGGTCGACGGCCCATGATTTCCGGGCCGCGATGACTCATGCGCGGGTGCGTTCCCGATCTGGAATTAACGGATAAACGCCACCCAAGGGAGTACTCTATGCGCATCGTCACTCTTCTCGCCGCCGCCGCCACTGCGGTTGTCATGTCGGTTTCCGCGTCGCAGGCGCAGGACATCATCGAGGCAGCATCCGCCAATCCGGATCTCAGCACCTTCGTTCAGGCTGTCGAAGCGGCCGGTCTTACCGAAACCCTGAAAGGCGAAGGCCCCTTCACCGTTTTCGCGCCGAACAACGCGGCCTTCGAAGCGCTGGGCAACGGCGTCGCCGATCGCCTGATGGGCAATCAGGCACAGCTCGCCGAAATCCTCGGCATGCAGATCCTTACGGGCGAATATATGAGCGCCGACCTGCAGGGCCGCAATGGCCGCTACGAAACGCTCAATGGCGACCGCGTTCAGGTCAATTCCATGGGCCGCGGCAATAACGGCAATGGCGCCATCGCCATCGACGGCAACCGAGTGGTCGGTCCCGACGTCGACGCGACCAATGGCGTGCTTCACGTCACCGAAGGCGTCGTTCACTAACGCCTCCATCGTTTACGGGAAAACGGCCGGCAAGGCCCGGAACACATCCGGGCTTTCCGGCCGCCGTAAAGCGCAACACCCCGACAAGAATTTCTAAGGCTGGGCCGTGCCGGTGCGCTGCGCGCGCAACAATTCGGCAGCCTGCGCGCGATTGATTGCGGAATCTCTGTGATCGGGATTGAGCTCCAATGCCCGGTCCCAATGTCCGATGGCGCCGGCAAGATCGTTGGCATCGAACGCTTCCACGCCTTCACGGTATTCCAGATCGACCACGTCACGACGCGCCGCATCGCGCATGGCGCGCGCCGCCGTGCTTCCCGGCGTAAGACGTATCGCAAGATCAAGCATTTCGAGCGCTTCGCGCGGCTGGTTGGCATCGAGGTAAAGCTGGCCTGCGCGCAGGGCCTGCGCCCCCGCATGGAGCGCATTGGCGTTCTGCAATTCGCGCGCATTGCTTGCATAGGCCGACGCCAGCAATGCGGCATCGCTGCCCCTCGGCATGATGCCTTTCGATTCGGCCTCGCGGATGGCGGCGCCGAAACGGTTGGCGGCGATCATTTGTTTGACATCCAGCCAGGCGATATCCGCTTCGCTGAGGCCCGCATTGGGCGCGGCGCTCGCAGCTGGCGGGGGCGGTGTCGCCGCGTGTTGCGCTTCGGCGGCCTGCGCGGCAAGCGCGCCCGGCGTCGCAGGTATCTTGATCGATTGTCCGACGACGACGTGCGAAGGCACCGCAATACCGTTGTAGCGGGCGAGACCATAGAAGCCGATCACTTCGCCCAGATATTTCCCCGACAGCGAGGACAGCGATTCCGCCGCCGGAAGCTGGACCGTGAAATATTCGGCGGGAAACAGAACCTCCATCGGCGCATCGACCTGAAACAGCAGACGCTGTGCCACGGCGCTTTCAGGCATCACGGCAAGATAGGCTTCCAGTTCCACTTTCGCCTGCGCCGCGTTTCCTTCTTCCAGAAGCGCGATAGCGTGGCTCAGGCGCTGCGCATCTGTCAGCCCCGGTGTCGGAACGAGCGGCGGTTTCGGAAGCGGGACAATTGTATCATCGACGGCGACCGCCGGTGGCGGGGGCGGCGGCGTGGGTTCTGTGCGGTTGAAGACCGCACAGCCCGACAGCGCGACGGCGCCCAGCAAACATATCAACGCCGGACGCAGCTCGCCCGAACGCATGATGCCGGCCATCCTTGCCAAATGTACCCGGCTCGATGTCATACTGCCCCGCGGAAATGCTGTCTTATCTTGTACAACTCGCATGTAAGCGCAAGCCTTACACAAAGGTAGGGCTTGGAAGCATTAAACTTGTATCAAAAGCCTGTGCCTCGAAGGCGGACCATGTGCGAGTGGGTCGCGGCGCGCGCGGCGACGCCCGGGCCCGCCCCACGCTGAACAGCGAGGGAAGCAGCCATCCCCTTCGGATGACCGCCTACTTGAGCCCGCTTCGGTTGCCTATTCGTCGAGAACGAATGTCACCATCATGTTCACGCGATATTCGGTGATGACGCCTTTCTTCACCGCGACCTTCTGTTCCTTGATCCACGCGCCTTCAACATTGCGCAGGGTTTTGGAAGCGCGTGAGATGCCGTTCTTGATGGCTTCCTCGAAACTCTTTTTCGACGATGACGAAATTTCCGTAACGCGTGCGACGCTCATATAGTCCTCCCAATGGTGGCTTGTGGTACGAGCTTACTCTGGACCGCGCCCGAACGCACCCCTGCTACTTTCGGGGCAATAGACATTGAAATCGCGACTGCCTATCAATGCGTCCCTATCTGGGAGAAAAGAATGAGCACTCCATCCGGCATCACGACATCGTTTGGCGCAATAGTTTTCGCTATTGCAGCAACCCTCACCCTTCCCGTTTGCGCGCAGACCGTCATCGACGAATGGACAGCGGTCGCTGCGCCCGAGGCACCGGTTCTCTCGAGCGCTGCCCCGGATGTCGCAACGACGGCTCTCCTCGTCATGGATTTCAACGCCCGCACCTGCACGCCCGAAATGCGTGTGCGCTGCCATGCGATCATTCCCGCTGTCGCAAATCTCATCGCGCATGCGCGCGCTTCGGGAATGAAGATCATCTACACGCATGGCCCGAACATGCAGGCCGACCAGTTCGTGACCGCTCTCGCGCCCCAAGGCGATGAACCGATCTACCAGCGCCCCTTCAACAAATTCTACGGCAGCGATCTCGAAGCGGATCTTCGTGCCGCCGGAATCGAAACGCTGATCCTCACCAGCACGGCGGGCGTCGGCGCAGTGTTCGCCACGGGCGCGGGCGCGGCGGAACGCGGATTTAACATCATCGTGCCGGTCGATGGCCTCGCCTCCGATACCGCCTATGAAGATCAATTCGCGGTCTGGTATCTGGGCACATCGAATACGTTTCGCGGAAAAAGCATTCTCACGCGCAGCGACATGATAACGTTCCCGCAATAATCCGCCCGTTTCGCTTGGCGCCTTATCAGGAACAGCACTCCTTTGCCGCGCGTTGTTACCTCACGCGCAACAAGGGAGGACGACCCGATGGCCCAATGTGATGTAGACGTGCTGGACGTAACACCGCGGGCTGATTTCGAACGGTCCGAAACCTTGCCTGTTGCCGCGCAGCAAAGCTCTGCCGTTGGGCAATAGTGAAGTTCATGATTTCGGGAACGTTCTGACGAAACCCACGTTGTTTCGTTCAGCGCGGATTTGTTACTCGCGCTCCAAAAGGGAGAAAGCCTTATGAAATTTTCGTATAGGACCACCGCCCTCGCGCTCGCCGCCGCAGCGTCTCTTTCGCTTGCAGCCTGCGGCACTTCCACTACCGACCGCGCCGCATCGGGCGGTTTGCTGGGTGCCGGTGCGGGTGCCCTGGTCGGTTCGCTTTCGGGCGATGCCGGCGCGGGCGCTGTGATCGGCGGCGTGGCAGGCGCAGCCGCTGGTGCGTTGACCGATCCGTGTGCCGTCAATCTCGGCGATCCGGTATGGGCCGACCAGCGCGCAACCCGCCAAGACTATTACTACCGCTGCGGTCATTACCCGCCATAAATCGGCCGGCCTTTCCTACTGATGCACCGCCCTCGCGTGAACGCCACGCGAGGGCGTTTTCTTTTGCGGGCGCCCATCGCTTTTGAACCGTCTCTGCGGTCTCGCTTTTCGGAAAATTTTCCAAGCGTGTGGGATTGGATGCGGCGGTTGCGCACGCACCAACCTTTCTTGGCCGGAATCGTGGTGATATCGTCCACGCCACCACGATATAGCCGGACAGGGCGCGAACGCGCCGGGGGGAGCTTCCATTGAGTATGAGATCTGCACGTAATTTCCTGTTGGTGAGCGCTGCCGCGCTCGCCCTTGGCGCCTGTTCCGAAGCCGAAACCCCGACCCTTGCCGAAGCGCCGCCCGCCGAAACCACTGCGGCGGAAGCGCCCGCACCCGCCGAGGAAGCGGCACCGCGGATGATTGAGGGCGGCCCTCTGATGATCGCCGAACAGGGTTATTTCTATGTCGGCGGCGAATACACCGACATTCCGACCGCGCCGAACATGCAGCCGGTCGAAACCGACGGCAGCCTCGAACAACCGGGCAGCACCCGCTATTTCGGCCAGATGTATGTCGAATATCAGCTGCCGGCGGGCGAGCAGCAGGCCTATCCCATCGTGCTCGTACATGGCGGCAGCCGCACCGGCGCCGATTACATCATGACCCCCGATGGCCGCCCCGGCTGGCGCGATTTCTTCCTGCGCCGCGGCTATCCGGTCTACATCGTTGATCAGGTGGCGCGTGGCCGCTCGCCTTATATCGACAACATCTATGGTGAGCAGCGCTACCAGACCTATGATTTCGTGCAGCAGCGCTTCGCGGCCAGCGAAGAATACAAATTATGGCCGCAGGCCGAATTGCATAATCGCTGGCCTGGCACCGCCAAACCCGGCGATCCCGCCTTCGACAATTATTATGCGGGCGGCACCGGCTCGATGGCCAACCGCGAAATGCAGACGCAGATGAACATCGACGCGCTGGCGGCCCTGCTCGATCGCATCGGGCCCGCCATCGTCGTCGTGCATTCGCAATCGGGCGCCTATGGCTGGCCGCTCGTTCAGGCGCGGCCCGATCTGGTGAAGGCGCTGATTGCCCTTGAGCCTTCAGGACCGCCCGTGCGCAACGTGAATTTCCGTGGCGCGCCGAACTGGTTCGAAGACGCCGAAGGCATCAAACCCTGGGGCCTCACCATTACGCCGATGACCTATGAGCCGGCGCTCACCTCACCCGACGATCTGCAATTCGTGCAGGAAGAGGTGGCGGACGATCCGGAGAAGGTGCGCTGCTGGCTGCAGGGCGATGCGCCGCGTCAACTGCCGGGCTTCGAGAATTCGCCGATCCTGATCGTCGAATCCGAGTCCTCGTTCTATGCGCCCTATAATCAGTGCACCGTGAAATATCTCGAACAGGCGGGGGTACACCCAACCTATGTGCGCACCCAGGATGTCGGCTTTCCCGGCGGCGGGCATATGTTCATGGTCGAACTCGACAGCGAGGCGGTCGCGCAACTGATGCAGAACTGGCTCGTGGAAACCATCGACGGCATCGAATAGGCGTAAAATAACGCCTCGCCTCCGTGGCGAGGCTTAAGCGTCAGGGCGCGATGACCGGGCCCTGGCGCAGCGTACCGTCGCTCCCTACGGCCTGTTTCTGCTGCGGCGGCAAAAGGCCGTCCGGGGCAATGATCACCGGCTGGGGCGGCTGGGGCGCGGCATTGCTCTGCGCGGCCTGTGCGGCGTCGAAAAACCGGTCCAGGAGATCGCCGTAACTGTCATTCGACGCCTCCATCTTGGCATAGCAGCTGTCCGCGGCGGCGCCCATGGCCGTCAGGGTCAACGCCTCCGGATTCGCGGCGATGGCCGCATTCCAGTCGAATGCGGGGTGGCGCGCTTCGACCCGGCCCCGGAAATAGGCCGACGAGAGAAGCGCGTTCAGATAGGCCTCGGTATCGTTGAAATCCATGGCGTAAAGATAGCCGTAAGCGCAGCGCATATCGGCAAGGGTTTCGGCATCGAGCACGGTATATGCTCCCTCCGCGGCGTGACCGCGTGTGAGCGCGGAAAGAACAAGACCGAGCGCCAACCCGGTACGCGCCACAGAAACACCCTTACGCATATTGCTCCCCCGATCGCCCACCCCTCCCGATCATGCCCGGTATTGGCCCGCGCGTCTGCCCGCTCGCCCGTTAACACCGGCGATGACGCGAAAAATCCTAAGAAAACGCCGACATTTTCTGAAACCGAACCTTGGCAAAAGGCGTTATAAAAGTAAGCTCGGAATTTTCTCCGGTGGGGACGCTTGGATCCGCTCCCTCTGCCACACGGATCTGGAGTCATTTGAAATGAGATTTATTGCCTTGGGCGTTTGCGCCATTGTCCTGTCGGCCTGCTCTACCACCGCGCCCGTTTATATGCGCCATCCCCAGACGGGACAGACGGCGGTGTGCGGACCGTTCAATTCCGATCCTGTGACCGCAAGCGTGTCGGCGTCTCGCGAAGCGCGCTGCATCACCGACTATCAGCGCCAGGGTTACGAACGCGTCCCTCTCGGCGGATAAGCCCACATACCCCGCTCTTCTGATCGCCGGATAACGCGCGAACACGGCGTTGCGCGTGCAATGCTGCACCGCCCACAACCATTTCTCTAGACATGGAGGCCCTAACCGCACAACCTCGTGTAGGGGAACACCCGCCTGCTCGAACGAAACGTCGTGGGGTGGCTGTATGGAAGCGGACTACGCTCTGGTTATGGGGGGCCTCGACGTTGCCAAGCGCAGCGTCGATCAGATCGTCGCGCTGATGCGCGTGATGTACGATTTCGTGCTTACGGCGAAGAACGAACGCTCCGTCTCGCCCTTGATGAGCTTTCTTTATCTCAATCTTTCGCAGACGCTTGAGCGCATTGGCGAGCTGAACGTCGCCTGCCGTAAAGGCTGCTCGCATTGCTGTCACAACTGGGTCGCCGCCTCGGCGCCGGAAGTAATCTACGCGCTGAAATATGCCGAAGCGGCGGGTCTGCCCGTACAGGACAATCTTTCCTCCACGCTCATGCTGACCGGCGGACGAAATTCACAAACGCGAATTGGCATGCGCGCGCCCTGCCCCTTGCTCGATGGCGATGTCTGCGGTGTCTATGAGAACCGGCCGATTGTCTGCCGCACGCTGGTCTCCTTCGATGCCGGCATCTGCGAACGGTTTTATAGCCAGATCACGAAAGAACCCGTTCCCGCCTCCGCCGCTTATAACGCCATTCGCAATGTCTATGCGTTATGCCTTGCGGGCGCGCTGAAGCGCGCAGGCCTTCCACCCTTCTTTTATGAATACAATGCCGCACTGAACAACATGGCGCAGGTGGACGACGCAGAAGCGGCGTGGCTGTCGGGCGAGGATATTCTCGAGGGTGTGATGCTTGATGACGGCGGCGACATGTTCTGCGAAGCCTGGAACCGCGACATTTACAAAAAGGCATTTGGGTAGGATGTGCCTCCCACGCAATTCATAAAACAGAAAACGATGCTGTCATTCCCGGCCGAGCATGGCATGCGCCGTGCGAGGGGAAGGGAACCCAGATATCGAACATCGCGCAGGCCCCTTCACCTGGGTCCCCATCCCTCGCGGCATTTCATGCCGCTCGCCGGGGATGACGGCGAATGGAGCTCACACCCCCGCCAGTGCCGCGTCTTCCAGATAAAGCTGCACGCGATGGCGATTATTGTAGCTGTCGCGCCGCAATTTTCCGGCCACGTGAATGCGTTTTCCCCGCGCCTTCAACAGCCCCTGTCCCAGCCGCGTATCGGCAATGCGAAAGGCAATCGCGTCCAACCCCTGCCCGGCACTACCCGCGAGCCGCAGCTTCACATGATGGGTGCCGACGACATCGGCATAGACCACCGTCACATCGGGAATGACGAAAACAGGTTCGGGATTTCCCGGCCCGAACGGCCCCGCGCGTTCCAGCTCATCCATCAGATCGAGATTGGCGGCACCGGGTGAAACCGCCGCATCCACTAAGAGATCGCGCGCGCTGGCAATCACGCCGCGCTGCGGTTCGAAAGCGGTTTTGAGAAATTCTTCGAAGTCGGCGATCCGTTCACGCGCGATGCCGAACCCCGCCGCCATCGCGTGTCCGCCGCCCGATTCCAGAATGCCCGCCTCGCGCGCCGCGCGCACCACCGCGCCCAGATCGACGCCGACGACCGAACGCGCCGAGCCACGCGCGACATTGTCCTTCGCGCTCATGAAGCCCGCCACCAGCACCGGCTTCTCGAAACGATCCTTCAAACGCGAGGCCACAATGCCGACCACGCCCGGATGCCAATTGTCGCCGTTCAGAAACAGAAACGCGTCACTCTCCCGGAGAGCGCCCATTTCCATCGCGCGCTCAAGGATCATCTGTTCGATGGCCTGACGCTCGCGATTATGAAGATCGAGCTCGCCCGCGATCTGCGTGGCTTCCGCCGCGTCCATGGTGGAGAGCAGTGTCGCGCCAAGATCGCAGCGCCCCACGCGCCCGCCCGCATTGATACGCGGCCCGAAAATGAAACCGAGATGATAGGTCGTGAAAGGCGGCTCGGCTTTCGCCACCTGCGCCAGCGCCGCGAACCCTGCGCGCCCCAGATGTCCGAGCTTGCGCAGACCCTGCCGCACAAAGGCGCGGTTGACCCCGGTCAGCGGCACGACATCGGTGACGGTGGCCAAACCGACAAGGTCGATATCGTTCAGAAGATCGGGTTCGGGCAACCTATTCGCCGCGAACCAGCCCGCTTCGCGTAAGGTACGCGCCACCGCGACGAGCGCGAGAAACGTCACGCCAGCGGCGCAAAGTTGCTTCAGGCCCGAACCATCGCCCGGCGCATTCGGATTCACATGGGCATAGGCAGGCGGATGTTTCTCCACCGCATGATGATCGAGCACCACGACATCGAGCCCGAGCTCCGTAGCCTTATTGAGCGCGTCATAGGCCGACGCGCCGCAATCGACCGTAATGACAAGCTTCGCGCCCTCGCCGAAAAGTTTTTCCATCGCATAGACGGACGGCCCATAACCTTCCGTCATGCGGTCGGGAATATGCAGAAGCGCATCACGGCCCATTCCCTTGAAGAACCGCAGTAGAAGCGCCGAGGCGCAGGCGCCATCGACATCGTAGTCGCCGAGAACCGCAATTCTCTCGTTGCGCATCACCGCGTCCGCTATGCGCGCAGCGGCCTTGTCCATGTCGCGAAGCACGCTCGGATCGGGCAGGAAGGTTTTCAGCCTCGGCTCGAGAAAATCGGCCAGCGTCTCGGGCGTGACGCCACGCGCGGCGAGCAGATGAGCGAGCGGCGCGGACAGCCCGGCAAAGCCCAATTGTTTTGCGATCTCTTCATCCTGCGCGCGGAAATGCCAGGCGCGGCCCGACAGCGACGCGTCCACGCCAAAGGCGCGCGCGCGTTCCGTATCGCTTACGGGTGTCGTCGAAAACGAACCTGGTTCAGCCAACATCGCGCTTGGGGTGGCGCATTTTCACCCAGCGCACCGTGCGGGTCGCCGAGCGCATCACCACCGAATGGGTCGTGACGAAACCGTTTTCCAGCCGCACGCCGTCCAGCATGCTGCCATCGGTTACGCCGGTCGCCGAAAACACCACATCGCCGCGCGCCAGATCTTCCAGCATATATTTGCGGTTGAGATCGGTGATGCCCCATTTGGCGGCGCGAAGGCGTTCGTCGTCATTGCGAAACACAAGCCGGGTCTGCAATTGCCCGCCGACGCAGCGGAGCGCCGCCGCCGCGAGAACGCCTTCCGGCGCGCCGCCCTGGCCTATGTAAATGTCGATGCCGGTATGCGCGGAATCGGTGGTCGCAATCACGCCCGCCACATCGCCATCGGTGATGAGCTGAACGGCCGCGCCCGTGGAGCGGATCGACGCGATGATTTTTTCGTGGCGCGTGCGGTCGAGGACCAGCGCCTGGATTTCATGCGGCCTCACGCCCTTGGCGCGCGCCAGCGAGATGATGTTTTCGGCCGGATCGGCATCGAGATCGATCGTGCCTTCGGGAAAGCCCGGCCCGATGGCGATTTTGTCCATATAGGTGTCGGGTGCATTCAGAAGCGTTCCCGCTTCCGCCATCGCCATCACGGCAATCGCATTGGGCAGGCCCTTCGCCGTGAGCGTCGTGCCTTCCAGGGGATCAAGCGCAATATCGACCGGAATGCCGCCCGCGCCCACCTTCTCGCCGATGAACAGCATCGGCGCTTCGTCGCGTTCGCCTTCGCCGATCACCACGGTGCCGTCGATAGGCAGCGCATTGAACGCCCAGCGCATGCCTTCCACCGCCGCCTGGTCCGCCGCGCGTTCGTCGCCACGTCCGATCAGCTCATAGGCGCGGATGGCCGCGGCCTCGGTGACACGAACGGCTTCGAGAGCAAGAATGCGGTCTAACGGACGGGACATTTCGGATATTTCTCCAACACCTGAAGTAAAATTTTACGCGGTCTCCATCGGAATCATGCACGGAGTTTCGAACACCTTGTCGGACGCGGCAATCGCCTTCAACGCACGCTCCACCGCAATATGCGGGGCTTCATGTGTCAGCATGACGATGGACACGGCTTCGCCCGGCGAACGGCCGCGTTGCAGCATGGAATCGATCGAAACCCCTTCGTCGGCAAGGTGCTGCGAGACCGACGCCATGACGCCCGGCACATCCAGCACCTGAAAGCGCAGATAATAGGCGGAGATGCGGCCTTCGCGCATGACCTTTTCGGGCTTTTTCAGTTCCGCAACGGGGCGTCCAAAGGCCGGCGACACGGCACCGCGCGCGACATCGACAATATCGGCCACGACGGCCGACGCCGTCGGTCCCTCGCCCGCGCCGCGCCCCTGAAAGAGGAAAGGCCCCGCCTCGCCCGCTTTCACTTCGACGGCGTTAAAACTCGATTCCACGGCGGCAAGCGGCGTGCGCGCCCGCACCATCGCGGGGTGCACGCGCTGTTCAATGCCGTCGGATGTACGCTTCGCAATCCCGAGTAGTTTGATGCGGTAGCCGAACTCCGCCGCGAAGGCGATGTCCGCGGGCGAAATGTTCTGGATGCCGCTGACATCGACCGCGTCGATATCGGGCAGCGTGCCGAAGGCGAGGCTCGCCAGCAGCGCAAGCTTATGCGCGGTGTCGCCGCCGCCGACGTCGAGCGTCGGATCGGCTTCGGCATAACCAAGACGCTGCGCCTCGCCGAGCACTTCGTTGAAGGCCCGTCCCGTCGCTTCCATCTCGGTCAGGATGTAATTGCAGGTGCCGTTGAGAATGCCGCGCAGCGAAGAAATTTCATACGCGATCAGTCCCTCGCGCAGCGCCTTGACGATCGGAATGCCGCCGCACACCGCCGCTTCGAATTTCAGCGCGACATTCGCCTTCTCGGCCATCGCCGCAAGTTCGGGTCCATGGTAGGCGAGCAGCGCCTTGTTGGCGGTCACGACATGCTTGCCGTTCGATAGCGCGGTCGAAACGAGTTCGCGCGCCGTGCCTTCCGAACCGCCGACGAGCTCGACGACGACATCGACATCGCTCCGCGACGCCAGCGCAATCGGATTGTCTTCCCAGGCAATGCTGGTGAGATCGACGCCGCGATTCTTGGCTTTATCGCGCGCCGAAACGGCGACGACCTTCACATCCTTGCGGCCGGCGCGCGCGGCCAGATGCGCGGCATCCGCCGCCAATACTTTAAGGACGCCGCCCCCAACCGTGCCGAGCCCGGCAATGCCGACCCGTATCGTCACTTCGCCGGTTCCATAGCTTTGGCGTTCTTGCCGATTTCACCGAGGAAGCGCTTCACATTGCGCGCCGCCTGCCGCACGCGCTGCTCGTTTTCCACCAGCGCGATGCGCACATAGCCCTCGCCATATTCGCCGAAGCCGACGCCCGGCGACACGGCGACCTGCGCCTGCACCAGAAGCTGCTTGGCGAATTCCATTGAGCCGAGATCGCGGAAGGCTTCCGGTATCGGCGCCCAGGCGAACATCGTCGCGGCCGGAGCTGGAATATTCCACCCGGCGCGCGCCATCGTATCGACCAGCACGTCGCGGCGCGATTTGTAGATCGCGCGGATCTGCTCGACGCATTCCTGCGGCCCGTTCAGCGCCGCCGTCGCCGCCACCTGGATCGGCGTGTAGGCGCCATAATCAAGGTAGGATTTGATGCGCGCGAGCGCCCCGATCAGCGTCTTGTTGCCCGCCGCAAAGCCCATGCGCCAGCCCGGCATCGCATAGGTCTTGCTCAAAGACTGAAATTCAATGGCGATGTCCTTCGCCCCTTCGATCTGCAGGATCGAGGGTGGCGGATTGCTCGCATCGAAATAGGTGTCGGCATAGGCAAGGTCCGACAGCACCCACATATCGTGCTGCCGCGCGAAGGCGACGACATCCTTGTAGAAATCGAGGCCAACCATCTGCGCCGTCGGGTTCGACGGATAATTCACGACAATGGCGAGCGGCGTCGGCGAGGAATGTTTCACCGCAATCGCCGCGCGGCTGAGGAATTCTTCCGGCGTGTTCGCAGGGACATGGCGCATGGCGGCGCCCGCCATGATGAAGCCGTAGGCATGGATCGGATAGGCCGGGTTCGGCACCAGCACGACATCGCCGGGCGAGGTAATCGCCTGCGCCAGATTGGCGAAGCCTTCCTTCGAACCCAGCGTCGCGATCACTTCGGTGTCGGGATTCACCTCGACGCCGAAGCGGCGCATATAATAGGCCGCCATCGCGCGGCGCAGGCCCTTGATACCGCGCGACGCGGAATAGCGGTTGGCGCGCGGATCGCGCGCGGTCTCGATAAGCTTGTCGACAATATGCGAAGGCGTCGGCATATCGGGATTGCCCATCCCGAAATCGATGATGTCCTCGCCGCGCGCGCGCGCTTCGGCCTTGAGGCGGTTTACTTCCTCAAAAACATAGGGCGGAAGACGATTGATGCGCTGAAACTGGGTTTGCGGCATGACATGACTCGGGGAAAAAATACGGGGCGGGAAAAGCGGGGGCTTCAATTACCGGAAGCTGACGGAATCTCGAAATCGTTTTCTATCTCGCGGTTGAGATTATCTCCCGCTTCGGTGTTGGCCTGGTGGGCGTCTTCCAGCCCGTTCAGCAGCGCCGCCCGCTCTCCCGCATCCGGCGGCAGTCCGGGATGACCCGGCAGCGTGGCGAGGTCGGGGTACGTCACCGGCCCCGCAGCGGTTCCGCCTGGGGAATGCGGCGGCGGCGTGCACCCGGCGAGCAGCGAGACCAGCCCAAGCCCGGCGGCAAAAAGCCGCCCGCCTTTGGAATTTCCTCGCTTTTTCATCGTCTCGATGTCCCTCGCCGCCTCTAACCTGCGGGATTCGTAGGTCGAAATCGGCGTCGCAGCATATAGCGGCCTAAGGCCCAAGTTCCAAGTATGCCCGGAAAATAGGCGATATTTGGCCCTTCTATTTGCCGCGCCGCCCGCTAGTATTTTGCACTAGCGAAATGAATCGGTATGACATCCCCAACGGGTATAGACGGACCTTACAGCATGGCAACCAAGAGCTCCCCGAAACGCAAGGCCAGCACGGTGAAAGACCCGGGCACGGACGCGCCGCCGGTAAAGGAGCCGCCTTCTTCGCCAACACCCAAAAGTGATCCCCCGAGCAAGCAGCCAAAGATCGAGGAGCCCCCTAAGGGCCCCGCAAAGGAAGCCCCTCCAAAGGAAGCGCCCCCCAAGGAAGCCAGCGCCTATGCGCTGAACGATCCCGCCGCGTTTGGCCGCAACATGGCGCAGGTCGCCGCCAAGAGCCAAAAGCTCCTGTCCGACTTCGTGGCCCGTCAGGCCGCCGCCAAGGGTGATCCGGTCGATCCCCTGAATATCGGCAGCGCCTTTTATGCCGTCTTCAAACAGATGGCCGCCAATCCGGCCAAGGCCGTTGAAGCCCAGTTCGGCCTCTGGAAAGACTATATGGAGCTGTGGCAGCGCTCGACGCAGCGCGCCCTCGGCCAGACCGTCGAACCGATGGTGCTGCCCGCCAAGGGCGACCGCCGTTTCAAGGACCCCGACTGGGAAGAAAACCAGGTCTTCGACTTCATCAAGCAGTCCTACCTTCTGACGACCAACTGGCTGACCCGCACAGTGGGCGAAGTCGAAGGCGTCGATCCGAAGGATCAGGCGCGCGCCAATTTCTATGCGAAGCAATTCGCCGATGCCTTGGCGCCGACCAATTTCGTGCTCACCAATCCCGAAGTCCTGCGCGAGACGATGAAGACCAATGGCGACAACCTCGTGCGCGGGTTGGAGCATCTTCTCGAAGACATGGATCGCGGCGGCGGCAATCTGAAAATCCGCCAGACTACGGACAATTTCGTCGTCGGGAGGGATGTCGCGCTGACGCCGGGCAAGGTCGTGTTCCGCAACGCGCTGTTCGAATTGCTGCAATACACGCCGACCACCGAGACGGTGCACGAAACGCCGCTTCTGATCTTCCCACCCTGGATCAACAAATTCTACATTCTCGACCTGCAGCCGAAGAATTCTTTCGTCAAATGGGCGACGGCTCAGGGCTACACCGTGTTCGTCGTATCCTGGGTTAACCCGGACCCAAAGCTGGCGCAGAAGGGGTTCGAGGAATATATGCGCGAAGGCGTCTTCGCCGCGCTCGATGCCGTCGAAAAGGCTACCGGTCAGAAACAGGTCAACACGATCGGCTATTGCATCGCGGGGACCCTGATCGCGGCGACGCTCGCTTACATCGCCGCCAGTGGCGAATATGAAGACCGCATCAAATCGGTCACCTATTTCGCCGCGCAGGTCGATTTCTCCGAAGCCGGCGATCTTCAGATTTTCGTCGATGACGAACAGCTCGGCGCGATGGAAAAGGAAATGATCAAAGCGGGCGGCGTGTTGGAGGGCTCCAAGATGGCGATGACCTTCAACATGCTGCGCGCCAATGACCTCATCTGGTCTTTCGTCGTCAACAACTACCTGATGGGCAAGGAGCCGGTGCCGTTCGATCTCCTATACTGGAATTCAGACACGACGCGGATGCCGCTGAAGCTGCATCTCTCTTACTTGCGCCAATGCTACCGCGACAACGCGCTGGCGCAGGCACAGATGCAGATCGCAGGCAAAAAGCTCAACATCGGCAAGATCAAAACGCCGGTCTATTTCCAGGCCGCGCGCGAAGACCACATTGCGCCGGCGGTTTCGGTTTACAAAGGCGCAAAGATGTTCGGCGGTCCCGTCACCTTCATGCTGGCGGGTTCGGGCCATATTGCGGGTGTCGTGAACGCGCCCTCCTCCGGCAAATATCAGCACTGGATCAATGACGAACTTCCCGAAACGCTCGAAGAATGGATGGCGGGCGCGGTCGAACATCCGGGCTCCTGGTGGCCGACATGGGAAAAATGGCTCGCGGCGCGTTCGGGCGAAATGATTCCTGCGCTCAACCCGGGCGATGGCGAACTAAAAGTGCTCGGCGATGCACCGGGGACCTATGTCCTCATCAAGGCTGGCTGACGCGCCGCCATGAAGATAGCGACCTGGAACGTCAATTCCGTCAAAGCCCGCCTCGATACCGTGCGCGCCTGGCTGAAAGTAGCTGATCCCGATGTCGCGTGTTTTCAGGAAATCAAAACGCAGAACGAAACCTTCCCGCGCGATAGCTTCGAAGATCTCGGCTATAATTGCACGGTCCATGGCCAGAAAAGTTACAACGGCGTCGCCATTCTCTCGAAGCGTCCCGTCGAAGATGTCGTGCGCGGACTTCCCGGCGGCGATGGCGATGATCATGCGCGCTATATCGAAGCGCTCATTCCTTCCGACAATGGCGTGGTACGCGTCGCGTCTATCTATGCCCCCAACGGCAATCCGAAAGGCACCGAGAAATTCGCCTACAAGCTCGATTGGCTTGAGCGCCTGCGCCGCCATGTCGAAACCTCGCTGAGCACGGAAGAGAATTTCGTCTTCATGGGCGATTACAATGTCATCCCGACGCCGGACGACGCGCATTACCCGGAGAACTGGGTAGAAGATGCGCTGTTTCAGCCCGAAACCCGCTCGGCCTATCGCCGCATTGCCCATCTGGGACTGACGGACGCATTCCGCGCCTGTCATGGCGCGGCCTATGCCTACACCTTCTGGGATTATCAGGCGGGCGCCTGGCAGAAGAACAACGGCATTCGCATCGACCACATTCTGCTTTCGCCGCAGGCCACCGATAGACTGACCGGTTGCGGCATCGATAAACATGTAAGGGGTTGGGATAAGCCGTCAGACCACGTCCCCGTTTGGTGTGAGCTGGCGGTGTAAAAAATACCGGGGGAGAGACAATCGGTTTGTGTTGTTGCCATATTCCATTTTTGCTTTTTCTAGAGGAGTTTCTGACGTGAACCTACGCATCGTACTGATCGCCCTTGCGGCCGCGACCGCACTCACCGCGTGCGGTGAAGAACCGCCGCCGCCTCCGCCGCCGGTTGAAGAACCTGCTCCGCCGCCGCCGCCCCCGCCGCCGCCGCCGCCACCCGTGACGGAAGTTCCTCCGGCGGACGTTCCTCCCGCGGAAGCCGCTCCGGACCTCATTCTCCCGGACAACGAGTAAACCTCGGGTAATTCCGGAACCGGCGCCCCGCCAGCCGCGTTAGGCTGGTGGGGCGTCTTTCCGTGTGCCACACAGGGGGCAAGTGTCCCCGTTACGGGGAAACATTCACAATAGCGCCGCATTTGGCCGCCATACGCTGCCACTGACTGTGCATTTGCAGCCAAGGCAATCACGGGTTCGGTATGAGCAAAGTCTCGATTCTGACGGTTACCGCCCTGGCGCTCCTTCTCAGCGCCTGCGGTCAGGACGCGCCCGTGCCGGCGGACCCTGGTGCAGAAGCCGAAGCTGTTCCCGCGCCTCCCACCGAAATTCCCGCCAATACCGAAGTGCCGGTGCAGCGCGTCGAAAGCGTGATGATCACGCGTCCCGATGATCACCCGAACGCCGTCGTCATCATGGTAGCCGGTAGTGTGACGTCCGATGGCTGGACCGAAGCACGTCTCGTGCCTGCCGCCACCGAACCTAGCGCCACAATGCGCAGCTTTCAGTTCGTCGCGACGTCGCCCGAACATGCCGATGCCGCAGCGCAGCCCCGCCCCATCGAGGCGCGCGTCGAGTTCGACCCATTCCCCGAAGGCGTCGAGACCATACGCTTCGTCTCGGCGACCAACGAATTGATGGCGATTGTCGGCTATTAGGTTTTGAACGAACCGATGACGCGCGTTACGCGGCTTCCGCGATCACGCGGTTTCGGCCTTCGCGTTTGGCGCGGTACAGCGCCTGGTCTGCCCGGTGCAGCAATTCCTCGGACGTGTCGCCGTTTCCGGTTGAACTCGCAATGCCGATACTGACCGTCACGCGGATGCCCCCCGGCACACGCAACAGCGGAAACGGATTGTTCTCCACGCTCTGGCGCAGACGTTCAGCCACCGTATAGGCGAAAGTCGCGTCGGTATCGGGCATCACGACAACAAATTCCTCGCCGCCGTAACGGCAGGCAAGATCGATCCCGCGAACATTCGCTCCCACGCGGCTGGCAAATTCCTTCAGCACTTCGTCGCCGCCATCATGGCCATAGGTATCGTTCACAGATTTGAAGTGATCGATGTCCATGACGAGGAATGAAATCGGCTTCGTCGGCCCCGCATTCTTCATCAGCGTGCTCAAATGGCGCGCCATGTAGCGGCGGTTATGCAGCCCGGTGAGCTGATCGGTGATCGCCATTTCCAGGCTGAGCTGCACATTGTGGCGCAGCCGGTCGGCATAGCGTTTGCGGCGCAGCTGCGTGCGCACACGCGCATGAAGTTCGTTGCGGTCGATCGGACGCGTCAGATAATCGTTCACGCCCATGTCGAGCGCCTGCGCGAGCTTGCGTGTTTCGCCCTCATTGACGATGGCGAGGATCGGCGTGTGGCGCGCTTCCGGCACCGAGCGCAGATTCGAACACAGACGCAACCCATCGAAGGAGCGAATGCCGAGGCTGACCACGATCAGGTCAAAATCCCCGCCGCGCACCAGCACCAGCGCCTCGTCGAAATTGCCGACTTCCGAGACCTGGTTTTTCGGCTCCAATCCCGCGCGGAACCATGCGACGGATTCAGGACGGTCATCTACGATCAGAATACGGCCGGTCGGATCGGGTTCGACCATGGTTTCGCCGGCGGCTTCGACAAGGCCCATATTCTGCCCGGTCTGCTCGCGCATGCGCAATTCATCCGTCATCATTTTGAGGCGTACGAGGCTGCGCACCCGCGCAAACAACGCCGTGTCGTCGACCGGCTTCGTCAGAAAATCATCGGCGCCTGCGTCGAGCCCGGCCACGCGGTCGGACGGCTGATCGAGCGCCGTTACCATCACGACGGGAATATGGGCGGTTTTGTTATTGGCCTTGATCCGGCGGCAGACCTCGAAACCGTCCATGCCCGGCATCATCACGTCGAGCAGGATGATGTCCGGCATTTCGGATTCGATGCGTTCCAGCGCCTGCTCGCCATTGAAAGCGGTGACGACCTCGAAATACTCCGCGGTCAGCTTCGCTTCGAGAAGCTTCACATTGGAAAGGATGTCGTCGACGACAAGAATGCGAGCGGTCATGGTGTTACCGGATCAGGCGAGAAATTTGCGGACGGTCTCAAGGAAATGCGTCACGGATATCGGCTTTGAGATATAAGCCTCGCACCCGCCATCACGAATGATTTCTTCGTCGCCCTTCATGGCGAAAGCGGTCACGGCCACCACCGGAATGCGGTTGAGCGTTTCGTCTTCCTTCAGCCATTTTGTGACTTCGAGCCCGGACACTTCGGGCAGCTGGATGTCCATCAGGATAAGGTCGGGATGGTGCTCGCGCGCAATGTCGAGCGCCTCCATGCCGTCCTTGGTCTGGAGAATATTATACCCGTTCGCGTCGAGCAGATCGTGAAAGAGCTTCATATTGAGCTCATTGTCTTCCACGATCAGTACGGTCTTGGCCTTGGCGTCCATTCTTTTTCTCCAACCCCACCGACTTCGAAATGTGCCTGTTCGTTCTTGTTCTCAGAACCCATTGCGGTTAACAAAATCTTGCAGGAATTCACGGGCGGCACATCCCGTCCTCTGATGGTGAACATTATGCTTTATGTATTAACGCTCGATTGACGATGGACGTCTCCGCCGCCGAAATCCTCGCATTGAAAGCCCTCAGCTGGGCAGCATCCGGTGAGGCTTTACCTCGGTTTCTGGGCGCGAGCGGCATCGAAATCGACGATCTCAGGGACCGCGCGGGCGACCCGGAACTCCTCGCCGCGATGCTCGATTTCCTGCTGACAGACGATTCTCTCGTGACCGAATTCTGCGCGGCGGAGGACATATCCTTACGGGACATCCACGACGCACGGCGCGCTTTGCCGGGCGCGGTTCTGGAACCGTGAGCCTCATGCCGCCGGGCAATTTGCGGATCGGTATCGATCTCGGCGGCACAAAGCTCGAAATTGCCGCGCTGGCCCGCAACGGGGAAATGCTTCTGCGCGAACGCGTTCCTGCGCCGCAGGGCGATTACGCGGCGACACTCAAAGCCATAAGCGACCTCATCGCCCTGGCGGAGAAAAAACTCGGCGAGACAGCCAGTATCGGGATTGCGATGCCCGGCGCACTCAGCCGTGCGAGCGGTCTCGTCAAAAACGCGAACTCCGTCTGGCTTAATGGACAGCCTTTCGACCGCGATCTGGAAGAACTGCTTGGACGTAAAATCCGCATCGCCAATGATGCCGATTGCTTCGCGCTGTCCGAAGCGAAGGATGGCGCGGGCGCGGGGCACAAAACCGTCTTCGGCGTCATTCTGGGCACGGGTGTCGGCGGCGGCATCGTCGTGAGCGGAAGCGCGTTAAGCGGCCCCAACGCGATTGCGGGCGAATGGGGCCATAACGCCCTGCCCGCACCCATGGATGATGAACGTCCGGGACCGCTCTGCTATTGCGGCCGGCGCGGCTGCATCGAAACCTTTCTCTCGGGCCCCGGCCTTGCCGCGGATCACGCGCAGCGGAACGGCGAAACCCTTGCCGCCATCGATATCGCCGCACGAGCCGAAACAGGCGATCCCGCCGCCTCGCAAACCATGGCGCGCTACTACGACCGCTTGGCGCGGGCTTTGGCAGGCGTCATCAATCTTCTCGATCCGGACGCCATTGTGCTGGGCGGCGGGCTATCGAACATCGCGGGTCTGTACCGCGAAATTCCAAAGCGTCTTGCCGCCTATGTGTTTTCGGATGTCTGCACGACGCCCGTTCTCAGGAATCATCACGGCGATTCGTCGGGTGTGCGCGGCGCGGCCTGGCTGTGGAATGACGCCTAGACCTGCGGCTCCTGCTGCGTGATGCAATGAATGCCGCCGCCGCCCTCAACGATATCCAGCGCGTCGATCTGCACCATGTCGCGTTGCGGGAAACAATCAGCCAGCACCGAGCGCGCCGCCTCATCATTCGGATCGTCGAAGGCAGGAATGATGACCGCGCCATTCGGCAGATAAAAATTCACATAGCTCGCGGGAAGCTTGCCACCGCGCCACGAGGCACGCGGATGTTTCGGTTGCGGCAATTCCACGATTTCCAAGTTACGCCCTTCGGCATCGCGTGCCGCCTTCAACCGGCGCAGCGCCTCACGCGCAGGAAGAAAATCCGGGTCGCTGCGCGAAGCCGGCATGCCGATAATCACGCGACCAGGCGCAGCGAAACAGGCGATATTGTCGATATGCCCGTCCGTTTCATGGTCGGAGAAACCTGACCCAAGCCAGAGGACGGTGCGCGCGCCCAAATATAGCCGCAGCGTTTCCTCAATCTCCTCCTTGGAAAGATCCGGATTGCGGTTCGGATTGAGCAGGCATTGCTCGGTCGTCATCACGGTGCCCCGCCCGTCCGAATGCAGCGCGCCGCCTTCCGCGACCAGGGTTGCCTCATAGAATTTCGCCCCGGCCAGCGTCAGCACCCGGGAAGCGAAATTTTTATCATTCGTATACGGAGCATATTTGCCGCCCCAGCCGTTGAACTGCCACTGAATGCCCGACAGCATGCCCGCGCCATTGCTGAGGAAGGTGGGGCCGATGTCGCGCGCCCAGGAATCGTCCAGCGCGGCTTCGATCAATTGAACCTTGCCGCCGGTGGAAAGACGCGCTTCGGCCATGTCGGCAGCTTTCGCCACCAGCGCCACGGGTTCGAACGCCGCAATGGCGCGTGCGACTAGGGCGACCGCCTGTTTCGCCGCGAACAGACGCTCGCCATCGCCGAAAGGTTCCACGCTTGCCGGCCAGCACATCCAGGTGCGCCGGTGCGGCTCCCATTCGGCGGGCATGAAGAAACCGTCCTGCACGGGCAGAGGCGACGCGGCATCGCATGGCTTTGTCATGGCCTCACCCTAACCGTCTTGCAGCATCTTGGGGAGCCCCCTCGCGCGTCGCGCGCGCGCGCGTTACGCTCGCATCCGACATGACTCTTAGAAATGGTGATCCATGAGCGGACGCATTGCCGCGCGGTTGAAAGAACTGGGCCTGACGCTGCCCAAAAGCCCCATCCCGGTTGCGAATTATGTTCCCTACGTCAAAACGGGAAACCTCATTTTCGTTTCGGGACAGATTCCGGCGGTGCCGGGCGAGCCGCCGCGTTATGTCGGCATCGTCGGAACGGACATCAGCGCGGAGGACGCAAAGGCCGCCGCGCGCCTCGCCGCCATCAACGTGCTCGCGGTGCTCGACACCGCGCTGAACGGCAATCTCGATCAGGTTACGCGAGTCGTCAAACTCACCGGCTTCGTCAATGCCGCTCCCGGCTTCACCGCGCATCCCGAAATCGTCAATGGCGCGTCCGATCTGTTTGTCGAAGTGTTCGGCGATGACGGACGGCACGCGCGCGCCGCCGTGGGCGCAGGCTCCCTCCCGCGCAATGTCGCGGTCGAAATCGATGCCGTGTTCGAGGTGATGTGACGGACTATCGGGCAAAGCTGACCGGCCCTGCCGCCGCAACGCCGCAGGCCGTCTGGGACGCACTGGCGAATCCGGAAGGCGCGGCGCTTGCCCATCCCTTCACGCGTCATGCCTTCTTTGCTGCGCTTGAAGAGTCCGGCTCCGCCTCCAGCGAAACCGGCTGGACGCCGCTCCATCTTCTGCTCGAACGCGACGGCGTGCCCACCGGCCTTCTGCCGCTCTATCAGAAGACGCATTCCTATGGCGAATATGTTTTCGATCACGCCTGGGCTGATGCCTTTTCGCGCGCGGGCGGCGACTATTACCCCAAGCTTCAGGCCTCCGTTCCCTTTACGCCGGTGCCCGGTCGCCGTTTTCTCGTTGCGGCAGGTGAGGACAAGGGCGCCGCCACAAGCGGGCTGCTTGCTGCCGGTATCGAACTGACGTCACAGGCCGCAGCGTCATCGCTGCACATCACCTTCCTGTCGGAAGACGAATGGCGGCGCGCGGGTGATGCCGGCTTTCTCCTGCGCAAAGATCAGCAATTCCATTGGGAGAACCGTGGCTACACGTCTTTCGATGATTTTCTCGGCGATCTCGCCTCCGCCAAGCGCAAAAACTTGCGCAAGGAGCGTGCCGCTGTCGCCGCGGACGGCGTCACCTTCGAATGGCTGACGGGAAGCGATCTCACCGAGAGCGTTTGGGACGCCTTCTTCGAATGCTACACGGTGACGGGCAGCCGCAAATGGAACGATCCCTATCTGACGCGCGAATTCTTCAGCCTCATCGGGGCGAGCATGGGCGAGCAGATTCTTCTCATCATGGCGAAACTGGACGGCCGTTACATCGCGGGCGCGCTCAATTTCTTTGATGGCGACACCCTCTATGGCCGCAATTGGGGCTGTGTCGGCCATGTGCCCTTTCTGCATTTCGAGGCCTGTTACTATCAGGCGATTGATGCCGCGCTCGCCAAAGGCATTGCCCGAGTCGAAGCGGGCGCACAGGGCGGACATAAACTTTTGCGCGGCTACATGCCGACGCCTACCTATTCGGCGCATTACATCCTGCACGAAGGATTGCGCCATGCAATTGCCGATTACCTGAAGCGCGAGCGTGCGGCCGTCACGTCGCACATCGCCGAGCTGAAGGATCTCGCGCCCTTTCGCAAATCTGATCCGTAATCCTCAGCGGCGTCAGCACGCGAAACAATCAAGCGAAGCCTCGACATCTCCGAGCTACGGCATTGCGCATCGTTAATGCGGGTTCCCGGAACGCATGACACACGCGCCCGTTCCAAGCGCGTGGGGAAAACAAAAAGCATTTCCGTTTGGAGGAATATCCTATGTTGAAACATCTTACTTTTGTCGCCGCGCTTATGCTCCCGGTTGCCGCCTTCGCACAGGCCGCCGATGCCGACATTTTCTCGACGCTTGACGCGAATGCCGATGGCGCCGTGACGATGGAGGAAGCGCAGGCGGATCAAATGGTGGTGCAGGGCTTCACCGCTGCCGACGTTAATCAGGATGGAAACTTGAGTGCCGAAGAATATGAAGCGGCATTCGGTACACAGGGTTAACACCCGAAATCAGTGAATCGTCCGTTGCGAGAGCACCGGGCGATTCGCTCCTTTCGGAGTTCATCATGAAAACGCCCACGCTTTCGGTTACCTTATTCTTCCTTGCGGTTAACGCCCGGGCGCAGCAGACACCATCCGTTGAGGATGCATTCACCATTCTCGATGCCAATCGCGATGGCGAGGTCAGCATCCAGGAAACACAGGTGGATGACGCGATTGCGGCGCGATTCGCCGAGGCGGACGCAGATAATAGCGGCTTTCTTGATTCGGATGAGTTTGCGGCGACATTTGCGGCGCAGATCGAGTCGCCGACTGAGTCGCAGAAATCGCCCGTTCATTAGCAATCCCGAACGTTAACGAACCTCTGCGGTGGCGCGTTCGCAAGCTGCGCGTTAACAGGATTTTTTTCGCTTGTTTCAATTCAACACAATGCATTTCGCGATTTAAACGAAGCGCAAACCTTTATTCGCGCATTAATGCGCGCAGCGCAGAAATCGTTTTGCCGATTAATCGAATCTTCATAGCGTCCGGTCCAGTTTGGTGCTCGCGGACTACCGGGAAAAAGCACGGTATTCGGAACAGGGGAATTTAAGATGCCAATCGATCCGGTGCTCGTACTAGCCGAAGAATTGCGCAGCACGGAAGTCACATTGCAGACCGCCTGTGACGGCAAAGAGCGCGAAACCTTTACCCAGCTTATGGCGAAAACGATCTCGCTCTATCGCGAGCTATTCGAGACCGTACCGACCAGCGCCATCGGCGCGGGCGAACTGGTGCGTATTGCAGCGCGCCATCTTCCGATCTCCGACGCCACATATGCCGCGCAGATGCGCCAGATTGCGGATCGCCTTGGAGCTGGCGCGCGGGTGCATACCGATCTCATCTGGCTGCGTGCGATGGCGCAGGCGCTTGATGGGGGGCTCTGCGGTGATGACGGCCTCAAAGCGGGCGCGTTGCTGCATCTCGCGATTCGCGGCGCCGCGCAGCCGATCCTCGTCTTCCGCGCGGTAGAACCCTGCGACGTGACATTCGCCAGAATAGCCGCCGAATAGACCCATGCCAGGTCTCGCCGAAACGCCTCTTCGCAAAGAAGGGCGCGCGCGATAGGTTCCTCCGCTGCAGTCCCCGCAAGAGGAACGAATGGCTTACGATTCCGGCAACATCTTCGCCAAAATCCTTCGGGGGGAAATCCCTTCGGTCAAAGTCTATGAGGACGAGCACGCGCTCGCCTTCATGGATGTGATGCCACAGGCGGACGGCCACACGCTGGTCATCCCGAAGGAAAACGCCGAGACGATTTTCGATCTCTCCCCTGAGGGCGCGGCCCATCTCATCCAGCTGACGCAGAAAATAGCGCGCGCGGTGAAAGCGGGTATGGCGGCGGAGGGCATCACGCTGATGCAGTTCAACGGTGCGGCGGCCGGGCAGACCGTACCGCATATTCATTTTCATATTCTGCCGCGCTGGGAGGGCGTCGCCTTGCGCCGTCATGGCGGCGGCATGGAAAACGCCGACAAGCTCAAAGGTTTCGCCGATCGCATCCAGGCGGCGCTCGGCTGACCTTTCTCGCTCCCTGCGACCCTCTCGCCGCTCACGCGTTATTACCGTGCAGCCTTGGCTGAAGGTCGAACATGTTCGGGACGGTGGCGGTTCTTCTCTACCCGTTCGGCGTGGCGGTCGCGCTGTATGAAGACACGCCTCGCATTCCGCCGAACTGGGTACCTTGGGCGACCCCTGCCCTCGACGAAGACCCGACCTGGTTGGCCAAATATCAGATCAGCCGCCTGCATGGTGATGCCGATCTCTGCTTCGCGGCGCTCGACGGTTCCCACCTGGAATATAACCGCCTCGACGACCGGCCGATGGATAATGGCTGCGGCGTGACCGCCCGCACCGAAATCCTCCAATCCAACATTCCCTACAGCGCGGGCTTCGAGAGCCCTTGTGCCCTCGCCGCAGGGCTGTACTGGTATGAGCAGCGCTTGAACGTCATCGCCGAAGAACATCTGGGCTCCAGCGTCGCGCGCATCGAACATTTCGGTACCTATTCCTGCCGCAATATCTATGGCCGCGAGAATGCGCGACGTAGCGCCCATGCTTTGGCCGAAGCCATCGACATCGCCGGGTTCCGCCTGATGGACGGCACGGAAATCTCCGTGCTCCGCGACTGGGATGACAAAGGCCCCAAGGGACTGTTCCTTCAGGCGGCGCGCGACGAGGCCTGCCGCTTCTTCGGGCCGGTTTTATCCCCCGATTACAACGCCGCCCACGCCAATCATTTTCATCTGGAATTGGGCAGCTTCGGCCTCTGCCGGTAAGGTGAAGCGTCGTGGCTTGAAACCGGCCCGCCTATTGCGCGACAAAGACCCATGAACCTCTTCTCTGGAAAATTCACCCGCCGCGAATATCTGGCCGCCTGGGCCGGGCTCTGCGCCATGGCGATCATCCCGCGCTTTCTATCGGGCGAGGCTTTCGCGCAGGCCGACCCGGAAGAACTGATCGCGGCGATGCGCGAAGGCGGCAAGGTTGTTTTCCTGCGTCACGCCGCGACCAATGCCGAAGAAATCGACACCGGCATCCTCGATAACCGCGCGGGCCAACGCAATCTCTCAAGCGAAGGCATCGAACAGGCGAAGGCGCTGGGGGATGCCTTCCGCACGTCCGGCATTTCCTTCACCCGCATTCTCGCCAGCCCTGTGTTTCGCGCACGCGACACAGGCGAGCTTGCCTTCGGGGCGGAAAATATCGAGGTCACGATGGATCTCGTCGCCGACGAATATGCTGGGCCGCATTTGCAGGCGATGATCGAGGCGACGAAACAATATCTCGCAACGCCCGTCGAGGGCGGCAATCTTCTGCTGATCGGGCACCGCACGCCGCTGCAGATGGTAACGGGTCAGGGCTTTCCTGATGCCATTCTGCCCGAAGGCGCAATGGCGGTGTTCCAACCGAATGGCGAGGACGCGACGCTCCTCGGTACGCTGACGGCGGAGGAATTCGCGGCGGCCGTGGCGGCGCCTTAATACACTCGGCCGCAAATCGTTGCAGATGAAACCAGTCACCCGCCACGCGCACATAACGCGCGCCACAAGATGAGACTGCCTGTTTTTTGGCGCTGCCACGCGGAATTTTTCGCCGTACGCCTCCGTTTCAGGGAAAAAAGAAGCGCGTTTCACGCTTCCGACTACTTCTGCGGGGACAGTTCTGACATAGCTGCAGGGCAATATAGATTTTGCACTACGTCTGGGGGGCCAGCCGAACATGCAATGCCTGCCGCACCGGCTTCGCCGACACGCCGTATGGCACGTCATGCTGCTTTCCTCCCCCTCCCCCTCGCCTTTCCACCCGCACAAGCGCGGCATCGCCATGGAGTTGAGCAATGAAGCATATCTCGATTGCAGTTGCGGTTTTCTTCGGGCTGGTCCTGACGGGCTGCGCAACAGCCGTTCCCTATGACCGCACCTCCGCCAATATCACGCGCGTCGCACTCCTCACGCCGCAGCTTCCCGATGAAGCTTCGGTGCAATTGGTGAGCACGGTTGGGATGAGCTTCGGCCTGGTCGGCGCGCTGGTGGATGCAGGCATGCAGGAAAACCGCGACAGTGATTTCAATGAAGTGCTCGACGCACACCAGTTCGATGCGAACGAGGTTTTCATGGACCGCGTCGCGGAGCAGCTCACGGCGCAGGGCTATGCTGTCATCCCGATCGAAATGGAACGCGACAGCAATTTCTTCCCTGAAGCGGAAGAATATCCCGACGTTCAGGCCGACGCCTATCTCGACATCATCGTGGTCGCCTATGGCTATGCCGCCGCCGGCATCGGCGACGCGACCCCCTATCGCCCACACTACCATATCCGTACAAGGCTGACGCGCGTCAGCGACGACGCCGTCCTGTTCGAGGACATCGTAATCTATAACCCTATGCGAGCTGCCGAACAGTTCGTCACCGTCACGGCCGATCCTGCCTATCAATATGTCGATTTCGACACGATGATGGCGGCCCCGCCGGAAGAACTGATCGAAGGGCTTCGTGACGCCGCCATCCGCACTGCGGATGCGATGACCGGGCTGATGAGGTAACCCTGCCGATGAAACCGCTGCCTCTTGTCCTTGTGCTCTGCGGTGGAGCGGTGCTTGCCGCCTGCGCAACGCCCGCGCCGCCACCGACGACCTCCATCGCGGATCGCCAATGCGTTGCCTCACCCGCGTTGGCGGCCGCCACAGCGCTGAGCCTTCCCTCGAACCGGGTTCGCGTCACTCTCGATGGCACGGCGCCCTGCGTCGAAGCGAACGGCTCGCGCAGCGTCTATACCGTGTTCCGTCTGCCGGAGGCGGAGGCGGAATATCTTCTGTCGCTGACCAGCGCGCCGCTGGGACAGGGACTTTTCTACCCGCGCGTCACCGTGCTCGACGCGAATGGCGGCATGCTGCGCGAGATCCCCCGCGAGACCTTCGTTTTTCGCGGCAACACGCTGTCACTCGGTCTGCGCATGCGTCCCGCCGAAGAATATCTGCTTGTGATGTCGGACCCGGAGACGACGGGCGAAAGCATTTCCCGCATAGAGGACAGCACCTCCATGATGGCGGTCCCGGTCGGTGTGGGCGCGATGATGATCCATCAGGGCGCATCCACCACAGCCAATTACACCTACGCCTATAATGGCGTGATTACGGTTTCTACGAGCGAAGCCCCGTAGTACCGGGCGGGGAGAGAGCACCCTCTCTCCCCTCAGGCTTTAATCCGCCGCGAAGCAATAGAACCGCCCCGCACCGCCCGTCGCGTTCAACGTCGGCAGCGAACAGCCCTGTGTCAGATGCGAGGAATTCCACGACGTGTTCCATTGGCTTTGGCGGTCGTGATGGCCGATCATGGCGAGATATTCGTCGGTGTCGGATGTCCAGTTGTTGCACGTGAATCCGCCACGCGACGAAAGGCCTGGCGCCATGGCGCGTCCATGTGAATCCGATCCGGTCAGCATGTCGTGCTCATTCTCCGTGCCTTCGGGGCGCACGCGGCCATTCACCAGCTCGCCTGTTTCGGTGATCGCGGTTTCGATGAAAATCAGATTGGTGTCCCGTTGGATGTCGCCATGAAGATCGGCGACGGAGGCCGCAATCAACACGTCATTGGCATTGTACCAGGGGCCGGTTCCGATGCGCTCGCGCGCGTTTACCGCGGGCTCTCTCGGCGTTCCATGCGTGCTGAGGTAAGCGCGCCAGGTGCGGTCTCCCGCTCCCACCGCTGCCGCCAGACGCTGACATTCCGCGTCCGCGCCCGCCAATCCACCAAGATTTCCGGTATGCGTCGTCGAGGTGACGAAGAAGCCGAGCGGTTGATCCGGCGCATCCGCATTCTGCGCTTGCGAAGCGGCTACCACGCCAACGGCACTTCCCAGAATAACCGCCAGTAAAATCCGTTTTCTCATTGGATTGTCCCTCCCCTTGGGCATCGTCTCACACGCGTTCACCGCGTTTGGCATCAAGCAAAGCGCAAACCGCCCGCAACCGCAATCACCGCACCCGCCCCGCGCGGATATGTGAAGCTTTTCGGGGAGTTCTTTCGGGGGCGATGCGTCACCCGAGACGCACAAAAAAAAGCGGGCCCCGCCAAGGGACCCGCTTCTCTTTTCAGAACCGCCCGAAGGCGTTCTAACTCAGTACCACTCGAGCAGACGCACTTCGCTCGCATCGCCCACGCCCTGAACGAACACGTTCAGGTCGCTCATTCCGTAGTGATACGGGTAGACGACGGTGGGGCGGAACGCGACGACGGCCGAAGCCGCGGCTTCCGGGGTCATCGTGTAGGGGAGGTTCATCGGGATGAACGCCACGTCGATGTCGGTCAGCGCGAGCATCTCCGGAATGTTCTCGGTGTCGCCCGCGATATAGACGCGCGTGTCGCCGAGGGTGAGGATGTAACCGTTTCCACGGCCCTTCTCATGATACATCAGACGATCTTCCGTGATGTTGTACATCGGGATCGCTTCGATCTGGACGCCCTGCACCGTGACGGTTTCGCCATTGGCGACAACCTGCGTCATGGCCTGGAGCGCTTCCGGCAATTCGTCGGCGACGGCCTGCGGCGCCACGATCGGCGCTGCACCGGCAACCGCCGAGAGAACGTCGGCGCTCAGATGGTCGCCATGGATGTCGGTAACGAGGATGAGGCTCGGCTCACCCAGCGCAACGAAATCGGGAAGCGGGTCGGTGCCTTCCGGCGCGCCCGGCATCGGAGCCGGATCGACCAGGATTTTCATGCCGTTCCATTCCAGTAGCATCGACGCGTGATGGATCGGGGTGATGACGAGATCGCCCATCGAGGTCGCGATCACATTCGGCGCCATTGCGGGCGCAGGTTCCGGCGCAACTTCGGCGACGGGCGCCGGTTCGGCGGGGGCTTCGGCAGCCGGCTCGGCCGGTTGCTGATTACAGGCGGCGAGGCCCGCTACGACGGCGGCTGCCGCAACGTAGCGAAGTCCATAAAACATGCTCATTCTAAATCCCTCCAGAAAGACTTTGGTTTGACGACAGGATTGGGGCGTATCGGATTCGGGGGCTTGGCGTCGTTTGGAATCGGCCCAACCCAATCTTGCGGTCTGTATAGTGTGATCACGGCAAATTGTCACGGACGGCGGGGCGTAAAAACCCCTGAAAACAGCGATTTTTCAAGGAGACTCGTTCGAAAAGCGAACAAAACCCCATCAAACCGCAGCCCTATTCTGTCCGTTTTGTAATGTTGCCTAGGGCTTAGGCGTTCACGAGAAGAAAGACGGCGTGCCCGATCACGCCCAGCGCCGCGAAAAACAGTACCCCCAGCGACAGCGTGGCGCCGGCCTGGCGCTGCCAGCGCGGGGCGTCCTGAGCAATGAAATGCATCGCATGCAGGACGCGGCCGACGGTCAAAGCAATGCCGAAACCATGCAGGACCATGAGAGGCGCCCCCATCGTCGCCATGATCAGCATGAGGATCAGCGCCATCGGCACCGTTTCCATGGCATTCGCGTGGCCGCGCAGAATGCGGATCAGATGCGGATGTCCGCCATCACCGATAGCGATGCGGTATTTGCCCCGGAGCAGGCCGGTCGAAACCGCGATCCACAGAAGAACCAGTGTGTTCAGTCCGGCGTAAAGTCCAACAATGGCGAGCCCGTAAACCAGCATCTGTTTCCCCCTCGGCAAAATTGCGCGAAGGCTTAGCCTATAGCGGCAGCGCCCGCACCGCCATGGCTATCGGATAAGGAATATGCGGTGCGGAAAGGCCCGGATTTAAAGGCCCAAATTTATTGGACGGGTTTTACTGGCGCGAACGCTCGAGCGATTTCACGCGCCCGCGTTCAACGCCGCCGCGTTCGGCGATCTGCCGGTCCTGCGCTTCGATAATGCTGCGTGCTGCCTTTTCGCCGTCGAAACCTTCGAGTTCGGCGCTCGCCACTTTGCGGTTCGAGCTGAGGCTGCCGTCCTCATAAACGACATTGAACAGAACGAATCCGTTTTTGTCCGGCACATTCTTTTTCTTCGCCATCGGGGTCGTCCTTCAAATGGAATTTATTGGGAGGCGTTCAGGTTCGCTTCCGGCATTGCGGGCAAAGACGGTTATGCCAACCTTCGCTCTCGAATTTCTGTTCGCAGGACAGGCAGGAGCGTAAGGAGGCGCTGTCGGCCTCATGGCGGGGCGATCTAAAACCGGCCTCGTCCTTGTCCGAACGCTTGGGTTTCGCGTTGCTCATCTCATTTATTCCGCTTCGTTTCGTAAACTCGTCATGTGCAGGTTTCTAAAAACCGGCGCGCACCTATACATCAAAAGCCTTACAACAGGTGATCAATGTTTCGCGGAAAACGACTTTCACGAAACAAACCACATGCTCGGCCATACAGGTCGGGAATGGTCGCGACCTTATATAGGGATCGCGGCCCAATTATGGCGTTGCCGCTTTATTAGGCTAATTTAACGCTTCTCACGGATTCCTTGCATTTGCCGCATGAAGCGCGTATAGCCCGCCCGTCCCTGGTGATCGCACGACGCGCGCCGTCCAATCTTGGCGCCTGTCATCCTTTAGGGACTTTATCCAAACAATCCGTTCGCTCCAGATGTGCGTGGAAGGCGGCAAAACCGCTGCAACGCGCCCGCGCGAGATATAATCGCGTGCGCCTTTTCCGGCGTATAAGGACCATTTCGTGACTATGACGTCTTTTTCATCCCTCGGCGTTGCCGAACCCCTTTGCCGTGCACTCGCGGCCGAAAATTACACTCAGCCCACCCCCATTCAGGAAAAGGCCATTCCGGCCATCCTCGCCGGCAATGACCTTCTCGGCATTGCACAAACCGGCACCGGCAAGACCGCTGCATTCGCCGTACCCCTGCTGCAGAAGCTCGCGGCCTCGAATGTGCAGCCTGGCCAGCGCGGCGTACGCGCCCTCATTCTCGCGCCGACGCGCGAGCTTGCGGTGCAGATCGCGCAAAGCATCAAATCCTATAGCCGCCATCTGAAACTCCGTCAGGCGACCGTGCTCGGCGGCGTGAAGATCAATCCGCAGATCGCGGCCTTGCGCCCGGGCGTCGACATTCTCATCGCCACCCCCGGCCGTCTGCTCGATCTTTTGAAGCAGAACCAGGTGCATCTGAATGCCGTCACCACGCTCGTCGTCGACGAAGCCGACCGCATGCTCGACATGGGTTTCATTCGTGACATCCGCCGCATCGTGTCGCTGACGCCGAAAGCGCGCCAGACCATGCTGTTCTCGGCCACGATGCCGGCCGAAGTCGCGGTCCTGATCGGTGACATCCTGAAAAACCCCGAACGCGTCGAAGTCGCGCCGCAGGCGACGCCTGCCGAGCTGATCGAACAATATGTGCATTTCGTCAACACGACGGCGAAGCGCGATCTTCTCGTGAAGCTGCTGCGCGATCCGGCCTTTGCCCGCGTCATGGTGTTCTCGCGTACCAAGCATGGCGCCGACCGCATCGCCGGTCAGTTGGTGAAGGCCAATCTGAACGCCGAAGCACTCCATGGCGGAAAATCGCAGAGCGCCCGTCAGCGCGCCCTCGATTCCTTCCGCACCGGCAAGGCCCCAATCCTCGTCGCCACCGATATCGCGGCGCGCGGCATCGACGTGTCGGGCGTTACCCATGTGATCAATTTCGATCTGCCGAATGTGCCGGAAGATTATGTGCACCGTATTGGCCGTACGGCCCGCGCGGGCGCGACCGGTATCGCCATCTCGTTCTGCGACGGCGGCGAACGCAATCAGCTGCGCGATATCGAACGCAAGATGCGCTTCAAAATCAATGTGGTCGGCGAGACGCCGCAGGAAACCTATAATCCGGCGGCCGACACCAGACAGGACGAACGCCGCTTCGCACCCAAGAAGCGCCGCTTCGGTCAGAGCAACCAGCGTCGGCGCGCTGCCTAAACCCTAAGTACCTTTTGAAATGAAAAGAGCGGGCCCTGCCCGCTCTTTTTTTTGCGCCGCTCGACCCTATCCGGGAAACGGGGGCGAGGATCGGTGGGCGGGAATGAATCCCTGTTTCAGGCGGCTTTTTTGCTCGTCTTTTTGGAAGGGACGCTCGCATCCTTCACCATGCTGGCGAGGCTACGGCTTTCGAGAATCGCCGCGGTGGCGTCCCTTACGTCCAGAAGGACATTGCGCATGGCGCAGGTCTTTTCGTCGATACAGTCGTCGCATTTACGAAACGCGGTGCGGCTCGCACAGGGCGACAGCGCCAACGGGCCATCAATGGTGCGGATGACTTCGGCCAGCATGATCTCCTCGGCCGGACGTCCCAGCGTGTAACCGCCATACTTGCCACGAATGGAATGCACGATGCCGCGCTTCTTCATTTCCAGCAGAATCTGTTCGAGGAATTTGCGCGGTACCTTCGCTTCCTCGGCGATGTCGGCAATCTGCACCGACGCGCCCCTTTCCCGCTCAGCGAGGACGAACAGCGCGCGCAACGCATAACGAGCCTTCTGGGACAGCATGTCGATATATCCTACAGGAATTGTAGTGTATATAGCGCCTCATGGCTCCCGGTCAAGGGATCTGGCCCTTTTGGAATCTTGCGAGAGAAAAAATTAAGCGCTGCCACGTAAGGTAGGCTATGTCGTTTTATCCTCTCCCGCAGCCGATGAACGAAGATTACCGTCTGGCGGTGCTCGAACGCCTGTCGATTCTCGACACGCCGCCGGAGGAATCCTTTGACCGCCTGACGCGCCTCGCGGCAAAGCAGTTCGGCGTTCCGGTGGCAATGGTTTCGCTGATCGATCGCAGGCGCCAATGGTTTAAATCCTGCGTGGGCGTCGATCTGAAAGAGACCTCGCGCGAAGTCGCGCTCTGCGCCCACACGATCATGAGCGACGAACCGCTCGTCGTTCTCGACACTACGAAGGATGCGCGGTTCGCCGACAATCCCGTGGTGGCGCAGCCGCCTCACGTCCGCTTCTATGCCGGTGCCCCGTTGATTACGGCCGAAGGCATGCGGATCGGCACGATCTGCCTCATTCATTTCGTTCCTCGCGAGATATTCGATGAGGGGGAAAAGAAATCGCTGGCCGACTTCGCGGCGCTGGCGATGGAAGCCATCGAAATCCGTCAGGTGCTGGCGACGACCGGCGAGAAATACGAAACCGGCATCGCCTCGGCCACGCTGGCGGCAAAGACGGGCGAAGCGGCAAAACGCCAGTTTCTGGCCGTGGTCGGCCACGAATTGCGCACGCCGCTCAACGCTATTCTCGGTTTTGGAGCGCTTCTGAAAGAATGCGATGAAATAGCCGCCCTGCCCGCGCACCGCGAATATGTGAATGCGATTTATTCATCCGGCCAGCGCCTTCTCTCGACGGTGGACGCGGTGTTAAGTTACGCCCAGGCGGAAAAGGGTGAAATCGAACTGAAGCCCGAACCGCTTGACCTTGCGGAACTCATCGCCTCCTGCGCCAGCGTCTGTGGGCTTGAGGCCCTGCCAAAAAACATCCGCATCGTCGTGCCGCAAAAACATCCGGGCCTGCCGAGGCTCTTGGCGGACCGCGTTCACACCGAACAGATGCTGTTGCAGCTTCTTTCCAATGCGGTCGCTTTCACCACCATGGGGCAGGATGTTTCGGTGCGGGTGGAAACAGCCGCCGATGGCGGCGTCATCATTGCGGTGGACGACACAGGCCCCGGTATCGATCAGGACGAAGTCGGCAAGGCGCTGGAAATTTTCCGCCAGCTCAGCGAAGGCATGGCCCGCCAGAAGGAAGGCCTCGGCATTGGCCTGCCTCTAACGAAACTTCTTGTCGAACTGCATGGCGGGCGGCTCGATATCGAGTCAGGTGCCGAACAGGGCACTACCGCAATGCTGACCTTCCCGCCTTACCGGACCTTGCCTCCTAGCGCGCCTTCGCGGAACGCATGATCCCCGCAGTGTAAGCGCTACGGAAATTCTCTTTGCGGCTTGAACGGTCACGCCCGACCCAATGCAACCTCGCGTGAAGCCGTTTTTTCCGCCGCGTTGCTCTCGCGCGCATGGACCATGCGGTACAGCGCAGGCAGCACGAACAGCGTGAGCAGCGTCGACGAGAAAATCCCGCCAATGACGATCGTGGCGAGCGGACGCTGCACTTCCGCGCCAAGCCCGACATTGAACGCCATCGGGATGAAGCCGAGGCTGGCGACCAGCGCCGTCATCAATACGGGCCGGAGTCGTGTCAGCGCGCCCTCATGAATTGCCTCGTCCAGTCCCACGCCGCTGCGTCTCAAATCGCGTATGAAGGACAACATCACAACGCCGTTCAGCACTGCGATGCCCGACAGCGCGATGAACCCGACACCCGCCGAGATCGAGAACGGGATGCCCCGAAGCACAAGCGCCGCCACACCGCCAGTCAGCGCCAGCGGCACACCCGTAAAGACGATAAGGGAATCCTTCACCGAACCGAACAACATGAACAAGAGCGCGAAGATCAGGACGAGCGCCACCGGCACCACAAGCTGCAACCGCTCCGATGCCGAAATCAGCTGCTCGAAGGTGCCGCCATAGCCGACCCAGTACCCCGGTGGAAGTTCGATCTCATTCGTCACCCGCTCCTGAAGTTCATTGACGAAGCCTCCCAGATCGCGTCCGCGAACATTGCCCGTGACGACGACGCGTCGTTTGCCGTCTTCACGCCCGATCTGGTTGGGACCGACAATGACATTCACATCCGCGACTTCGCTCAAAGGCACGAAATGCGGAATGTCTTCGACAAGGTTGGCGCCAGGAAACGGAATCTGCAGCCGCCCGACTTCATAAATGTCGCTGCGTAAGGATTCCGGCAGCCGCACGATGACGTTGAACCGGCGGTCGCCCTCGAAAATCTGCCCGGTCTCGACGCCGCCGATGGAGGCGCTCACCACGTCCTGTATATCCGCCACGTTAAGCCCCATGCGCGACAGCACTTCCCGATTGGGCTCCACCTGCAACAGGGGCAATCCCGTTACCTGCTCGACGCGCACATCCTGTGCGCCCGGAATCGACGCCATCAGACCTTCGATCTCTTGTGCCGAAGCGAACAGCAGGTCGAGATCGTCGCCAAACACATTCACCGCCACATCGGTGCGCACGCCCGAAATCAGTTCATTGAAGCGCATCTGGATAGGCTGGGTGAATTCGTAATTATTGCCGGGGATCTGACGCACCGCCGTTTCGATCTCCGCCACGAGGGTGGCCTTGGGCTTTCGCGGGTCCGGCCATTCCTCGCGCGGTTTCATGATAACGAACGTATCGGCCACCGAAGGCGGCATCGGATCGGTGGCTACCTCCGCCGTTCCCATCTTGGCGAAGACGGACGCCACTTCCGGAATCTGCGCGATCCGCGCTTCCAGCACGCTCTGCATCTCGACCGCCTGCGACAGGCTGGTGCCGGGAATGCGCAACGCATGAAGCGCCATGTCGCCTTCATCCAGATTGGGAATGAATTCGGTCCCGAGCCATGAAGCGGCAAATCCGCTGATGACAACGAGCACCGCCGCTCCCACGATCACAAGACGGCGTGCATGCAAGGCGGCGTTCAGCGCGGGTGCATACCAGCCGCGCACCACCCGCATCGCCGCGCTTTCACGTTCCTGCACTCTTCCCGTCACGAACAGCGCCACCGCCGCCGGAACAAAGGTCAGCGACAACACCAGTGCGCTTGAGAGCGCCAGCACCACCGTGAAGGCCATCGGGTGAAACATTTTTCCCTCGACGCCCGTCAGCGCGAAGATCGGAATATAAACGATGGTGATGATCAGGACGCCGACTAGACTGGGGCGAATAACCTCGCTGGTGGCCGAAGCCGCCAGCGCAAAACGTTCCTCCCGCGAAAGCAACCGTCCCGATTGATGCTGCGCCAGTGCGAACCGCCTGATGCAGTTTTCGACGATGATGACAGCCCCATCGACGATGAGCCCGAAATCGAGCGCGCCGAGGCTCATCAGATTGCCGGAAATCCCGTTTTCCACCATGCCGGTGATCGTCATCAGCATGGAGATCGGAATGACCGCTGCCGTGATCAGCGCCGCGCGGATGTTTCCCAGCAACAGGAAGAGGACCACGACAACAAGCAGCGCGCCTTCGACCAGATTGGTGGAAACCGTACCGATCGTGGCATCGACAAGATCGGTGCGGTTGTAGATGGGCGTCACGGTCACGCCCGCCGGCAAGGCCCGCGCTGCTTCGTCCAGCCGCGCGGACACGGCCTGCGAAACCGTCCGGCTGTTCTCGCCGATCAGCATGAAGACGGTGCCGAGCACCACTTCCTCGCCGTCTTTGGTCGCCGCGCCCGTGCGCAGCTCCTCGCCGATCAGAACGTCGGCCACATCGAGAATGCGGATGGGAATGCCCTCGCGCTCCTCGATGATGATCTGTTCGAGATCGCTGATCCCCGTCGCCTGCCCCGGCACGCGCACAAGATACTGTTCGCCGAAGCTCTCGATATAGCCCGCGCCGACATTGGAATTGTTGCGCTCGAGCGCGTCGATGACGTCGTTCAACGTCAACCCATAGGCGGAAAGCCGTGCGGGCCAAGGCGTCACATGATATTGCCGCTCATAGCCGCCGATAGTGTTCACTTCGGTGACACCCGGCGTGTTGCGCAATTGCGGACGGATGACCCAGTCCTGCAGCGTGCGCAAATCTTCCGGCGTCCATGCCGTGCCATCAGGTTTGGTCGCGCCGTCCTCAGACTCGACCGTATACATGAAGATTTCGCCGAGGCCGGTGGCGATGGGGCCCAATTGCGGTTCGATGCCTTCCGGCAATTGCGAGGCGACGGATTGCAGCCTTTCGGTCAGCAATTGCCGCGCGAAGAAGATGTCGGTACCGTCATCGAACACGACCGTGACCTGCGACAGCCCGTAGCGCGAGATCGAGCGCGTGTAATCAAGATGCGGCAGGCCCGCGATGGCGGTTTCAATCGGAAAGGTTAGGCGCTGTTCCGCTTCCAGCGGCGAATAGCCCGGAGCCTCGGTGTTGATCTGCACCTGAACATTGGTGATGTCCGGCGTCGCATCGATGGGCAGGTTTTGAAAATTCCAGGCGCCCAGCACGACCAGTCCAAGCACCGTCAGAAGTACGAACCAGCGATGCCGGATCGAAGCGAGGATGATTTTTTCCAGCATCTTTCTTTCCTCAATGATCGTGCGCTGCGCCGGCTTTTTCGACATCTGCGCGTATGAGGAAAGCGTTATCGGTCACATATTCCGTGCCCGGCTCCAGGCCGCCAAGGATTTCCGTCCATTCCGGCGTCTGGCGTCCGAGCTCCAGCATGCGCACTTCATAAGTATCGCCGAAGCGCGCATAGACCACCGTGAAATCGCGGAAGCGCTGCAGCGCGCGGGTGCGTACTACGAGCGGGACTGGCTCGGAGCCAACCACGACACGACCCTCGATCGCCATGCCCGGCCACCAATGTGTGTCTCCTTCGGGAATTTCCACATGGGCAATTCGTACGGGCGTATGTCCGTCACCAGAGAAAAGAACGAATTCCACCGTGCCGTCGAAGCGGACATCGCCGGTAGCGCTATTCACCGCCACCGCCTGACCTTCACGGATGCGCTCGCCATCGCGTGGGAACAGAAAGAACTCCGCGTGCAGTTTCGTTGGGTCCATCAGGACATAGATGGGCGCGTCGCCCGCCACG
>CAIOYY010000097.1 GCA_903862715.1 uncultured Alphaproteobacteria bacterium
CCGGCGAAATCGTGATCGAGGCTCCGGTGCGCGCGGATGCCGCTCTGCAGTTTATCGGGCGGATCCACACGCCCTGGAAAAATCCGCGCGAGTGCCCACGCAAGGGCGATCTTGAAGGTCCGGTCTGCCGGGTCGAGATTTTCCCACCCTGGGATCAGGCGCTGGCGGGGATCGGCAAGCACTCGCATCTGCAGATCCTCTACTGGATGCACCTCGCGCGGCGCGACCTTGCGGTGCAGAGCCCGCGCCATGCCAGCTCGTCCTCGGGCACCTTCGCGCTGCGCTCCCCCAACCGCCCGAACCCCATCGCCGCCTCGCTGGTCGAACTTGTCGGTGTCGAAGGCAATATGCTCCTCGTTCGTGGCCTCGATTGCGTCGACGGTACGCCGCTTGTCGACGTGAAGCCCGAAAACTGCCCGCACGCCACTCCGCGTGAGACAAGCGCGGCAGCCTCCGTTTGAGTCCGGCGCGCGTCACCATACGGCTCGATTTTCCGGGCGGCCGGCAACTCGGTCACGGCAAGGTGCGGCTGCTCGAACTGATCGACGAGCACGGCTCGATTTCCTCTGCCGCACGGGCGATGAAAATGTCCTATCGCCGCGCCTGGCTTCTGATGGATGAAGTCAATTCGATGTTCCGCGAGCCGGTCATCGAGACGCAGCTCGGCGGCAAGGGCGGCGGCCATGCGAGATTGACGGAGTTTGGGAAGAAGCTGGTTGGGCTCTATCGCGGCATCGAAAAAAACGCGGACGAAAGGTTTGCCTCCGACTTGCGCGAACTGTCGGACATGCTGACGCCATCACAATAGCTGGCTTGTCGTCTTAAGCTAGCTTGGGCATCACTTCCCGCGCGAAGAGCTGCAGGGAGGCGCGAGCCTGAGCATAGTCCAGATCGCCGAAATTGACCTGCAGCGAAGCCTGTTCGAAGGGTCCAATGCGCTCGCGCACGCCCGCAACAATGTCGATGATTTCCGAAGGCCTGCCGACCCAGGCGCCGCCCGATGCAATCTGCGATTCGAGCGTGGCAGAATCTAGCGTCTTCGCCTGCTTGTCATAGTCGCGATAATCCTTGCTTTGCAGGCCTTGTCCCCATTCGCGCACGCATTCGTTGAGCGAACGGAAATAGCTATTGAAGGGCGCCCTTGCGATGTCCCGCGCAAGGGCTCCATCTTCGTGACAGAACATGTGAAACGCCACCATGACCGTGCCGTTGCCGGGATGGCCTGCGCTTCGCCAGGCTTCGCGATAGACCTTGAGCAGGGGCTTCAGGGGGCCAATGGGAATCGCCATGAGGTAATGTCCATTCCGCCCGGCATATTCGAAGGTCTCCTCGGTTTGTGTCGCCGCAATGTAAAAGCGAGGGCGCGGCCCCTGCGTGGGACGGGGCAGGGACGTGATGTTTTCGAACGAGTGAAACTGTCCATTCGACGTCACGTTCTCCCGGGTCAGAAGTAGTTCGATCTGCTCAACGCCTTCCCGAAAACGCGCCTGCGATTCATCTGGGGAAATGCCGAAGGCGCGAAATTCATGCGGGAGGAAGGC
>CAIOYY010000098.1 GCA_903862715.1 uncultured Alphaproteobacteria bacterium
AGCGAGGATCGGCAGCGCGCGCATGTCGGAAACGAGCGTGTTGTAGCCGAAGGACGCACCGCGCTCGGTCGTCAGCACATTCGGATTGCCGGCACCCGTCACCTTGGCGATGACGTTCTTCATGTCCCAGGGCGCCAGGAACTGCCCCTTCTTCACATTCACTACGCGGCCGGTTTCGGCGGCGGCGACGAGAAGATCGGTCTGGCGGCAGAGGAAGGCCGGTATCTGCAGCACATCGACCACTTCGGCGAGAAGAGCGCATTGCGCGCGCTCATGGACATCCGTCAGTACCGGCATGCCATAGCGTTCGCGGATTTCGGCGAAGATGGGAAGCGCGAGTTCAAGCCCAAGACCACGATCCGAATTGGCGCTGGTGCGGTTCGCCTTGTCGAAACTCGATTTGTAGATGAGGCCAACGCCGGCTTTGGCCGCGATCTCCTTCAGCGCGTGCGCCATCTCGAGCGCATGGTCGCGGCTTTCCATCGCGCAGGGACCCGCAATGATCGTTAGCGGTTTGGCATTGCCGATTTCAACGTTGCCGATAGTGACGGTTTTGTTCGGTTCGAGCATGGCGAAGGTTTTAGGGGGTTGAGCTCCAGACGTCGAGCCTCATATTTCTAACCATTTGAAAAAACTAGATATTTTTTCGAAAGACGTGAGTAACCTGACTGATCTGTTGACTTTCACCAAGCGGAGGGCCGTCAATGTTCTTCGGTTCGGGTTCTCGTTTTTTAGAAGCGGGAAACCCAATGTCCAATACTCAAAAACCTCAAAACCGATTGGTTGTGATCGCGACTGTTGTCGGCACTCTCAGCCATTTGGCGCGCTTCGTTTGGATCGTCTGGCGAGACATATTCTTGAAAGATTAGCGTTCACGCAAAGTCGATAAGGATCAGGGCAGAACTATAGTCAGGATTTCGTCGCCTTCGGTTTCATTTTCGTAACCTTATAGACGGCGCCCGTTTCGTCGTAGGTCGTCCATTCGCCGACCTGTTCGCCCTTCTCGAAATGGCCGGAGCGCATTTTCACACCGTCCCTGCGGAACCATTCCCAGTAACCGGTCGCGACGCCATCAAGCGTCTGGCCCTTGGCCCAGAGGCTGCCGTCCTTGTGATGCTGGATATGTTCGATGGGTTTCGTCATGCGGGCGATGGTAATCGCGCGCGCACCGAGCGTCGAGACTTACACCAAGCGGCTTTTCGACGGTGCGCGCTTTACGATCTGATCCGTTTCGAGCATGACCGGGAGCCATATCTACTGACCTCCGCTTCCTAATCTTAGGGAATGCTGCCAAGCTATCGCAATGGTAGAAAATTCTCGCCGGGCACTTCCGCCAGAGCTCGCCGAAAAGTTGTCATCCCTACGCCTGCGACTCTCGAACGGCATGCCTGATCGTGAGCTCCGCGAAGTTTTGAGCGCTGTCTCAAACCTGCCTCCAAGCCAAGTGGTGCGCGCCAGCGGCGATATTGCATACGCGGTAACTTTGGATTGGGGGCAGCCAAGGCGTAGATTTTGGCTGTCTCCGTTCCTTCACCAGCCGGTTCGGGAAAAGGATTTGCTGAAGAAAGATCCAAACTACGCGTGGCTCTTCCTCTTTCATCATAGCGGTTATGTTCGAGAGGCCGCCCTTAAGGCAATTCACACACCACCGGCTTCTCCCTTTTTCTTCGCAGCGTTGGCGTGGCGGCTCAATGATTGGGTTGAGCCCGTGCGGCTGGCAGCCAAGCATTGCGCGGAACGCGTATTTCCGCTCGCCAATACAAAGGTCACCGCTGTCGCAGCGCTCTACCTCCTCGACCGCCGCTTCATCTGGGGACGCTGGAATGATGAGGCCGATATTTTGGATGCAGCGTTTTCCAGCAAGGAAGTCGTGCGCGCATTGGTGGCCGAGCTTGGCACGCGTCCAACCGGGCGGCTTACGACCAGCCTGCGCTATGCCTTACGTTATCCGGACATGGACGAGCATCTTCAGACATTGGCTGCAACCGCGCGTCAACCGGCAGTGCGAGCGGTCGCTTATCAATGCCTTCTTGCGGGAAGCGCATCATGGCCGAAAGGGTATGAATGGATCTGGATAGATAAGGTTTATGGGTTGAAAAAGCGCGTTCTGACATTCGAAACGCGAGCCATCGCGGTTACGCAGCCGGTTGAGGATTTGATCCGGCAGGGTGTGAGAGATAAATCACCCAAGGTCAGGAGCATGGCTGCAGAGGCACTCATCAAAGCACGTTCACAAATGCCTGATGCTGACATCATTGTCAGGAAACTGGCGGAAGACCGGAGTCTTGCAGTGCGTTCGCGTGCCGACTACCTGCTTCGGCATCCCGTAACCCACACCACCTGATATCTCGCGGCTCGCCGGGGATGGCACGATTTTCTTACGCGCGCAGACGCGCGCTTGATGGGTGGCCGGGTCATGCCCGGCCATGACGAGTCATTTACACCAAGCGGCTTTGGGCGACGGCGGCGCCGATGAAGGACGCGAACAGCGGGTGCGGATCGAGCGGTTTTGATTTCAGCTCGGGATGAAACTGGACGCCGACGAACCAGGGATGCGTCGGAATTTCGACGATCTCGGGCAGCACGCCATCGGGCGACAGGCCGGAGAACACAAGGCCATTGGATTCGAGCTGAGCACGGTAATCGATGTTCACTTCGAAACGGTGACGATGGCGCTCGCTGATATTATTGCTGCCGTAAATTTCGGCGACGCGGCTGCCGGGACTGAGAATGGCGTCGTAGGCGCCGAGGCGCATCGTGCCGCCGAGATCGCCCGACGCGCTGCGGCGTTCGACATCATTGCCCTTGGTCCATTCGGTCATCAGACACACCACGGGATGCGTCGGCGCCTTGCCGCGCGCGGCGGAAAATTCGGTCGAGCCCGCATCTTCCAACCCCGCGAGATGGCGCGCGGCTTCGATCACCGCCATCTGCATGCCGAAACAGATACCAAAATATGGAACGTCACGTTCGCGCGCGAATTTCGCCGCCGCGATCTTGCCTTCCGCGCCGCGCTCGCCGAAACCGCCCGGCACCAGAATGCCATGCATCTCTTCGAGATAGACTGCGGAATCATCCTTCTCGAAGATTTCGCTTTCGATCCATTCGATTTCGACTTTGACATTATGAGCGAGGCCGCCATGGGTCAGCGCCTCCGTGAGGGATTTATAGGAATCCTTCACCTGCATATATTTGCCTACGACCGCGATCTTCACCGTGCCTTCCGGTTTCAGGACGCGATCGACGACGTTCTGCCAGCGCGACAGATCCGGCGGCGGCGCGTTCTCGATACCGAAGACTTTCAATACCTGCGTATCGAGTCCCGCCTCATGATAGCGAACCGGTGCATTGTAGATCGTGTCGAGATTGAGTGCGGGGATGACGCATTCGGGGCGAACATTACAGAACAGCGCGATCTTGCGACGGTCCTCGACCGGAATTTCGATATCGGATCGGCAGAGAATGATATCAGGCTGAATGCCGATGGAGCGCAGTTCCTTGACCGAATGCTGCGTCGGCTTGGTTTTCAGTTCGCCCGCGCTCATGATGTAGGGAACGAGCGTCAGATGCACGAAGGCCGTCTGATCGGGGCCCAGTTCATTGCCGAGCTGGCGGATGGCTTCGAAGAAGGGCAGCCCTTCGATGTCGCCCACGGTGCCGCCGATTTCACACAGAAGAAAATCGACGCCGCCATGATCCTTCATGACGAATTCCTTGATCGCATCCGTCACGTGCGGAATGACCTGGATGGTCGATCCGAGATAACCGCCGCGGCGTTCCTTGGCGATGATTTCCTGATAGATGCGACCCGCAGTGACGTTGTCTGCGCGCGACGACGCGACACCCGTGAAGCGTTCATAATGACCGAGATCGAGGTCCGTCTCCGCACCATCGTCGGTGACGTAGACCTCGCCGTGCTGTGACGGACTCATGGTCCCCGGATCAACGTTCAGATAGGGATCAAGCTTGCGTAAGCGCACGGTGTAACCGCGTGCCTGCAAAGTTGCGCCCAATGCCGCTGAAGCCAGACCCTTACCCAGGGAGGAGACCACGCCGCCGGTAATGAAAATCAACCGCGCCATGGAATTGCAAAATGTCGTAAGCGCTGCAAACGCTCAAGCGCTAATATCGCTCGCGCACAATATATTTGCCGCGCATTCGTCGCAGGAAGCGCGCCGCGCACTTGTGCGGGCGCGAATCATGCGCGTGAAACAAAATCAGTTTGCGGGAACTTCGGGTGCCGGAGCTTCGGGCGCCGCTTCCTGCGGCAAGGTCGGCGGCGCTGCGGGCACTTCCGTTACCGGCGCGGCGGGGGTCGCCGACGGCAAGGTCGGCGGGCCTGCAGGCAGAGACGGCGGCGCACCGGGCGCGCCGGGCTGGCCGACATCGAATAATGAGGTCGGTTGACGGGCGCCCAGCGATACCCAGGTGAGGCCGAGGCTCGTCAGCAAAAAGCAGAGGCCGAGAATGGCTGTCGTGCGCGTCAGCGTATTGGCCGAGCCGCGCGGCGAAAACAAACCGCCGAAGCCCGCACCCGAACCGCCACCACCACCAATGCCAAGGGCTCCGCCTTCGGAACGCTGCAACAGCACCACCGCGATCAAAGCGAGGGCGATGAGAAGATGGACAATGATCAGGACGGTATGCATCGGATTTCGCTTTGCTTCGGCAATGGGCGGTCAGCTCTCGAAGGGCTGACCCCGGAGGCACCGCGTCAATAGACGAAAGGTCCGTTCCGGGAAAGCCCCACGCCGATATTTGCCGCTAAGAGCCGGATTTCAAGCGAAGAAGGCCTGAAAACGCGAACGCCGGTGCCCTACCCGGCCCGCGCCATCGCGTGCTCAGGGTTTAAGGCCACCGGAGAAAATGCATCAGGCTGTGGCGCAGGTTCGGGGCGGCGCACATCGATGCGCGCCACCAATTGATCCAGCGCCAGCAGATTGGCGGGCTCGAGGTCTTCCGGCGCGAACAACAGCGCCAGCACCATGACCGCCTCTCCAACCATGCCGATGGCGGCGCGCAGATCGAGACGACTGGAGGGATGACCCTCGCGGGCAAGGTCCAACGCGGTCTGAACGGCACCAAGGGCGGCATCAAGCGCGGCGCAATATTGCAGCGCCGCCGCATGGCCTTCGCCCGACAGGCGGGAAACGGTGTCCGTGGAGATCGCATGCATGCGCTGAAGCGCCTCACGGAAATCCGGCGCGCCCGCGCGGCGGCGTTCCAGAAGACGCCATTGCACGCAAAGCTGAAAGGCATTGCGGCGCAGGCGCTGGGCATTCAGCATCGCGCGGCTCAACCTGAGTTCCTGCTTCAGGAGCTTCACACAACCGACGCCGAGATCGAGCGACTTCAGATTGAGGCTGTTCACCACCTCGAAACATTCCTCGCCCGAACGAGAAGGATCGCGGCGCCGGTCGGGGCCGATATAGTCGGCCGTCACAACGAATTTCTTGCGCCGTTCGATCTGGTTGACGAGGCATTCGGCAAGGCTGTCCGCGGTCAAGGGGCGATACAGAACATCGTCCGCGCCCGCATCGCGCAGGCCTGACGCAACATCCTCCTCCTGGCTCCAAGTGAGGCCCACCACGGTCAGGAACGGATTGGGCGTGGCGGCGCTACGCCGGAGCGCCTGAACAAGCGCATGGACCTGATGGGCGTTACGATCCACGTCGCACAGAAGGATGTCCGGGGTACGGACCGTGAGCGCCGTCCGGAGTTCCTCCAGCGTGGTGACAAAGGCGACCTGAACAATTCCGAGGGCCCCGAGGCATTCCCGGGTTACGTCCTGACTGCTCGATACCGGCTCGTAAACGACGGCTTCCACGGTTCCGAAAAATGGCAATTGCATTGTTACTGGCTCCCCACTCACCACGATGAGGCGAAAGTAAGCCCTACGGAGATTAAAGCGGGATAGCAGATATCAGCTGTAATTATCTGAAACTTATGGAAAATTTGCAGCGTTAAGATTAATTCCCGAGCGCCACTTCCTTAACGCGGCGAACCCGCCGCGCCGATAATGGCAAGGAAGTCAGAGGCTTTGAGACTGGCCCCGCCGACCAGCGCGCCATCGACATTGTTAACGGACAGCAGCTCTGCCGCATTGTCGGGTTTGACCGATCCCCCATAAATTAAGCGAATATTAACCGCGTCGGCAGGACTGAAACGCACCGCCAAAGCCTCCCGAAGGGCGAGATGCATGGCCGCAACCTGCCCCGGGGTCGGTGTCCGGCCGGTACCGATGGCCCAGACCGGCTCATAGGCGATGGTGAGGTCGTCCGGCCCCGCATCGCCCGGAATGCTGGCGCGCAGCTGCTCGGTGACAAAGGCCTCCGCCTTCCCTGCGTCGCGGACGGATTCGGTCTCGCCGACGCACAGAATGACGCTAAGCCCGGCGCGCCTGGCCCCCACGATCTTTTCCGCAATAACGGCATCGGATTCGGCATGATACTGACGGCGTTCGGAGTGACCGAGAATTACGTGTGACGCCCCGGCATCGCGCAGCATTTCGGCGGAGATATCGCCGGTAAAAGCCCCCGATGCCCGCGCATGGCAATCCTGCCCCCCAATGGAGACGCGCGTACCCTCTGCGGCCTTCGCCGCCTCGGCCATCACCGTGACCGGGGGACAAATGAGCACATCCACGCCCGGTGCATCGGAAAGAGCGCGCCCGAGGGCGCGGATTTCGGCTATGGACGCGCGAAGCCCATTCATTTTCCAATTGCCCGCAAGCAATAGGCGCCTTCTGGAATTTCCTTCGACCATGATCCCTTGCCGTGTTCCCCGGCTCTCCCTATCATCCGCGGCTTTCTCAAACCACGTTTTCTCCGGAAAAGTATAGTTCTCATCATGCTCCGCCAATTCCGCGTCGCCGCCAAGACCACTGTCGCTAAAGTCATCATCGGTGCACTGGTCGCCGCCTTCGCCCTTTGGGGCGTCAGCGACATCTTCCGCGGATCGGTTTCCGACACCGTCGCGGAGGTCGGCAATACCGAACTGACCTCCCTCGATCTGAGCCGGGAATTGCGCGCCAGAATGCGGCAGATGAGCCAGCAGATGAATATGCAGCTGACGCTGGAACAGGCGCGTCAGTTCGGTCTCGACAAGACCGTGCTGGAGGAACTGATCTCGCGCACCGCGCTCGACGAAGCCGCGGCCGGGCTCGGCCTGACCGCATCGGACGAAAACACGCTCGCCCTCATTCGCAGCGCACCGGGCTTCGATGCCGCCCAGCTCGCGCAATATCTGCGCGATAACGGTTATACCGAAGGCGCATATCTTGAGCTGGCCCGCAAGGATGTCGCGCGCAGCCAATTGATGGATTCGGTGGCGCTCGGGACTACGCCCCCCTCCGGGCTGACCGCGATGCTGCACGATATGATCAATGAAACGCGTGTCGTCGACTACATCGTGCTGACGCCGGAAGATGCGGGCGAGATCGCAGCGCCAACGGAAGAAGAAGTCACCGCCTTCCACACGGCCCATCCCGAATTGTTCAGCGCGCCGGAATATCGCCAGATTCAGTATGTCGTCATTGGACCCGAACAGGTCACGGGGCAAATCGAAGTGACGGAAGACGAAATCCGCCAGGAATTCGAAAATCCGCAAACCCCGTTCAACACGCCGGAACAGCGCGACATCCAGCAGATCACCTTTCCCGATCAGGCAAGCGCCGAGGCCGCCTCCATGCGTATCGCCTCCGAGGGCATCGACTTCCTGACGCTGGCGCAGGAACGCGGCCTGAGCGCCGACGATATCGCGCGCGGCACACTTACCGCCGAACAATTGGGCGGCGCATTGGCCGAAGCGGCGTTCGCCCTTCCCGAAGGCGGCGTCACGCCGCCGCTGCAAGGTCCGTTCGGTTGGGTTCTGTTGCGCGTGGCGAGCATCACGCCCGGCAGCGCGCGCAGCTTCGAGGAAGCGCATGATGACATCCGTCAGACGCTGGTGTCGAATCGCGCGACCGTTTTCATGACGGATATGGCCAATGCGTTCGAGGACGCGCGCGCCGGGGGCGCCATCATCCCCGACGCTGCGATGAACCTCAACATCCCGTCGCATAGCGTCGCCGCCGTCGATAGTCAGGGCCTCGCGCCCGATGGCGTGATGGCGGACATTCCCGCCGACCCGGCTTTCATCCAGCAGGTTTTCGCAACGGTTGAAGGCGAAGAAAGCTATCTCTTCCAGGGCGAAGGCGGCATCTATTATGCCGTGCGCATCGACAGCATCACGCCCGAAACGCTTCGCCCGCTCGATACGGTGCGGCTGGACGTGGAACGCGGCTGGACCGATGAAGCGCGTGCGACGGCCTTGCAGAAGCGCGCGACGGTTCTCGCGGAAGAAGCGCGCATGATCGGTCTCGAAGCCGTCGCCGCAACGCTGGGGCGCATGATCGTCACCAGCGTGCCGCTCTCCCGTTCGGCCTTCGACGAAACGCTCGGCGCACAGGTGATACAGGAAATTTTCTCGGTGCCGCAGGGCGGCATTCTTGCCGGCGAGAGCGCAGACGGCGTGAATTATGTCGTAGCGCGCATCGGCCAGGTGGATCATCCGGTCGCGGATACCGCGGCGCCCGAATACATGCAGTTCCGGGAAGCGATGGCGGGGCAGATGGCGCAGGATCTCATTCAGGCGCTTGCCGTAACGGCGCGCGATCAGGCCGGGGTCACGACCTACCCCGACACGATCGAGACCGCGCTGGGCCAAGGGCTCTTGTATTAATCGCGCTATGGAAATCTCTCCCAGCCTTTCCGCCTTTACGGCAGCCTATGACAGCGGCCGTCCGCAAGCGCTGTACACGCGCCTCGTCGCCGATCTCGAGACGCCGGTATCGGCGTTTCTGAAACTCGCCGATCTTCTGCCCAATGCGTTTCTGTTCGAGAGCGTACAGGGCGGCGAACAGCGCGGGCGTTATTCGATCATTGGGTTGAGGCCCGATCTGATCTGGCGCTGTCGCGACGGGCGCGCCGAAATCAACGAGACCGCGCTCGAGGCGCCGCATCTCTTTGTGCCGGATGCGCTCGCCGACCAGCCACTGGAAGCGCTGAAGAAGCTTATCCGTTCGGTGCATATGGAATTGCCGCCGGAACTGCCGCCGATGTCGGTCGCGCTGTTCGGCTATCTCGGTTACGACCTCGTGCGCCATATGGAGCGCCTGCCCTCGCCGCCGCCCGATGTTCTCGGATTGCCCGAGGGCATTGTGATGCGCCCGACGATAACGGCGATCTTCGACAATATCCGCGACGAGATCATTCTCGTGACGCCGGTATGGCCCGACCGGCGCATTGGCGCGAAAGCGGCCTTCGAGCATGCGCGCGAGCGACTGGAAGCAACGGTCGCCGACCTGGAGCGCAGCCTCAGCGTTCCCGCCACCAGCGACGCGGCCGACCTTTCCGATGGCAAGGTGGAATCGAATACGACCCACGCCGAATATCTGGAGATGGTGCGCAAGGCGAAGGAATATATTCTCGCCGGCGACATTTTCCAGGTCGTGCCGAGCCAGCGTTTTCGCCGCCCGTTCAAGCTGCCACCCTTCTCGCTTTATCGTGCGCTGCGCCGGACCAATCCGTCGCCGTTCCTTTATTACCTGAATTTCCCCTCCTTCTCGGTGGTGGGATCGAGCCCGGAAATTCTGGTGCGGCTGCGCGATGATGTCGTGACGATCCGCCCCATCGCAGGCACGCGCCCGCGCGGAAAAACCGTGGAAGAAGACCAGCGGCTTGCCGCCGAGCTCATTGCCGATCCAAAGGAGCGCGCCGAACATCTGATGCTGCTCGATCTGGGCAGGAATGATGTGGGCCGCGTGTCCGAAATCGGTTCGGTGCATGTGACGGATCAGTTCTTCATCGAACGCTACAGCCATGTGATGCATCTCGTGTCCAATGTGGAAGGACGCGTGCGCCCCGATTGCGATGCGGTGGACGCCTTGATCGCGGGCTTTCCGGCCGGAACACTATCGGGCGCGCCGAAAGTGCGCGCGATGCAGATCATCGACGAACTGGAGAAGGAAAAGCGCGGCGTCTATGCCGGCGCGGTCGGCTATTTCGCCGCCAATGGCACGATGGATACCTGCATCGTGCTGCGCACGGCGGTCGTCAAGGACGGCACGATGTATGTGCAGGCCGGAGGCGGCGTGGTCGCGGACAGCGATGCGGAAGCGGAATTCCAGGAGACGGTCAACAAGGCCAAGGCCCTGATGGCCGCCGCCGAGGAAGCCACCCGCGACGCCCCGGCGCGGACAGTAAGACGCGCGTTTATCCGTACACGGACTAACTTTCCGTAAGATTTCTCACATTGAAGTAGATCGCGCGCTTATGCGTTGCCGGTGCCCGTTGCCTGTCCTGTCATGCGTCCGACACGCGACGAGGACTGCACCATGAAATGCCCCATCGACCAGAGCGATCTTCTGATGACCGACCGTCAGGGAATCGAAGTGGATTACTGCCCGAAATGCCGCGGCGTCTGGCTGGACCGCGGCGAACTCGACAAGATCATCGAGCGCTCCGCCACCGAGGCGCCGCGCGCGCAAATGGCGCAGGAGCCGGGGCCCGATCCGCGCGGGTTCCGGCAGAACCGTCGCCGGGACAATGACGATGATGATGACGACAATTGGGGCGGAGGCGGACGCCGCGGCGGCTTCCTCAGCGACTTCTTCGATTTCTGAACTAGGAGAACCCGGGCACCCATTTGGGGTACTCGGGTCCCCCTCGACTAAAGCCTGTGTTATGCCTAAATCCTAGGGAAGGCCTGACGGTTGGGGGAGCGTCCCCGACCACGGCCAAAGGCGCCTTTAGGAAGGCATCGCAACAGGTTAGCCGGTCATGCTGCTTCTGATCGATAATTACGACAGCTTCACCTACAACCTCTTCCACTATCTGGGAGAGTTGGGCGAAGACGTGAAGGTCGTGCGCAACGACCAGTTGACCACGGAAGAAGCGCTGGCGCTGAAGCCGAAGGCGATCGTGATATCTCCCGGCCCCTGTGACCCCGACCGCGCCGGTATCTGCCTCGACCTGATAAAGGCGTCCGCCGGAAAAGTACCGCTGCTCGGCGTCTGCCTCGGCCATCAGGCCATCGGGCAAGCCTATGGCGGCAAGGTCGTGCGCGCGCCCGCGCCCATGCATGGCAAGCTTTCGCGCATTCATCATACCGGCAAAAGCGTCTTCACCGGACTTGAGGACGGTTTTGAAGCGACGCGCTATCACTCGCTGGTGGTCGAACGCGCGAGTTTCCCTGACGTGCTGGAGATCACCGCCGAAACCGATGACGGCATCATCATGGGCCTGAAGCACAAGACCCATCCAGTGCATGGCGTGCAGTTTCACCCCGAAAGCATCGCCTCGCAGAACGGCCATGCGATGCTGAAAAACTTCCTTCGCGCGGCGCACAAATTCGTTCCGGCATGAGCGACGCGGATTTCATCGGTCCCTTACTGAAAAAGCTGGTGGCGCGCGAGACGCTGTGCGATGCCGACGCGACGGCGGTCTTTTCCGCGATGATGGACGGCGAGTTGAGCCCCATACGCGTGGCGGCGATCCTGACCGCCATTGCGATGCATGGCCCCACCATCGAGGAAATTGTCGGCGGCGCACGCGCGATGCGCAGCCATGCGATTACGGTCACCGCTCCGCCCGGCGCCATCGATCTGTGCGGCACCGGCGGCGACCATCACGGAACGCTGAATATCTCGACCGCCGTATCCTTTGTCGTGGCCGCCTGCGGCGTGCCCGTCGCCAAGCATGGCAACCGCGCGATGTCGTCGCGCACGGGCGCGGCCGATGTACTGGAGGCGCTGGGCGTCGCCATCGGGCTGAAGCCGGGCGGCGCGGAAGCCTGCCTCAACGAAGCGGGCCTCAGTTTTCTGTTCGCGCAGGCCCATCACCCTGCGATGCGCCATGTGGGACCGGTGCGCAAAGAACTCGGCTTTCGCACGATCTTCAACATCCTGGGACCGCTCTCGAACCCGGCGGGCGTGAAGCGGCAATTGATCGGCGTGTATGACCGCTCGCTAACCGAAACGCTGGCGCGCGCGCTGAAGGCACTGGGCGCCGAAAAAGCCTGGGTCGTGCATGGTTCGGACGGGCTCGACGAAATCACCATTGGCGATACGACGGAAGTCGCCGCGCTGGAAAACGGCGTGGTCCGCGTGTTCGATATCACGCCGGAAACGGCGGGACTGGAGCGCGCACCGCTTTCGGCGATCAAGGGCGGCGACCGTGAAGAAAACGCAGAGGCCATCCGCGCATTGTTCGGCGGGGCAAAAAACGCCTATCGGGACATCGTTTTGTTGAACGCGGCTGCCGCGCTGCATATCGCGGACAAATGCGATAGTTTGCGCGAGGGCGCAGCATTGGCTGCCGCCGCTATCGACAGCGGCGAAGCCGCGCGCCGGGTGGAGAAACTCGTGTCCGTTTCGAAGCAATACGCCTTATGAGCGAAAAACCCGATATTCTCGCCCGCATTGCCGCCTATAAGCAGGAAGAAGTTGCGCGCGCGAAGGCCGAGCGATCCTTTCGCGTGGAAATGCGCGCCGCGGAAGAAGCCTCGCCGCCGCGCGGATTTCGCGCCGCGCTGGAAGCGGCCCGCGCCACAATGCGTCCCGGCCTGATCGCCGAAGTGAAAAAGGCGAGTCCCTCGAAGGGCGTTATCCGCGAGGATTTCGATCCGCCGGAACTTGCGCGCGCTTACGAGAAAGGCGGCGCGAGCTGTCTCTCTGTGCTCACCGACACGCCCTCGTTTCAGGGCGTGAGCGACGATCTCGCGGCCGCGCGGATTGCGACATCGCTTCCCGTGCTGCGCAAGGATTTCATGATCGACCCCTATCAGATCGTGCAGTCGCGCGCGCTGTCGGCGGATTGCATTCTCGTCATCATGGCGATGGTTGGCGACAAGCTTGCAAAGGAATTGATCGAAGCCGCCGAGGAATGGGGCATGGACGCGCTGGTCGAAATTCATAATGCGGAAGAGCTGGAGCGCGCGCTGGCGCTGGACGCGCAGATGATCGGGATCAACAACCGCGATCTCAAAACCTTCCACACCGATATTGCGACCTCGCTGGCGTTGAAGCCGAAGATTCCGACCGAATGTCATGTCGTCGCGGAAAGCGGCCTGCAGACGAGCGCCGACCTGACGCGTCTCGCTGCCGCCGGAATCACGAGCTATCTCATCGGCGAAAGCCTGATGCGCAAAGCCGATGTGGAAGCCGCGACGCACGAACTCCTATCGGCCGTGAAATTATGAAAAAACTGAGCCATCTCGATAAAGACGGCAAAGCGAAAATGGTCGATGTGTCGGCCAAGCCCGATACCGAACGCATGGCGAGCGCCGAAGCGACCGTGTTCCTGTCCGAGGAAGCGTTCGGCCTTGTCATGAGCGGCGATGCGCCCAAAGGCGATGTGCTGGCGACCGCGCGCATTGCCGGAATCATGGCGGCGAAGAGAACATCCGAGCTTATTCCGCTGTGCCATCCGCTGGCGCTCAGCCATGCCGGCATCGAATTCACGCCCCTGCCCGACCAATATGCGTTTCATATCGTCGCCAGCGCGAAGACCACGGGACCGACGGGCGTCGAGATGGAGGCGCTGACGGCGGTGTCGGTTGCGGCGCTCACCGTCTATGACATGGTGAAGGCAGTAGACCGCAGCGCGCATATCGAGAGTATGCGGATCGTTTCCAAATCCGGCGGCAAGAGCGGCAGCTTCGAGCCGCGCGCGGAAAAGGAAAAAGAAAAGACCAAAGCGAAACCAGCGCTCCCCGCGCCGCGCCCGACGGGCCGCGCCAGAGCAATGCCTCAGGTGCTGGTGCATGAAGTGGCATCGCCGCGCGTCGCGCTTGACGCCACCAAAGACCGCGAAGCCTTTCGGGAATTCATGATCTCGCAGCGCCTTCGCGTGACCGACTGGGCCAAGACCGCGAAAGTGCCGGTCGGCGAGCTCTATGGTTTCCTCAGCGGCCGTTCGCGCAGCCTCTCACCCGATACCAGCGAGAAACTCGCCCGCGCAGCGCGCTCCAGCGTCGATACGATGTTCGGGCGGAAGAGCCGTTGATGCTGTCGGTCGATGAAGCCGTTTCGTGCATCGCGGCCGGTTTCACGCGAGGGCCGTCGGAAAGCGTATCCATTGCCGAAGCGGCGGGCCGCGTTCTCGCGGTGGACGCGACGGCCCCCTATGACCAGCCGCCCGCGCCCATGTCGGCTATGGACGGCTATGCGGTGCATGCAGGCGATATTGCGACGACACCCACGACATTGTCGCTGATTGGTGAATCGCCTGCCGGGCGCCCCTTTCCCGGCAGATTGTGCAACGGTCATGCGGTGCGCATTTTCACCGGTGGCGTAGTGCCCGAAGGCGCGGATTGCATCGTCATTCAGGAAGACACGACCAGCGATGGCAACATCGTCGTCGTGAATGAGGTGCCGCGTGCCGGCCAGCATGTGCGCCCGCAAGGTTTGGATTTCCGTAGCGGCGATGTGCTGCTCGGCAAGGGAAAGCGATTAACCGCGCGCGACGTGGCGCTGCTCGCCGCTGCGGATTTCGCAAATGCACCGGTTATACGCAAGCCGCGCATCGCGCTGGTCATGACCGGAGACGAATTATCGCGTCCGGGTGAGGCGCGCGGACCGGGCGGCGTTGTCGCCTCCTCCACCTATGCGCTGGCGGCAATGGTCGAACGCTGGGGCGGCGTGCCGCTGGATCTCGGCATTCTTCCCGACAAGCCTGAGGCATTCGCAAAATTGCCGGACCAGGTAAAGGATTGCGACCTTGTGGTGACGCAAGGGGGCGCGTCGGTCGGCGATCATGACCTTGTGCAGCGCGCCTTGCAGCCTTTCGGCTTTCATCTCGATTTCTGGAAGATTGCCATGCGTCCGGGAAAGCCGCTGATCTTCGGACGGCTGAAGGACGTTCCGCTGCTTGGCCTTCCCGGCAATCCGGTATCGGCCATGGTGTGTGCGATCCTGTTTCTGAAGCCCGCCATCGCGGCAATGCTGGGTACGCCCTATCTTCCGAAAATCACGAAAGCGAAACTTGCGACGCCGCTGAAGGAAAATGGCGCGCGGCAGGATTATATCCGTACACGGATTATATCGGAGAAAGGCGAAATCCGGGCGGAGCCCTTCGCGCTGCAGGATTCCTCGATGCAGAAGATTTTCGCGGAGGCGGACGGATTGATTATCCGCAAAATCGGCGCGAAAGCCGCCGCGATAGGCGATGACGTGGAAGTCCTGCTGCTTGACGATTGCTAGGCCACTCTATTAGGCACGTAAAGCGACACCGTTTTAACGTGGTGGGTAAGTTAAAATAAATTCAAAGTTCTCTTCAAGGTCGCGACAAGCT
>CAIOYY010000099.1 GCA_903862715.1 uncultured Alphaproteobacteria bacterium
CTCAGCAGGCCTTTTGGTACTTGAGGATTTAGGGCTCATCTTCGTTCCTTCGTCACTACGACGAGACCCAAATCCTCCTTAAATCACAACCTCAAATCTGGGCCATAGGTGCTGACGGGGAACAGCGATCAAAGAGGTCATCGAACAGAATGGCGGCAAGCTTGTGATCCTGAATACGATGGATCCTGGGCTCGATGTCGACGGCCGTCTGTCGCCGGACGGCTATGCGAGTCTGCTGAAGCAGGATTACGACTCGCTGCTCGCCGCGCTATCGGGGAACTAGATTATCCTCGTACTGAGCCCGTCGAAGGACGAGCCCAAACCTCATGCTTCGACAGGCTCAGCATGAGGCACCTCTTTCCTCCCCCGCAAGCGGGGGAAGGTGCGAAGCCCGAATAGTCTCAATACCTTCTGATAAGCCCTACCAGCGTGCCCTGAACGCGCACGCGGTCGGCGCCGTAAAGGCGCGTCTCATAGGCAGGGTTCGCTGCTTCCAGCGCGATGGAATCGCCACGGCGGCGCAGACGCTTCAGCGTTGCCTCGCTGTCATCGACCAGCGCCACGACGATATCGCCGGTATTCGCGGTCTCGGATTTCTTGATGATCACCGTATCGCCGTCGAGAATGCCGGCATTGATCATCGAATCCCCGGTGACTTCGAGCGCATAATGTTCGCCGCCGCCGATCATGGTGGCGGGCACGGGAATTTCGGCGAGGCGGTTCTGTAGCGCTTCGATGGGCGTACCGGCGGCGATGCGTCCAACCAGCGGCACGCTGCGCGAATTTTCGCTTTCGGGAGCGCGCCGTATCGGGCTCGTCTGACGCGTATCGGCGGGCATCCGGTTTTCGATCCTGGTCTCGCCGCGCGGGCGGAGCCCGTTATGGGCAAGGCGCTGGGCCTGGTTTCGGGTCGCGGCGGGGCGCACGCCCTCGGAGGTGTTCTCGGGCAGGCGGGCAATTTCGAGGGCCCGGGCGCGCTTTTCGAGGCGGCGGATATAGCCGCGTTCCTCCAGTGCCGTGATCAGGCGGTGAATGCCGGATTTTGATTTGAGGTCCAGTGCGTCCTTCATCTCGTCGAAGGACGGCGGAACGCCGCTTTCGCGGATACGTTCGTGGATGAACATCAGAAGTTCGTATTGCTTCTTCGTCAGCATGGGTTCCCCAGATGCCCCAAAAGGGCTACGCGTGAACAAATCCGAAACATCACGAATCGTTCTACTTTAGTTCTTTTACAGCGTCAACGAAGGGGAGCTTCGATGAATCCGCAAATTAGCCTTGTGACTCTTGGGGTTTCCGACCTCGCGCGCAGCACGGCGTTCTATGAACGGCTTGGCTGGCGCCGCTCGGTGCGCGCGGCCAAAGGGGTCAGTTTCTTCCAGTTGGGAAGCCTCGCGCTGTCGCTTTTCCCGAAGGAGGAGCTTGCCAAAGACGCGGGCGTGGCGGCCGAAGGCGGCGGATTTTGCGGCGTCTCCTTCGCCCAAAACATGGCGAGCAAAGAGGCCGTGGACTGCGTTCTGGCGGAAGCGGTGGAAGCCGGAGCGAAACTGCTGAAGCCCGGTCAGGACGTGTTCTGGGGCGGGTGTAATGGCTACTTCGCCGACCCCGACGGCTACCTCTGGGAAATCGCCTGGAACCCGGGCTTCACGCTTCTGGAAGACGGCAGCATCCGGCTGCCGGAATAGGTTTCTCGCGCGCAGCGCTCATGCATTGCCCATCATCTGAAACATGCCGACAGTCTGCAGAAGCGCGATCGCAGTAGAGGCGATGAAAGCAGAAATTCTCATAGTTCACTCTCCGGGGGTAAGAGTTCAGTTTCAAGATCATCGGTTTCGCGTCGTGCTGACCGCGTCTTGTTGTGAACCTTTATAGCGATGAGACGTCACGCCCCTGCGCCGAAGTTGCGTCAGGCATGGTACATTCCGGCGAATGTTGTCACGAGATGTGTTCGGAAGCTGACAGATGGCTGACGGAAGCTAAGCTCTGCCTCAATAATCCCGAGGCATAAGAATATCGCTCCGGATGTCTCTGGAGCGAGCGATTGGTCGTGTAATATTCCAGGAGCTGCATAGCTCGGGGGAGGAACATATGTCGCCAAAACCGTGTCCTGTATGTCTCAACGCGTACCAAACTAAAGCGCAAATTGCCCAAGGTGCGGGTGATTGGGGATACCGTTTAGATTGCCCAATTTGTGGACGCTTCGACCTTGATCGAGAGGCAAACGACGATTTTCTCGATCCGATGAGTGCGGTTGGAAGTAAACTTTCGACCGTTAAAAGAGCGCGGATTGCCCATCGACTTAGAGATGGCGCGCCTATAGGTCCAGCAAATTTGCCTCGGCTGACGTCGGAATTTTTGGAACAGTTTATTAAAGAAGGTTGCCCAGGGCCGTCGCCGAGCGAGCAAGCTACTAATGCGATCAAGTATATTGGCGAAGAGGTCAGCCAGTCCGGGGAAAGAATAAATTCATTCCCACAGTACTTTTTTGCACTAATAGGGGCGCCAAATCCTTCTTTTGCCGGCACGCTGCTTTTCGAATTGAAACAACGGGGCTTAGTCGACGGCATCCCACGCAATGGACTTAACACCGCACCGGAACTTCTGGATGCTAATCTCACGTTAGATGGGTGGCAAGTTTACGAGGCAGAGAAAAGGGGAAAGGTCACGGGGAATTATGGGTTTATGGCAATGAAGTTTGGTGATGATACATTA
>CAIOYY010000100.1 GCA_903862715.1 uncultured Alphaproteobacteria bacterium
GACATGGCCGCCCGAACGCCGGCTCGTCTTTTGCGATGAAGGCGGCGATGTGCCGCCGATGGCGGAGGCGCTGTCCCGCGACACATTGCCCTCCACGTCCTGGGCCATATTGATAGGACCCGAAGGCGGCTTCGACGATGAAGAACGCGCCGCGATACGCAGCCATCCCTTCGCTCTTGCGGTCGGCCTTGGTCCGCGCATCATGCGCGCCGATACCGCAGCCCTTGCGGCGCTCTCCCTTTGGCAGTCGATCAAGGGTGACTGGCCGGGCGTATAAGACGCAGAAGGTCCCGCGAATAATATTGGCCCACCTTGTAACGGCGCGGGCACGACACTAGCTTCAGCCCATCGTTGCGAGCGACCCGTTGCAAGCGACCAATACACGCCGGGTACGCTCGCGCGGTCAGGGGAAGTACCGAATGTCCATCCCGCAATCTGCCGGCGGCGTCATTGGCTCGCGCGATGATCTTGTCGCGTGGATCGCCAACGGGTCCAAGCCGCGCGAAAAATGGCGCATCGGCACGGAACATGAGAAATTCGTCTATTCGCTGAAGACCCGCAAACCGCTTCCCTATGAGGCGGCACAGCCGGGCGAACCGAGCATCCGCACGCTTCTGAAAGGCATGGAAGGTTTCGGCTGGCAGCCCTTCTATGAGGGGGCGAACATTATCGGCCTTACCCAGAACGGCGCGTCGCTCAGCCTTGAGCCCGGCGGTCAGTTCGAGCTTTCGGGCGCGCCGCTGAAATCCGTCCACGAGACCTGCGCCGAAGTCATGCTGCATCGGGAACAGGTGCGGGAAGTCTGTGCTGCCATCGGCGCGGGCTGTCTCGGTGTCGGCTTCGCACCCAACTGGACGCTGGCCGAAATGCCGGTCATGCCCAAGGGCCGTTACGGCATCATGATGAACTACATGCCGAAAGTGGGCGGTTATGGGCGGGACATGATGTTTCGGACCTGCACCGTGCAGGCCAATCTCGATTTCAGTTCCGAAGCAGACATGGTCAAGAAATTCCGCGTCGGTCTCGCGCTCCAGCCCGTGACGACGGCGCTGTTCGCTAATTCGCCCTTCCGCGAAGGCCGTTCCAGCGGCTTCCTGTCCTATCGCGCGCATATCTGGACCGATGTCGATAATGCGCGCTCAGGTATGCTGCCCTTCGTGTTCGAAGACGGCATGGGGTTCGAGCGTTATGTGGATTATGCGCTCGATGTGCCGATGTATTTCGTCTACCGCGACGGAAAATATATCGATGTCGCAGGGAAAAGCTTCCGCGATTTTCTCGAACGCAAAATCCCCGAGGTCAAAGACATCACGCCGATGATGTCCGACTGGGCCGATCACATGACGACGATCTTCCCGGAGGTGCGACTCAAAAGCTTCCTGGAAGTGCGCGGCGCCGATGGCGGACAATGGCGGCGCATCTGCGGCTTGCCCGCGTTGTGGGCGGGTCTCTTTTACGACGACACCGCGCTCGACGCCGCCTGGGACATGGTGAAGGACTGGACGGTGGAAGAACGCGCCGCGATGCGCGCCTCCGTGCCGTTGCTCGCCTTCAAGACGCCCTTCCGCAACACCAATGTACGCGAACTCGCGCGGCAGATGCTCGATATCGCCACCCACGGCCTCAGGCGCCGGGCAAAAATGGATCATGACGGCTCGTCGGAAGAAGGCTTTCTTCAGCCCTTGCAGGAACTGGCGCATCGCGGCTTCACGCGTGCCGAAGAACTGCTCGAATCCTGCAGCGGCGAATGGCGGGGCGACGTCAATTGTGTCTTTGACGCCTATAATTTTCTCTAACCGATCGCATTCTCGAAAATCGCAACCCCATTTGTCACCTCCCCCATGCGGGGAGGTCGAAGGCTTGCGCAGCAAGGCTTCGGGTGGGGTGAAGTTTATTCGTCCTCGTAACGCTTCTCTCTCCGTCCCCAGCCGCCATCGGTTTTGCGCCACGCAAGAAATCCGAACGGTATCGTCAGGGCGATCATGGTGGCGAAACGCTGCGTCGAGCGCGGGGCGTATCCGAGCCACATCTCCAGCGGCCACGGGAAAATAATCAGCAGAAATATATAGCTGCCGAGCGTGATCCAGCCATTCCTGTGAATCGGCAAGCCAGGACCAATCCCGCGTTCATTGTGCCGAAACCAGGGTTCGCTCATATCAGGTCCGTGGACTTCAAGCGGGAAGGGGAATGAATTCGTCGTCGTCCGCGATATGCCCCTTGGGATTCGCGCGCCATTCGTCTTTCGCGCGTTCGATGTGCTCCTTCGAACTTGAAACGAAATTCCACCAGATATGGCGCGGTCCGTCGAGCGGCGCGCCGCCGACTAGCATTACGCGCGCGGGCGCACGCGCGATAATGCGTGCGGTCTCACCTTCATCGAACAGCACCATCGCACCGCGCTCATAGACGGTTCCACCGATCTCGACGCTGCCTTCGACGACGAACACGCCGCGTTCCTCGTAATTGTCGAGCAGGTCAAGCGACGTGTCCGCGCGGAATTTCGCATCGACATAGAAGATCGGCGACGGAAAGGGGACGGGCGATTTCAGCCCATAGGCCTCGCCCGCAATCAGATGCAGCGACACGCCGTTCACCTCTGCCGATGGCAGGTCCTGCGCGCCGACATGCAGGAAAGACGGCGAGCATTCCTCTTCCGCTTGCGGCAGCCCCACCCAGCTCTGAATGCCATGGACGCGATGGCCTGCCGCACGCGTTTCGGGGTGGGTGCGTTCTGAATGCACGATGCCGCGGCCTGCGGTCATCCAGTTCACCGCGCCGGGCGTGATCTTCTGATGCGATCCGAGGCTGTCGCGGTGCATGAATTCTCCATCGAACAGGTAGGTGACGGTCGCAAGCCCGATATGCGGATGCGGTCGCACGTCGAGGCCCTTGCCGGGTGCGAAATCCACGGGGCCGAAATAATCGAAGAACACGAAGGGACCGAGCGCACGTCGCGCCACCTGCGGCAGCACGCGATTCACCTGAAACCCGTCGCCGAGGTCGCGCACATTTCCGGACAGAACGATCATGGCGTCATTCTCGTTTGAGCGCGGGGCACATGGCAAGACTGCGCGCCCCAAACCCGGTTCAACCTGGAATTCAAGTATTCGTCATGGCGGCTCGCCGAGGCGGCCATCCAACTTTTGCCTATTGCAGTTGGATGGCGGGGTCGAGCCCGGCCATGACGGACTTGTAGACCTACGCCGCCTGCGCGGTGCCGCCGACCGTCATGGAATCGATGCGCAAGGTCGGCTGCCCGACTCCGACCGGAACCGTCTGGCCGCCTTTGCCGCAGCTTCCGATTCCGTTGTCGAGCTCCATGTCATTGCCGATCATGCTGATCTTGTTCATGGCTTCCGGTCCATTGCCGATCAGCGTCGCGCCCTTGATCGGCGCGCCGATCTGCCCGTTCTCGATCTGATAGGCCTCGGTGCAGGAGAACACGAATTTGCCCGAGGTGATGTCGACCTGGCCGCCGCCGAAATGCACGGCGTAGATACCCTTTTTCACCGAGCCGAGAATTTCCTCCGGCGTCTGGTTACCGCTCATCATATAAGTGTTCGTCATGCGCGGCATGACCTGGCTCGCATGCGATTCGCGCCGTCCATTGCCGGTCGGCGCCACGCCCATCAGCCGCGCATTCATCCGGTCCTGCATGAATCCGACGAGAATCCCGTCCTCGATCAGCACGGTGCGAGAGGTCGGCGTGCCTTCGTCGTCGATCGAAAGTGAGCCGCGACGCTCGGACAATGTTCCGTCATCGACCACCGTGACGGCCTTGGAGGCGACCTGCTGGCCCATCAGTCCGGAGAAGGCGGACGTCTTTTTGCGGTTGAAGTCGCCTTCAAGGCCGTGCCCCACGGCTTCGTGAAGAAGAACGCCCGGCCAGCCGGGGCCCAGCACTACGGTCATTTCACCGGCGGGGGCGGGGATCGATTTCAGATTGACCAGAGCCTGGCGCAGCGCCTCGTCCACGCCCGCCTGCCAGTATTCCGGAGCAATGTAATCGGTGTAATCGCGCCGTCCGCCGCCGCCGAAGAAGCCGCTTTCCTGTCGGCCGTTTTCTTCCGCGACGATGGAAATGGAGATCCGGACGAGGGGGCGTACATCGCTGTAAACCTCACCGCCGGGCCGGATGATCTCAACCACCTGCCATTCGCCCGCAAGCGAACAGGAAACCTGCCGTACCCTAGGGTCCTTGGCCCGCGCATAGGCGTCGACATCGCCCATCAGCTTCACTTTTGTTTCGAAACTCGCCGAATCGAGCGGGCTCGCATCGGTATAGAGGTGGAGATTGGTGCGCGGCGGGGCGCCCGCCATGGTGCCCGAATGCCCGGTTTTGACCGCCGAGATGGCGTCGGCGGCGCGTTTGATCGCGTCCTCGGACAGCTCCGAAGCATGGGCATAGCCGGTTGCCTCGCCTGAGACGGCGCGCAATCCGAAGCCCTGCGTGGTGTCGTAACTGGCCGCCTTCAACCGCCCGTCATCGAAGGAAAAGCTCTCCGACCGGGCATATTCCAGGAACAGTTCGCCATCGTCCGCGCCCGCCAGCGTGTCGTCCACAAGGCGCTGCACCCTTTCGCGGTTCATGCCGCTATCGGTGAAAAACAGATCGTTATGGGCCACGAAGGGTTCCTTTTTTCGATTCTTCAGCGGGGGTGTTTCGACCGCGTTCGCTTAGGTATATATGGATTGAAAATCAGTCCGTCACGGGGTGCTGGAAGGCTCTGATTTTCAAAGAAAAAACCTTTTGACGGCGACCTTACTGCCGCGTGGCATAAGGTCGCAATGACTTGATGGTATCAGGCCGCCTAAATCGGGCGGAGGAATCTACACCGTTCGGGCGCGCCATGGCCGGATCTATCCTGCCTGTGGCGCAGTCGCACGTTTCAAACGAGGACGACCGATGATCCGTAAACTTGGCGCGTTCACAGCCTATCTGATGCTGGGGGTGCTGCTGTTCGCTGGCGCTGCCTACGCGCAACAGCCGGAACCTTGGCAGGTGGGCTTTCAGGCCGCGGCCGACGACCGGATGGTGAACATCAACTGGCTGCACAATATCCTTCTCTGGATCATCATCACCATCAGCCTCTTTGTGCTGGGGCTGCTCGTCTGGATTGCCATCCGCTATAACGAGAAGGCCAACCCGACCCCGAGCACCACCACTCACAACACCTTCCTGGAAGTGGCCTGGACGGTGATCCCGGTGCTGATCCTGGTCGTGATCGCGGTTCCGTCCTTCCGCATCCTCTATCAGCAGGACACGATCCCGGAGGCCGACTTCACCATCAAGGCCATCGGCAAGCAGTGGTTCTGGACCTATGAATATCCCGACCACGGCAATTTCTCGTTTGACGCCCTGATGATCCCCGAGCGTCGCTCGGCGCCCGCCGTTCCGGATGGCGAACCCCGCCTTCTCGGCGCGTCGAACCGCGTGATCGTCCCGGTGAACGCGACCGTGCATCTGCTCACCACCGCCGCCGACGTCATCCACTCTTGGACCATCCCGTCCTTCGGCGTGAAGATCGACGCCGTGCCGGGCCGCATCAACGAAGCCTGGTTCCGGCCGACGCGCGAAGGCGTGTTCTACGGCCAGTGCTCCGAGCTTTGCGGCGCGCGCCACGCTTTCATGCCGATTGCGGTGGAAGTCGTCAGCCAGGAACGCTTCGACGCTTGGGTTAGCGAAGCCCAGGCACAATTTGGTTCCATCGATGCGCCGCGCGAAACGCGCGTCGCCTCCGATGCACAATAATCAGCGAAGGATTTAAAACGATGGCAGCGGGACACCAGGCAAGCCATGCGGCGCATGATGGCGCCCATGAGGACCACCCCAGAGGCTGGCGCCGGTACGTCTATTCGACGAACCACAAGGACATCGGGATGATGTATCTGTTCTTCGCCATCGGGGCGGGGATCATCGGCGGCTTCCTTTCGGTGATGATGCGCGCCGAGCTCATGGAGCCCGGCATGCAGATCTTCGAAGATCCGCACGCCTTCAACGTGTTCGTTACCGGCCACGGCCTCATCATGGTGTTCTTCATGATCATGCCGGCCATGATCGGCGGCTTCGGCAACTGGTTTGTGCCGTTGATGATCGGCGCGCCCGACATGGCGTTCCCGCGCATGAACAATATTTCCTTCTGGCTGCTTCCGGCCTCCTTCATCCTGCTCATCATGTCGATGTTCGTCGAAGGCGACTCGGGCGGCATGGGCGTGGGCGGTGGTTGGACAGTCTATGCACCGCTGTCGACCTATGGTTCGCCAGGCCCTGCCATGGACCTTGCGATCTTCTCGCTCCATGTCGCGGGCGCTTCGTCGATCCTCGGCGCGATCAATTTCATCACGACGATCTTCAACATGCGCGCGCCGGGCATGACCCTGCACAAGATGCCGCTGTTCGTATGGTCGATCCTGGTCACGACCTTCCTGCTGCTGCTCTCACTGCCGGTTCTCGCGGGCGCGATCACCATGCTGCTGACCGACCGTAATTTCGGCACCAGCTTCTTCAATCCGGCAGGCGGCGGCGACCCGATCCTCTATCAGCATCTGTTCTGGTTCTTCGGTCATCCGGAAGTGTACATTCTCATCCTTCCCGGTTTCGGCATGATCAGCCAGATCGTCTCCACCTTCTCGAAGAAGCCCGTGTTCGGTTATCTCGGCATGGCCTACGCCATGGTCGCCATCGGCTTCATCGGTTTCATCGTGTGGGCGCACCACATGTACACGGTGGGCATGTCGGTCGACACGAAAGCCTATTTCGTCTTCGCGACGATGGTGATCGCGGTGCCGACGGGCGTGAAGATTTTCTCGTGGATCGCAACGATGTGGGGCGGCTCGATCTCGTTCCGCGTACCGATGCTCTGGGCGTTCGGCTTCATCTTCCTGTTCACGGTCGGTGGCGTCACCGGCGTCGTGCTCTCCAATGCGGGCGTCGATACGGCGATGCACGACACCTATTATGTCGTGGCGCATTTCCATTACGTGCTGAGCCTTGGCGCGGTGTTCGCGATCTTCGCGGGCTGGTATTACTGGTTCCCGAAAATGACGGGCTATCTCTACAACGAGGCCATCGCCCAAGTGCATTTCTGGGTCACCTTCGTCGGCGTCAACATCACCTTCTTCCCGATGCACTTCCTCGGGCTGGCGGGTATGCCGCGCCGTTACGTCGACTATCCGGACGCCTTTGCGGGCTGGAACTATGTCGCGTCGATGGGCTCCTATCTGTCCGCCTTCGGCGTTCTCGTCTTCATCGTCGGCCTTGCGGAAGCGTTCCTGCGCAAGCGCGCGGCGGGCGACAATCCGTGGGGTGCCGGTGCGACGACACTGGAATGGACGATCTCGTCGCCGCCGCCGTTCCACACCTTCAGTGAATTGCCGCGTATCTCCGATACGCCGCATCATTAAGCCTTAGGAAGGAAACGCCTTGTCGGCTGTTGCGCAGGAAACGGATCTGACCGCCGCCCCCGAACTTCGGGTGGCGACGGTCGGAGATTACTTTGCGCTGCTGAAGCCGCGTGTGATGTCGCTTGTCCTCTTCACCGCCATCGCAGGTCTGGTGATCGCGCCGGGCGACATTCATCCGCTCACCGCCTTTGTCGCGCTGCTTTGCATTGCGCTAGGGGCGGGTGCATCGGGTGCGCTGAACATGGCCTATGATGCGGACATCGACATATTGATGAGCCGCACCGCCACGCGTCCCATTCCGCGCGGCGCGATCCTGCCCACCGACGCCTATGCCTTCGGCACGGTCTTCTCGGTCGCATCGGTCAGCATGATGTGGCTGTTCGTGAATCCGGCGGCGTCGCTGCTGCTGGCCTTCACCATCGGCTTCTACTTTTTCGTCTACACCAAATGGCTGAAGCGCCGTACGCCGCAGAACATCGTCATCGGCGGTCTTGCCGGTGCGCTGCCGCCTGCCATCGGCTGGGCCGCTGTCACGGGCTCGCTTGCGGTTGAGCCGCTCACGCTCGTCGCCATCATTTTTCTCTGGACGCCGCCGCATTTCTGGGCGCTGTCGCTCTACCGTGCCGACGATTACGCCCGCGCTCGCATTCCCATGCTTCCCGTCGTCGCGGGCAAGAAGGAAACCCGCAAGCAGATCGTCATCTATTCGATCGTCCTCGTGCTGGCCGGTCTTGCGCCGGTCGCGCTCGGGTTTGGCAGCATTGTCTATCTTGCGGTCAGCGCGCTGCTCGGCGCCTGGTTCCTCTATCTCAGCCTCGCGGTCCTGCGCGAACGCGACGAAGCGCGTGAGCCGAATGCGCGCCGCCTGTTCGGCGTTTCCATTCTTTATCTTTTCGCGCTGTTTGCGGCACTGATCGCCGAACAGCTTTTGGGCCTCGCGCCGTTTGCGCCGATGGTTTTGGGATGAGCGCCTATGGCCCGCAAAAAACCTCAGTCTCCTGCGGAGCGCGCAAGGCGCAACCGCAACATCGCACTGGGGTTGGTGCTGGGCGCGATGGTCGTTCTGTTCTTCGTTATGACCATGGTGCGCATGGGCGCACAGATGGCGCAGTGACATGAAGCTCACGCGCAACGACACGGTGCTGGGAAGCTGCGTTCTCGTGGTGGCGGGAATGCTTGGCCTCTCTTATGCCGCGGTGCCGCTCTACGACATGTTCTGCCGCGCCACCGGCTATGGCGGGACGCCCGCGCGCGCCGACGCTGCGCCGCTTGAAACCAGCGAACGAACCGTCACCGTGCGTTTCGATTCCAATGTCGATCCGGCCTTGCCCTGGGGCTTTCAGCCCGACCAGCGCTCGGTCGAAGTCCATCTCGGCGAAAACAAGCTGACCTTCTTCAAGGCCGTAAATCACGGCGACGAAGCGGTGGTCGGCCACGCAACCTTCAACGTCGTGCCCGAAAAGGCCGCGCCTTATTTTGCGAAGATCGCCTGCTTCTGCTTCACCGAACAAAGGCTCGAAGCCGGTCAGTCTATCGACATGCCGGTATCGTTCTTCATCGATCCGGCGATTCTCGAAGACCGCGAAACCGCGGACATCACCGAAATCACGCTCTCCTACACCTTCTTCCGTTCGGCAACCGGCAACACGGCTTCTGTGGCCGACGCCGGGACCGAAGGCTGATCTTTTCGTTATCGAAAGGCGAACCCAAATGGCCCACGACGAACCCCATCACGACTACCACCTCGTAGACCCGAGCCCGTGGCCCATCATCGGTTCGGTCGGTGCCTTCGTGATGATGATCGGCGCCGTGTTCTGGATGCACGAGAATTACGACTTCTTCAGTCTCGGTGTTGCCGGAACGCCGTGGGTGTTCGCGGTCGGCTTCGTGCTCGTGCTCTACACGATGGCGGGCTGGTGGCGGGATATCCTGAAGGAAGGCATGGTTCAGGGGAAACACAAGCCGGTCGTCGCGCTCGGTTTCCGCTACGGCATGATCCTCTTCATCGCCTCCGAAGTGATGTTCTTCTTTGCGTGGTTCTGGGCCTATTTCAATTCCGCGATCTTCCCGAGCGATGTCGGTATCGGTTCGTGGCCGCCGGAAGGAATTGCCACCTTCGATCCGTGGCATCTGCCCCTTCTGAACACGCTGATCCTGCTCACCTCGGGCACCACCGTCACCTGGGCGCATCACGCGATCCTGACGGGCGACCGCAAGGGCGCCGTCAACGGCCTCCTGCTCACCGTCATTCTCGGTCTCCTGTTCTCCTGCGTGCAGGCCTATGAATACAGCCACGCTGCGTTCACCTTCGGCTTCAACGGCGCGGAACTTGTGCCCCTGACCGGCGACGCGCATGCCAATCTCGCGGCCGGTGTCGGCGATATGGGCGCCATCTACGGTTCCACCTTCTTCCTCGCTACGGGCTTTCACGGTCTGCATGTCATCATTGGAACGATCTTCCTGATCGTCTGTCTGCTGCGCGTCCTCAAAGGGCATTTCACACCGCAAGCGCATTTCGGCTTCGAAGCCGCCGCCTGGTACTGGCACTTCGTCGACGTGGTGTGGTTGTTCCTCTTCGCCGCGATCTATGTGTGGGGCGCGGGCGATATGGCGGCAGCGGCGGCGGCGCATTGACGCCGCCGGGCGGCGAGCCGAAGACCGCGTATGCGATTCTGTTGGCGCGCTGCCCCCGTTGCGGGCTGGGCCCTTTGTTCTCGGGCTATCTGACGCAAGCGAAATCCTGCAGCGCCTGCGCGCTTGATCTCAGCCGTTATGATGCGGGCGACGGCCCGGCGGTGTTCGCCATCCTGATCGTCGGTTTTCTGGTCGCGGGCGGCGCGCTGATCGTCGAGGTGTCGTATCAGCCGCCCTACTGGCTCCACGCGTTGATCTGGGGTCCTGCGATACTCATCCTGTCGCTGGGCATTCTGCGCCCGTTAAAGGCGTGGCTGATCGTATCGCAATATCGCCACCGCGCAGGGCCTGGAACCGCGGCTTGAGCAAGCGAGCGCGTCCCGCGATGATTCGTTTTCACCCTCTTACGTTGCCGACGCTCATCACCATACCCGGGCTTATCCTTGCCTGCGCTCTCGGCGTCTGGCAGCTGCAACGCCTCGAATGGAAAGAGGGCCTGATCGCCGATGTCGACGCGCGCATTCATGCGCCCGCCATCCACCTGGCCGAAGCCCTCGGCCTCGGTCTCGAAACCGCCGAATGGCGCAAGGTGCGCGTCGAGGGCCGCTTCCTCCACGCAAACGAAACCTATCTCTTTGCCGTGGGCAAAGGTGGCGAGCCCGGCCTTCACGTCCTAACCCCGTTAGAGCTGGCGGAGCCGGAAGGCGGCATAGTTCTGGTCGATCGCGGCTTTATCCCTGAAGCCCTGCGCGATCCCGCCACCCGCGTTTCGGCGCAATATCCTGGCATCGTCATGCTCGAAGGGGTGTTGCGCGCCCCCCAGATGCCGAACGCCTTTACGCCTGCCCCTGATATCCAACGCCGCGTCTGGTATGCGCGCGATCCGGAAGCGATGGCCGCGGCTTCCGGCCTGTCGCTGCTGGCCCCGGTCGTGATCGACGCCGACGCCACGCCCAATCCCGGGGGGTGGCCGCTGGGCGGACAAACCGTCATCGCCTTCCCGAACAGCCACCTGTCCTATGCGATCACCTGGTTCGGGCTCGCTTTGGCCCTTCTGGCGGTTTATCTGGTCTATCACTGGCGGCAGGGCCGCCTTCGTTTCGGGTAATACGGGTTAGGATTCCATGCGTTATGTGAGTACCAGAGGCGGCGCGACCGCGAACTTCGCCGAAGTGTTGCTGGGCGGTCCTGCACCCGATGGCGGTCTCTATCTGCCCGAAACCTGGCCGCAATTTTCGCGTTCCGAAATCGAATCCTTCGCGGGTCTTTCCTATGCCGAGGTCGCGTTTCGCGTCATGCGTCCCTTCATTGGCGATGCGTTCACCGACGACGAATTCCGCGCCGATGTGGATGGCGCCTATGCGACCTTCACCCACCCCGAAGTCGTCCCGCTGACCGAATTGTCCTCAGACAAATATCTCCTCGAACTGTTTCATGGGCCTACGCTCGCCTTCAAAGATGTCGCCATGCAGCTCCTCGGGCGCCTCTTCGCGCGCGCGCTCGAAAAACAGGGCAGGCGGGCGACCGTCATTGTCGCGACCTCCGGCGATACCGGCTCCGCCGCCATCGCTGCGCTCAAAGGCCAGCCTAATGTCGATGTCGTCGTCATGCATCCGAAAGGCCGCGTGTCCGATGTGCAGCGCTGCCAGATGACGAGCGTGCTCGATGCTAATGTTCACAACATCGCGCTCGAGGGCACTTTCGACGACACGCAATCCATCGTGAAGGAGTTGTTCGCCGATCAGGCATTCGCCTCGCGCGTCAGCCTGACTGCGGTGAACTCGATCAATTTCGCGCGCATCATGGCGCAATGCGTCTACTACTTCACGGCTGCGCTGGCGCTCGATCCGAAACTGAAACGCCGCGCGGCCTTCGTCGTCCCCACCGGCAATTTCGGCGATGTCTTTGCCGGCGAGGCCGCCGCCCGCATGGGCCTTCCGATGGAAGTGCTGGTCGTCGCCACCAATTCCAACGACATTCTGGCCCGCGCGCTCGAGACCGGATCGTACAATTCCGGTTCGGCGCAGGCGACGCTAAGTCCGTCGATGGACATACAGGTAGCCAGCAATTTTGAACGTGCTCTGTTTGAAGCCTCAGAGCGTGACGGACTCTGGGTGTCGGGCGCGATGAAAGCCTTTGCGCAAACGCGCAGCCTTCCCATTCGCGCCGATGCGCTGGCCGCTTTGCGCGAACGCTATGTATCGGGCGCGGCAGACGATGCCGAAACGATCGCCGCCATCGGCGAGGTACATCGCGCCTATCATACCATAATCGATCCGCATACCGCAGTCGGCGTGGCTGTTGCAGGAAAGCTCCCGCGCATGCCTGGCATACCGCTGATATTCCTTGCCACCGCCCATCCTGCAAAATTTCCTGTTCCGGTCATGCGCGCCACCGGCATCTCGCCGCAATTGCCGCTGCACCTGAAAGATCTCCTGACGCGCGAGGAGCGCTGCACCGTGTTGCCCAATTCCACCGACGCCATTCGAGAATTCGTTTTTCAGCGAACGGGGGCAGCATGAGCGTGGAAATCACCCGTCTCGAAAACGGACTCATCGTGGCCACCGATCCGATGCCCCATTTACAAAGCGCGGCGGTTGGCGTCTGGGTCAATTGCGGCGCGCGCAATGAGACGCCGAAGGAAATGGGCCTCTCCCATATGCTTGAACATATGGCGTTCAAGGGTACCGCGCGCCGTTCGGCGAAGGATATCGCGGTCGAGATGGAATCCGTCGGCGGCGATCTCAACGCCTATACTGCGCGCGAACAGACCGCCTATCACGCGCGCATTCTGCGAAACGATATTCCGCTCGCCTTCGATCTTCTGTCCGACATTCTCATTCATCCGAGCTTCGTCGCCAACGAGCTGGAACGCGAACGCGAAGTCATCATTCAGGAACTCGGGCAAACGCGCGACACGCCGGACGATCTCGTATTCGAACATCTGCAGGCCGCATGCTATCCGGGTCAGCCTATGGGCTGGTCGATCCTCGGCACCGAAGAAACCGTCTCCGGGTTTTCCGAACGCGATTTGCGCAAATATATGGGCACGAATTACGGCGCGCCCGGCATGATCCTGATCGGATCGGGCGCGATCTCGCATGCGGAAATGCTCGGCTATGCAAGGGACCTGTTCTCCGGCCTGCCGGGCGGAAGTTCAGCCACGCCGCTCCCCGCCACCTTTCATGGCGGCGACATCCGCGAGGTGAGCCCCCTTGAACAGGCACACCTCGCGTTCGCTTTTCCGGGCGTTGCCACGACGGATGAGGATGTGTTCGTGGCGCAGGTCTACGCCACCGCACTCGGCGGCGGCATGTCTTCGCGCCTCTTTCAGGAAGCGCGCGAAAAACGCGGTCTCTGTTATTCGATCTATGCCTTCGCGCAGGCCTATAATGATACCGGCTCGATCGGCATCTATGCCGGCACCGGCGAGGACAAGGCCGGCGAAATCGCGCCGATCATCGCCTCCGAAATGGAATCGCTGGCCGAATCCGCCACCGAAGAAGAAACCGCGCGTGCGCGCGCACAGATCAAGGCGTCGCTGCTGATGGGGCTGGAAAGCCCGCAGGCGCGCTGCGAACTGATTGCGGGCCATCTTTATGCGTTTGGCCGCGTGCTGTCGGTCGAAGAATTGACGGCGCGTGTCGAAGCGGTCGATGCGCTGGCGCTGCGCCGCTTCGCGGAAAAAATCTGCCTGAGGGGTGATCCCGCCATCGCGGCCGTAGGTCCGGTGAAGCGTCTCGAGTCGCGCGAAAGATTCGCGGCCCGCTTCGGCCGCACGCTCGGTGCAGCGTAAGGAGACCACGCGATGTTCCGGCGCGGCATGATCTTTCCCGGCGGGCGGGAACCGGTGCTGCAAGGCGAGGGCGTCCATCTTCGCTATCCGGAAGCTTCCGATTATGCGCAATGGTCTGAAGTGCGCGGCGCGAGCCGCGACTTTCTTTCGCCCTGGGAGCCGACCTGGGCACAGGACGAACTGACCCGTCTTGCCTATCGCCGCCGCCTGCGCCGCTACGAATCCGAAATCCGCGACGACGCCTCCTATCCGTTTTTCGTCTTCCGCAATGCAGACAACAGGCTGCTCGGCGGCTGCACCCTTTCCAATGTCCGACGCGGCGTATGCCAGTCGGCCAGCGTTGGCTATTGGGTGGGCCTGCCCTATGCCCGTCAGGGCTACACCACGGCTGCGGTGAAGGCGATTTTCCCCTTCGTTTTCGATGTTCTGGGTCTGCACCGGCTGGAAGCAGCCTGCATTCCGGAAAACGAACCCTCCCGCCGGCTGCTGCGCAAAATCGGCTTTCAGGAGGAGGGACATGCGCGCGGCTATCTGCAGATCAACGGCGAGTGGCGCGACCATATTCTCTTTGCTTTGCTGGAAGACGACCGGCCTGTAGGGTAGCCCCACGACGCAATTCCTTCATAAGGTCCCGTGCTTAAAGTCCAGTTTTCCTTAAGCGCTTTCGCGCCTATCGCTGCGGTCGGACTTCTTCTCTTGCTGGTTGGATTGCCTGCGCTCGCGCAGCAGCCGCTTGCGGGCGAGGCGCCGCAAACCGGCATGACGGGTCCATCGCCTGCAACCCCACCTGTAACCGCACCGCCTCCTGTTGCCGCACCGGTTGCTCCCGCCCCAACGGCCCCTGCACAGCCGGAAGCCGACGATGTTCCCGCCGCTGCAGCGCCGGGCCCCGAAACCGTCGCCGATTTTGCGTCTCAGGGCGCCGTGATCGATCTTGGCCCCGCGCTGGCCGAAACCCGCGTTACCGATCCCGCGCAGCCGGGCGTCGCCTGGTTCACGGTCTATGTCGAGAATTCCGGCAACGATCTCGTGTCGCGGGTCCTGCTCGCCGTCGATCCGCCGGGGGCGGGCGTCAGTTTTTCGCCGCCCTATCGTCGTCCGACATTGATCGAAGCTGCCGGTTCCGACAGCTCCGTAATTATCGAACGTGCCGCTGCCTTCGGTCCCAATGCGTTTCGCGTGGTGCTTCCGCCGTCGCATTCCACGGCGCTGGCGCTGCATTTCGATGGCGTCGGCCCTGCGCCGACATTGCTGGCCTGGACCGAATCCGCCCTGATTGCACACAATCGCCAGATCGCGCTTCTGGCTGGTGCGATTGGCGGGTTGTTTACGGCGGCGCTCGCTTTTGCAGCGGGCGCGGCGGCCTTTGGCGGGCGTCCGTTTGCGAAATGGGCCGCGTTCTTTCTGGCGTCGCTTCTGCTCGCTTTCCTCACCTCATCGCGCGCTTTCGACGATGGGTGGCTTACCGCGTTTGGCGGGCCCTATGGTCTGTTCGCATTGGCGCTGTCCTTCTCTCTCGCCGCCGGATCGCGTCTCATCGATCACGTTGCGCCTTACGAAGCTTTTCGTCCTTGGGCGCGTCTATGGGCGGACCGTGTCGCCATTCTGATGGTGGTTTTCGGCGTTGCCGCTCTCCTTGGTCTTCCCGGAGTGGGGCTTCTGTTGCGCTTGAGCGCGGTCGTCGGTGCGGCCGCGGCGGCGGGATATCTGACCCATTGCGGTCGCCTTGGCGTCGCAGGCGCGCGGCGCCTTGCCCCCGCGGCCACGATCTTCGCCCTGGTAACAGCGGTGGCGACGTTCCGCTCGCTCGGTCTTCTCGGTACCGGAATCATGGCGCCCGCCATCATCGCGGGGTTCTCCGCTGTCGGCGCGGTGCTTGTAGCGCTGACGAGTGCTGTTGCATCCGCCGAGCCGACGGTCGCTCGGCTCCGCGCCATGCGTCAGGCGCATCTGCAGGATGATGTGCAGGCGACGACCACCGATGAAGGCATTGCCGAAACGCGCGAACATTCCGCGGTCATCGCCTCGCATCTGGGCATTTTCGATCTCGATCTTGATAGCGGCCTCTTATCGCTCTCCGGAGAGGCGTCGCAAATTCTGGGCTTAAGCGACAAGGCCGAGGAGATTGCGCATGATGCCTGGCTGCGCCATCTCTATCCGGAAGACCGCGACGTCTACATTCAGGCGCTCGAAACCTACCGCCATCAGCCCGATCTTGCCTTCCGCATGGAGTTCCGCGCGAAACGGCCCGATGGCCAGATCCAATGGTACGAACTGCGCGCGACAATGATCGGGCAGGCGACCGAACCCGAACGCTGTCTTGGTCTCATTGCCAATGTCACCGCGCGCAAAGAGGCCGATATCCAGCAGGATTCGCCACTACTCGATAAGCTTACCGGCCTTGGCAACCGGCTCGCGTTGTTTCAGTTGCTTGAGGACGCGCAGAAGGAATTTGCCCGCATCGCGCTTGTGATTGTCGATCTCGACCGCTTCAAGGCGGTGGATGCGTCGCTGGGCGCGGCAGGCGCGGACTGGTTGCTCCGCGCCGTTGCCGAACGTTTGGATGAGCGCTTCCGTAAGCGCGGCAAAGTCTTCCGTGTCGGCGGCGACATGTTCGCCGTCGTCGCGCCGAAACCCAACAACATGCTGACTCTCGGCGCGGCGGTAATGGACTGCATGGTGAAGCCCTTCCTTCTCAATGAGCGCGAGATATTTCTTCCCGCCAGCGCAGGGTTGGCGACCGGCGATATCGCCGAGGACGCGCAGGATCTTGTCGGCAAGGCCGAACTCGCGATGATACAGGCCAAGCGTGAAGGCGGCGGACGTGCGTCGATCTATTCCGCAGCGATGCTGGCGCCCGAGCCGCAGCCCGCGACCGGCGATCCGATCTCGCTGGATACCAGCCTGCGCCGCGCCGTGGAGCGCAACGAAATCGAAGTGCATTATCAGCCGATCATGCGTGTCACCGATGGCAGCGTGGCCGGGTTCGAAGCATTGCTCCGCTGGAACCATCCGCAATTCGGCATCATCGAGCCGGGCGAATTTATTCCGTATGCGGAACGTTCGGGCCTGATCCTGCCTTTAGGGCGCATCGCGCTTGCGCGCGCGGCCGAAGATCTCGCCCGCTGGCAGCATTTCTTCCCGCTGGAACCCGCTTTGTTCGTCAGCGTAAATATCTCCTGGCGTCAGGTGGAAGCCGCGGAATTCGCCGGTGAAGTAAAGGCGCTGATTGAACGCTCCGGCCTCGCCCCGCACACGCTGCGCCTGGAATTGACCGAAAGCGCGGTGATGCAGGGCGCCAAATCGGCCGAAGAGGAACTGAAGAAATTGCGCGCGCTCGGCGCGGGTCTTGCGATCGACGATTTCGGCACAGGCCATTCCTCGCTCAGCCATCTGCGTCGCTTTCCCTTCGATGCCGTCAAGATCGACAAGAGCTTTCTGGCGGCGGGCGAGAAGGAACATTCCATCCTCGCCTCCATCGTCAAGCTTGCGCACGGAATTGGTCTTCAGATTGTGGCGGAAGGTGTCGAGACCCAAGAAGAAGCGAAACGACTGCAGGAACTCGGCTGCGAATATGCCCAAGGCTTCTTCTTTGGCGTGGCGATGCCTGCGTCCCAGATTCCGAATTTCATTGCGATGACCTACGCGCGCTGACGCGCGCTTAGGAAATACTAGGCCCGTCCCGCATTGGCGCTGAGGCCCATGGGGTTGATGCCCAGATGCGCGAGCGCCGCGCGCCATTTGCGTTCGGGCTCTACGCCGAGAACGAGGTCGAGCTCGGCATCGCAATGCAGCCAGCCATTGTCCTGGAATTCACCCTCGACCTGTCCCGGTCCCCATCCCGCATAGCCGAGCGCGAACAATGCGCGCTTCGGTCCTCTGCCGCCGGCCATCGCGCGCAGTATATCCTTGGTTGCGGTCAGCGATATTTCGCTGGAGACCGGCAGCGTAGCCTCTGCTGTCTCATAATCTTTGGTGTGCAGCACGAAGCCGCGCTCGGTGTCCACCGGACCGCCATACAGCACCGGCAGATCGTCGAAATCTTTGCCGATGGCGATGTCCATTTGCGTCATCAATTCCGAAAACGAAATGCCCGGTATAGGACGGTTGATGACAAGGCCCATCGCGCCCTTCGCGGAATGCGCGCACATGTAGATAACGGTCTGGGCAAAGCGGCTATCCGTCATCCCGGGCATGGCGATCAGCAACTTCCCCTCAAGGAAACTCTCGCCGTCCGCCACCCGTTTGTCCGGTCCTTCCGTCATGACGCAAGGCTAACCTTGCCGGGCCCGCGGAGGCAAATCGCACGCGCATTGCGCGGCCTACGGGAACTTTCGGACCTCTTTTGCCTCGTAAAGAGGCATGCGATAAGACGGCGTCCACGAACATCCAGAAAAAGTTGAGGAAAGATATGATTCAGGTTGGAGAAAAGATTCCGTCGGCCACCATTCGGGAGATCACGGGCGAAGGGCCGAAGGAGATTTCGACCGCCGATTTCTTCGCGGGAAAAAAGATTGCGCTGTTCGCGGTTCCGGGCGCGTTCACCTCGACCTGTTCTGCGAAACATCTGCCGAGCTTCGCCAACAATGCCGACGCTTTCAAGGCGAAGGGCGTCGACGCCATCGCCTGCGTGTCGGTGAACGATGCCGCCGTAATGAAGGCCTGGGGCGAAAATGCCGGCACCAGCGACACGGTAACGATGCTCGCCGACGGCAATGGCGATTTCACCCGCGCATTGGGCCTTGAGGCTGACATGACGAAGAACGGCATGGGCAAGCGCAGCCGCCGCTATGCGATGCTGGTCGATGATGGCGTCGTGAAGCAGCTCAATCTCGAAGAGCCGGGCAGCTTCGGCAAATCGAGCGGCGATCATCTGCTGACGCAGATCTGATTTCGCCTACGGAATGGCCGCGCGGGCGAGGGCGTCCGCGCGCTCATTCTCTGCATGTCCCGAATGACCGGCGACCCAGCGCCAGTCGACCTTGTGACGCGACACCGCTTCATCCAGCGCACGCCACAGATCGTCGTTCTTCACCGGCTTTTTGTCGGACGTCTTCCAGCCATTCTGTTTCCAGCGCGGCAGCCATTTCGTCAGGCCGTCCATGACGTAACGCGAATCTGTATGAACGATAACGGCGCTCGGCGCTTTGAGCGCGTTCAGGCCCTGTATGACAGCCGTCAATTCCATGCGGTTATTGGTGGTGGCCTTTTCGCCGCCGGAAATTTCTTTCTCATGGCCGTTTGCGCGCAGGATCGCTCCCCACCCGCCCTTGCCGGGATTGCCGCTGCACGCGCCGTCCGTAAAAATATCGACCTTGGTATCCGCCATCTTCAGAACCCGTACGCCTCGGGCGATTGCACGCTCTGGTGAAAGCGCAGGCGGCGCACGAATTCGCGCGGGTCTTTCAATTTCACAAGGGCTTCCGGCGAACGGTTCACCCAATCGTAAAGCCGCGTCAGCAGAAAGCGGATCGCCGCGCCCCGGCACAAAAGCGGAAAGGCTACGCGTTCGGCGGGTGAGAATGGCCGTACCTGCTGATAGCCTGCAATCAGCGCCTGACCCTTGGTGATGTTATACGCGCCGTCGGATTCGAAGCACCACGCATTCAGCGTGACCGCGAGATCATAGGCAAGGGAATCGTAACAGGCGAAATAGAAGTCGATGATGCCCGAGACGCGCTTATCGACGAACAGCACATTATCCGGGAAGAAATCGGCGTGAATGATTCCCTTGGGCAGTGTCACCGGCCATTGCGCGCTTAAAATCGCAAGCTCGGCATCAATGATCTGTTTCAGTCCCGGATGCACGCCATCGGCGTCGGCGGCACAATCGGCGGCGAGCCCGCGCCAGCCCTTGAGACCAAGGCCGTTCTCGCGCTTTAGGGAAAAATTCGCGCCCTTCAGATGCATATTCGCCAGCGCGCCACCTGCAACGATGCAATGTTCCGCACTGGGACGGCGCAGGGATACGCCGTCGAGAAAGGTCAGGATGGCCGCGGTGCGTCCGTTCAGCGCGCCGCTCGCGGCGCCGCTTTTGCTGTGCACGGGCGTGGGGCAGGGAAGGCCCTCTGCCGCCAGATGTTTCATGAGCCCAAGGAAAAAGGGCAGTTCCGCGACTTCCGTGCGCTTCTCATACAGCGTCAGGATGTAGCTGCCCTTGTCGGTCTGCAGGAAATAATTGGAATTGGATACGCCTTCGGCGATGCCTTTGAACACATGGGCTTCGCCGATGTCATAGGCTTCGAGAAATATCTCCAGTTCTTCAAAGGAAACGTCGGTGTAAACGGCCATGGTCAGGTCGCCAGCGCGCGGGGCAGTTTGAACTCGACGTCTTCGGTCGTCACCCGGACTTCTTCCACCCGCACGTCATAGCGCTCGCGGAACGCGGCGATGACCTCGTCGACCAATGTTTCAGGCGCCGATGCGCCCGCTGAAAGGCCGACCGCCTTCACGCCGTCCAGCGCGCTCCAGTCGATATAACTTGCGCCGTCGATCAGGTAGGCGCGGTCCACGCCCGATTTGCGAGCAACTTCGACAAGACGCTGTGAGTTCGACGAATTGGCCGAACCGATAACGAAAACCGCATCGGCTTGCGGGGCGATGGCCTTCATCGCGTCCTGCCGGTTGGTGGTCGCATAACAGATGTCTTCCTTGTGCGGTCCCGCGATATCGGGGAAACGCCGCTTGAGCGCCGCGACGATATCGGCCGTGTCGTCCACCGACAGAGTCGTCTGCGTGATATAGGCGAGTTTACGCGCATCCGTCATTTCAATCGTCTCGACATCGGCGATGGTCTCGATCAGCGTCACTGCGCCGCTCGGCAATTGTCCCATCGTCCCGATCACTTCCGGATGCCCATTATGGCCGATCAGGAAAATCCGCCGTCCGGCCTGATGGTGGCGCTCGGCCTCGACATGGACCTTGGACACCAGCGGGCAGGTGGCGTCGAGATAATAGAGCTGGCGCGCTTTCGCTTCCTGCGGCACGGCCTTCGGCACCCCATGAGCGGAGAAGATCACCCGCGCGTCGGGCGGCGCTTCCGAGAGTTCCTCGACGAACACCGCGCCCATTTTCTCCAGCCTTTCGACCACCGTGCGGTTATGCACGATCTCATGGCGGACATAGATCGGCGCGCCGAATTTCTCGATGGCCAGCTCCACGATCCGAATCGCCCGGTCGACACCGGCGCAAAAGCCGCGTGGCGCGGCCAGCAAAAGCGTCAAAGGGGGGCGGGTGGGGGCTGCACTCATCCTATGGGGCATCTTTAGGGCGCGGCCTTTCGGTCACGCGGCTTTCCTTCCGCCGACCGCTTGGCTACATTCGCGCCCGCATTGCGTCCTGCGACAAGTCCAGGGCTGCGTGTGAAAAGTCAAGCGATCGCGCCCGTTTCGGCCAAAATACGCCCTTGGGCCCCTATATGGAAATCCTGATGCACCGGTCACGCCTCCTCGCAGTTCTCGTCGTTTTCGCGCCCCTCGCCGCGTGCAGCACGCCGGACCTCAACGATATCGCCCAATCCTGCCCGTCGACGGCCATTCTCGCCCAGGCGGCCGAAGTGATCAAAGTGCGCCCCGGCGGCCAGGCCCGAGAAGACGTCATTGTCCAGGCGGAAATGCTAACCCCGACCATCGCCTGCGACTACGAACTGGGCGATCCGGAAGTCTCCGTCGATATCAGCCTTCCCATCGTTGTACGCCGGGGGCCTGCGGCGGGTGAGGCCCAGGCGCTGCAATATTTTGTGGCGGTCATGGGTCCCAATGGCGCGATGGTTTCCAAGCGTCTGTTTCAGCGCAATGTGGCGGGCGATGCGCCGACCGCGACTGTCACCGATTTCGTCAACGGAACGGTCATCGGCCTGCAGCAGAACCAGCTGCCCTATCAGTACCGCATTGTGGTCGGCTTTCAGCTCACGCCCGATGAGTTCGCCCGTAATCAAGGCGAGACCATTTTCCGTCCATGAGTTCGCTGCTCGCCGAATTATGCGCGAGCGCCTCTGCTGCGTTCGCGGCGGAAGGGCTTGGCCCGGAATTCGGGATCGTTCAACCGTCCGACCGTGCCGACCTCGCGCAGTTTCAATGCAATGGCGCGCTCAGCGCCGCAAAGGCTGCGAAAACCAATCCGCGCGCCATCGCGGAAAAAATTGCCGCGCGCCTGTCCGGTACCGGCCTTTTCTCGGACGTCAGCATTGCCGGTCCCGGCTTCATCAATCTGAAGCTGAAAGACGCCTTTCTTCAGGCGCGGCTGCAAACGCTTGCCGACGCCCCCGAAAGCGCGCTGCCGAAAAGCGGCGCGGGCAAACGCGTATTGCTCGATTTCGGCGGGCCGAACGTCGCCAAGCCGATGCATGTCGGTCATTTGCGCTCGGCCATCATCGGAGATTGCCTGCAACGCCTTTTCGCGGCGTTGTCCTGGACGAAGCTCAGCGATGTCCATCTCGGCGATTGGGGCCTTCCGATGGGCCAGCTGATTACCGAACTGGCGCTGCGCCAGCCTGATCTTCCCTATTTTCAGGATGCCGATCTTTCGCCCTATCCGGCCCAATCGCCGGTTACGATGGAAGATCTCGAAATCCTTTATCCGGAAGCCTCCAACGCCTGTAAATCCGATCCCATTCGCCTCGAAACCGCGCGTCAGGCGACGGCCGAATTGCAGGCCGGGCGTCCCGGCTACCGCGTCTTGTGGCAACACTTCTTCAAAGTGTCGGAAATCGGACTACAGCGTGAATTCGCCAGCCTTGGCGTGCGTTTCGATATGTGGAAGGGCGAGGCCGACGCCGCACCGCTGATCCCTCCGATGGTCGAAAACCTGAAAGCCGCAGGGCTCGCGGTGATGAGCGAAGGCGCGCTGGTCGTGCCGGTCGCGGAAGACGGCGACACCAAGGAAATCCCGCCGCTCATTCTTCTGAAATCCGATGGCGCGGTGCTCTACGGCACCACCGATCTAGCCACCATCGTCGAACGCGAAACCTCGTTCGATCCCGATCTCGTTCTCTATGTCGTCGATCAGCGCCAGCACGGTCATTTCGAACAGGTGTTCCGGGCCGCGAAGAAATCCGGTTTAAGCGGCGATGCGCTGCTCGAACATGTCGGTTATGGCACGGTGAACGGCACCGACGGCAAACCGTTCAAAACCCGCGCGGGCGGTGTGATGAAACTCTTCGACCTCATCGCCATGGCGACCGAGGAAGCCGAGAAGCGTCTCGCCGAACAGGGCCTCGCGGCCGATTACCCTGCGGAAGAACGCGCCGCGATCGCCCGAATGGTGGGCGTCGCCGCGATCAAATTCGCCGATCTCTCAAACAATCGCGTCTCGGGCTATGTTTTCGATCTCGAACGCTTCACGCGTTTCGAGGGCAAGACCGGGCCGTATCTCCAATATGCCGCCGTGCGCATCAAATCGATCCTGCGCCGCGCGCGCGAGGAAGGGCACAGCTTAGGCGCGCCCGTCATCCGTTCCGAGGAAGAACGCCGCCTCGCGCTGCAGCTTCTCGCATGGCCGGAAACATTGCTCGCCGCCGAGGAAAAACGCGCGCCGCATTACATCTGCGACTATGTTTTCACACTGGCGCAGAGCTTCAGCCGTTTTTATGCCGAGCATCACATTCTCAGCGAATCGGATGCCGAACTTCGCTCGGCGCGGCTTGGGCTCTGCGCGGTGACGCTGGCCGTCCTGGAACAGGGCCTCTCCCTTCTCGGCATCGAAATCCCCGAACGGATGTAGCCAAACGCGCCGGAAATGCCCGATAGATGTGGGCAGTTTTGGGCGTGGTTTGACTCCCCTAGTCACCTCCCTATGATTGCTGCAACGCCGTTTCCCGCCGAGAGGCGCGTTTCTGCGGCACGTCAAATGATACCCAGCGGGAGAGGCCGGATCGCACCGGCGCCGAAGGAGCAACCGCCCCGGAAACTCTCAGGCAAATGGACCGTTGGGGGGATGACAGTCTGGAAAGCAGGGCGCTTTGTGAATGCAGCGTTCTCACCGAAGGGGTAACACCATTCGCCTTGGCGAACGGGGCAAATCTCTCAGGTCAATGACAGACGGGGGCGCGGGTCCGGAGCAATCCGGTTCGTTGCCATAACCCTTTGTCAGATTAGTCCGGACCTTATGAACGCCCCTGATACAGAAACGCTGCGCCGCACGCCGCTTCATGCTTTGCATCTGGAGCTTGGCGGCAAAATGGTCCCTTTCGCGGGCTATGACATGCCGGTGCAATATCCGACTGGCATTCTGAAAGAACATCTTCACACGCGGGAGCAGGCGGGCCTGTTCGATGTCTCACACATGGGGCAGCGCTTTCTTGTTGGTATCGATGACGCGGCGGTTGCACGCGCGCTGGAAGCCTTCACGCCGGGCGATTTTCAATCGCTGGGCCGGGGCCGCATCCGCTATTCGCTGCTCCTGAATGAAAGTGGCGGCATCGTCGATGATTTCATGACGACGCGTTCTCACGATCCGGACGAAGACGGCCGTTTCTTTCTCGTCGTCAATGCCGGACGCAAAGCCGTTGACGATGTCTTCATCCGCGAGCGTCTGCCGTCCAATGTCACACTGGAAAAAGCGGTCGACCGCGCGCTCATCGCATTGCAGGGGCCGATGGCCGAAACGGTAATGGCGCGGCATTGCCCGCCTGCCGCCGCACTCTCTTTCATGTCGGCGACCGTCGCGGACATTGACGGCGTGTCCTGCCGCATTTCGCGCTCCGGTTACACCGGTGAAGACGGTTACGAGATTTCGATCCCCGCATCCGATGCCGAACGCATCACAAGGTTGCTGCTGGCCGAAAAGGAAGTGCTCCCCATCGGGCTTGGTGCGCGCGATTCCCTTCGCCTCGAAGCCGGGCTGTCGCTTTACGGTCACGAAATCGACGAAGGCACCTCGCCGGTAGAGGCCGATCTTACCTGGGTCATCGGCAAAAGACGGAAGATGGAGCGCAATTTTCCTGGTGCCACGCGCATCATGGACGAGCTTTTGTCCGGACCGTCCCGCAAGCGTGTCGGCATATTGCCCGACGGCAAGGCGCCCGCGCGCGAAGGCACCGAGATCGTCAATGGCAATGGCCAACGCATCGGCATTGTGACCAGTGGCGGCTTTGGTCCCAGCGCGGGCGGTCCGATTGCGATGGGATATGTGGAATCCGCGTTTGCGCAGGACGGCAGCGAAATTGCCCTGATGGTGCGCGGTACGCCGCGCGCCGCGAAGGTCGTTCCGCTGCCCTTCATAGCGCATCGTTACAAAAGATAAGAATGAGGTGATTTATGAGTGAAATTCGTTTTACCGATCAGCATGAATGGGTCCGCGTCGAAAACGGCGTCGGCACCGTGGGGATCACGAAATATGCGGCGGATTCGCTGGGCGACGTCGTCTATGTCGAGCTTCCTTCCGCGGGGAAGAAACTTAATCCCGGCGGCGAAGCGGCGGTCGTCGAGAGCGTCAAGGCGGCGAGCGAAGTCTATTCGCCGGTCGCGGGCGAAGTGATCGAAGCCAATCAGGTAATTGCCGATGAACCGGCGCAGGTGAATGCCGATCCGGAAGGCGAGGGCTGGTTCTTCCGCCTGCGTGTCTCCGATATGGGCGCGCTTTCCAAGCTCATGACCAATGATCAGTACAAAGAATTTCTGAAAGGTCTCTGATGCGTTATCTGCCGCTCACCCATGGCGACCGCCGCGCGATGCTCGAGAAAATCGGCGTCGGCTCCGTCGATGCGCTGTTCCGCGATGTTCCGGCGGCCGCGCGCGATGCCGCGTTCGATCTGCCGCGCCATGCCGGTGAAATCGATGTCGAGCGCAGCCTGAAGACCTTCGCGTGCGCTAGCACGCCCGCTGGCGACGCGGCCTTTTTCTGTGGTGCGGGCGCCTATCGCCATCATATTCCGGCTTCCGTCGATCATCTGATCCAGCGTTCGGAGTTTCTCACTTCCTACACGCCCTATCAGCCGGAAATCGCACAAGGGACGTTGCAGGTCCTGTTCGAATTCCAGACCCAGGTGGCGCAGCTTACGGGCATGGAAGTTGCCAACGCCTCGCTCTATGACGGCTCGACCGCCAGCGCCGAGGGTGTGCTGATGGCCTGCCGTTTGACGAAGCGCGACCGTATCGTGCTGTCCGGCAATCTTCATCCGCATTATGCCGAAACCATCCGCACCGTCACCGAGCCCAGCGGCTACCGCATCGCGACAGGCACACCCCGTCCCGGAAAACCGGAAGATATCGCCGCATTAATCGACAGCGAAACCGCCTGCATCGTCGTGCAGAATCCGGACGTCTTCGGCACGGTGCGCGATTTGCGTCCGCTCGCGGAAGCGGCGCATGAAAAAGGCGCGCTGCTGATTGCGGTGTTCACGGAAGCGATGTCGCTGGGGCTGATCGAACCGCCCGGCGCGATGGGTGCGGACATCGTCGCGGGCGAAGGCCAGTCGATCGGTAATGGCCTCAATTTCGGCGGGCCCTATGTCGGGCTTTTCGCCACGCATGAAAAATTCCTGCGTCAGATGCCGGGCCGCCTTGCCGGACAAACCGTCGATGCCGATGGCCGCCGCGGTTTCGTGCTGACGCTGTCCACCCGCGAACAGCATATCCGCCGTGAAAAGGCGACCAGCAATATCTGCACGAATTCCAGCCTCTGCGCGCTCGCCTTCAGTATCCACATGACGTTGCTCGGCGAGACCGGGCTGCATCGCCTTGCGAAAATCAATCATATGCGCGCGACCCAGCTCGCGGATCGTCTCGCACGCATGCCCGGCGTGGACCTTGCGACGCCGGTCTTCTTCAACGAATTCACGCTGAAGCTTTCGAAGCCCGCAGCCGATGTCGTCGATGCACTGGCGGACAAGGACATTATCGGTGGCGTGCGCGCTTCGCGCCTCTATCCCCACGATCCCGACCTGGCGAATTATCTGATCGTCGCCGCGACCGAATTGAACACCGACGAAGATGTTTCTGCCTATGCCGCTGCGCTTGAGGAGGTGCTCTGATGCTGAACGCACAAGGACGCGCCACCGATACCGGCACGAGAGGCGAGGGCGGACGCGCGACTATTTCCGGTCATCGCGGACTCGATCATGAGGAAGGCCTTCTGTTTGAAATCGGGCGGCGTGAAGTCACCGGAGTCGATCTTCCCGATATCGAACTGACGGCGGACCGCCTCGGCGGATTGCAGCGCAAACTCCCTATCGGGCTTCCCGGCCTCACCGAGCCCGAAGCTGTGCGCCATTATGTGCGCCTGTCGCGCAAGAATGCCTCCATCGACGCCAATCTCTATCCGCTCGGCTCATGCACGATGAAGCACAATCCGCGCCTCAACGAAAAAATGGCGCGGCTTCCCGGCCTGTCGGACATTCATCCGCTGCAGCCGCAGAAAACGGTTCAGGGCGCGCTCGCGCTGCTGGACGAACTGGCGCATTGGCTGAAGACATTGACGGGCATGCCCGCGGTCGCGCTGTCGCCTAAGGCGGGCGCGCATGGCGAGTTGTGCGGCCTTCTCGCTATCCGTGCTGCCTTTCAGGCGCGCGGCGAAGACCGCCGCCGCATTCTCGTGCCGGAATCGGCGCATGGCACCAATCCGGCGACTGCGGCGCTATGCGGGTTCACGGTGGAAGATGTGCCCGGCACCGCCGATGGACGTGTCGACGTCGCGGCATTTCAGGAGCGCCTCGGCTCGGATGTCGCGGGCGTCATGATCACCAACCCAAACACCTGTGGCCTGTTCGAGCGCGACCTGGTGGCGATTGCCGACGCGGTGCATGCGGCGGGCGGCTATTTCTACTGCGACGGCGCCAACTTCAACGCGATTGTCGGGCGTGTAAGGCCGGGCGATCTCGGCATCGACGCTATGCATATCAATCTGCATAAGACCTTTTCGACGCCGCATGGCGGTGGAGGCCCCGGTGCCGGTCCGGTGGTGTTCTCCGAACGCCTTGCCAAATTCGCGCCGCTGCCGCTGCTCATTCATGACGACAATGGCTTTCGCCTGATCGAAGACATGCAGGAAGCGGAGGCGGCGGGGCACGCGCCCTTCGGGCGCATGTGCGCCTTCCATGGACAGATGGGCATGTTCGTGCGCGCACTCACTTACATGCTGAGCCATGGCGGTGATGGTTTGCGTCAGGTCGCGGACGATGCCGTGTTGTCGGCGAATTATATTCTGGCTTCGTTAAGCGATGTCATGAGCGCGCCCTTCGAAGGCCCGTGCATGCATGAAGCATTGTTCGACGACACGTTCCTGAAGAATACCGGCGTCACCACGCTCGATATAGCGAAAGCGCTGATCGACGAGGGCTTCCACCCGATGACCGTCTATTTCCCGCTGGTCGTGCATGGCGCCATGCTGATCGAGCCGACCGAAACGGAATCGAAGGAAACGCTGGACCGCTTTATCACGGTGATGCGGGAACTGGCGTCGGACGCCAAGGCCGGCCGTACCGAGCGTTTCGAGGGCGCGCCGCATTTCGCCCCCCGACGCCGCCTTGATGAGACCGGCGCGGCGCGCAAGCCCGTGCTGCGCTGGCGCCCTTCGGATGCTAAGGATATGGCAAGGGTTGAAGCGGCAGAATAGGATTGCAGCTTGAACTCGCCCTTAAGGGCGCAAAGGTAGGGACGGTACGATGACATCCTTGAGAGTTCTGTTGGTCGCCGCCCTCCTTCCACTTGCGGGTTGCGCGCTCTTCCGCGGTGTCGAAGATCTCCCCGAAACCTACATTGTGTTCTTCGCCTATGACTCGGCGGAACTCGACGACGCCGCGCGCGATGTGGTCGAGCAGGTCGCCGACGACGCGGGCCGTTTCGATCCCGTTTCCATTCTGATCTCGGGCAATATGGGCGATCTTCCCAATGCCAATGTCAGCGCGGAAATGTCCGAACGGCGTTTCGCGGCGGTGGAAGAGGCGCTGGTCGCCGACGGCGTCGATGCATCGCTCTTTTCGCGCGCGCCGCTGGCCGAAGAACCCGCGCTTCCCGCCGACGCCATTCGCCGGATCGAAATCCGCTTCACGCTGCCGCCGCAGGAATAAAAACCAAGCGCGGCACGGAGCGCATCATCATTTCTCATGGCCGGGCCATCCTGGACTTGATCCGGGACCCGGCCCTCCAGCGTTTACCTGTCAGAATGCGCGAGCATTCATGGGCTCGCTGACGCTGGCCGATGGATGCCGTCTTCGGGGCGTTCTGGCGAGAACCGGAGGCAAAAGAAAACGCCCTCCTTTAGGGGGAGGGCGTGAGGTCAATTGAGCATTGATCAGGAGAGGTCAGGCTAGGCTCGTCTTACGTAAAACTCAGATGCAGAAATTGGGGGTAAGGCCTTCCGGCAATTTCGTGGTTTCGTCCGCGCAGGCGACATCGAGCTGCCCTTGCGTCAGGCCGCGGGCGGTGGAGAGGTCGGCGCCCTTAATCGAGGCGATGTCCAGTTTTGCGCCAGTCAGGTCGGCGCCCGAGAGATCGGAATGTCCCAGATTGGCCCCGGTCAGGTCGGTGTTGCGAAATGAGGCACCGGCGAAATTCGCGTAGGACATGCACATATAGACCGCTACGGAATCGTCGAACTTTGCGCCGGCCAGGTTCTTTTCCTTAACGCAGGTATGGGACAGGTCCACGCGGGAAAGATCGCAGCCGGGGCAGTCGATGATTTCGCCGGCCTGAAGGCGTTCCAGCGGCGAAAGCGTTTGAATAACAGGGGTTTCGTCAGGCGCGGCGAGCGCGGTGACCATCTGCCCGGACACGGCATTTTCTCCGGCCATGCTCGGCATCATTAACGCCAGCACGATCAGGCAGACCCCCAGGGTCATCAAGGCATAGGCGGTGCGCATCGGCGTCGTCCCATCACGAAACATCTGCCGGATATGTTGCAGGGTGCGTGCCATGCCAGTCTTGGCGGATGATGCCCGTCCTTGCCGGGCCATCCCGGACTTGATCCGGGACCGGGCCACGCATCCCGTCCGCTTGATCTTTTCGAAGACCCCACGCTGAATGGGTCATCGTCGTTTTCTCTAAAAATCGCCGTCCCTTTTTATCTCGGCGGGCGCGGAGTTCGATCCGCCATGGGAACGGACCTGGATCAGGCGGGAAGTTTGGCCGCATTCGGGCGTAAACATACCGAGCGGTCGGTTTTCCGTGCGCGGTGAAATCACTCCAACACAGCCCTGCACGATCAAGCAAAAGCATTCGGCGCCAACGCGTTACTGCTGACACTGAATGTGGCAGACAAGCGCTCTGCCGCCCGCGGAAAAAGAAAACATACCGACCGGTCGGTATGTTTTCTTCCCCGGAGCCCAAACGAAAACGGGCGATCCGAAGACCGCCCGTTCCGTCAACCAAAAGGAGAAGCGTTTAGCTGCAGCCGGAAGTGCCGCCGCAGGTATCGCATTTCATGCACGTGCCATTGCGCAGCAGCGTGAAGTTTCCGCAGGCGCCACAGGCATCGCCCTCATAGCCTTTCAGCCGTGCTTCCGCCGCGCGTTTGGCCTGGGCGTCGCGGGCAGCGCCCGTTTTGTTCGCCGCCGCCGTCGCCACCTGCGTGAAGCGCGTCTCCAGCGCTTCCATCACCTGACTGCCCGAATTGGCTGCCGCCGTCACCTGCGCCGTGATCTGGGCCAGCGCCGCCTCGACTTCGAGTTCTTCGGCGAGTTCCAGATCATGGTGGTGATCGTGGTGATGGGCATGGGCTTCTTCCGCCATCACATCGACTTTGGCGACCGTGTTGCCGCGGACGACCGACAGGCGGCTCATATTGCCGCGGATGTAACCCGTCGAGGTGACGCGCGAAATCATCTGCTGCTGCGCGTCGCGCCCATCGGGCTTGCCGCTGCCGTCGCCATTGCCGAGGTCTTCATCGTCCGTCGGCTGCACATGGGCGAGGTCGTAGCGTCCGAGATAGGAAACGGCCATTTCTCGGAAGATGTAATCGAGCACGCTGGTCGCGTTCTTGATCGAGTCATTGCCGATCACGATGCCCGCCGGTTCGAAGCGGGTGAAGGTGAAGGCATCGACGAATTCTTCCAGCGGTACGCCATATTGCAGGCCGATGGAGATCGCGATGGCGAAATTGTTCATCAGCGACCGGAAGGCGGCGCCTTCCTTATGCATGTCGATGAAGATTTCGCCCGGACGTCCGTCTTCATATTCACCGGTCCGCAAGTAAACCTTGTGTCCGCCGACGACGGCCTTCTGGGTATAGCCCTTGCGGCGATGCGGCAGACGTTCGCGCGCCTGGGCGCGGACCTTTTCGACAATCCGTTCGACGATACGTTCGGTGACGGTTGTCGTACGCGCCGCCTGAGGCTGCGCCACGATTTCTTCTTCCTCGTCGTCCACGGCTTCCAGAATCTGGCTCGCCAGCGGCTGGGACAGTTTCGAGCCGTCGCGATAGAGCGCATTGGCCTTCAGCCCCAGTTTCCAGGACAGCATGTAGGATTCGCCGCATTCATCGACGGTGGCCGCATTCGGCATGTTGATCGTCTTCGAGATCGCGCCCGAGATGAAGGGCTGGCAGGCGGCCAGCATGCGGATATGGCTTTCGACCGACAGCGAACGCTTGCCGATGCGGCCGCAAGGGTTGGCGCAGTCGAACACCGGAAGATGTTCGTCCTTCAGCTGCGGCGCGCCTTCGAGCGTCATGGTGCCGCAAACATAAAGATTGGCGGCCTCCACTTCGGCTTTGGAGAAGCCCATCGCCTTCAGCATGTCGAAGGTGGGGGAATCGAGTTCTTCGGCGCCGAAGCCCAGCACTTCGCCGCAGAACTCTTCGCCAAAGGTCCATTTGTTGAAGGCGAAGCGGATGTCGAAAGCATGCTCCAGCGCATGTTCCAGCGCGTCGATCTGCGCGTCGCCAAATCCCTTGGCGCGCAGTGCCTGATGGGTAAGGCCCGTGGTCGCGCCCGCAAGCGTACCGCGGCCGACGGCATACAGGATGATGTCTTCGATCTGCTGCGGGTTGTAGCCGAGCGTCTTCAGCGCCTGCGGCACGCAGCGATTGATGATCTTGAAGTGACCGCCGCCGGCGAGCTTCTTGAACTTCACCAATGCGAAATCGGGTTCGACACCGGTCGTATCGCAATCCATTAGAAGGCCGATCGTGCCGGTTGGGGCAATCACGGTCGCCTGCGCATTGCGATAGCCATACGCGGTGCCGAGCGACAGCGCCTGATCCCAGGCCGCTTTCGCGGCTTCCGCCAGTTCCTTGTCCGGAATAGCGGCATGGTCGAGCGCGACCGGATGGGTGTGCAGCGATTCATAGCCGGACTTTTCGCCGTAGGCGGCGCGGCGATGATTGCGGATCACGCGCAGCATCGCATCGCGGTTGTCTTCATGTCCGGGGAACGCACCGAGTTCGCCCGCCATTTCCGCCGAGGTCGCATAGGAGATGCCGGTCATGATCGCCGACACGGCGCCCGCAATGGCGCGGCCCTGTTCGGAATCATAGGGAATGCCCGCCGCCATCAGAAGGCCGCCGATATTCGCAAAGCCGAGGCCGAGCGTCCGGTAATCGTAAGAGAGTTGCGCGATTTCCTTGGACGGGAATTGCGCCATGAGGACCGAGATTTCCAGCACGATAGTCCAGAGTCGCACCGCATGTTCGTAACCCGGCACGTCGAAGGCGAAACTGTCGTCCTTCGTCGCTTTCGCAAAGGTCATCAGATTCAGCGAGGCCAGATTGCAGGCCGTGTCGTCGAGGAACATGTATTCCGAGCACGGATTCGACGCGCGGATATCGCCGCCTTTGGGGCAGGTGTGCCAGTCATTGATCGTAGTGTGGAACTGGATTCCGGGATCGGCGCAGGCCCATGCGGCATGCGAAACCTTCTCCCATAGATCGCGCGCCTTCACGGTCTTGTGGAGCTTGCGGTCGGTGCGGCGTGTGAGATTCCAGTCGCCGTCGTCTTCCACCGCGCGCAGGAAGGTGTCGGTAACGCGGACCGAATTGTTCGAATTCTGGCCCGAAACCGTAAGATAGGCTTCGGAATCCCAGTCGGTGTCATACGCCTTGAAGTCGAAATCGTCTTCGCCATAGCCCTGACGTGCAAACGAAATCACGCGTTCGATGTAATTGTCAGGGATCATCGCGCGGCGCGCAGCCTTGATCTCGCGCTTCAGCGCCGGGTTTTTGGTTGGGTCGAAGCAATCGTCGCCGGAGCCTTCGCAATTCACGCAGGCGCGGATGACGGCCTTCAGATGGGTGCGCGCGAGCTTCGATCCCGCGACCAGCGCGGCGACCTTCTGTTCTTCGAGCACTTTCCATTCGATGAATTGTTCGACGTCGGGATGGTCGATGTCGACCACCACCATCTTGGCGGCTCTACGCGTCGTGCCGCCCGATTTGATCGCGCCTGCCGCGCGGTCGCCGATCTTGAGGAAGCTCATCAGGCCCGACGATTTGCCACCGCCCGAAAGGCCTTCGGTCTCACCGCGCAGCGCCGAGAAATTCGATCCCGTGCCCGAGCCATATTTGAAGAGCCGCGCTTCGCGGGTCCACAGATCCATGATGCCGCCTTCATTCACGAGGTCGTCAGCGACGCCCTGGATGAAGCAGGCATGGGGTTGCGGGTGTTCATAGGCTGAATTGGATTTCGTCAGCTCGCCGGTTTTGAAATCGATATAGTGGTGGCCCTGGCTGGGGCCATCGATTCCATAGGCCCAGTGGAGACCGGTGTTGAACCATTGCGGGCTGTTCGGTGCGGCGCGCTGGCTGGCCAGCATGTGGCACATCTCGTCATAGAAGGCGCGCGCGTCGGTTTCGGAATCAAAATAGCCGCCCTTCCAGCCCCAATAGGCCCAGGTGCCGGCAAGGCGATGAAAGACCTGCTTGGCGCTGGTCTCGCCGCCCGTGCGGGCCGCGGTGGAGGACAGCGCGCCCAGAGCTTCGGCATCGGGGACCTGACGCCACAGGAAGGAGGGGACGTCGTTTTCTTCGACAGATTTCAGGACGCTGGCGACACCGGCGCGGCGGAAATATTTTTGTGCCATCACGTCGCAAGCGACCTGGCTCCAGCTCTCCGGCACTTCGATGTCGGAATGGCGGAACACGATCGACCCGTCCGGATTGCGAATCTCGCTGGTCGCGGTGCGGAAGGGGATACCCTCGTAAGGAGATTTGCCTTCGGTGGTAAAGAAACGCCGGATACGCATGGAGATGCCCCCTAAGCCGTTGATCGAAATGCCCCACCTTCGGGAATAAAGGTCTCGTTTCCCGCGTGCGGAGATGCATCCGCGCGCTGGTTTTTCGCCTCGTTATTTCCGTCAGAGCCTCCGGCGCGAACCGCGTTGGAGGATTTCAAAGCTAAGACTCGATCTGGATGAGCGCAAGGGATTTTGTGTTAACAGGAGGGGTAACACGCTAGATGTTGTTAGGAACTGTCATACATAGAAACTGTCAGAAGTTTCAGTGCCTTCCCGCGATTCGCTCAAGCCCTGTGGAAGACTCTGTGGAAAACGAGAGGTTAAGAAGGCCCAAAATCCTGTCCTCGGCGGGGCGAGCTCAGGCTTCACCTGTGCGATTTGAGCGGCGGCGTCGCAGCGCATCAATGGTTCTTGGCGCTGGAAAACCGACCACCTATAGTCCGGCGCGCGAAATGCTTCGCGCTGGGAAAGCGGTTTGATTCGATGGCGTTGTTGGGAAAATTATTCGTCTGGTGGCGCGGCGCAACGCCGGGAACACTTATTACCACCTGGTGGTCCGGGTCGCCCGTCGGAGAAGACCAATATGGAAACCGCTATTATCAGACGAAGGACGGCAAACGCCGCTGGGTCGTTTATGCGGGCACGGTCGAGGCCTCGCGGGTTCCGCCCGACTGGCATGGCTGGCTGCATCACACCTTTGAACATACGCCCGCCGAAGAGCCGTTCCGCACGAAGCCCTGGGAACAGGAATACCGCCCGAATCTAACCGGTACCTCCGAGGCCTATCGGCCTTCCGGCAGCCTGTGGAATGACGGCAAGCGTCCGGCGGCGACCGGCGATTACAAAGCGTGGCGTCCGAATTAGAACATATTCGTTGCGCATTTTCGGCGGCATGTTTTGCCGATGGCGTTGAGGAATAGACGAACAAGGACGCGAGGAGCCTAAAGCCCCATGCAGAATTCCCTGGTCGAAACCCTTGTCGGCGCGGCAGTGCTTGCCGTTGCGGGCGGCTTTCTGATCTTCGCCTATTCCGGCACCGGCCTTGGCGCTGCTTCCGGCTACGAAGTCAGCGCAAAATTCGGCCGCGTCGATGGGGTATCGGTCGGTGCCGATGTCCGTATTTCCGGCATCAAGATCGGCGCCGTGTCGCGCCTCGATCTCGATCCCGACGATTACAGCGCCGTGACCTATCTTTCGATCCGCGATGATATTCGTCTTCCCGACGATTCGTCGGTGCGCATCACCTCCGAGGGTATTCTCGGAGGTCAGTATATTTCGATCGAGCCGGGCGGCTCGCCGGACATGATCGCGCCTGGTGGCGAGATCGAATATACGCAAGGCTCCATCGACCTTATCGGCCTTCTGGGCCGCACCATGTTCGGCTCGGGCGAGGCCCCCACGGGCGCAACGGCCGCGCCCGCAAGTCCCGCACCGACAGAAGGCGTTCTCCCGCAATGATCCGTCATGCCTCTTCTGCCCTGGCCGTTGTATTTATCGCGGGCCTTGTGGCCTGCGGTGAGGAACCGGCCGCTCCCGTTGCCGAAGTCCCGGCGGAAGGCGCGCCCATGCCCGCGCAACCGGCTCCCGGACAGAACACACCGCAACCCGATATCGAGCGCGAATACACGCTGCTCGACGCCGTATCGGACGCGAACGGCATTCACCGCATGGCGATCCTGCGCGCGCTCGACAAGGTGACGGGACGGGCGATCGATCTTTATGCGCCCGCGGGCATTCCCATTGATTACGGCACGCTCACCATCACCGTGCAGCATTGCTACACGGTGCCGCCGGAAGAGCCGCCTGAGACCAATGCCTTCCTGCAGATCGACAACCGCGAAGGCGGCGTCGGCGAGCCCATGCGCATTTTCTCAGGCTGGATGTTTGCCTCGACGCCTGCGCTTCATGCGCTGGAACATCCCGTCTACGATGTTTGGGTAATCACCTGCAGAACCGACGCGCCGCCTCCTGCGCCGCCCGTACCCGAGGTGGTGTCCGAGCCATTGCCCGAAGACGAAACGCTCGCGGTCCCGGATGGCGACGTTGCGCCCTTTGACGCCGCCGACGTTCCGCTATTCGACCCCAATGCGCCCGCGGATCCCGCAGCCCCAGTAACGCCGTCAAACGAGTAAAAGTCACCGTGCCTGCCCAGTGCGTCGTCGAGCAGACGCTCGAAGTCGCGCTCATCGATATCGAGCGCTCCGAACTGATCGAGGTGCGGATTTGGAAATTGCGCATCGAGAAGCGTATAGCCGCCATATTTCAGGCGCGCGGCCAGATGCACCAGCGCCACCTTGCTCGCGTCGCTCCGTAGCGAAAACATGCTCTCGCCGAAAAACGCCGCGCCTATGGAAAGCCCGTAAAGCCCGCCGACGAGCTCGCTTCCCTCCCAGGCCTCGATGCTATGGGCGTGTCCACGCGCATGCAGTATCTCGAAAACCTCGACGATGTCGGGATTGATCCAGGTCTCGTCGCGTTCGGGCCGTGTAGCGCCGCAAAGTCGGATGACCTCGGAAAAAGCCGTGTCGCGGCGCATGTCGAAGGGCGCGTTGCGGATGGTGCGCGCGAGGCGCTTTGGTACATGGAAATCATTCAGCGGCAGGATACAGCGTTCGTTGGGACGCACCCAGAGAACGTCCGGCGCATCATGTTTCTCCGCCATCGGGAAAACGCCGAGGCGATAGGCAAGAAGCAGTTCTTCCGGATCGATTCGTGCCATGGCCCCGTCAGTGTCGGGGAAGAGAGGCCACGCGCGCAAGGCTTGCCTCGCGCGGCCTCCAAAGCCAATCAGGCCGTCTTGCGTATTTGCGCGTCGAGGCTGAAGGGACCGCCACCTGCGGCAGCAAGATAGAAAAATACAAAGCAGAAAATGATGGCGAGGTCGCCGCCATTCAGAATGGGATAGATATCTCTCGGTGCATGCACCATGAAATAGGCGACCGCCATCATGCCCGAACAGACAAAGGCGGCGGGACGTGTGAAAAGGTCGAGCGTCAGTAGCACCCCGCCGGCAAACTCGATGACGCCGGCCACCCACATCATCGAGAAGAGTTCGGGATAGCCACCGCCACCGTCCGGGCTGACGGGGAATTGCAGCAGTTTCTGTGTGCCGTGCTGAAGAAAGACGAGGCCCGATACGCATCGAAGCAGGCTGAGCAACGCGCCCGACCAAGACGATAGAAAATTCGTGGCGTCCTCCCGAATGGCCGGAAGATGCCGGGCGCGGAACGCACTATAACCGGAGATGGACCGATTTAGTTACGGCCTGTGGCCCTGCGGGCAAGATAATGTTCCAGCCAGTGAATATTATAGGCGCCGTCGATGATGTCGGCCTGGCCGATCAACTCCTGAAACAGCGGGATCGTTGTTTCGATGCCGCCCACCACCAATTCGTCGAGCGCACGGCGCAGGCGCATCAGGCATTCATTACGGCTTTTGCCGTGCACGATGAGCTTACCAACGAGGCTGTCGTAATAGGGCGGAATTTTGTAACCGGCATAAGCGGCCGAATCCATGCGCACGCCGAGACCGCCGGGCGCATGAAAATCGGTGATCTTTCCCGGGGACGGCTGAAAGGTGAACGGGTTTTCCGCATTGATCCGGCACTCGATGGCGTGGCCCGCGAAGGTGACATCTTCCTGCTCGATTTCTAGCGCAGATCCCGCGGCAATACGGATCTGCTCGCGCACGAGATCTAGACCGGTGATCAATTCGGTCACGGGATGTTCGACCTGCAGACGGGTGTTCATTTCGATGAAGTAGAAATTTCCGTCTTCATATAGAAATTCGACTGTACCGACGCCGAGATAGCCGAGCTTCTTCAGTGCGTCGGTGACGACCTTGCCGATTTTTTCGCGCGCCTGAATATTCAGCGCGGGGCTCGGCGCCTCTTCCCAGACTTTCTGGTGACGGCGCTGCAGCGAACAATCGCGTTCGCCGAGATGCAGAACATGGCCCTGCGAATCCGCGATAACCTGGATTTCGATATGACGCGGCTTTTCGAGATATTTCTCCATATAGACCGCGTCATCGCCGAAGGCGGCTTTGGATTCGCTCTTTGCAGTGGACAGTGCGAGCGAGAGCTCGCTTGCGGACCGCGCGACCTTCATGCCGCGTCCGCCGCCGCCCGCGGCCGCCTTGATGAGGACCGGATAGCCCATGTCATTGGCGACGCGGATGGCTTCCGCTTCGCTTTCCACTGCGCCATCCGAGCCGGGAACGGTCGGAATGCCGAGCGATTTGACGGCGGCCTTGGCTGCAATCTTGTCGCCCATCAGGCGGATATGTTCGGGCTTTGGACCGATGAAGGTAATGCTGTGTTCGCCGAGGATTTCGGCGAAACGTGCATTCTCCGAAAGAAAACCGTAGCCGGGATGAATGGCGTCCGCCCCCGTGATCTCGCAGGCCGAAACGATGGCGGGGATATTTAAATAGGATTGCGACGCCTGAGGCGGGCCGATGCAGACGCTTTCATCGGCGAGGCGCACATGCATCGCGTCGGAATCGGCGGTCGAATGCATCGCAACGGTCTGAATGCCCATTTCCTTGCATGCACGATTGATGCGAAGGGCAATTTCGCCGCGATTGGCAATGAGGACTTTTTCGAACATCGGAATAGGGATGTTAATCTACGAGCATGAGGGGTTCGCCGAATTCTACCGGCTGCCCGTCTTGCACATAGATTTCGACCACGCGGCCGGAAATATTGGACGGCACCTGATTCATGGTCTTCATCGCTTCGATGATGAGGAGCGTCTGTCCGTCGCTCACCTTGTCGCCGGGCTTCACGAAAGGCGGAGCGCCCGGCGCGGGACCGAGATAGACGGTACCGACCATGGGCGACGCGATCACGGTGCCGCGCGGCGCCGCTTCTTCCTTCGCCGGAGCGGCACCGGAAATAAGGGCAGGGGCAGGCGCGGCATAGGCCGGCATCGGCGCACCCTGGCGCGCCACACGCACGCGCGTTCCGGTTTCTTCGACTTCGATTTCCGTAAGTCCCGTTTCCTCGAGAAGCTCCGCGAGCTCGCGAACAAAATCGGGATCGATATTCGGGCGCTTCTTGGAAGGATTGGCGCGTTTGCCGTCAGTCATTTCGTTTTGACCTTGATGAGTCTAGCTATGGCATCTACCGCCAGCAGGTACCCCGTATCCTTGAGCCCACAAATGAGGCCGGTCGCGGCATCCGTCACATAGGAATGCCGACGATAGGGTTCCCGCCGAAACAGATTCGACAGATGCACTTCAATGATAGGCTTTTCCACGGTGCGCAAGGCGTCGAGGATCGCGACCGAGGTGTGGGAATAGGCAGCGGCGTTGATGATCAGGCCCGAGGCCTTTGTCCGCGCCTCCTGGATCCAGTCCACTAATTCGCCCTCATGGTTGGATTGCCGGAAGACGATCTTGAGACCGAGTGTCTTGGCATGGGCGGTGACCGCCTGCTCGATATCTGCCAGCGTCATGCTGCCATAGATCTCCGGTTCCCTTGTGCCTAAGAGATTGAGCGTAGGGCCATTCAGGACATATATGGGGAGCGTCATGGGCTTAACGGCCCTTTCGAGGGGTGTGGCGAGGGAGGCTGCCGGGTGGGTCGAAATCGGGCAGCATTAGAAGACCAAATCCCGGCAAAACGAAACGGAAATCAGGGTACCTAGCAATGGCATTACGCTTAAGTCTTAACGGAGAAAGCCGGGATTTTCCTAGCCCCCTGACCGTGGAGGGGCTTCTTGCCCATCTGAAGCTGGACCCCGCCAAAGTGGCCGTGGAACGCAATCTCGAAATTGTGCCTCGCTCGACCTACACCACCGCCGGGCTTGATGAGGGCGACCGGCTGGAGATCGTGCAATTTATCGGGGGCGGCAACACTCCGTCGGCCCCTGTGGATAAGCCGCTGGTCGTGGCCGGGCGCGAACTGCGCTCGCGGCTGATCGTCGGCACCGGGAAATACAAGGACTATGCGGAAAACGCCGCGGCTCTGGAGGCCTCAGGCGCCGATATGGTCACGGTGGCTTTGCGCCGGGTCAATCTGATGGAGGCGGGCGCGCCGCGTCTCGTCGATTTCATCGATCCGAAAAAATACATTTATCTCCCCAATACGGCAGGGTGTTTCACAGCCGAGGACGCCTTGCGTACTCTGCGCCTCGCGCGCGAAGCGGGCGGTTGGACGCTCGTGAAGCTCGAAGTGCTGGGCGACAAGAAAACGCTTTACCCCGATATGATCGAAACGCTGCGCGCGACCGACATCCTCGTGAAAGAGGGTTTTCAGGTCATGGTGTATTGCTCGGACGATCCGTTGATGGCCAAGCGTCTTGAGGAGATGGGCGCGGCCGCGATCATGCCGCTGGCGGCGCCGATCGGTTCGGGCCTCGGCATTCAAAATCCGGTGAATATCCGGCTGATCATCGAGGAAGCGAAAGTGCCGGTGATCGTCGATGCCGGTGTCGGCACGGCCTCCGACGCGGCGATTGCGATGGAGCTGGGTTGCGACGGCGTGTTGATGAACACGGCTATCGCGGAAGCCAAAAATCCTATCCTGATGGCACGCGCCATGCGCCTTGCGGTGGAAGCGGGACGGCTTGCCTATCTCGCGGGACGTATGCCGAAGCGACGTTACGCCGACCCCTCCAGCCCGCTGGCAGGCATGATTTGATCGTCCGCGACGAAAACGAGGAAGACCGTGGCGCCCTCGACGCGCTGCATCGTGCCGCCTTCGGCGGCGGCGATGAAATGGCGCTGGTGCACCGTCTTCACGACGAGGATCTGGTGGCGCTTTCGCTGGTTGCGACCATCGGCGGGCACATCGTCGGACATGCATTGTTCAGCAGGCTCGATATGGAGATAGACGGCCGCAAAGTGCGGGCGCTCGCGCTCGCGCCTATGGCGGTCGTGCCCTTACGTCAGCGGCAGGGCGTCGGAACGCGCCAGATGGGAGAAAGCCTGTTGCGGCTGGGAAAGACGAGATACGAAGCGGTGATCGTCGTCGGACACGAAGACTATTATCCGCGTTTCGGATTTTCATCCGAGCTGGCGCGCAAACTGGCCTCACCCTTTCAGACAGACGCCTTCATGGCGCTGGAATTAAAGGAGGGCGCCCTGGAAGGCGAAAAGGGCAGGGTTATATATCCGCCCGCGTTTGGATTGGACGGAACGGCTTCGGCTTAGCCATTGGCTTCGGCGATCTGACTCGCCAGTTCTTCTTCCGTCATCTGTCCGGCGGTGAATTTGCCGTTGATCACGAAGCTCGGCGTTCCGCCGACATGCAGCGATTCCGCCAAGGCGCGCGAGGCCTCAAGGCTTGCCAGCACCGACGGATCGGACATGTCGGCCTGTAATTGTTCGACATTCAGTCCGACGCTTTCCGCGATGGAGAGGATTCGCTCCAGCGGGAGTTCGCCTTGCGTTTCCATCAGCGCGAGATGAAACGGCAAATAGAGACCGGGCTGCTTGCGCGCCGCGACGGCCGCATGCGCGGCGACCAGCGAATCCTGCGTGAGAATGGGGTATTCTATGAACGCAAAACGCACTTCCGGATGGGCGGCGACGACCGCCTTGATCGCGGGCAACGTTGCCTTGCAGAAGCCGCAGCGATAATCGAAAAATTCGGCCACGGTGACTTTCGCATCCGCCGGGCCCTCGACGTAAGCGACCATCGGATCGACCAGCGCGTCCATGCCGACCGAGGTGAGGGCGGCGTGCCGGGCGGCCTGCTCCTCGGCGTCCCGTTGCTGTAAAAGCGCTGTCTGCATTTCCATCAGAATTTGCGGATGGGTCACCAGATAGTCATGCACAGAGGCTTCGAACTCAGCGCCGCCCGTGCCTGGATTCTGCTGAAGAAGCGTCAATCCGCCATAAACGGCGGCGCCGGAAACAATGGCCGCGATGCAAGCCGGCAGCAGCGTCGTTTTCAAAAGAGATTGCGTCATTTCGTTTCCTAATTGCGCGCGTTCGGGATTTGCGCCTGCGCGATGGCCATGATGTCGTTAGCACGCTGCCATTCACGGGTACCGCCCGTAAGGCGCTGCTGAGCGCGATAGGCGAATTGCATCGCCTCAGGATAGGAGCCGGCAGAGAAATAGCGCTCGGCGGTGGCGAGCTGTGCTTCGCCCTGCAGCCCCAACTGGTTGTAGGCCTTAGCCAGTTCGTACCAGGCGAAGGGCAGATCGTTTTCCTGCTGCAGCGCGGTTTCCAGTTCTCCGCGCGCTTTCTGCACATTTTCCTCGGTGCCGGTTCCAAGAAGCGCCGACCCGTAGGCGGTGCGGATCTGCGGTGCGTCCGGCAGAATGGCGACGGCTCTTTCGTAAGGCGCGATACCGTCCGTGATACGACCCATCTCGACATTGATCTGGCCATACATTTCCAGGAAGTAGGGATTTTCCGGTTCCTCGGAGAGCAGGCTTTCAATTTCCTGAAAGGCGCGCGCCATGTCGGGCTGACGGAAATACGCCATCGCTCTCGCATAACGCGCCTGTTTCGACGTGTCGCTGATCGGATACTGGCGCAGCGTGACGGTAGGAGAAGTGGTATAGCCGCGGAGCTTCGCCTTCAACATCTCGAAGGCATATTGCACTTCCGGAGAGTCCGGTTTGTCGGCATAGGGGGAGGCTTCGACAAGCTGTTCCAGCCGGTTGATACGGTCGCGCGGGGCGGGATGGCTGCGCGCATATTCTTCCTGGCGCTCATAGGAAAGGATCTCTTCGCCTTCAAAGCGGCGGAAGAGGTCGAGCATGCCGCGGCCCGATTGCTGGGTCGCTTCGAGATAGCGCAGGCCCGCCTGATCGGCGGCGGATTCCTGTACGCGGGTAAACGCGAACAGGCTTCCCATCGCAAATTGCTGGCCGCTCATCATGATGGCGGCGCCCGCATCGGGCGCGCCAAGCAGCATGACACCAAGACCTGCCGCCATCGACAACAGCATCGGAACGGTTGCGACGCGTACGCCTTCACGCAGGCGGATCAGATGGCCACCCGCCATGTGGCCGGTTTCATGCGCCAGCACGCCGATCAGCTGATTGGCGCGGTCAGATTCGGTGATGAGGCCGGTGTGAATGAACATGCGCTGTCCATCGGCCACGAACGCGTTGATCGACGGATCATTGACGATGTGAAGTTTTACCGCCTGAGGATTGAGCCCTGCGACGACGAGCAGCGGATCGAGATAGGAACGCAGTACGCGCTCCGTCTCCGTGTCCCGAATGAGCGCCATGTCCTGTGCGCTTGCCGTGCTGACAGGTACGGAAACGGCGAGCATCGTGGCAGCGACGGCAACCGAAACATGTTTTAATAAAGCGGAATTCCAATTCAAATCCGCATACTCCCGATAACCCCGTTACCCCCGCCCTGAAGGGGACGGTAGGTGTGCACCAGAACGCCGTCAATCTCGACCCGCATGACGTTGGCGTCATGAATCCGGGGCGGGACTACGCCTTAAATGCCAAACCGCCTTTGCCACCAGCCGCCCTTGCGGTTTTCGCCGGAGGTTTCGGTTTCGGTGGTTTCCGAAGCGGATGTGGATTTGGGCGCTGCGAGTTGCGTGTCGCCGCGCTCCGCCGGGTTTTCGTCAGGTTTGCTGTCGTCCAAAGACCATTGCGGCGCGGAGGGCGCGTTCGGCGCAATGCCGAGAGCGGCAATGCTTTGCGCCTCCGGCTCATCTCCGCCCTCAGGCAGTGTCTGCGGCACATCGGAGGAGGACGCATCGCGTGGTGCTTCCATCCCCGTATCATTGTCCCTGCGTCTGCCGCGGCGCCCACGGCGACGACGGCGGCGCTTGCCGCCTTCTTCTCCGGCAACGCCGCCCAAATTTTCCTGCGTGTTTTCCTGCTCGCCGTCTTCGTGGCCGTCCTGATCGTCCGCAGCATTCGCCGTTGTATCCGTGCGAATTTCGGCATTCGCGTCGGATGATCCCCCCGACATGGCGACGCCCGATACGTTTTCGCCATAAGTCTGCGCATTGCGTCCGCGTCCACCGCGACGGCGTCTGCGCTTGCGTTTGCGGCCATTGGCGTCTTCCGCCTGCGGGCGCTGGGTTTCACTGGACGCTGCGGCGGCAGGCCTTTGCGTCTGTTGTGTCTGCTCCGTATCGTCCTCGGCTTCGACGATGTCCTCCGCTTCCTCCGGCTCGTCTTCCATGACGATTTCGGGCGTAACGGCAATCTGTTTCGGAGGACGAACCGCGGAGCGTGTACCGGTGCGTTCAATCTCGAACGAACCGCCCGACATATCGTCCTTTGTCTCGAACAGAACGACCATGTCGTAGGTCTGTTCGATGCGCAGGATTTCGGCGCGCTTATGATTGAGAGTGTAAATGGCGATCTTGCTTGGTGCGCGGACCAGAACGCTGGCGACGGTCAGCTGCTGGCCTTCGTCATCGAGCGAGCGCAGGAGACGCAACGCTGCCGATTCCGTCGAACGGATATAGCCAAGGCCTTCGCAATGTGGGCAGGCGACGGTCGATCCGGCGAGAACACCGGCGCGCAGACGCTGACGGGACATTTCCAGCAGGCCGAACTGGCTGATCTTGCCGATCTGGATACGCGCACGGTCGTCGCGCAGCGCATCGCGGATGCGCTTTTCGACATTGCGGTCGTTCTTGCCGTCTTCCATGTCGATGAAGTCGATCACGATAAGACCCGCGAGATCGCGCAATCGCATCTGGCGGGCGACTTCGTCGGCGGCTTCGAGATTGGTCTTGTAGGCCGTGTCTTCAATCGAGTGTTCGCGCGTCGCCTTGCCCGAATTGACGTCGATCGAAACCAGCGCCTCGGTCTGGTTGATCACGATGTACCCGCCGGATTTCAGCGTGACGACGGGCGAGAACATCGCGTCGAGCTGCGCTTCGACATGATAGCTCTGGAAAAGGGGTAGCGTGTCCTTATAGGGCTTCACGTTTTTCGCGTGGCTCGGCATGAGCATGCGCATGAAGTCTTTGGCGTCACGATAACCGGCATCGCCATCGACAATGACTTCGGAAATGTCCTTTCCGTAAAGATCGCGTATGGCGCGCTTGATCAGATTGCCTTCCTCATAAACGAGCGAAGGTGCATTCGATTTGAGGGTCAGTTCGCGGACCGAATCCCATAGCCGCAACAGATATTCGTAGTCGCGCTTGATCTCGACCTTGGTGCGGTTGGCGCCAGCGGTGCGGATGATGAGGCCCATTCCCTCCGGAAGCTCAAGCGACTGTGCCGCCGATTTCAGGCGCTTGCGGTCGGTGGCCGAAGTGATCTTGCGTGAAATGCCGCCGCCGCGCGGGGTGTTGGGCATCAGAACGCAATAGCGCCCGGCGAGCGAAAGATAGGTGGTGAGCGAGGCGCCTTTATTGCCGCGTTCTTCCTTGACGACCTGAACGAGGATGATCTGCTTGCGGCGGATCACTTCCTGAATTTTGTATTGGCGGCGGCGCGGCGGACGGGCGCTGCGGCGGCGGTTGTCGCGCTGCGCGGGCGCGCCGGTGTTTTCGGTCAGAACTTCCGATGGCGCCGGGGCGGCGGCGTTCTCGTCGAGGCCCTGGCTCTCGCCACTGGAATCGGTCTCGCCGTCTTCGTCGCTGTCGCTCTCATCGTCGCCTTCGGAAGGCGAAGCGTCTTCGTCTTCGTCATTCTCCTCGGCCGTGTGGTCATGCGTTTCGTCATGCCCGTGATCGTGCGAATGGTCGTGATCGTGATCATGCGCGTGATCGTGATCCGCGTGTTCGTCACTTTCCGAAGCGGAGCCGGAACCCGTATAGTCACCGGACTCGCTGCCCTCGGAGGCGAGCATTTCGCCGGAGCTTTCCCCATCGGTCTTTTCGGTGAGCGATGCAGGCGCGGGGGTGACACCGTCGAGATCGTCGTCTTCCGCCATCAGGCGGCGGGACTGATCGGCCAGCAGCGCCATGCGATCAGCGACAGGGATCTGATAATAGTCGGGATGGATTTCCGAGAAGGCGAGAAAGCCCTGACGGTTACCGCCATATTCGACGAACGCCGCCTGCAGCGAAGGCTCTACGCGCGTGATCTTGGCGAGATAGATATTGCCTTTAAGGGGGCGGCGGCTCGCGGATTCGAAATCGAATTCGTCTACCTTGTTGCCGTCGAGAACGACGACCCGGGTTTCTTCCGGGTGACTTGAATCAATAAGCATGCGCTTGGACATGAATGTCTCCGTGCGACCCGGTCCGGCGCTAAATGCAAAGAAACGCGCAGTGTCCTGCGCGCGCGCTCAACGAACCGAAGGGGCCGCGATGTCTGTGATTGGGCGTGGGGCTGACGCGGCAACGCGCGCGGAAGGCGTGAACCTTGCGTGTCTCGTCCGAACTCGCGAATAACGTCCCTGCCAGCCATTTCGTTTTATGCCGATGCCGGCGGGCGCTCGAACGCGACCCCGTCTGCAACCGGCGGTATCCTCTGGGCCGAAACGCGAGCGATGGATCGGCATCGCGCTGCGGTCATCGAGTTTTCCGGGCCCGGGGCACACGAAAAACCCTATCTTGCCCCCCGGACGGCGCGCCTTGGCGACTCGTGTCCGCGGGACAGTGCCGAAACTTGTATTGGCGCTTTGCCTTTACGGCAAGCGGTTTACCCCTTCGGGGGGCGCCAGGCCCCAGCAGATGGGAGGCCACGCCTTGCCTGCCTTTTGCCGGCCTTGGCCGGGGGGGAAGGGGTCGCCATGACAGCATCTCTTTATAAGTGTCTGTTACAAAATACATTTCTCGTAGTTGCCCCTCCAGAAGGAGGGGCGGTCATGTTTTCTAGGGCTGAAAGGCCTGCCGGAAGAAGTTCAGGGCGGTCCTGAGATAATTGTGCTGCTGGGGGGTGAGGGACTGGCCGATCGCAAAGGCCCATACCGTATAGGGCGCGGTCCCCTAAACATCGGCCCGCCCCAGGAGCGTTACGACGGAATCGTGATGGGCAACGGCGGGCATGGCAGCCGTTCCGAGAAGGTTGCCGTCCTTGAAATGCTCGAGAAGGGTCGCCGAATTGCGCCGTTGTACGGCATGAACGCCGGGCGCAGAGGCCACCGGCTCGGGGAAATTGGCGGCCACGCCGCTGGCGATGCGGGCCGTGTGCGCGTCGGCAGGGGTCGTGTTGCGAACCACCAGCGATAGCCCGGCATTGCCGCAGACATTGCGATTGCTCCGGACATCATTGCCGTCCACCGCCACCATCAGCATGCAATCGCTCGCGGGTAGATCATCGGCGACCGGATTATAGCCGGTACTCAGTTTCTGGCCGTCGGCGGTGGCCCGGTACCCGGAGAAGGGAATGAATTCGGGTGCGCCCGTTGCCGTCAGCACGCGCGATGGGAACCGCCAATCGACAGATGCCATGGCAGCGTCGGCAGCATGGAGAAGATTGAGCGCGCGAAGCTTGGGCCAGATGTCCCGGAATTTCAGGTCGCGCACCAGAAAGTCCATCGCCACGCCCTGCGTTTGATTGAGTGGCATGGACGCTGCCGCGATGACCGCGTCGGCATCGGGCTCGTGGCCGACGGTCAAGGCCATGCCTTCGAGATTGAAGCAATTTTCAATGGCGACGTCGCCGTTGAAAATATCGGTGCGTTCCCCGTCGAATGCCACCCTGAAATCCTCGGCCAGCATCGTGCCGCCCCGCGCCTCGCCCATAGCATAGCCCCGGTGTGCGTTGCCGGGAGCCGTGCCGCAATTCACGAAGGCTGGGCGGGTTACGAGAACCGGGCCACCGGAATAAGAGCGGATCATGGAATCGCGCGTCATGTGATCGCCGCTATAGCGCCAATCCTCAAAGCGGTTGCCGTCCAGTGCCGCGTTTTGCGTCATGAGGATCATCGGCACGTCGGTACGGGTGCCAGCCTCGAAAATATTGTTGCGGATGGTACTATGACAGCGGCTGTTTCCCTTGAAGGTCAGGAGTGAGCCTTCGGAACCGGCTTCGCCTGTGGTCAATCCGCGTGCGTCCGCGCCGCAATTTGCGACGAAATTGTTTTCGAACCGCACGCTCGATTTGGCATAGACGCCATTGCTGTCGACATGTCCGGCGGTATTCAGAACATTGCGCACGATGTTGTTTCGGATGACGGCTTCTGCCGTTTCGCGCACATCGATGCCAACGCCGCTATTGGTGTTGGCCTGTGTACCCGACGCCGTCACATTGTCGATGCGGTTGTGTTCGATGTGGACACCGAGATTCCTCGTGAAGTTGGGGCTGTTGTCGACCGTCGATCCAACCCACAATGCCGTCCCTACGTGATTACCGCGCAACGTGCCCTGATTGAGACCGCTGATGCGGTTTTGATAAATATGGATATCGTCGAAGCGATCCGACCATACGCAAGCAAAACCCGCGCAGCCGGAAAGCGAGCGGTTCCGGGCGATATGGATGTCGCTCACCCGATGATATTGCGACATGAAAACGATGGGCAGCACACAGCCGAATTCGCAATCGAGGATGCGAATGCCGGAAATGTCACTGTCATGCTGGAGCGCGGTCGAACCTGCGCGCTCCGCCCCTTCGAGATCGGCGGAGCGCCATTCGCCATTCACGATCAGATTGCCGCCGCGATCCACATAGGCGAAGGCAAGGCTTGGCGTCTCAACACGGATATACTGAACGGTGATGTCGTTCGCGCTAAAATAGAGGATGCAGGGACCGGTCGCGGTGCGCAGGACAGGTCGCGTATTACCATAGCCATAGATCGATGTGTGAAGGCGTCGCCGTCCGACACCGGTGACATCATAAAGGCCGGAGGCGATTTTCCCTGGACGCATTTCTGACTGCATCGCATCGAGCCATGCGGGGATCGACGGATAGTCCCCCGCGTCGAGCGCATCGGTCGGAATCTGCGCGCCGGAAGGATCGTAAGGCGGCAGCGCCAGTCAGGAGGAGCGTACGTCGTGAAAGCATGTCAAAACCCACCACGACCTCAACGCGAGCCTGTGCGCTTGGGTTGCTGCTTTCTGGTCGTCGTTATGAAGGGCAGGTTAAGCGCTGCTGCCGGAGCGGGCATCGATCAAACGGGCAACCTGCAATGGGCCCACGGAAAGGGCATTTCACGCCCTCGGGTTCTGCTTTTTCCTATTTTCCGGATGAAGCGTGGCTGCGCTTGTTGGCCGGAAGCCTATCGCAAAAAACAACTTCCAGGCGCAGGACGGGTGGGCGGATTTGTTTGCAACGAAGTATAAAGGGTTAGGCCCGAATTTATCGTGATTCGAACCGAGGTCGGCTTTTTGAATACGGCACGCATATTTCCGTCTTTTCGGGCCACCGGGCTCTCGGCTGCCATTGTCGGCATGGCAGTGCTGGCGTCGGCCGCGGGCGCGCAAAATATTCCCATTCCGATACCGGCTCCCAGAGGCGAAATTTCCCGCAGCCAAACGATCATACCTGTTGCGTTTCCCATACAGGCGCCCCGAACGGCGCCCGCACGATCTGCGCCTGCGCCAGCCGCGGAAGCGGATCCGCTGGGCGCGCTGCTTGATCGGGTGACAGGAAATCCTGTGGCGGAGGCGGACACCAAGCCGGTCGTGATCGGCCTGCGGCTGGGGGAAGACGCCGAGCGCTCGCGCTTTGTGGTGGAACTTAGTGATCCAGTGGATGTGCATGTTTTCACTTTGACCGAGCCCAATCGTGTGGTCATCGACATGCCCGAAGTGCTGTGGCGGGCCGCCGATGCGGTGCGCCCGAACGGCAGAGGCCCGGTCGAAAGCTATCGCTATGGGCTCTTTCGTGAGGGCAATTCACGCTTTGTCATTGATCTGAACTCGCCCGTGCGGGTGGGCGAACCGCAGCTTCTCCCCCCCTCTGACGGCTTCGGCTTTCGCCTCGTCGTCGATCTCTACCCCGAGACCATTGCCGATTTCATCGCCCGGGCGGGCTGGCCGGAAGAACTGGCAGCGCTCGAAACGCCGAGCCCGGCTGCAATTGCACCGCCGCGTCCCGGCGCGCCGACGAAGCGCATTATCGTCGTCGACGCCGGGCATGGCGGCATCGACCCCGGAACGCACGGCCCCAGCGGCTTGCTGGAGAAAACGGTGGTTTTGTCGGTGGCGCAGAAACTGCGTGATGCCCTTGAGGCGACAGGCCGTTACACGGTTCACCTGACGCGCGATACGGACGTGTTCATCCCGTTGCGAGGCCGGGTCGATATCGCCCGCGCGGCCAAGGCGGATCTCTTTCTATCGCTGCATATCGATTCACATGAAAGTCACGATATTCGCGGTGCGTCGGTCTATACGCTGTCCGAGGATGCGTCCGACCGCGAGGCCGCAAGCCTCGCCGAGAAGGAAAACATGTCCGACATCATTGCGGGCGTCGATCTCTCCGGCGACAACAACCCGGTCGCCACCATCCTGATCGACCTCGCGCAGCGCGATACGCTGAACCGCTCGGTACGGTTCGCCGAAACGGTGCTGACCACGCTTCGGGAGGCGACTGCCATCCGTCCGTCCACCCCGCACCGGGCCGCCGGTTTTGCCGTGCTCAAGGCGCCGGATGTGCCTGCGGCGCTGATCGAACTCGGCTATATTACGAATCACGCGGATGAGGCCGAAATGACAACGGAAGCGTGGCGGTCGCGGGTCGCGGTGGCGATAACCGCCGCGGTAGACCGGCATTTCGGTACGGGAACATCGCCAGCGGCGGTTCAAGCTTCTATACCGTGACGGAATGGTCTTTTTCCCGCCCCAATAGGGGTGTTAGACGTGAATGTGCCGTGGAACGGGGCTTGGTCAGATATTGCGACCGGCATCATGCGTTCCGGCGAGGCGAGCGAAGATGAAGCCAATTTGGAAATACCTTCTCGGCGGCGTAGCCGTTTTATCGGTTTGCGGCCTGCTGGCCGTAAGCGGTTTTGTCTATTGGCTCACGCGCGATCTACCTGGCTATGAACAGCTGGCGGACTACGAACCGCCGGTGACGACCCGCCTGTATGCGGGCGACGGTACCTTGATCGGTGAATATGCGCGCGAACGCCGCTTGTTCTCGCCGGTCTGGGCCATCCCCACCTCGCTGAAGGAAGCGTTCCTCTCCGCCGAGGACAAGAATTTCTACAGCCATCCCGGCATCGACGTATTCAGCATCGCGCGCGCCGCGATTTATAATCTGCGTTCCTCCGGCCGGCCTCAGGGCGCGTCCACCATCACGCAGCAGGTCGCCCGCAATTTTCTGCTGACGCGCGACGTCAGTTATTCGCGGAAAATCCGCGAGATGGTTCTCGCCATGCGCATCGACAGCGCGTTCACCAAGGACGAAGTGCTCGAGCTCTATCTCAACCAGATATTTCTCGGCGACAATTCCTATGGCGTGACGGCCGCCGCGATCAATTATTTCGGCAAGACGCTCGACGAATTGACGCTGGGTGAATCCGCCTATCTCGCGGCGCTTCCCAAGGGGCCTGCCAACTACCATCCGGTACGCCGTAAGGCCGATGCCATCGAGCGCCGCAACTGGGTGCTCGATCAGATGGAAGAGAATGGCTACATCACGGAAGAAGAAGCCGTAGTCGCCAAGGCCGAAGATCTGGTCACCTATAGTCGGCCCTTTGGCGCGGTGGCGCCGGACGTCGATTACTTTGTCGAAGAAGTGCGCCGCTTCCTCTACGACCAGTATGGTGAACAGGCGCTCTACGATAATGGCTTGCAGGTCCGCTCTACGCTCGACACGCGCCTGCAGGCGATTGCCGTGCGCGCACTGCGCAACGGCCTTCTGACCTATGACCGCCGTCATGGCTGGCGCGGTCCCGTGGCGCAGCTCGATATGGCGACGGACTGGCAGGCGGCGTTCGCGGAAGTGCCGAACCGTTCGGGCATCGAAACCTGGGAATTGGCGACGGTCACCGCCATCGCGGACAATGTTACGCAGCTTGCGTTTGCCGAAGGCGCGACGGGACATATTCCGTTTGCCGAACTGACCTGGGCGCGCGCCAAGGTCAACGCCTATGTCGGCCCGGAAGTGCGCAATGCCAGCGATGTGCTGGCGGTGGGCGACGTCGTTTATGTCGAGGCGGTCACCGGCGAAGACGCCGAGCCGGGCAGCTATGGATTGCGGCAGATTCCGGAAGTGAACGGCGCCATCGTTGCGGTCGATCCGTTCTCCGGCCATGTGCTCGCGCTGTCGGGCGGGTTCTCCTACGGCTCCAGTGAATTCGACCGTGCGATGCAGGCGTTGCGTCAACCGGGTTCGACTTTCAAGCCCTTCGTTTATGCGGCCGCGCTAGACAATGGTTACACGCCCGTGACCCGCGTGCTCGATGCGCCCTTCGCGGTGGAGCAAGGGCCGGGGCTTCCTTTATGGACGCCGGAAAATTACGAAGAAGGTGACTATCTCGGCCTCACGACCTTGCGCCGCGGCGTCGAGCTGTCGCGCAACATCATGACCGCGCGGCTCGCCCATGAGGTTGGTATGGACAAGGTGAAGGATCTCGTCGAGCGTATGGGCGTCTACGACAATCTTCCGCCGTTCCTGTCGATGTCGTTGGGCGCGGGCGAAACGACGCTGCTGAAGATGACGACCGGCTATGCCGAATTCGTCAATGGCGGGCGCAAGCTCGAACCGACGCTCATCGTTCGCGTTCAGGATCGTCACGGTAAGACCATCTACCGCTTCGATGACCGCGAATGCACCGATTGCGCCGCAGAGACATGGACCCATCAGGAAGAGCCGCTGTTAAACGAAAACATGCCGCAGGTTCTCGACCCGCGCACGGCCTATCAGATCACATCGATCCTTGAAGGCGTCGTGCAGCGCGGGACGGGCGCGTCGGTCAGCGCGGTCGGCAAGCCGCTGGGCGGCAAGACCGGAACGTCGAGCGATTTCCGCGACGCATGGTTTGTCGGCTTCTCTCCTGATCTTGCCGTGGGTGTTTATATCGGTTTCGACGGGCCGCGGAGCCTTGGACCAGGCGAAGCCGGTTCGCGCGTTTCCGCGCCGATTTTCCGCGAATTCATGACTGATGCGTTGGCCGATCAGCCGCCGACTCCGTTCCGCATTCCGCAGGGCGTCGTGCTCGTGCCGGTCAATCCGCGCACCGGCGAAACGATGCAATCCGGTCAACCCGGTGCGATCCTGGAAGCGTTCCGTCCAGGCACCGAGCCCGGCCTGCAATCTGTCTACGGTCTTGGCGGCAATTATCCCGGTGGTTATTCGGCCGAGGTGACGTCGAACCCCGATACGCTGGATGTCGAAATCGGTTCGGGCACCGGCGGTCTCTACTGACCCGCGGGCTTTACGCCTTCCGGACGTGCCCCTATATCCCTCTTTCGAAGAACGAACGGTAAAGTCATGCGTGCGGAAACCGAGAGATCCATTGGCCAGATCAAGCAGTCGCTCGAACTGCTGAGGAGGCATCTTTGACCTCGATAATTCCAAGCGCCGCCTCGACGAACTGAACGCCCGATCCGAATCTCCCGATTTCTGGAACGATGCCGCAAAAGCCCAGACGCTGATGCGCGAGCGCACGCGGCTGGATGAAGCGCTGTCCTCTTATTTCGGCCTGGAGCGCGAGTTGAACGACGCGGTCGGCATGATCGAACTGGCCGAAGCCGAAGGCGATAAGGAACTGGTCGCAGAGGCGGAAGCGGGTCTTGCCGGACTGAAGGCGCGCGCGCGCGCGCTGGAGCTGGAATCGATGCTGTCGGGCGAAGCCGACGGCAACGATGCCTATCTCGAGGTGCATGCGGGCGCGGGCGGAACGGAATCCCAGGATTGGGCTTCCATGCTTTTGCGCATGTATATGCGCTGGGCGGAGAGCAAGGGCCACAAGGTCGAATATCTGGAAGAGAGCGAAGGCGAAGAAGCCGGGATCAAATCGGCGACCATTCTCGTCAAAGGCCACAATGCCTATGGCTGGCTGAAGACGGAGACGGGCGTGCATCGTCTGGTGCGCATATCGCCCTTCGATTCGAATGCACGCCGCCATACGAGCTTTTCCAGCGTCGGTGTCTACCCGGTCATCGACGACAAGATCGAAATCGACATTCCCGAAAAGGAAGTGCGCATTGACGTCTATCGCGCCTCGGGCGCGGGTGGGCAACACGTCAACAAAACCGAAAGCGCGGTGCGTATCACGCATCTGCCCACCGGCATCGCTGTGCAGTGCCAGAGTGACCGTTCGCAGCACAAGAACCGCGCGACGGCCTGGGACATGTTGCGCGCAAGGCTTTATGAAGCCGAACTCAAGAAGCGCGAAGACGCCGCGCAGGCCGTAGCCGATTCCAAATCGGATATCGGCTGGGGACACCAGATAAGGTCCTATGTGCTGCAGCCCTATCAGATGGTGAAGGATCTGCGCACAGGCGTTGAAAGCCATTCGCCGCAGGACGTGCTCGATGGCGGGCTGGATGCGTTTATGGCCGCGTCCCTGGCGCAGAAGGTCGGGGTAGAACCGGCTGCAAGCTTGACAGATATCGATTAGGGCGCTTGCCGCTGACAGCACATAAAGAAAAGCCCGCGTCGTACGACACGGGCTTTTCTTTTGAAGTGTGCGCGCTCTAACTCTTGAGCGGTGTGAAGCTCGCCGCGGCGCGGGCCGCGGCAGGAGCTGGGCGCTGTTCGTCACCGAGAAGAGAAGGCGCCGCGCCGTTCTGGGACGGTGTTAAGGACGCAACGGCGACCGGTTTCACTACGGCGGGAGCTGCATCGCTGAGCGGATTTTCGGAATGACGGCAATTGCCTTCGAAGAAGGCACCGGCTTCGACTAAAAGCGTTTGATGAAGGAGTTTTGCCTCCACGTGCGAGGTAGCACAGAGCTGAATTTTACGGGCTCTGATGCTGCCTTCAACTCGGCCACGGATGACAGCCTCTTCCGCGCTGATATCACCTATGACGAAGGCCAGCTCACCGACAACAATCGCATTGGCAATAATTTCGCCTTCAATGCGTCCATCAACCTGGACGTCGCCGGTAGAGCTAAAGGTACCTTTGGCGAGGGTGTCGGCGCTGATAATGGAGGGCGCCGCCGTGCGTGAGGTGCGCTTCTGCTGAACCGGAGATATGGTCTCAGTTTCTTTATTATTCTTCATTAACATAATTACCAGCCCTCAAAAATCTGCTCGGGTTCTTCAGTTCATTGTCGAACCACACTTCGTAATGCACATGCGGTCCGGTGCTGCGTCCCGTAGACCCGAGTTTCCCGACGACGGCACCTTTTTCGATTTCGCTGCCGACCGTTACAAGGATCTTGGAAAGATGGCCGTAGCGCGTCTTCAATCCAAAACCGTGATCGACTTCCACGACGGTGCCATAGGCCCCGCGCGATCCCGCGAAAACCACCTTGCCCGGCGCCGTGGCACGAACCTCGGAGCCCCAGGGACCCGAGAAGTCTATTCCACCATGAAATGCTAAGCTTTTCGTAAAGGGGTCGCTTCGTGCGCCGAAGCCGCTGGTCTGGCGGAAACTGTTGCCGGTCACCGGGGCGTTCAGGGGCACGGCGCGGAGCGCCAGCGCGACGCTGCGCAGCTCCTCGAAGCTCGCTTGTGCATCTAGCGCGAGGGCGCCGAATTCCGCGTCGCCATACCCGAGTACGGCTGGGGAAATCGTCATTTCGGGACCGCCGACGCCACCGCCGCCAGCATCCAGCATGCGCCTTTCCAGCGTGGCGGGGTTGAGGCCCGCAGTGCGGATGGTTTCCGTGTAATGCGCGGCTTCGCGGTCCATTTCCTTTTGCGCTTCCGCGATCAGGGTACGCTGGACAGGAACAAGGTGTTCCAGTCGCGTTTCCAGTTCGGCGATCTGGCGCAGGGAGGGATGATCGACCGGACGCGGCTCGGGGCGGCCGGCGAACAGACTGCCCAGACGCCGGAACGTTCCTTCGAGGAAGGTGTGCGACGGGCCGCCCGCGCCCTCCACATCCGTTCCGGTTTCCTCTGGCGTCGCATTTTCCGGCGCATTCTCTTCGGTGGCGGAGCCCGGAACCGGCGCGGCGTTCGTATCAAATATCGTGAAATGGGGTTCTTCGCCTGCGTCCAATGTACCGTTGAGAACCGAGTCCATGTGAATGGCGGACGGTTCCGCCTCAAGGCCCAGTTGGGCGCGAAGGTCTTCCTTGCCGCGAATGAGAGAGGCGAGGGTGTTGTGTCGGCCTTCCAGATCCTCGACGACCGAACGGAAATGATCTTCCGTTGCGACCACCGCGCCGTTCAACTCGTCATAGGAAAGTTGCAGCGATGCGATGCGGCTCTCATACGAGCCCTGCATCTGGCGGAAGTTCTCTTCCTTCGAGGCGATGATACGGTCTTTGAAAATCGTATTCACCGACGTGAATGCGACCCAGCCGAGAAACAGAAGCGAGATGCCGGCAAGGGTGGCCTGCATCAGCGGATTGAATGTGAAGAATTGAACGCGGCCGTCGCTGCGAATGTAAACTTGTCGCTCCGGGAACTTTGCGCAAACAAATTCCCAAGCTTGTTCGCGAAGCGAAACCAGCATTAACCCATTCCCTCGCCGCCCCGTTTCAGGGCGTAACCCCATGGCCTATTTGAACCGATTAATGGCGGCAGATCAAGCTCTTAGGCATGCCGCTTTAACGGGCTAACAGAGCCCGGGATGGTTACAAATGCGTCATAAATCAGAGGGTCTTCACGGCTGCGAGGACTTCCTCGACATGTCCGGGAACCTTCACTTTCCGCCAGATTTTCCGGATGTTCCCTTTGCCATCAATGAGAAAGGTCGTTCGTTCCGTGCCCATATAGCGTCGGCCATACATGCTTTTCTCGACCCAGACCCCATAGGCATCGGCGACCTTTGTCTCCTCGTCGGCCGCGAGCGCCATCTTAAGGCCGTATTTTTTCTTGAATTTGTCGTGTGAAGCGGGGCTGTCCTTGGAAATGCCCACAATTGCGGCTCCGGCCGCGGCAAAGTGCTTCGCCTCCTCGGAAAAGGCGATGGCCTCCTTGGTACAGCCCGAGGTGTCATCCTTGGGGTAGAAATAGAGGACGAGTGTTTTGCCTTTGAAATCCTTCAGGGAAATTTCGGAACCGCCATCGCCTGGTAGCTTGAAGGCTGGTGCCTTGTCCCCCGCTTCCAGTTCTTTCGGTTGTGACGCCATGCGGGCACCTCTTGGCCGTTGTTAACCTCTTTGTATTACGCGATAAGCAGGAATAGCGCGCCTTGCAAGCAATCCTAGAGGCAGGCATCGCGCGTCGATTTTGGAGCCTGGCGGGGCAGCCCTGTGTATAGTTGGCTGGTGGAGTAACCTTGCCGATGCGGAGCCGCCATTTTCAGCGTGTGGGCCTCACTCTAGGAGCGGTCCTCGCAGCTGTGCTTTTTTTCATGGGTGGCGCAGCCTTGCGCCTGCTCATGGGGCCGATTTCGCTCGGACCTTTTTCCGGCGCGATTGAAGACGCCGTCAACCGCTCCCTCACTGGACTCGTCGTGCGATTCGATCAGGCCGCGCTCGAATGGTCGCGCGCCGACGGACAGATCAATCTCGTTATCCTCGGCACCAATGTATTCGACGCCACCGGACGTATTGTGGCGCAGGCGCCGAAATCCGATCTCGATTTCGATGCGGCGTCTCTTCTGTCGGGTGAGTTTGCGCTGAAACGCTTCGCGCTGCTCGGCGTTCAGCTCACCGCCGTGCGCGATACGGAAGGAACATTGAAGCTCGGCTTCGGTCCGGCGCAGGGAGATGTGGATCTTCTGGAGGTGATCCGCAAGACCTTGGAAGGCGGCGAGAGTGGTCCCGGTTCGCTAGAAACCTTCTCCATCCAGGATGCGCGTCTCGCCTTTCGCGACGACATCACCGGTCTCTTTGTCATTTCTCCGGATGTGAGTTTCACCGTCGAAAACAGGGACGGTGCGTTCACCGCGACCCTTGACGCCGAAGTCGAGATTTCAGGCGCCCCCGCGCAGCTCGATGCCGTCGCCACGCTCGATACCAATGGCATGCCGCAAAACGGTACGGTCAGCATTGAGGGACTCGACTTTGCGGCGCTTGCCGCCAACAGCGAAAAATTCGCGGCGCTAGCGCCCTATGCCTTGAAGGCGAATGTTTCCTCGAATTACCGCCTCGGAGAAGACGGACAAATCGCCGATGCGAGTCTGACCTTCGCGGCCGCGGGGCAGATTTCGCCGCCGGGAATGGACAAGACCTATCAGGTCGATGCGCTCGAGATTGAGGGCGCCTATGTCGGCATCGATCATCGCGTCGTTTTCGACCGCGCACATATTTCGGGTCCGAACGGAAACGCCGATGCCAGCGGCGTCGTGGATTTCGTCTGGGGCGAAGCGGGGCTTGTCTCGCTTGCGGTCGATCTCGCCGCCGAAAACGTGCTCCTCGACGAACCTGACCTGTTTGCCGATCCCTTCGCTCTGGATTCTCTCATCGTGTCGGCGGCGTTTGATGCCGCCACACGGGAGGTCGCCGTCGAGCAATTGCGTCTTGCGGGCAATGGCCTGGACGCAGAGTTTGAAGGAACGACGGCTTTTCCCGAAGGCATGACGCCCGCGATTTCCGTTACCGGAACGATAGCAAAATTGTCTGTAGCGGATGCGCTGCGCGTGTGGCCGCTCATCGTGGGACGCGGCGCCCGCAACTGGATCGCCGACAATGTATCCGAAGGTATGATGGGACCCTTGGGCATTGCCGCCGATATTCCGGCAGGCATCATCGGTGCGGGACCTTTGCCGCAGGAAGCGTTGACGCTGACCTTTCCGGTCGAGGGCGTTGCCGCCAATTACATGCGGGGCCTGACGCCCGTCACCGAACTGAACGGCGAAGGCACGCTCACCGGTAATACATTCCAGATGACGGTGGTGGACGCGAAGATCGGACCCTTGTTGGTTACAGGTGGGACGATGATCATTCCCGATCTGCACATTCCGCAGCCGCCGGGCAATATCAAAGCCAGCGTAACGGGCTCGATGGTCGACGTGCTGACCCTGATCGACATGGAGCCGCTCGGCTATCCGACGCGATTTCGTGTAAGACCGCAGGATGTGAGCGGCACGGCGATGGTGGATCTCGATGTGTCGCTGCCCATGCGGCGCAATCTCGCCATCGAAGAAGTGCGCATTGCCGTCACCACGCAGGTCGAGGGGCTGGGTCTACCGATCCAGGCGACACGTATGCTCAGTGGTGCGAACGCGACCATCATGGTCGACAATGATCATCTTACGGCGGAAGGCACCGGTGCGCTGAACGACGTGCCGATGCAATTCGCATGGGAAGAAGTTTTCGCGGGCGAGGATGAAATCACCACGCGCGTGGATGTCAGCGGTACGCTGGACGAAGAGGCGCGCGGGCGCTTGCGCCTGACCACTCCGGAATGGCTCTCGGGGCCGGTTGAAGTGAGCGCGAACTTTACGGGCAGACGCTTCGATTTTCGTGAAGCCGAAGTGACCGCCGATCTGAGCGCCGTGAGCATCGATCTTGAGGCGATCAATCTCGTCAAGGAATCGGGCGCACCCATGACCGGGACGGGAACGGTCGCCTTCCTCGAAGGGGGCGCGGCGCATATCGGCAATATGCGGGTTACGGGCGGCGATATTTCTCTCACAGGCGAACTTGATCTCGATGCGACCGGCAGGCTTGTTGCGGCGTCGCTACCCTCTGTGCGCTATGGCGAAGTGGGCGATCTCAGCATTTTGCTTGATGCGGCGCCGGGAATGGCGCCGTCCTGGCGTATTGCCGGGCGCAGCCTGGATGCGAGCCGAATCTTTGCAGATGACGAAGAGGCGGAGCCGCCGGCGGAAGTCGCCGCTGAAGAAAGAAAGCCCCTCGCGCCGATCACGCTAATCGCGGACATGGACAGCGTTCTGCTGCGTGAAGGCGTTACGTTGCGCGATGTCGCGTTCCGTCTCGGCATCAGCGAAGGCGAGCGGCTCACCGACTTTTATATCGATGCCCAGGGGCCGGGTGACGGGATCATCGAAGGCCGATTTGTCCGCGGCGAGACCCGTGGCATCACGCTGCACTCGGACAATGCAGGTGAGTTCGTCGAGGCATTCACGGGCTTTCAGTCGTTGCACGACGGGGAAATCGACATCGAAGCGAGTTTCCGTCCCGACACCGAAGCGTTATCGACGGTGCCGGGTCCGGATTACAGCGGCACGATACGCATCACGAATTTCACGGTCGTGGACCAACCCTTCGTAGCACGTCTGTTTTCCATCGGCTCGCTCGACGGACCGTTGCGTCTGTTGCAGGGCGACGGCATTCCGTTTTCCGAACTGGAAGCGCCCTTTGTGGCACACGGCGGGAACGTCGCGCTGCGCGACGGCACCGCGTCGGGCATGGCGATGGGCCTGTCGTTTCAGGGCGTGATCGACCGCGACAATGACACCATGGATGTGAATGGTTCGCTGGTGCCGTTGTTCGGGCTGAACAATATGCTGGGAGCGCTGCCCATTGTTGGAGATATTCTGGTGTCGAAGGAAGGTGAAGGCATTATCGGACTCACCTATGCGGCGCGCGGCGATCTCGATGAACCGCAGGTGATGGTCAATCCGCTCTCGGTTCTGACGCCGGGCATTTTTCGCCGCATGTTCGAATTTGGCGGACCACCGCCGGAATAAATGGGCCCGACGACCATGGTGCCTGTGGCCCCGTCGTCACCTGCTCAAACAGCGCCGGGCGGTGCGGCGAATTCCGCGCCGATACAGACCGAGTAGTGCGGGCTAAACCGGTTTGACGAGAACATGCTTCTTGCGTCCGACCGAAAGCTTGATGACGCCTTCGGCGGTGAGGTCCGCGAGCGATACCGCTGCCTTCACGTCGGAAACCGCTTCGTCGTTCACGCGCAATCCGCCGCCCTGAATGAAGCGCCGCGCTTCGCCGGAAGATGCGGTCAGGCCGCTGAGCTGCGCGAGCGTCGTAAGCGGCAATCCTTCCGAAAGCCGCGCACGCTCAATTTCGAAGGTCGGTAGCCCCTCGGCGATGCCCCCTTCCTCGAAGGTGCGGCGCGCGGTTTCAGCGGCGTCGTTCGCGGCTGCGTCGCCGTGCAGCATGCGCGTGGTCTCATTAGCGAGGATCTTCTTCGCCTCGTTGCGCTCGGCGCCGCCCAAATTTTCCAGCCGCGTAATTTCGGCCTCGGGCAGTTCGGTGAACAAGCGCAGGAAGCGTCCGACATCGGCGTCTTCGACATTGCGCCAGAACTGCCAGTAGTCGTAGGGGCTCAGCATATCCGCGTTCAGCCACACCGCGCCCTTCGCGGTTTTCCCCATCTTGGCGCCGGATGCGGTGGTGATGAGCGGCGACGTCACGCCGAACAATTCGGCTTCCGCCACGCGACGGCCGAGATCGATACCGTTGACGATGTTGCCCCATTGATCGGAGCCGCCGAGCTGCAGCGTGCAGCCATAGCGCCGGAACAGCTCGACGAAATCATAAGCCTGCAGGATCATGTAATTGAATTCGAGGAAGGACAGCGGCTGATCGCGTTCTAAGCGGAGCTTTACCGAATCCATCGTCAGCATGCGGTTGACGGAGAAGTGGCGCCCGACATCGCGTAAGAACGGAATATATTCGAGCTTGTCCAGCCAATCGGCATTGTCGACCATGATGGCGTCGGACGGGCCGTCCCCGAAAGTCAGGAAGCGCTCAAAGCATTTGCGTATGCTCTGCTTGTTGGCCTCGATCTGCTCATTGGTGAGCAATGACCGCATGTCATCCTTGCCCGAGGGATCACCGACTTTTGTGGTCCCGCCGCCCATGACGACGATGGGGCGATGGCCGCTCTGTTGCAGCCGGCGCAAAATCATGATTTGCGACAGGCTCCCGATATGAAGGCTGGGCGCGGTGCAATCGAAGCCGATATATCCCGTCACATGTTCTTTCTGCAGCCGGGCGTCGAGCCCGCCTGCATCGGTGCAGTCCTGCAACTGGCCGCGCTCGGCCAGGAGGCCGAGAAACGAAGAACGGTATTGATGTGAAGGGTTGGACATTGGCATGTGCTATCAGAAAATGACGGCGAGGCTGTATCACGAATGACGGAATCGAAGAAAGATGGCGTCCTGAAAGTCATCGGTCTGATGAGCGGAACCTCGCTCGACGGCGTCGATGCGGCGATCCTGGATACGGATGGAGAAAGCGTGGCCATTCCCGGTCCCGCCTTCACACGGCCCTATGATCCGGAATTGCGGGCGCTTTTGCGCCGGGCACTGGATGAGGCGGTGAATGTCGCCGTGGGCGCTGAATTACCCGAAACGATTCGGGAGGCCGAGCGCCGGATGACCGAGGCCCATGCCGAGGCGGTGAAGGCGCTTCTGAAAGAAGCTAGGCTCGAGCCGGGCGCCATCGCCTATGTGGGCTTCCACGGCCAGACCATTCTGCATCGGCCACGCGAACGGCGCACCTGGCAGATTGGCGACGGCGCGATGCTGGCGCGTCTGACCGGCATACCGGTGGTGAATGATTTTCGCAGCGCCGATGTAGCGGCCGGCGGGCAGGGCGCTCCCCTGGCGCCGCTCTATCATGAGGCGCGGGCACTCAGCGTCAACGCGAAGCCGCCGATGGTGGTGCTGAATATCGGGGGCGTCGCCAACATCACCTATATCGGTGCGGACGGCGAACTCATCGCGTTCGATACCGGTCCCGGTAATGCGGCGATCGACGACTGGATGATGAAACACACAGGCGAACCGATGGACCGCGATGGCGCTTTCGCCAACAAGGGCGCAGTCGATCAGGACCGTGTGGTCGGGATGCTGTCGCATCCTTATTTTGTGGTGCCGCCGCCGAAATCGCTCGACCGCCTGGATTTCGGCCATGCCTTTGTCGACGGGCTATCCCCCGAAGACGGCGCCGCCACGCTTACGGCGCTGACCGCGCTTTCGATTGTGCGCGGAACCGAACATTTTCCGGTCAAGGAACGGGGCTGGATCGTCACCGGCGGCGGACGCAACAACCCCGCATTGATGCAGGCATTACGCGGACTCTTGCGCGCGCCGGTTCTGGAAGCGGAAAAGGCGGGATGGCGCGGCGATTCCCTTGAGGCGGAAGCCTTTGCCTATCTGGCGATGCGCAGCGTGAAAGGTTTGCCGCTCAGCTATCCCACCACCACCGGCGTGCCGTCTCCGGCCACCGGCGGAGTGTTGCATCGGCCCCAATAACGATTCTCGCCATGGCCACAAGCCGAGGCCGCCATCCAACTTTTTTGTGCATGGAAGTTGGGTGGCCGGGGCAAGCCCGGCCATGACGCATCAAAATATTTAACGGCCTTCGGGGTTGGCCATACGGTTGCGGGCATATTCCTCGACGATTTCGAGCACATCGTCGGTGTGATTGTCGAAGAAATGGTTTGCGCCTTCGACCTTGGTGTAGGTGATCTTGATTCCCTTTTGCGCCGTCAGGCGGTCGACGAGCTTCTGCACGTCGGCTTCCGGTACGACCGAGTCTTTCGTGCCGTGCACGATGACGCCCGAGGTGGGGCAGGGCGCGAGAAAGGCGAAATCATACATATTCGGCTGCGGGGCGATGGAAACGAAGCCGGTGATTTCCGGGCGGCGCATCAGCAGCTGCATGCCGATCCAGGCACCGAACGACACGCCGACGACCCAGCAGAAGGACGGATTGGGATAGAGCGTCGCCATCCAGTCGAGTACGGCGGCGGCATCGGACAATTCGCCTGCGCCATTGTCGAACGAGCCCTGGCTGCGGCCGACCCCGCGGAAATTGAAGCGCACGGTGGTGCAGCCGAGATTATGGAAGCGATGATACAGGTCGTAGATCAGCGGATTGTTCATCGTCCCGCCGAATTGCGGGTGGGTATGGAGAATGAGCGCCATCGGGGCGTTGGGCGCTTTTTGCCGCATATAACGGGCTTCGATGCGCCCCGCCGGGCCGGGAAGGATAATGTCGGGCATAGGCTCTTTCTCTGGCTCGAGGGAATAATGGGCGTGCCGGGCACGGAAAGGCGGCTTACCGCTCCGCGGACGTCGAATAAACTTAATAAAAACAGTATGTTAGAAAGTTTTCTCCGCGTCTCGCCGAATTCTTGACTAGTATACTCAGGAATTCTATATCCCGGGGACCGCCGGAAGGCGGCGATTGCTGCTTCTTACTACATCGGTGGGTTGGCGTGGCAAGAGAATGTGATGTTTTCCGCCGAAACTTGAGGTGCCAAAGGTGAAACTGAGTACAAGAGGGCGTTATGCGGTGATGGCCATGGCCGATCTCGCCCGCCACTCGGCCTATGCGCCGCATGAAGAAGGCGAGACCCAATCGCTCGCCGCGATTGCCGAGCGCCAGGAAATCTCATTCGCTTATCTTGAACAGCTTTTCGCCAAGCTCCGCCGCGCAGGGCTTGTCTCGGGCGTTCGCGGTCCGGGTGGCGGCTTTCGTCTCGCCAAACGCGCCGACGAGATGCGCATTGCCGATATCGTGGTGGCGGTAGACGAGCCTTTGAAGGCAACGCGCTGTCTTTCCGAAACCGCGAGCGGTTGCCTGAAGAAAACCGGACGCTGCCTTACCCATGATCTGTGGGATGAATTAGGGGTCCAGATCGAACAATTCCTGTCCTCGGTCACGCTGGCCGATGTTATCGAGCAGCGTATTCCGGGACGTGTGGCGGTCCCGCGCGCGGCCAATGCGCATGTGGCGGCCTGAAGCGAGCCCCATGATCTATCTCGACCATAATGCAACCTCTCCGCTTCTGCCGGGCGCACGCGAAGCCGTGCTGGCCGCGCTGGACCATGCGGGCAATGCATCGTCGGTCCATGCGCCGGGGCGCAAGGCGCGCGCACGGATCGAGGATGCGCGCGAAGAGGTTGCGCGTCTTGCCGGTGCCCATCCCGGTTCGGTGGTGTTCACCAGCGGCGGCAGCGAAGCGAATGCCTTGGCATTGCGCGGCGCCGTGGCGGGAGCATTGACCGAGGAAGACCGGTTCACGCGCATTTTTATTTCGGCCATCGAGCATGAAAGCGTGCGGGCCAACGCCATCGCGCTTTCCGAAAGCGTCCCCGGAATCCGGTTAAGCGAAATGGCGGTGACGCCCGACGGTGTGGTCGATCTTCCCGCTTTCCGTCTGCAATTGATGCAGGGCAAGGGACGCACGCTCATTTCGCTGATGGCGGCGAACAATGAGACCGGCGTTCTGCAGCCGGTAAAAGCGATCGTCGATATTGTGCGTAGGGAATGCGGCGAGGACGCGCTGATCCATGTCGATGCCGCGCAGGTTCCAGGGCGCCTGCCGATTTCGTTCGCGGAACCCGGCGTCGATTATATGAGCCTTTCGGCGCACAAATTCGGCGGCCCACAGGGCGTGGGCGCACTTATCGTGCGCGATGGCGCACCCTTGGCTCCGATGTCGTCGGGCGCACAGGAACTAGGCCGGCGGGGCGGTACGGAAAATCTCGCCGCGATTGCCGGTTTCGGCGCAGGCGCCGTCGAAGTGATGTCCGCCGTCGGCAATGAACAGCATATGCGCGACTTGCGCGACGGGTTCGAGCGCGGTCTCAAAAGGCTCGTGCCCGAGGCGGTGATTTTCGGCGAGAAGGCCGAGCGCCTTCCCAACACATCCAATTTCGCGATTCCCGGCATTACGGCGGAAACCGCCTTGATCGCGCTTGATCTCGATGGGGTCGCTCTGTCGTCGGGTTCCGCCTGTTCGTCGGGAAAAGTCCGTTCCAGTCATGTGCTGGCGGCTATGGGGGTGAGCGATGCGCTTGCCCGTTGTGGCCTCAGAATAAGTCTCGGGCCGTCCAACAGTGCGGATGACATCGAGGCACTGTTACACGCGCTGCAGCGTCTTTGCGTCAGAAAAGCGCAATTGAACGTCGCGGCGGCGTAGGAGTTATTATGGCGAATACCGAAACCACCGAACGCGTTTCCGATCTCTCAGGCGAGAAGTACAAATACGGCTTCGTCACCGACATCGAGATGGATCGCGCGCCCAAGGGCCTCAGCGAAGACACGGTCCGTTTCATCTCGGCAAAGAAGACCGAGCCGGAATGGATGCTGGAATGGCGTCTTGAGGCGTATCAGCGCTGGCTGGAAATGCGCGAGCCGAAATGGGCGCGCGTTCATTATCCGCCGATCGACTATCAGAACTCTTCTTATTACGCCGCGCCGAAATCACAGGGCGAGCGTCCGAAGAATTTGGAGGACATTGATCCGAAGCTTCTGGAAACCTACAAGAAGCTCGGTATTCCATTGTCGGAACAGATGATGCTGGCGGGCGTCGCAGTCGATGCCGTGTTCGATTCTGTGTCCGTCGCCACCACTTTCAAACAGAAGCTGACCGAAGCGGGCGTGATTTTCTGCCCGATCTCGGAAGCGATCCGCGAGCATCCCGAACTCGTGCGCAAATATCTCGGATCGGTCGTCCCCACGACCGACAATTTCTTTGCAACACTGAATTCGGCGGTCTTTTCGGACGGCAGTTTCGTTTATGTGCCGAAGGGCGTGCGTTGCCCGATGGAACTCTCGACCTATTTCCGTATCAATGCATCGGAGACCGGACAGTTCGAACGCACGCTTATCATCGCGGATGAAGATTCCTATGTTTCTTATCTCGAGGGTTGCACCGCGCCGAAGCGCGACGAAAATCAGCTTCATGCCGCGGTCGTGGAACTCATCGCTCTGGACGGCGCCGAGATCAAATATTCCACCGTTCAGAATTGGTATCCGGGCGACGAAGAAGGCAAAGGCGGCATCTTCAATTTCGTGACCAAGCGTGGCGACTGCCGGGGTAAGAATTCCAAGATCTCCTGGACACAGGTGGAAACCGGTTCGGCGATCACATGGAAATATCCGAGCTGCATCCTGCGCGGCGACAATTCGGTGGGGGAATTCTACTCCATCGCCATCGCCAATAATTATCAGCAGGCCGACACCGGTACAAAGATGATCCATCTTGGTCGTAACACGCGCTCGCGCATTGTCTCGAAGGGAATTTCGGCTGGACACGCTGAAAACACCTATCGCGGTCTGGTAAGTGTGCATCCGCGCGCTGAGGGCGCGCGCAACCATACGCAATGCGACTCGCTTCTGATCGGCGGCGAGTGTGGCGCGCATACGGTCCCCTACATCGAAAGCCGCTGCCCGTCGGCGAGCGTCGAGCATGAAGCGACGACATCGAAGATCAGCGACGAGCAGCTTTTCTATTGCCTGTCGCGCGGCATTCCGCAGGACGAGGCGGTGTCGCTGATCGTGAATGGCTTCTGCCGTGAAGTGCTGCAGCAATTGCCGATGGAATTCGCCGTCGAGGCGCAAAAGCTCGTCGGCATCAGTCTGGAAGGCAGCGTCGGTTAGGACGTCTGCCGGTTTTACGGTCGGAGAAGCTCCGTCCGCACAGTAACAAGGAATGAAACGTGCTTGAGATTAGAGATTTGCATGTCACTGTTGATGGCAAGGAAATCCTGAAAGGATTGAACCTTTCGATTCCGGCCGGTGAAGTGCATGCCGTGATGGGTCCCAATGGTTCGGGAAAATCGACGCTGTCCTATACGCTCGCGGGACGCGAAGGCTACGACATCACAAGCGGCAGCATTCTTTATAAGGGCGAGGAACTCGCCGCGCTCACGCCCGACGCGCGCGCCGCGAAGGGCTTCTTCCTCGCGCTGCAATATCCCGTGGAAATTCCCGGCGTCTCCACCATGGTATTCCTCAAGACTGCGTTGAACGCGCAACGCCGGGCGCGCGGCGAGGATGAAGTTGATGCGGTAAAGGTGCTGCGGCTGGTGCGCGAAAAGGCGAAGGCCCTGAACATCACCGAGGACATGCTGCGTCGCCCGCTGAATGTCGGATTTTCCGGCGGCGAAAAGAAGCGCCTCGAAATACTGCAGATGGCGCTGTTCGAGCCCTCTCTGGCCGTTCTCGACGAAACCGATTCTGGTCTCGATATCGATGCGCTGCGCCTTGTCGCCGAAGGGGTGAATGCCATGCGGTCGCCCGCGCGCGCGATGCTGGTGATCACGCACTATCAGCGCCTCCTCGATTATATCGTTCCGACGCGTGTGCATGTTCTGCGGGCAGGTCAGATCGTTACCTCCGGCGGACCGGAGCTGGCGAAAGAGCTTGAGAAGAAGGGCTATGAAACCATCACCGGAGCGGCGGCGTGACGGTGGAAGCACTTCCTCGCGTAGACCCCAAGACCGCGCTGTTTCGCAAAGACTTCGCGGCAAACGCGGCTGATCTGCCGGGCGCGGGGCTCGGCTGGCTGGACGCCCGCCGTGGCGCCGCGCTGGAGGCGTTCGCTTTAAGCGGAATGCCGACGCGTCGCATTGAGGCATGGAAATATACCGATCTCGCGGTGGCTCTCGAAAACGATCTGGAACCTGCGACGCCTTTCCGCGCGGAAGATGCGGCGGCTATTGCCGACAGTGCTGTTTTTGCTGGCGCCATGCAGATTGTTCTGGTGAACGGGTATCTGCATTCGATTGGTGGCGCGGGCCTTACGGATGCCATTGATGTGGTCGATCTGGCGCAGCTTTCGGTCAGGACGCCGGACTGGGTTGAGAAACATCTCGGCGCCCGTGCCGCAGGGTCCGATCAGATCCTGGGTGCCGCGTCGCTCGCGCTGATGCGCGGCGGCATCGCGGTGCGTGTACGCGCCGGTTCGGTAGATCTTCCGCCGCTTCAGATCAGCGTCGTCAATCCCGCGCGCGGTCATGGCGTGATGAGCCATACGCGCGTGCTGCTGGTCATCGAAGACGGCGCTTCGCTCGATCTCATCGAAACCCATGCGGGCGAGGGTGAAGCCAAAGGCCTCGCCAATCTTGGCATGGAAATCGTGCTTGGCGAGAATGCGGTGCTCAATCATACGCGGTTGCAGGACGAGGCGGGCGGTACGCTGCATGTCGCGAGCATTGGCGCGTTCCTTTCGCGCGATTCACGTTACCATGTGCTTCTGGGCAATTTCGGTGGGCGTCTTTCGCGCGTCGATATGAATGTCCGCCTGGCGGAGATCGGCGCGGAGGCCCACATCCGGAGCATCGCAGTGCTTGATGGCGAGCGTCATGCGGATGTGACCACAGTAATGGATCATGCCTCACCCCATACGGTCAGCCGCCAGTTGTTCAAGAGTGTGGTCGGCGGGCGTTCGCGTTCGGTGTCGCAGGGGCGCGTGACGGTACACAAGGGTGCGGTGAGATCCGACAGCCACCAGATGTATAAAGCGCTGCTTCTCGGCCCTAGAGCCGAGGCGGACGCGAAGCCCGAACTCGAAATCTATGCCGACGATGTGGTGTGCGGTCATGGCACCGCCATAGGCGCGCTGGATGACACAGCTTTGTTTTACCTGCGCGCGCGCGGGATCCCGATGGAGGAAGCCCGCGCCATGCTGGTGCGCGCCTTCCTTGAGGAAGTCATTGACGGATTTGCCGAAGGCGATCTTCGCGACGCGTTATGGCGACGCATCGATACTGCGCTTGCGAGCGCACAAGGGGGCGCGGCATGAGCGCGCTTTCGCTGAAACCACATTTATATGACGTCGAAGCCATAAGGCAGGACTTCCCGATTCTCGCCCGTGAGGTGCATGGAAGGCCGCTGGTCTATCTCGATAATGCTGCTTCGGCGCAGAAGCCGAAGCAGGTAATGAATAAGATCACCGATTTCGTGACCACGGAATATTCCAACGTTCATCGCGGCGTGCATTTTCTTTCCGCTGCCGCGACCGATCGTTATGAAGCGGCACGCGGCCGCGTGAAGACATTTCTGAATGCCGCCCATGAAGATGAAATCGTATGGACGCGCGGCGGAACGGAGGCAATCAATCTCGTTGCCTCATCCTTTCTGTCGCCGCGCCTTGAGCCCGGCGACGAAATCGTTCTTTCGGTCATGGAACACCATTCCAATATCGTGCCGTGGCATTTCCTGCGCGAACGTCAGGGCGCGAGTTTGCGCTGGGTCGATGTCTCGGATGATGGCGAGCTGGATCCCGAGGATGTGGCGCGCGCCATTGGGCCGAACACGAAATTCGTGGCCATCACGCATATGTCGAATGTGCTCGGCACCCATACCGCGCTGAAGGAAATTGTGCGCATCGCCCATGAGCGCGGCATCCCCGTGCTCGCCGATGGCTGTCAGGCGTCCGTGCATGGCAAGGTCGATGTCCGGGATCTCGATGTCGACTTCTACGTGATGACGGGCCACAAGCTTTATGGCCCCACGGGCATTGGCGTTCTCTATGCCAGGAAGGCGCATCTGAAAGCCATGCGCCCCTATCAGGGCGGCGGCGAAATGATCCGCGAAGTGACGAAGGCCAATGTAACCTATGCCGAACCCCCGATGCGGTTCGAAGCCGGAACGCCGCCGATCATCGAGGCGGTCGGACTCGCCGCCGCGCTCGATTATCTCGACAGCATCGGTCGCGATGCCGCCGCCGCGCATGAGAATGCACTCGCCCGCAGAGCGGAAGCGAAACTGAAGGCGTTGAATGGCGTGCGCCTGATCGGCGAAGCGCGTGACAAGGGTCCTATTGTGTCGTTCGAGACGATCGGCATTCATGCCCATGATCTGGCGACGATTCTCGACCGCGAAGGCGTCGCGGTCCGCGCCGGTCATCATTGTGCCCAGGTATTGATGGAACGCTGCGGTGTCGTCGCGACCGCGCGCGCGTCCTTCGGTCTCTACAACACCGAGGCGGAAGTGGATGCGCTGGTCGATGCCGTGCAGATCGCCAGAAAGGTGTTCGCGTAATGGATGCCCATTTGCGCGAGCTCTATCAGGAGATTATTCTCGATCACAGCCGCCATCCGCGGCATTTCGGGACGCTCACCGACGCCAATCACAGGGCCGACGGATTCAATCCGCTTTGTGGCGACAAGGTCTCGATCTATCTGAAAGTAAATGGCGAAGACCGCATTGAAGACATCGCTTTCGAGGGCAAGGGCTGCGCCATTTCGGTCGCCTCCGCCTCGCTGATGAGCGAGATGCTGAAGGGCCGCAAGGTTGATGAGGCGGAAACCCTTATGGGTGGCTTCCTGGAACTCGTCAAAGGCGGCGAGGGCGCGGATTTAAGCGATGACGACCGCGAATATCTCGAAGCAATGGCGGGCGTATCGGCGTTCCCGATGCGCGTGAAATCCGCGACGCTGGCCTGGCATGCGATGAAATCGGCGCTGGAAGGCGACGGAACGGCGAAAACCGAATGAACGACGAGACAAACATCGCGGCGGACGCGCAAGCGACGGAACCCGCGCCAAATGCGGTGGTGACGGGCGAAAGCTCGTCTTTACCGCCGGAGGAGCTCGAATCCTTCGGCAAGGAACTCATTGCCGCGATAAAGACCGTCTATGATCCCGAGATACCCGTCGACATTTTCGAATTGGGTCTTATCTATAAGGTGGATGTCGCGGACAATAAGGACGTGACGATCGACATGACCCTCACGGCCCCCGGCTGTCCGGTGGCGGGTGAGATGCCGGGAATGGTCAAGGATGCGTTGGCGGTGGTGCCGGGAATAGGCGAGGTGGCCGTCAATATGGTTTTCGACCCGCCGTGGACGCCTGACCGCATGTCAGAAGAAGCGAAACTCGAACTGAACATGTTTTGAGATGACAATGACCGCCAACATAACAGCACGTCCGCGCCGCGAGCGCCCGAAGATTGTGAGCCTCACGGAAGCGGCGGCAACCCGTATCGGGGAGATCATCACGGCGGCCGAAGGGCGTTATGCCGGTGTGCGCGTCGGGGTGACGAATGGCGGCTGCGCCGGCATGAGCTATGTCATGGATTATGCGGAGGGCGCGGGGCCGCTTGACGAGGTGATCGACGACAAGGGCGTGAAGATTTTCGTTGATCCGAAAGCGGTGATGTTCCTGCTCGGCACCCAACTTGATTTCAAGAAAGAAAAGCTTGCGTCACGCTTTGTCTTCTCGAACCCCAATCAGACTGATGCCTGCGGTTGCGGCGAATCCGTGGCCATCACGCCCGCAAAGGCGGACTGATCTTAATCCGATGATTTCTGCCGGATGATGTCTGCGAGACGCACCACGCGGCGCGTCTTCAGTCGAGTGTGTCGCCGTCGAGTTCGGCGTCGTCCTTCTGGCCCTTTTTGGTCACTTTGGGCGGAAGAATAACGGGACGCAGCAGGAAGGCGGGAAGCTGATCGCGCGGGACAGCGGTCGGTTGCACTTTAGGCTGCGGCCTGCGTTCGCCCTGATGCGGTCTTGAGGAATGATCGGGCCGTGCATGTTGTTCCGCACGCGGCGCTGCTTCGCGCGCTGCAGGTTCTCTGGCGGATTGCGGTCGGCGCTCCTGCGGGCGTTCGGCCTTGACAGGTGCGGGTTTGCGGGCGGTCGCGCGTTCGTTGCGCTCCACGACTGGCGTTTCCACCGGCGCGCTCTCGATCACAAAGGATACAACATTGGCCGTTTCGCTGGCCATGTCGGCGGCCGGCGCTTCCGCGCGCACGGCGTCGGGAGCCTTGCGTTCGTCGTCGCGCTGGCGATTGCGTCCGCCGCGGCGGTTCTTGTCGCGCGAGCGCTTGTCGTCACGTCCGCGTCCGCTGCTGCGGTCTTCCTGTTCGGGTGGCAGGCCTTCCATGATGCGCCGTTCGACATTCTGTCCGATCAGCGCTTCGATGGCCGTCACATTCTTTTCGTCACTGCGTCCGACCAGCGTGAAGGCAAAGCCCTTCCGCCCGGCGCGGCCCGTACGGCCGATGCGGTGTACATAGTCGTCGGCATGGAAAGGCACATCGTAATTGAACACATGACCGACAGCCGGAATATCGAGGCCGCGCGCGGCGACATCGCTCGCGACGAGAATCTGAATTCCACCGCTCTTGAACGATTCGAGCGTCTTGGTGCGCACCGATTGATCGAGGTCGCCATGCAGCGGCGCGGCGGAAAAGCCATGCTTCGCCAGCGATTTCGCCACGACGTCGACATCGCGTTTGCGGTTACAGAAGACTATGGCGTTGACCACGTCGTTCTCGCGCAGAATGCGGCGCAAAGATTCGCGTTTCGACCAGTCGCCACCCGGAACCGTGACCATGATCTGCGTGATGGTGCTGGCGGCCGTTGCGGGGCGAGAAACCTCGATGCGCAGCGGCGCCTGCAGGAATTGTTCGGTCAGGCGCTGAATTTCCGGCGGCATCGTCGCGGAATAGAACAGCGTCTGGCGCGTGAAGGGGATCATCTTGGCGATTTTTTCGACATCGGGGATGAAGCCCATGTCGAGCATGCGGTCGGCTTCGTCGATGACGAAAATCTGCACGCCGCTCATCATCAGCTTGCCGCGCCCGATATGATCGAGAAGGCGTCCCGGCGTTGCGATCAGAACGTCGACACCGCGATCGAGCTTCTTGTCCTGTTCGTCGAAGGAAACGCCGCCGATCAGAAGCGCCATCGAAAGCTTGTGATATTTGCCGTAGCGCTCGAAACTTTCGGCCACCTGCGCCGCGAGTTCGCGCGTCGGCTCCAGAATGAGCGAGCGCGGCATGCGCGCTTTGGCGCGGCCACGCGATAGGCGCTCGATCATCGGAAGCGTGAAGGAAGCGGTCTTACCGGTGCCGGTCTGGGCAATGCCGATAATGTCGCGGCCCTTCAGGACTTCTGGAATGCCCTGCGCCTGAATCGGGGTGGGAATTGTGTAGCCGGAATCGGTTACCGCACGCAGCACATCCGAGCTTAAGCCCAGATCCGCGAAAGTTGGCCCTGAATTCGAAACGGCAGAAATTTCTTCAACTTCGGCGCCAGCGTCCGTGCCAGCTAACGTGTCGGTGCTCGTGTTACTCTCCTGAGGCACCTTTTTCGCGGCGCCTGCGCGGTTTCCCGAATTGGAAACCGACCTTTAGTTGCGGCGCAACATATGGATTCGACGCGTTCTGTCAAGGGCAGGCGCCAAAAAGCCCTGAAAATGCGCGGTTTGACGGGGTTTTCTGAGCGCCGAATGGGTTCGAGGGGGGGGGCGTGTCGCGTTGGGAGATTTGGAATCGCCTCGCTGGTCAGCGTCCTTCCGTCTTCGCTGATCGAACTTAGATAAAGGCAACGCCATCCGGTCCGGAAGGCGCCGGCATGGATTCGATCTTCTCGATCAACGCGGCACAGAATGCCGGCAGATCTTCCGGTCCTCTGCTCGTGACGATAGGACCGTCGATAACGACCTCGCGATCCACGACATCGGCACCCGCTTCTTTCAGCTCCGCTCGGATTTCGCGCGCACCGGTCATTTTCCGCCCCGCCACCACTTCGGCGTCGATCAACAGCCACGGACCATGACAGATCGCGCCGACCGGCTTGTCGGTATTGACGAATTCCCTGGCGAAGGCGCGGGCGTTTTCATCATTGCGTAGAAAAGCCGGGCCTGCGCGGCCTCCAGGAAGGATCAACGCGTCGTAATCCTGTGGATCTGCGTCTTCCAATTTCTTGTCGACATTTACCGCGCCGCCATTTCCCGATGCGTGTTCCGGTCGAATGGAATCCCCATAGGGTGCAATAACGTCCACTTCACCGCCCGCCGACAGCACGGCCTGCATCGGCTCGGACAGTTCCGCCTCGTTAAACCCGTCGGCGGAGAGAATTGCGATCTTTCGTCCAAGAAGACTGGCCATAGCGCGCGCGTTCCGGATTGTTTCGGTAAGAGAACCGGTCAGCGCGGGAATTGTTCCGGTGAAGATTTAGATATCGACATCTGCGGCGAAGGCCGCGTTTTCCTGAATGAACTGAAAGCGCAGTTCCGGGCGCTTTCCCATCAGGCGCTCGACAAGACTTTCTGTCGCCGCGCCATTGCCTTCGCCGATCTCCACCCGGATCAGAGAGCGGCTGCCCGGCTTCATCGTGGTCTCCTTAAGCTGCGCAGGCATCATTTCCCCGAGGCCCTTGAAGCGTGAAACCTCAACCTTGGCATTGGCCTTGAACGCACTCTTGATCAGCGCTTCGCGGTCGGCGTCGTCGCGCGCATAAACGGACTTCGCGCCCTGGCTGAGCCGGTAGAGCGGCGGCATCGCAAGATAAAGGTGCCCCTGTGAAATGAGCTCCGGCATTTCCCGATAAAAGAAGGTGAGCAGCAATGACGCGATATGGGCGCCGTCGACATCGGCGTCGGTCATGATGATGACGCGCTCATAGCGCAGATCGGATTCCTTGTACTTTGCGCCCGTTCCGCAACCAAGCGCCTGAACCAGATCGGCGAGTTCCTGATTTTGCTGCAGTTTTCCCGCCGCCGCGCTGGCGACGTTGAGAATTTTTCCGCGCAACGGAAGAATAGCCTGGGTCGCGCGGTCGCGCGCCTGTTTCGCCGATCCGCCCGCGGAATCGCCTTCGACGAGGAAAATTTCCGTTCCGCTCGCGGCGTCGCGCGTACAGTCCGCAAGTTTGCCGGGGAGACGCAGCTTGCGCGTCGCCGCCTTCCGATTGACTTCTTTTTCCTCACGACGGCGCAAGCGGTTCTCGGCGGAGTCGATGACAAAGGCAAGAAGCGCGTCGGCATCCTGCGGGTTTTCCGCCAGCCAATGATCGAAGTGATCGCGCACGACCGTTTCAACCAGCCGCTGTGCTTCGGGCGAGGAGAGTTTTTCCTTTGTCTGGCCCTGGAATTCCGGTTCGCGCACGAACACCGAGAGGACAGCGCAGATGTTGTCCATCACGTCGTCGGGCGTGATGAGCGTGGTCTTGCGATTGTTCGCGCGTTCGCCATGCGCGCGTAAAGAGCGCGTCAGCGCACCGCGCAATCCCTGTTCATGGGTGCCGCCTTGCGGAGTCGGAATGGTATTGCAGTAGGAACTGATGAAGGTATCAACCTGCGGCGACCAGGCGATAGCCCATTCGATCGCGCCCTTGCCCTCGCGGTTTTCGACATGGCCGAAAAATGGGCGGGAGCCAACTGTCTTGGCGCTGCCCAGCGTCGCCTTCAGATAATCAAGAAGCCCGCCCGGAAAATGCAGCGTGTCTTCCGCTGGTGTGTCATCGCGGTCGCCGATGAGTTCGGGATCGCATTTCCAGCGAATCTCGACGCCGCGAAAGAGATAGGCCTTCGAGCGTGCCATGCGGTGCAGAATGCGCGGACGGAACGTCGCGCCTTCGCCGAAAATCTCATCATCCGGTTTGAACCGAACAATGGTGCCCTTCCAATTGACGGCGCCGGTTTCTTTGAGTTTGCCCACGGGCTTGCCGCGAGCGAAACGCATCACATAGGCCTGTTTGTCGCGCGCGACTTCAACTTCCATCCATTCCGATAGTGCGTTGACGACGGACGAGCCAACGCCGTGCAGTCCGCCGGAGGTTTCATACACCTTGCCGCCGAATTTTCCGCCCGCATGCAGCGTTGTCATGATCACTTCAAGCGCGGACTTGTTCTTGAATTTCGGGTGCGGATCTACGGGGATACCGCGGCCATTGTCGTAGACCTTCAGAACATTGCCGGCGCTGAGTTCTATCTCAATACGTTTGGCGTGGCCGGCCACCGCTTCGTCCATCGCATTGTCGATGATTTCCGCGGCGAGATGATGCAGCGCCCGTTCGTCGGTTCCGCCGATATACATGCCGGGGCGGCGGCGGACGGGGTCGAGCCCTTCCAGAACTTCGATGTCATGGGCCGTGTAACCGCTGTCGTCCGCCTTTTTAGGGGCTGGACGTGCCTTTGCCGTAGGGGCGCGCTGAGGCGACTCTTCGAAGAGGTCCCGAATCTTGGCCATGACCCTTCATGCACCAAGCGGGCTGTGAAGAAAACGGGTCTCAAATGCCGTCCGGGGCACGAGGAGGGTAAGCAATTATTAAGCCTGCGGCCTTCCCCGAGGCTCCGAGGTAATCAATCTTACCGTCACCCCCGCTCTATCTCAGAAAATTTTAACCGACTGCGATTAATATTGCCGCGATACAACTCCGGCGGGAATTCCCGGTCTGGGTTTTCACCGCGAGGGAGAGCACATGCTGGAGGGGGGAGTTCGTACGGACGCGCGTCATACCGATCCGCGCTTCCTTCTTGCGCTCCTCGAGCGGCGCACGGAAGCCGCTGTCCGCACGGCGGCGGGTACGCCACCCTGGATTTTTTTCACCGCTTTTGTCTGCTGCGAGCTAACCGGTCTGTTCGGTCATGTCAGCTTACAGCGGGCCATTATCTGCATCGCCCTCGTCATCCTTGTTTCGATCATTGCGTTTTTTGCCCTCGCCCGCATTCGTCGAGAGGGCACGATGGCGCAAAGCACGGACGCCATAAACCGCTCTATCAGGCGCGCGATTGCGCTTGATCTGTTGATGAGCACGGCCTGGGGAATGGTGCCGTGGCTCTTATGGGATTCGGGAAACCTCGCGAATCATATTGTTCTCGAACTGGTATTGCTGAGTGTCGGCGTGCGGTTTCTGGTCAGCCGCGCCGCCAGCATGGGCTTCTTTCTTGCCAGCTTCGGGCCGATGGCGCTGCTGCTGGTACTGCGGCTTGTTCTGGAAATGACGGCAGCCGATTTTGTACTGGCGGCGATCGTCTTGTTTTACGCGGCAAGCCTGCTGCTGGATGCGCGGCGGCATTCGACCAAGAGCTTTACCGAGACGCAATTGCGTTTCGGCATGGAAAAAATGGCGCGCGAACTCGAAGATGCGCGTGATGCCGCCCTTCGCGGCCGGGAGGAAGCCGAAGCGGCCAACGGCTCGAAGACCGCATTCCTTGCCAATATGAGCCATGAACTGCGTACGCCGCTGAACGCCATTCTCGGCTTCTCCGAAATCATCGCGCGAGAGTGTCTGGGGCCGGTCGGCAGCGCACGCTACCGCGAATATGCGAGCGATATCCATAATTCGGGAAATCATCTTCTGTCGCTCATCAACGATCTTCTGGATGTCGCGAAAATCGAATCCGGCAAGATGGAGATTTCCCCGGCAGCGCTGCAGACAAAGGCCTGTCTCGATTCCGCGCTGAAATTTGTTTCCATGCGAGCCCGTGACCGCAATCAGAAATTGACCATCGACGTCTCGCGGGAAGCGGGATTTCTCTTCGCCGACGAACGCGCCTTGCGGCAGATCATCATCAATCTGGCGTCGAACTCGGTTAAATTCACGCCCGAAGGGGGACGTATCGAGGTGCGCGCGCGGCACAATGACCGCGGCGAATTCGAGCTTCTGGTCTGGGACAATGGACCGGGTATTCCGAAAGAAAAACTCGACCAGATTTTCGAACCGTTCTCCCAGATCAATAACAAATTCGACCGCACGGTGGGCGGAACGGGTCTCGGTCTTGCGCTGGTTCGCGGATTAGCGGAGCTGCATGGCGGCCACGCCTGGATCGAGTGTCATCCAGGCAAGGGGACATTCGCCTATGTCACGATCCCGGTGAATCCGGAATCGTTTCGAACGCGCGCCATCGGTTGAACGCCCGGAATTCTCCAAGGATTAGCGCAAAAGAATAGGGCCGGGAGTGACCCCGGCCCTTATCCTTTGCAGGAACACGTCGTCGATTAGACGCTGTAATACATCTTGAATTCGACCGGATGCGGCGTGTGTTCAAAGGTGTACACTTCGTTCATCTTGAGTTCGATATAGCTCTCGATGAAGTCTTCCGTGAACACGCCGCCCTTTGTGAGGTAGGCGTGGTCTTTTTCGAGGCTCTCAAGCGCTTCGCGCAGCGAACCGCAAACCTGCGGAATGTTCTTCAGCTCTTCCGGGGGAAGGGCGTAGAGGTCCTTGTCCATCGGATCGCCCGGATGGATTTTGTTTTCGATACCATCGAGGCCCGCCATCAGCATGGCGGCGAAAGCGAGGTAGGGGTTCGCGCCCGGATCCGGGAAGCGGACTTCAAGACGCTTGCCTTTGGCGCCGACCGCGAACGGAATGCGGACCGAAGCCGAACGGTTACGCGCTGAATAGGCCAGCAGCACCGGCGCTTCGAAACCCGGGATGAGACGCTTGTAGGAGTTCGTCAGCGGGTTCGTGAAGGCGTTGAGCGACTTCGCGTGCTTGATGATACCGCCGATGTAATAGAGGCAGGTGTCCGAGAGATCGGCATAACCCGAACCGGCGAAGAGCGGCTGTCCCGCTTTCCAGATCGACTGGTGCACATGCATGCCCGAGCCGTTATCGCCATAGATCGGCTTCGGCATGAAGGTCGCCGATTTGCCGTAAGCGGCTGCGACCTGATGGACGACGTATTTGTAGATCTGCATGTAGTCGGCGCCCTTGGTGAGCGGAGCAAATTTGAAGCCGAGTTCATGCTGGGCGGTGGCCACTTCGTGGTGGTGCTTTTCGGGGCCGATGCCCATTTCGCCCATGACCGCAAGCATTTCAGAACGAACATCCTGCAGCGAATCGACCGGCGGAACAGGGAAGTAGCCGCCCTTCACCTGCGGGCGGTGGCCGAGGTTGCCGGCTTCATATTCGGTGCCGGTGTTGTAGGCGCCTTCCTGCGCGTCGAGGTAGTAAAAGCCCTTGTTCATGCCGGTGTCGAAACGGACGTCGTCGAACACGAAGAATTCGGCTTCCGGACCGACATAGATCGTGTCGCCGATACCGGTCGACTGCAGATATTTTTCGGCGAGTTTGGCGATCGAGCGCGGGCAGCGGCTATAGGGCGCGCCGGAAGGCTCCTGAATGTCGCAATTGATGGAAAGGGTCGTCTGCGCGAAGAACGGATCGATGACGGCGGTTGAGGGATCCGGCATCAGAACCATGTCGGATTCATTGATCGCCTTCCATCCCGCGATGGAGGAACCGTCGAACATCGTTCCGTGTTCGAAAAGGTCTTCGTCGATCATCGACAGGTCAAAAGTGACGTGCTGCCACTTGCCGCGTGGATCGGTGAAACGGAGGTCAACGAATTTGACTTCCTTGTCCTTGATCATTTTCAGGACGGATTTGGCGTCAGACATAGGTTCGGTCTTTCCTCAATGAACGGTTGGCGTCAAAGAAATGGTCGGCAATGGAGGGAACTGGTCCCGAAATGGTCGTCAAATGGCGGCGGAGCCTCGCTCCCCGGTGCGGATGCGGATGGCGTCGTGGATATCAAGCACGAAAATCTTGCCGTCGCCGATGCGCCCGGTGCGCGCAGCCTTCAGAATGGCTTCGATCGCAGCTTCGACCAGCTCGTCCGTCAGCACTATTTCGATTTTCACCTTGGGCAGGAAATCCACAACGTATTCGGCGCCACGATAGAGCTCAGTATGGCCCTTCTGACGTCCGAACCCCTTGGCTTCCGTGACCGTTATCCCCTGAACTCCGACCTCATGAAGCGCCTCTTTCACTTCGTCCAGCTTGAAGGGCTTTATGATCGCTTCGATTTTTTTCATTCGTGTCCCTATGGCGTGTTGGCAGGCCGAGGCCGAATTTCGCCTCTATCTTGGGCGCGCGAGATAACGCGGCGTTAGGGATTTAGCAGGCCTCGTGCCAAGCGCGGCTTGGTAAAATCATCTTTATTCTCAATCGGTTATTTTTCCTACCCGCACGCACGCCTAACGATATGAGTACTTTTTGTGCATAATGCACAATATTTGACCTGCCGTTGGGGCATTGCCGCAAGCCCGCCCGTTTGTCAGGTTCTTCCTTAAATGAGGGCCGAATAAGGGGCAGTTTTCATATGGCCAAGCGCGCGGCCAATCCCGTTTTTTCGGGGCAGGGGACCACCATCTTCACCGTCATGTCGGCCCTCGCCACCCGGCATGGCGCAATCAATCTGGGGCAGGGCTTTCCCGACGAGGATGGTCCTTTGGCCATCCGCGAGGCCGCCGCCCGGGCCCTGGTCCATGGCCCCAACCAGTATCCGCCTATGACCGGCATGCCTCAGTTGCGTCGGGCGCTGAGCACCCATGCCGCGCGGTTCTATGACCTTGGCTTCGACTCCGACAATGAAGTCGTGGTGACGTCTGGTGCAACTGAGGCGCTGACCGCGAGCTTTATGGCGCTGGCAAGCCCCGGCGACGAGGCGATCATTATCGAACCCGCCTATGATTCCTATCGCCCGGCGCTGGAAGCGGTGGGTGCGAAGGTAAAAGCCATCCGGCTGGAGCCGCCACATTTCCGTCTGACCGAGGATGCGCTGGCGTCGGTATTTTCCGAGCACACGAAACTCATCGCGATCAATTCGCCGATGAACCCCACCGGCCGTGTATTCGGCCGCGACGAACTCGGGCTTCTGGCGGCGTTCCTGACGCGCTACGACGCCTATGCCGTCTGTGACGAGGTTTACGAGCACCTCGTCTTCGACGGACGCGAACATGTGCCGTTGATCTCGCTCCCCCATATGCGCGAACGCTGCGTGCGGATCGGGTCGGCAGGAAAAATGTTTTCGCTCACCGGATGGAAGGTCGGGTGGGTAATGGGCCCCGCGGCGCTTGTGAGCGTGATCGCGAAGGCGCATCAATTCCTGACTTTCACCACATCGCCGGCGTTGCAGCTCGGTATTGCCCATGGTCTTGAGGATGAGATGGAGTACACGCTGGCCCTCCAGCGTAAGCTTCAGGGAAAACGCGATTATCTAAGCGCGGCATTGCAACGTGCCGGGTTCAATGTTCTTCCCAGCGAAGGGACTTATTTCCTGACCGTCGATGCATCACATCTTGTAGGCAACAGCGACCGTATGTTCTGCGAATTTCTCACCCGTGAGGTCGGCATTGCCGCCATTCCTTATTCGCCCTTCTACGGCGAGACCGCGCCAAAGCACTTGATCCGCTTCGCGTTCTGCAAGCGCATGGAAATCCTTGAGGAAGCGGCGCGCCGTCTTGAAACACATTTTGCTCCGGTCTCCGCGAAATGACGGGGTTCGAACTCCTCACCGTTGCGCAAATGAAGGAGGCGGATCGCCTCGCGGTGGAAGCGGATGTGCCCTCCCTAATATTGATGGAGAATGCGGGTCGCGCTGTCGCCGATTGTGTGACCGAATACTATCCGGCCGCGCGCGTGATCGTGCTATGCGGTCCGGGCAATAATGGTGGCGACGGTTTTGTCGCTGCGCGCCATTTAAAAGAACGTGGCTTCGAGGTGCGCCTCGGTTTGCTCGGCGAGAAGTCCGCACTCAACGGCGATGCCGCCGAAATGGCGAAACGCTGGAGCGGCAACGTTACGACGCTGAAAGACGCGTTACCGCGGGCACGCGACAATGTGGTCATTGTCGATGCGTTGTTTGGCGCCGGGCTTGCGCGCCCGCTTGAAGGCGAAGTCCTGGATGCCGTCCGACATGTGTCCATGGGCCGGATGCCGGTCGTTGCTGTTGATGTTCCGAGCGGACTTGATGGCAATACCGGGAAAGTGTCTGGGGAAACACCGCACACCGGGCTGATGGCGTTTCGTGCCGCGCATACCGTGACGTTCTTCCGCAAAAAGCCAGGTCACGTTCTTTTTCCCGGCCGCAGCCTGTGCGGCGAGATACATCTTGCACAGATAGAAATACCGGATTCTGTCATCTCAATCCTCAAGCCGAAAGTCCGCGAGAACGGAGTCGCGTGGCGCCTTCCGCTGCCTCACGTCGCCGGACACAAATATGAGCGCGGGCATACGATCGTCGTTAGCGGACCGGCGCATGCCACGGGCGCGGCCCGTCTTGCCGCGCGGGGCGCGTTACGCGTGGGAGCGGGAGTGGTGAGCGTCGCCAGCCCCCCCGATGCGGTTGCCGTCAATGCCGCACATCTGACGGCGGTCATGGTAAAACCTTTCGCGGATGCTGCTGCGCTGGCCGCCCTGCTGGCGGGCAAGCGCCTGTCGGTCGTTATCGGGCCGGGAAGCGGCGTTGGGCGTGATACGCAGCAATGGATACGGGAGGCATTGAACAGCGACGCGGCGGTTGTTCTCGATGCCGATGCGCTTACCTCCGTCGCCGATGACGTACCCCGTCACCTGACCCAGCCGCATACGCGCGTTGTTCTGACGCCGCATGAAGGGGAGTTCGAAAGATTGTTTCCGTGTCTGCTGGCCCGGTCCGAAACGCGTCTGGAGGCCGCCTTGGCGGCTGCCCGGATCGCCCGTGGCACGGTGGTTCTCAAAGGGCCCGATACCGTCATTGCGGATGTGGAGGGTTTTGCTGCCATCAACACCAATGCACCTCCCTGGCTTGCAACGGCGGGTTCGGGTGACGTCCTTGCGGGTTTCATCGCGGGGCTTCTGGCACAGGGCATGGCGACATTCGAAGCCGCTTGCGCCGCCGTCTGGCTGCATGGCGAATGCGCCAACAGATTCGGTCCCGGTCTTATCGCCGAGGACTTGCCGGAGATGCTTCCTGTCATCCTCAGAGAACTGCAGGCCAATATTCCATGAGCGATATTGCGGTCCGCCGGGCGGAGCCACGCGATACCGAGCCGCTGACCACGCTCTACAACCACTATATCCTGACAACGACGGTTACCTTCGATCTGGAACCGAAAACGCTGGCTCAGCGCGGGGAATGGCTCGCCGGTTTCGCCGCGTCCGGGCCCTATCAGTGCTTTGTTGCGCAGAAGCAGGGCCGCGTGATCGGGTGGGCGTCCAGCACGCGCTTCAACGAACGCGCCGCCTATGACACTTCGGTCACCACCAGCGTCTATCTCGCGCCCGGCGAAAGCGGGCGGGGGGGTGGAAAATTGCTCTACAGTGCACTGTTCGAAGGTCTTAAGGGCGCGGATATCCACCGGGCCTATGCGCTGATCACGCTTCCGAACGACCCTTCCGAGGGGTTGCACCGTCATTTCGGCTTTCGCCTTATGGGGGTGGCAAGTGAGGCAGGGCGCAAATTCGACCGCTACTGGGACGTCGCCTGGTATGAGAAAGCCCTGTGAGGTCACTAGCACCGGCTTCGAGCGCTGTGATATAGGCCCCGGTCGCCTAGGGTTTGGGAAAGCGCGGAAGGTACCGTAATAAGGGCCGCGCGCAGGGAAGCCCCGGCAGCACCCGTGCTGGGGGTTCCGGCGCATAGTATTGAAATTGCTCGTGCTTCCGTCGGGCCTTTTGGCTAAGGACAGGCGCATAGGCGGGCGTGGCGGAATTGGTAGACGCGCTGGATTTAGGTTCCAGTGACGAAAGTCGTGGGGGTTCGAGTCCCTTCGCCCGCACCACGCCGCTAGGATCAGGATAAGAGTTGGAAACGGTCATGGAAATCACAGAAACGCTCACGCAAGACCTCCACCGGGAATTCAAGATCGTCGTGGGCTCGAAGGCCCTGGACGAAAAGCTGACCGGCCGCATCACCGAGATGCAGCCGCGCATGCAGTTGAAGGGTTTCCGTCCGGGCAAGGTACCGGTCTCTTATCTGAAGAAGACCTATGGCAAGTCGCTGATGGGCGAGATCGTGAACAACCTCGTCAATGAATCGAGCGAGCAGGCCCTCAAGGAGCGCTCCCTCATCGCTGCGACCACTCCGCGCGTCGATTTCGTGACCGAGATCGAACAGATCGTCAGCGGCAAGTCCGATCTTGAATTCACCGTAAAGGTGGATCTGATGCCGGAATTCGAAGTCGGCAATTTGTCCGAATTGGAGGCCGAACGTCTTGTGGCCGATGTCAGCGACGAAGATGTCGAAGCGACGCTGAAGCGCCTTGCCGATGCACAGAAAGTCTTTATCGATAAGGGTGCCGACGCGATCGCCGAGACAGGCGACGCTGTGACCATTGACTTCGTCGGCACGATCGACGGCACCGAATTTGAAGGCGGCAAGGGCGAGAATTTCGACCTGACGCTGGGCAGTGGCAGCTTTATCCCCGGCTTTGAAGACCAGCTCGTCGGCGCCAAGGCCGGCGACAGCCGCGTGGTGAAAGTGACGTTCCCGGAAAATTATGGCCGCGCCGATTTCGCGGGCAAGGATGCCGAGTTTGACGTCACGGTGAAAACTGTGAAAGCGGCCGAGCCGGTTACGCTCGACGACAAGCTGGCCAATGCGGTTGGCATGGATTCGCTGCCTGCGCTCACCGATGCGATCCGCAATCAGTTGAAGGGCGATTACGCCCGCGCCAGCCGCACGCATCTGAAGCGCCGCATTCTGGACGCGCTCGACGCGGCCTACTCCTTCTCGCTTCCGCCCGGCATGGTGGAAACCGAGTTCAACGCCATATGGCGTCATCTCGAAGCCGAGATTGCACGCGAAGGCAAGACGGCCGACGAAGAAGGCAAGAGCGACGACGAACTGAAAGCCGAATACCGCGCCATCGCGGAACGTCGGGTTAGCCTTGGCCTCGTGCTCGCGAAGATCGGCCAGCAGAACGGTCTGGAAGTCGGTCAGGACGAACTCAGCCGTGCTGTCGCCGCGCGCGCTCGCCAGTATCCGGGGCAGGAGCAGCAGGTCTATCAGTTCATCGCAAATAACCCGCAGGCGCTCGCCGAAGTCCGTGTGCCGCTGTTCGAAGACAAGGTCGTCGATTTCATCGCCGAACTGGTTCAGGTGAAGGACCGTTCCGTGGAACGCGAAATCCTGTTTCTGGATCCCGACACGGCGGCCGAAAGACTTGCCGGTGGCGACGACGCAGCGAAAACCGCGGAAAGCGCCGAGAAGCCTAAGGCCAAAGCCAAAAAGAAGAAGAGCGATTGAGGCAGCGTGAGGGTGGGTGATTGACCTTGGGGGTTCCGTTCCCCACCTTCACCTCCACGCTCAACGTACGAATCAAAGGCTGGAAGTGATGAACGATCCGCGCGACGTGTACATGAACACCCTGGTTCCGATGGTGGTCGAGCAGACCGCCCGGGGCGAGCGCGCCTATGATATTTTTTCGCGCCTGTTGAAGGAGCGGATCATCTTCGTTACGGGCCCTATCGAAGACACCGTCGCCAGTCTCATCACGGCACAGCTGTTGTTCCTCGAGGCTGAAAATCCGAAGAAGGAAATTGCGATCTACATCAATTCACCCGGTGGGTTGGTGACCTCGGGCCTGGCGATCTACGACACGATGCAATATGTGCGGCCGATGGTGCAGACGCTTTGCGTCGGCCAGGCGGCTTCAGCGGCCTCGCTGCTTCTCTGCGCCGGCGCCAAAGGTCAACGTTTCGCGCTTCCGAACAGCAGGGTTCTGGTCCATCAGCCGTCGGCGTCCTTCCGCGGCCAGGCCAGCGACATCGCCCGCCACGCGCAGGAGATCGTCAAGCTGAAGAAGCGCCTGAACGAAATCTACTCCAAACACACCGGCCAGCCGGTCGAGGCGGTTGAAAAACTGCTCGACCGCGATACTTATATGACTGCGGAAGAGGCAAAGGCTTTTGGGCTTCTGGACGAGGTTTTTGTCCGCCGCCCTGGCGCCGAGGGCGACAAGCGCTAGCCTCCGTGCCGGAAAATGGTATTAAGTCCTTGTAAGGGCTTAACTTAAACAAATCTTGATCCCTACGCTCCTAACGTGATCGAATGGATTTTGAGGGGTGATTTGTGCCGGGCCGCCAAAGAGGCTTTCTGGCGTAAGTTTTGCGTAACTACCCTTCGCCGCCCCGGCGGGGGGCAAGTGGTCCTGAAGGAGTGCCTATGAGCAAGTCGGGTGGAGGCGAAGCTAAGAACACCCTTTATTGCTCCTTCTGCGGAAAGAGCCAGCATGAGGTTCGCAAGCTTATTGCGGGCCCGACCGTGTTCATCTGTGATGAGTGCGTCGAATTGTGCATGGAAATCATCCGCGAGGAGAACAAGACTTCGTTCATGAAGTCGCGCGAAGGCGTGCCTTCGCCGTCCGAGATCCTCAAAGTCCTCGACGATTACGTCGTCGGCCAGAACCATGCGAAGAAGGTTCTCTCCGTCGCGGTTCACAACCATTACAAGCGCATCAAACACGCCGCCAAATCCGGTGAGGTCGAACTTGCGAAGTCGAACATCCTGCTGATCGGCCCCACGGGCTGCGGCAAGACGCTGCTCGCGCAGACGCTGGCGCGTATTCTCGACGTGCCCTTCACGATGGCGGATGCAACGACGCTGACCGAAGCCGGTTATGTCGGCGAGGACGTCGAAAACATCATTCTCAAGCTGTTGCAGAATGCCGACTACAATGTCGAGCGCGCGCAGCGTGGCATCGTCTATATCGACGAAGTCGACAAGATCAGCCGCAAGTCGGACAATCC
>CAIOYY010000101.1 GCA_903862715.1 uncultured Alphaproteobacteria bacterium
CGGGCTTTTCCACATTTCCTTGAGATTGAATTCCTTCACGCGCGCTTCGTCCGGCGTGATGGTCGCGCATTTGACGCCGACGCCATGGCGCTTGATCGCGTTCGCCGCATCGACCGTCACCTGATCGTCGGTGGCGTCACGGTGCTCGATCGAGAGGTCGTAATATTCGAGCGGGACATCGAGATAGGGAAGGATGAGCTTCTTCTTGATGAGGTCCCAGATGATGCGGGTCATCTCGTCGCCGTCGAGTTCGACAACCGTGCCCGTGACCTTGATCTTGGCCATGTAATGCGTCCTTAAACGAGAGGGATGGGATGCGGAAAAGCCGCGGTTCTCTTAGCCGCTGGTCGTTTCCCCGTCAAAGCCTGATCCCGTCCTGCTGCGTTCGGAGACCTTGCCATTTCGCGCGCCGCCCGGTTTATGCGGGAAGCGTTTTCGGTTTTATCCCTCTCACGCAACCTTAAGATGACCCAGCCCGCCGCCCGCCCCGCCCCCGCGATCATCCTGTCCGAGCCACAGATGGGCGAGAATATCGGCGCGGCGGCGCGCGCCATGGCGAATTTCGGACTGTCGGACTTACGCCTGGTGCGTCCGCGCGATGGCTGGCCCAACCCCAAGGCTGAGACTATGGCGGCGGGCGCCGGCCATATTCTGCAGGCCGTCCGGGTGTTCGACACGGTCGAGGCGGCGGCGGCGGACCTTCATTACATGCTGGCGACGACGGCCCGCGACCGCTCGATGGCCAAGCCCATCGTGACGCCAGCCGAGGGCGCGGCCCGGCTGCGCGCCGCCAGCCTTCGCGGCGAGGGCACCGGCGTGTTGTTCGGCGGCGAGCGCTCCGGCCTCACCAATGAGGAGGTGGCGCTGGCCGACGAGGTCATCACCATCCCGACGGAGGCCTTTGCCTCGCTCAATCTCGGGCAGGCGGTGCTTCTGGTCGGCTATGAGTGGTTTGCGAGGGCCGACACCACCCCGCCCGAGACCATCGACCATGGACTGAGCCTTCCCGCGCCCCGCGAGGATCTGTTCCATCTGTTCGAGCATCTCGAGGACGAACTCGACAAAGCCGGGTTCCTGTACCCGCCGGGCAGCCGCACCGGGGTCGTCAGGACCCTGCGTTCGATCCTGCATCGGGCCCGGCTGACCGATCAGGAGGTCCGGACCTTGCGCGGGGTCATCGTCGCCCTGACGAGGGGCAAGAAGCGCGGCGGCAAAATCGAGGAATAAAGCCCCTTTTTCGCGTTTGACAGGGGGAAAGCCATGGCTATAGTGCGCGCCTTCCGCGAGGGGCCCTTCGGCTTCCCGCGACTCTAGGCGTAATGCCTGCCCTTGGCTGATTTGGAAGACGCATGACGAAACGCACCAACGCGAAATACAAGCTCGACCGCAAAGTGGGCGAGAACCTCTGGGGCCGCGCGAAGAGCCCGGTCAACCGGCGCGCCTACGGCCCGGGTCAGCATGGCCAGCGCCGTTCGCGCAAGCTGTCGGACTACGGCACGCAGCTCGGCGAGAAGCAGAAGCTGAAAGGCTATTACGCGAATATCACGGAGCGTCAGTTCCGCGGCTATTACGAAGAAGCCTCGCGCAAGAAGGGCGACACCGGCGAACAGATGATCGGCCTTCTTGAACGCCGTCTCGACACCGTCGTGTTCCGCTCGAAATTCGTTCCGACCCCGTTCGCCGCGCGTCAGCTCGTCAGCCACGGCCATGTGCTCGTGAACGGCAAGCGCGTCACGATCTCGTCCTACCTCGTGAAGGAAGGCGATCTGATCGAACTGAACGGCAAGGCGAAAGATCTCGCCCTCGTTCTCGACGCGGTGAAAAGCACCGAGCGCGATGTGCCCGATTACATCGAAGCCAACCATTCCAAGATGACCGCGAAATATCTTCGCGTGCCGGCGCTTGCCGATGTGCCCTATGCGGTGCAGATGCATCCCAGCCTCGTCGTCGAATTCTATTCGCGTTAAGCGACGCGGAAGACCGGTTCGGAAAAGGCCGCGGAGAAATCCGCGGCCTTTTTCTTTGCGCGAAAACATATCGACCGGTCGGTATGTTTTTGGTGGAGCGGCGACAGATATCCACACAGGCGGCGCGCGCGTAAAACCGCATCAAGCCCTTCGCCTTAAAGCGTTTCTGGAAGAGCGGCCCTGCTTATCCTTGCGGCCTTCACCGGGTGGCGGAAAACCGACCGTTCGGTATGTTTTGATATGCGCGGGGGCGTTAAGCGGCAATTTCCGACGATACAGAAGAAAGGCGCAGGCTTTCGAAAAAGGCAAGGCGCCCCCTTCCGCCCTTCGGGCACGCTCCGGTCGACGAAAGGTCCGCCGGACCTTTCGCTATTCGCCCTCCGACCCCTCAAGGGGGGAAGGGAGGAAAACAGAGTGCTACGCAGCCCATAGAAAAATGGTTAGCCTGTTTTCATGACCTATGTGCTGCATGGCGAGAAGGGATCGGGTTCGTTTTCCTCGGAAGCGGCGCTGACACTTGCTGGCGCGGATTTCCGCATTGTCGAACTCGATTTTTCGATCAATGAACAATTGGGCGACAAGCACCGCCGCGTGAACCCGACCGGCAAGGTGCCTGCGCTTGAGCTCCCCTCGGGCGAGATCGTGACGGAATCCGCCGCGATTCTTCTGACCATCGCCGAGCACCATCCGGACGCAGAATTGCTGCCGCCGGAGAGAAGCGCTGCGCGCGCCTCAGCCTATCGCTGGATCGTATTCTTGAGTTCGGAGATTTATCCGATGGTCGAGATCGTCGATTACCCGGCAAGGTTTCTACCTGAGACCGGCACGGAGGCATTACGCGAAGCGGCGCGGGGCCGCATGCGCGAGCGTTTTCTCATGATGGAGAAGAACGCGGCAGGACCGTGGATGCTGGAAACGGGTTTCAGCGCGGTCGATATTTACGCCGCGAATATCGCGTCCTTCTTCATCGGCGATGGGTGGCGACGTGAACACTGTCCGAAGATCGACGCGATCCTACGGGGCGTGAGCCAGCATCCGGCGATTGCGCTGGTATGGCAAAAACATTTCGGTCATGACGTCGGCTGAGTATGTCAGCCCTCTCGCGATAGACCGTCCATGTCCGTGATCGAACTCAGCGCCATAGCCGCGATCTTCGTTCTTGCCGGCGTGGTGAAGGGCGTTTCGGGGCTTGGCCTTGTCACGCTGGCGATGGCGATGCTGGCCATTCTGATGCACCCCGCGGACGCGGCGGTGCTGCTTCTGATCCCCACCATCGTCACCAATCTCTGGCAGTTGTTCGGGCCGGGGCTTCGCGCGCAGGCGCGGCGATTTGCGACGCTGCTGGCGGGCGTCGTCATCGGCACGGTTCCCGCCACCGCCTTTCTGACCGGCGCGCATGCCGCGCTGGTGCTCGCTCTTCTTGGGTTCGTGCTGGCGCTTTATGCGGGCACTGCGCTTCTCGGCATTAAATTCACCGTGGCGAAGAAGAATGAGGTGTGGCTGTCGCCCTTGATCGGCGTGCTGACCGGACTGACGGGCGGCGCCACCGGCGTGTTCGTGATGCCGGTCGGGCCTTATCTTCAGTCGTTGAATTTAAGCCGTGACGCGCTGATTCAGGCGCTGGCGCTATCCTTCACCGTTTCGACGCTGGCGCTCGGCATCGGGCTTTTGCGCGGGGGCACGCTGGCGGCATCGCCTATGCTGCTTCTTTATTCGCTCGCCACACTCGTCCCGGCGCTTCTCGGCGTGGTGCTGGGACAACGCTTACGCACGCGGATGAGCGAGAGACTTTTCCGCGTGAGCTTTCTTGGATTGCTCTTCGCGCTCGGGCTTTATTTGATGACGAAAGGGTTCGTGTGACGCTTACGCGCCGACGGTGACGCCTTTTTCCTTGAGGTAATCCTCAAGCTCGCCCTGTTCGAACATCTCCTTGACGATGTCGGCGCCGCCGACGAATTCGCCCTTCACATAAAGCTGCGGGATGGTCGGCCAGTCGGAAAATTCCTTGATGCCCTGACGGATTTCCGGGTCTTTCAGCACATCGACGCCTTTGAACTTCACGCCGATATTGGTGAGCACATGCACGACCGCAGCGGAGAAGCCGCATTGCGGGAAGACGGGCGTGCCCTTCATGTAAAGAAGGACGTCGTTTTCGGCGATGTCCTGGGCGATCTTGTCGTGTACGGGATTGCTCATGGGCTGGGTCCTTTTGTCCCTTCTTAGCTAGGTCTGCCAGGGCACGGGGTCAAGGGTTGGGACCGCATTGTCCTATCGCCTCCCCCTTGTAGGGAGGCCAAAGCGCTGGAGCGCAGCGACAACGCTTTGGGTGGGGGATGAGAAGCGCCCGCTTTCATGCATTCCACCCATCACCCCCACCCGATCCGTTTGCGCTTGCGCTTCAACGGCTCGACCTCCCCACAAGGGGGAGGTGAGGAAATGCTTGGCCGAGATGGCAGACTTAAAGTGTCAGGCCTTGGCGCTGGTTTGGAGCGACAAAGCGTGCAGTTCGCCGCCCATGCGGCCCGACAGCGCGTCATAGACCATCTTGTGCTGCTGGACGCGCGTCTTGCCGGTGAAGGCCGACGACACAACCATCGCCGCATAATGATCGCCGTCGCCCGCAAGATCGGTGATGGTGACATCAGCATCCGGAAAGGCGGCGCGGATGGCGTCTTCGATGTGTTTCGCGGGCATGGGCATGGTTCAAATCTCGGACGTTGTTACTGCGTCCAAGTTTAGTCCACCCGAGACGATACGGCCAGAATGGATATGAGCGGACGCTACCTAATCAAGGAACTCACAAATTCGTCCGGATTTTTTGTGCGTAGCGATGTTCTCGGCAACCGGGCGCTTTTGGCACCGGGGCCCCCTTCCCCTCGCGTGGCGGGCGCCACGCTCGGCCGGGAATGACAATGTTATTGCGGGGCCGCCATGTAATTCGGCAGCCAGGTTTCATGCGCGGATTTCAGAGCCGCGATGCGGGTGGCCGTCATGCCCGGCACTTCGAGATGGGTGCCGGTTCCGCCCACAAAACCGATGATAGCGGCGGGAACACCCGCCGCTTTGGCATCGCCCAGAATTTCCTGCGCAATCGAATGAGGCACGGCAAGAAGATAGCGCGCCTGATCTTCACCGAAGAGCTGTGCGATGCCATCGGGGCCTTCGAGCATCGCGCCCATGCCGCCCGCCATCGCCATCTCAGCGACGGCAATCAACAGACCGCCATCGGAAATATCATGCACCGTGTCGACCTGGCCCATTTCGATAAGGCCGCGCACGAAATCGCCATTGCGTTTTTCGACGCCGAGATCGACCGGGGGCGGCGGACCAGATTCCGAGCCTTCGATTTCGCGTAAATATAATGACTGGCCGAGATGGCCTTTGGTTTCGCCGATGAGAACGATCGCATCGCCCGCGCGCTTGAACGCGACGCTGGCGTGACGCGTGCCGTCTTTCAATAGGCCCACGCCGCCGATGGCGGGCGTCGGCAGGATGGGTTCGCCATTGGTTTCGTTATAGAGCGAGCAATTGCCCGACACGACCGGGAAACCGAGCGCGATGCAGGCTTCCGCAATGCCGTCGATGGCGGCGACGATTTCGCCCATGGTTTCGGGGCGTTCCGGATTGCCGAAATTGAGATTGTCGGTGACGGCGAGCGGCGTTGCGCCCACCGATGTCAGATTGCGCCAGCATTCGGCGACGGCCTGCTTGCCGCCCTCGAACGGATCGGCGCGACAATAACGGGGCGTAACATCGCAGGCAATGGCGATGGATTTGTTGGTGCCGTGCACGCGCACGACCGCAGCATCGCCGCCCGGCGCCTGCACCGTGTCGGCCATGACGGTGTAGTCAAATTGTTCCCACACCCAGCGGCGCGAGGAGAGATCGGGCGAGCCGATGAGCTGCAGCAGCGAATCCGCAATCGGGCGTTTCGGATCGAAGGCGTTCTTCGCCAACGGCGGCAGCGCGGGACGGCGCGTGAAGGGGCGCTCATAAACGGGCGCTTCATCGGCCAGCGCATTCACCGGCATGTCGGCGACGATCTCGCCCTTGTGCCTAATGACAAGACGGTTGGTATCGGTCGTGATGCCGATGATGGCGAAATCGAGTTCCCATTTGTCGAAGATACGGCGGGCTTCGTCTTCGCGGCCGGGCTTCAGCACCGCAAGCATGCGTTCCTGGCTTTCCGACAGCATCATGTCATAGGCCGTCATGTTCTCTTCGCGCTGGGGCACATGATCGAGATTGAGCTCGATACCGGAATTGCCTTTGGACGCCATTTCGGCCGACGACGAAGTAAGCCCCGCCGCGCCCATATCCTGAATGGCGATGATGGCGTCGGTCGCCATCAATTCGAGACAGGCTTCCAACAGAAGCTTTTCGGTGAAGGGATCGCCGACCTGAACGGTGGGGCGTTTCTCTTCGGAGTTCTCGTCGAATTCGGCCGACGCCATGGTGGCGCCGTGAATGCCGTCGCGGCCGGTTTTGGAACCGACATAGATCACGGGGTTCCCTGCGCCTTCGGCGGCGGATTTGAAGATCTTGTCCTGGCGCGCAATGCCGACGCACATCGCGTTGACGAGAATGTTGCCATTATAGGCCGAGTGAAAATTCACTTCGCCGCCAACGGTGGGGACGCCCATGCAATTGCCATAGCCGCCGATACCCGCGACGACGCCCGCCACCAGATGGCGGGTTTTGGGATGATCGGGAGTCCCGAAGCGCAGCGCATTCATCATCGCGATGGGGCGCGCGCCCATGGTGAAGACATCGCGCATAATGCCGCCGACGCCGGTCGCCGCGCCTTGATAGGGTTCGATGAAGGAAGGATGATTATGGCTTTCCATCTTGAAGATGACGGCATCGCCATCGCCGATATCGACGACACCGGCATTTTCGCCCGGACCCTGAATGACGACGGGGCCTTTGGTCGGCAGACGGCGCAGATGCGCGCGGGTGGATTTGTAGGAGCAATGCTCGCTCCACATCACCGAGAAGACGCCCAGCTCGACATAATTCGGCTCGCGGTTCAGCAGCTGTTTGATGCGGCCATATTCGGCGTCCGAAAGCCCATGCTCGCGGACGATCTGCGGGGTGATTTCGATCATGACAGCGTTTCGATCAGACTTTGGAAGACGCGCCGTCCATCGGTGCCGCCCAGCGCGGCATCGACCACGCGTTCGGGGTGCGGCATGAGGCCGAGGACATTGCGCTTCTCGCTCAAGATTCCGGCGATGTTGCGGGCGGAGCCGTTCGGGTTTTCGCCTTCGGCATAACGGAACGCGACGCGGCCTTCGCCCTCAAGGCGATCGAGCGTCGCATCATCGGCGAAGTAATTTCCTTCGCCATGCGCGACGGGGAAGCGGACGGTCTCACCCTTGGCGTAGGCGCGCGTGAAGGCGGATTGGGATTCTTCGATGGTTAAGCCCACCGGACGGCAGACGAATTTCAGTTTCGCATTGCGCATCAGCGCGCCGGGCAGAAGGCCCGTTTCGGTCAGGACTTGAAAGCCGTTGCAGATGCCGAGCACCGCGACGCCCTTGTCGGCCTTGGCCTTCACATCCCTGATGATGCGCGACTGCGAGGCCATGGCGCCGCAGCGTAAGTAATCGCCATAGGAAAAGCCGCCGGGCAGCACAATGAGATCGACATCGGGGATTTCGGAATCGCCGTGCCAGACCATGACCGGCTTTTGGCCGGTCATCTGTTCCAGCGCCACCGCCGCATCGCGGTCGCAGTTGGAGGCCGGAAACACCACAACGGCGGATTTCATGCTTTTAGCTCGATCTCGTATTTCTCGATGACCGTGTTGGCGAGAAGCTTCTCGCACATTCTTTCCAGTTCGGCCTTTGCTTTTCCGGCGTCGGTCTCGGCGAGTTCGATATCGATCACCTTGCCCTGGCGGACTTCGCCGACGGAAGCAAAGCCGAGATTGTTCAGCGCGTGGCCGATGGCTTTGCCCTGAGGATCAAGAACGCCGTTTTTCAACGTTACGAAGACACGCGCTTTCATTTGACGAGAACCGGACCGCCGCTGGAAGGATTGATGGATTCAGGCAGGATGCCGAGACGGCGCGCGACTTCGGAATAGGCTTCGGCGACGCCGCCGAGATCACGGCGGAAGCGGTCCTTGTCGAGCTTTTCATTGGTCTGGAAATCCCACAACCGGCAGGAATCCGGACTGATTTCATCGGCAAGGACGACGCGCATGAATTCGTTTTCCCACAGACGTCCGAATTCGAGCTTGAAATCGATCAGCTTGATGCCGACGCCGAGGAAGAGGCCTGAGAGAAAATCATTGATGCGGATCGTGAGGTTCACGATGTCGTCGAGATCCTGCGGACTAGCCCAGCCAAAGGCCGTGATGTGTTCTTCCGAAACCCAGGGATCATGCAGTTTGTCGGACTTGTAATAATATTCGATGATCGAGCGCGGCAGCGGCGTGCCTTCCTCGATACCGAGACGCTTGGACAGCGAGCCGGCGGCAACGTTGCGCACGACCACTTCAAGAGGAATGATTTCGACTTCCTTGATGAGCTGCTCGCGCATGTTCAGGCGGCGGACGAAATGCGTCGGCACGCCGATGGCGTTCAGCTGCGTCATCAAATATTCGGAAATGCGGTTGTTGAGGACGCCCTTGCCCTCGATCGTGGCCTTCTTCATGGCGTCGAAGGCAGTCGTATCGTCCTTGAAGTACTGGATCAGCGTCCCGGGTTCCGGACCTTCGTAGAGGATCTTGGCCTTGCCCTCGTAGATCGTCCTGCGCCTTTTCATGAAATCCGCCTTTAAGGCCCTGTATTTAAGGGATGGGGGAGCCCACCCGTTTTCGTTCGCCAAGCGCCTCAGAGGGAGAATGGGCGCCCGCCAAAACGCAAGACGGGGCCTTACTCGACTTGAAGGCCCCGCCGCAATCCAACTTAGCGGAATGACACCGTTTTTCGCAACGCTACCCATTGCCGCCATTGTGACTTATCCAGATGGTCGCAAGGCGAGGCGTCTTTCGCTATGTTGCGCCTGACGGCGCAGATGCCACGGAAGAATGTGATTTATTACAAGAGGTTAGACCTATGAGCGGTGGTTTCGAGAAACGGCAGAAGAGCTTCGAGAACAAATGGGCGCATGATGAAGAGCTGCGCTTCAAGGTTTTCGCCCGTCGCAACAAGCTTCTGGGCCTTTGGGCGGCCGGACAGATGGGCCTTAGCGGCGCGGATGCCTACGCCTATGCCAAGGATGTGGTGCGGGCCGACTTCGAACAGCCGGGCGATGATGACGTGTTCCAGAAGGTCAGGGCCGATTTCGACGCCAAAGCCGTCGCCGTGTCGGACCATGTGCTCCGCCGCAGCATGGACGACCTGCTCGAGACCGCCAAAGAGCAGATCGAGAACGAATCGAAGTAAACCGCGGCGGGCCTTCGGGCCCCTGCCCTTCCGATGAAAAAACGCCGGGTCTCCTTAAGGGAGCGCCCGGCGTTTTCTTTCGTGCCGTCTAGTAGACGTAATGCAGCGTCAGCCGGACATTGCGCCCCGGCAGCAGCACATGATCCTTGGTGAAGGAGACATGGTTGCGGGCCGTCTCGTCGAAAAGATTGGACGCGGCGAGGCTGAGATCGAGCGCACCCGTTTCGCCCTCAAAGATCCGGAACAGCGCCGAAGCATCGACCAGGGTGTAGCCCTCTGTGGGGGTTTCGTTCTGCGCGACCTTGTCCTGCTGTGCCGTATGCAGCGCACTTAAAGTGAGCGCCATGCCGTCCGATTCGTAGAACACGCCGCCGCCATAGCGCAGCGGGGGAATGCGCGGGACATTGCCGCCGGAGCCGAAATTCGCCCGGACGTAATCGCCCTGCAGATCAATGCCGGCATGCCCGCGCCCGATTTCAACCAGAGGCAGATGCGCCTCGGCCTCGAAACCCCAGAAATGCGCATCGCGCTGAAGGTACAGAAGTTCGGCGAATTCCCCTGCATCATCGGCGAAGAAATTGCCCTCCTCGTCATAGGAATTGCCGGTGACGACGCCCGCGATGAAGCCATCGAACCGGCTGGAGAAGACATTCAGCGCGGCGTGCGTCAGATCCGCGCCGTCATAGTGAAGGCCTGCCTCGATGGAGCGCGCGCGTTCCTTGCCAAGTCCCGGATCGCCGAATTCATAGGTGGCGGAAGCTTCATGCGGGCCTTGCGCGAAGAGTTCGACCACATTGGGTGAACGTTCGGTCTGCGAGAGATTGAGGCTGAAAGAGAGGGTTTGACTGGCGCGGAAGACGGCGCCGAGGGCAATGCTTATCGGTGTGAAGTCGCGGTTGAAGGAACCCAGCGCATTGGTTGCGCCCTTTACGCGGGCTTGTTCGATACGGGCCGCACCTTCCAGCGCAAACCGCTCCGATACATCCACGCGCTCGAACACATAACCCGCGAAAGAGGTCGTGGTGGTCGGCAGCAGATAGTCCGCGCCTTCGCCCAGCGCCTCGAAATCGCGTGTGCCCCATTGCATGCCGACCGCGCCCGACGCGACGGGGCCGAAGCCTTTATGCAGCGCCTCGATTCGCCCCTCCCATTCCTTGTTGTTGAAGGTGCCGAGCACGCCTTCGTCATCGACGATTTCGTCATGGGTGTAGTCGGAATAACCGATACGGCCATTGACGGATTCGATGCCGGGCAGAGGCGCGTTGAGGCGCAATGCACCGGCATAATTCGACTGGGTGAGATCGATATAGGCGACCTCGCCGCCCGGTTCGCTCGCAATACCGTAATGCGAGGCGTAGCGGTTGAAAGAAAGCCCAGTTGCGCCGAAAGACCCAATATACGCACCGCCCAGCGCAAAGCCCTTGCCGAAGGAATAGGTGTTGGCCTGTTTTCCGTTCGGCGTGTCGTAAGATTCCGCGCCGCGCGCGAAACCGTCGGCATGAAGGGCAACCGCGCCTTCACGTATGTCGAAGGTGCCGCCCGCCATGCGTTCGGCGGCATTCGTCGCGCCGCCGACGAAGACATCGGCCGATGGGCCTTCGGCAATGTCGAAGGGAATGCGGTTGTTGATGGCATTGACGACGCCGCCAATCGCCTGGCTGCCATAACGCAGCGTGCCGGGACCGCGCAGCACCTCGACTTCGATGGCAGACAGGGGATCGACCGGCACGCCGTGATCGGCACTGATATCGGAGGCGTCGTGACTGCCGATGCCGTTTTCGGTGACGCGTACGCGCGAGGCGTCAAACCCGCGAATGACGGGGCGCGCCGCGCCCGGCGAAAAACCGGAGGACGTGACGCCCGGGACATTGCGCAAAGCCTCGCCGAGACCGAACCCACCCGAGGCCATCATGTCTTCGCGCGATATTTCGGCGACGCTTTGCGACTGGTCGATCGCATCGCCAATCAAGGGCGATGCGGTGACGGTGACTTCCTGAACGGCTTGCGAATAGACCGGGGATGCGGCGCACAGAAGAAGCGCGCTCGACGACAGAACGAGATTTCTCATGGAAAAACTCCAGAACCTGAAAAGAAGAAACCGCGCGCGCGGGCGATACATTTCGCCGCGAACGCAGAATGGCTGAGGACACGCGCCGGGGATTTGTCCGCGCGCGTTTACGTCCTTCGTTCTTCTTCAGGCCTTGGGAGGCGCGCGGCCCTGCCACGCGAAGGAGACCGCGCGCTGCGCGGCCAGTCTTTGGGAAAATTCTATCGTGTGAACATTGACGAAAACGGGCAGCGAAAAAACCGCCGCCGACGGCGTCAGATATTGGCCGCTCTGCTGTGCCGCCTGACACATCGGACAATCCGCCTGATCGGAATCGAGCGGATGGCTGCCATGTTTGAGCGCGACGTTCAGCGCGGTGGCGCGTTCGCCCTCGCTGTCCCAGGCGGGGGTGTCGGCGCCGGTGCCGTGGGTCAGCGCCGTATACAGCGCGCTTTCAGCTTGAAGGTGAATATGGGGTTTGACGACAAAGCCCTGGATACCGATCGCGAGTATGGCGAATAACAGCAAGGACCAGCGAGAGAGCGCCTTTGCCTGCCGTAACCGTCTGAATGATTTCTGCTGCGCCGCCAACCTTGACCCGCTTCGTCCGTACCCGGCCTATCTCGGGGGCCGTCCCGCGCGCCACCTTAGGTGGCAAAAACGCAACAGAGTTCAACACAATACGCAAAGCCCTGTCCAGCGCGCAAATCGCCGACAGAACGCGCCCTTGAGGCGAGGGAGACGCGAGGCGCGCGCGTATTCCCGCCGATAACACAATCCAAGCCGGACAACCGGCCTTTCTGAAGGGAGATTTTATGCGTTCGCTATTATTCGGAGCCTGCTCGGCCGCGGCACTTTGCGCCGGTATGCCCGCCCACGCGCAGATCGGCGACGTCATCATTACCGGCTATCTGGAAGAAGAACTGCCGCAGGAGCTGGCGCGCTACGGCGCCCGCGTCGAAACCGTGACGGCCGAGGAAATTCTTAATGGCGGTTATGTGGACGCCGCCAGTGCACTGCAAAATCAGGTGCCGGGCCTCTATATCGCGCCATTAAGCGGTCCCTTCGACTATGTCGACGCGTCCTATCAGGGCTCGCGCGTCACGGAATTGCTGTGGCTGGTGGACGGTGTTCGCATGAACAACCGCCTTTATTCCACGACGCCGCCGACGGACACGATCCCCGCGCATATGATCGAGCGGATCGAAGTGATCGAAGCCGGGCAGGCGCTGTTCTATGGCACGACCGCCGTCGCGGGCGCGATCAATATCGTGACCAAGGAATTCTCCGACACGCCGGACGGCGCCATTAGCCTCGGCGCTGGCAGCTTCGGGGAACGCCACATCAATGGCTATTTCCGCGACTCCATCGGCCCGCACCAATTCGTGATCTATGGTTCGAGCGACCAGGCCGACGGTTTCAGACCGTTCCGTAAAGCCGACTATCAACCCAGTGCCACCGACCGCGAGCGCGGCTACGACGCCGTTTCGCTGGGGATCAAATACGGGGTCAATATCGGCGAAGACGCGCGTTTCAGCGTAAGTTATCAGCACACCGATACGACGAATGATTACATAAGGCCGTTTCTCATCGCCGAAGGTCACAATGACCGCGATGAAGAAGTCCTGAGCGCGAAACTGGACTGGACGGTCAGCGACCAGATCCAACTTTTCATCAAGGGCTATTATCACGACTGGGATACCGCTTTCACGGAGGTCGACAACGTCATCGGCAGCCCCGGGACGCTGGACGTCGTCAGCGACGGAGACTTCTGGGGCTTCGAAGATTACGGGCTCAACGCGCTGGCGAAATACGCGCCGGGCGGCGGCTTCGAATTCTACGCAGGCTATGATTATCAGACCTATTCGGGCGAAGATCAGGTCTTCCTGATCGCACCGCAAAACGAGTCGGTACATGCGCCCTTCGCGCAGATCCGCACCACCGACGATCTGATTCCCAATGTCGTGTTGTCCGCGGGCGTCCGCCACAACATCCCGAGCGATGCCGAAAGCTCGACCGTGTGGAATGTCAGCGGCCGGTGGGACATCACGCCGAACCTGTTTGCACGCGCCACGGGCGGCACTGCATTCCGCCTGCCCGACGCTTACGAACTCTATGTCGTCGATCCGTGCTGCGAGCAGGGCAACCCCAATCTCGATCCCGAGAGGAGCTACAATATTAACGGCTCCGTTGGTGGAACCGTGCCGATGGGTTCGGTTACGCTGACCTGGGAAGCCGTCGGTTATCTGCGCAACATCGAAGACATGATCGAAATCGTGTTCGATCCTGATCTCGGTGTCGACACCTTCGCCAATTCGGGCCCGACCGTGAAGGTCCGTGGCGGCGAACTCATTGTCGGCGCCGAATTCGACAATGTGTTTTCGGCAAACTTAAGCTACTCGTTCAATTCGAGCGAAACAGAGGGCACCAATGTCCAGCGCCCGGATGTTCCGGAATCGATGTTCAAGGCGATTCTTGACTATCACCCAATGGACCTGCCCTTCGGCGCTTCCGTCACCGTCAACCATATCGGCGACGTGTACCGCAGCGCCCTCGGCATCCAGCAATATGGTGACTATACCGTCGTGGACGTCGGCGCCCGCGTGTTCATTGACCCCGAACGCAGGCATCGCATCGGCGTGAAGGTCCAGAACCTGTTCGACGAAGAATATGCGACGCGGGTTCGTGTCGGTGAAACCGATGGCGGCGCCGACTATGTCTACCGCTTCCGGGGCATGCCGCAGTCCTTCTACCTGAACTACACCTATCAGTTCGGAATGTAAGATCGGGGCCGTTCGGACAATTGAAACGGGAATACCCTTAAAGGGCCGCGTGGAGGAAACTTCGCGCGGCTCTTTTTTTGGGAGAGGATGCGATAGGGTGACGCCATGAACAGGGTTCTTTTCCTCACCCATCGCTATCTCGGAATAGGCCTTGGGGCGCTGATGGTCGTCTGGTGCCTGTCCGGCATCGTGATGATGTATGTCCCCTATCCGTCGCTGGAACGGGACGCGCGGCTGATGGGGCTTATGCCGCTTGGCGGCGCGCCGTGCTGCGTTCTCGAAGGTGACACGCTTCCCGGTGATGACGAGACCATTTCGAGTTTCGACGTCGAAGTGACGAATGGGAACATCGTGCTGACCGCCCGCAGTGACGGCGGACGGACCTATATGGCCGATCTTTCCACCGGCGCGGCGCTTGTCGGTGTGAGCGCGGAGGAAGCCGAGGCCAGCGCGCGCGATTATGCACGCGTGCACGGGGTGACGGCAGAGCCGGCATTGCTCGGTGAAATCGAAACCGATCAATGGACGACGGGAAATTTCCGTAATGACCGTCCGCTTTATCTTTTCGCGCTGAACGACGATGCCGGAACGGAGCTGTATGTTTCCAGCATGAGCGGCAAGGCCGTCCAGGTGACGAATGCGCATCAGCGCTTCTGGAACTGGTTCGGCTCGGTGCCACATTGGCTCTACTTCTCGCAATTGCGCGAAGACGGACCGCTATGGAGCCAGATCGTGATCTGGACCTCGCTGATCGGCTGTGTGCTGACCCTCATCGGAATCTATATCGGCATCCGCCAGGTGAAACGGCGGCGCTCCACCGGCAGACTCGCTTCGCCCTATCGCGGGTTATGGTACTGGCATCATGTGCCGGGACTGATCTTCGGCCTTTTCACGCTGACCTGGGTGTTCAGCGGATTATTGTCGATGAACCCTTGGGGCTTTCTCGGCAATTCCGATCCGTCGGCGGCGCAGGCGCGGCTTTACGGCGGCGCGCCGCAATGGGCGGACATTCGCGCGAGCCTTCCCCAGATGATCGCGAACGCGCCGGAGGGCACCGTGCATCTGACGGCCGCGCCGCTGGACGGCGGCCTTTATGCATTGGCCGCAACTGCAGAAGGCATCGAGACGCGGATCGACGCCAACGGGAATCCGGCGCCCTTAAGCGAAGCGGACATCGCCGCGAGCGCGACCCGTATCGGCGAAGGCTATGGAAGCGTGTCGTGGGACATGCTGGCGGAAGAAGACGCTTATTATTATGGGCGCGCGAATGCGCCGCCGCCTTTTCCGGTGGTGCGCGTGACGACCGACGGCGAGAACGCGGCGCGGTTTTATCTGAATCCGGTGTCGGGGCGTTTGGTGCGTTTCGCCGATGCGGACGCGCGCTGGAGCCGCTGGCTGTTCAACGGATTGCACAGCCTTGATTTCACGGCGGCGTTTCGCTGGCGCCCGTTCTGGGATGTGCTGATGATCGTGCTGCTGTTGGGCGCGACGGTCGTGTGCGGCACGGGCACATGGCTGGGCGTGAAGCGATTGCTCGGCAAATCGCGTGGGCAAGGGTTTTTGGTGGAGAAGAAGTAGCCCCCTCCGTCATGCGTGCCGCATGATACCTCCTCCGTTCGCGCAGCGGAGGAAAATAAGAGGCGTTATTCCCCCAAGACGCGGGCGAAGACGCGATCGACTTCCTTGAAGTGATATTCGAGATCGAACAGGCCTTCGAGTTCGGACGCGCTCAAATATTTTCCGATTTCGGCGTTTGCTTTCAGCAGATCGAGCAGCGGGCCCTCGCCCTTCCAGGTGCGCATCGCGTTTTCCTGCACGAGGCGATAGGAGGCTTCGCGCGAGACGCCTTTCTGCGTCAACGCCAGCAGCACGCGCTGGCTGTGCACCAGGCCTTGCGTCAGATCGAGATTGGCCTGGAGCTTTTCCGGATAGACGACGAGCTTGTCGATGATGCCGGTCGTGCGCACCAATGCGAAATCGAGCGTGATGGTGGCGTCGGGGCCGATATAACGCTCGACCGAGGAATGCGAGATATCGCGTTCATGCCATAGCGCGACGTTTTCCATCGCGGGCAGCGCAAAGGCGCGCACCATGCGGGCAAGGCCGGTGACGTTTTCCGACAGCACCGGATTGCGCTTATGCGGCATGGCGGAAGAACCCTTCTGCCCTGCCGAGAAATATTCCTCGGCTTCCAGCACTTCCGTCCGCTGCAAATGACGCACTTCCGTGACGAGGCGTTCCAGCGACGAGGCGACGACGCCCAGAATAGCGAAGAACATCGCGTGGCGGTCGCGCGGGATGACCTGCGTGGAGACGGGCTCGACGGTGAGGCCCAGTTTAGCCGCGACATGGGCTTCAACGCGCGGATCGATATTGGCGAAGGTGCCGACCGCGCCGGAGATGGCGCAGGTGGCGATTTCTTTCCGCGCATCGACAAGACGGGCGCGGGCGCGCTGAAATTCGGCGTAATAGCCAAGGAGCTTCAGACCGAACGTCACCGGCTCGGCATGGATGCCGTGGCTGCGCCCGATGGAGGGCGTGAATTTGTATTCCAGCGCCCGGCGCTTCAGCGCCGCAAGCAGTCCATCGACATCGGCGATCAGGATATCGGCGGCGCGGGTGAGCTGTACGCTGAGACAGGTGTCGAGCACATCGGACGAGGTCATGCCCTGATGAACGAAGCGGGCATCGTCGCCGATGAATTCGGCGAGATGGGTCAGAAAGGCGATGACGTCATGTTTGACCTCGCGCTCGATCTCATCGATGCGGGCGACATTGAATTCCGCCGCACCGCCTTTTTCCCAGATCGTTTTCGCGGCGCTGGCCGGGATCATGCCGATTTCGGCCATGGCGTCGGCGGCATGGGCCTCGATCTCGAACCAGATGCGGAATTTGGTTTCGGGCGACCAGATGGCCACCATTTTCTCGCGCGCATAACGGGGGATCATTCGAGGCTCCACGCCTTTGGGAAATTACCGGCCCTTCTACCCCCGGAGACCTGCACGGGGAAGGGCGCAGGCCCCGGACCGGCGCAGCATTTCTGGGGAAGGAAGGGCGCACCCATGGCTGCTTCCTCGCCACCCCCGTTCGGGAGATGCGGGGACTGCCCGCCTTGACGCATAGTCCTGCCAGTATTTCCGCCCGGAAAGGCTTTTCGATGCGTTCCTTCTTTCTGATCGCGATGGCGGCCATGATGCTGCCCGGCTGCGTGTCGGTGCCGTCGCAATGCAGCCATCTGTCGGACCGCGATTATCATCATGGTTCGGACCATCTTCGCGCCGTCTGCGCGCGGGCGGAAATCGACGAAGACTATCAGGATACGATGCTGTGGCTTCTCGGAGCGGAAATGCTCCTGGGAGTGATGTCGCAGCCTTGAGATCTTCCCCCTTCCGTCACTGCGCGACACCTTCCCCCTCAAGGGGGGAAGGAAGGAGAAATTCACATCGCCTTGCGGAACGTCAGATTGATGCGGGTTGCGCCCAGTGAAGAATGAAGGCCGTCCTTCAACGGCAATACGCCGTGAAAGCGCAATCGCGTGGGACCGCCCCAGACCACGACATCGCCATGCTCGAGTCTGTATCGCGTGACTTTCTCTGTGCGCTCCATGCCGCCGAATTGAAATGTCGCGGGAAGGCCGAGAGAGACCGAAACGATGGGCTGGGCGAAATCCTTTTCGTTTTTGTCCTGATGCAGCGTGAGGCGCGTGCCCGGCACATAGCGGTTCACGAGACAGGCATCGGGTGCGAAGGCCGGATAGCCAGCCGCCGCTGCCGCGCTTTGCGCTAGGATCAGAAAACTGTCCGGCATGGCAGGCCAGGGTTTGCCCGACAGGGGATCATCCGTAGCGTAACGATAGCCGCGCCGGTCGGAGACCCAGCCGGCGCGCCCGCAATTCGTCATCGCCACCGACATGGTAAAGCCGCCCGGCGTGACCATGTTGCGAAAGGGTGCGGCCTCGGCGACGAGCGCGATGTCGACAAGCAGCGCATCTTCCTCTGTCAGCGCGAAGCCGCGCAGTAGCACAGCGCCCTCCGCGATTTCTTCGCGCGAGGGCGTCTCCGTCAGCGTTCCGAAAAGATCGTTCTGCACGCTTGCTCCAACGGCAACCCCGCGCGCCACCCGGCACGCCCCGCCCCTATTGTGGGAAATGTTCGACATGAAGTTCGGCGGTGCGCCCGTAATACAGCACCCGGCGACCGGAGAAGGAAACGATGTATCCCGCGCATCCCAACGCCTTCACATTTTCGCAAAAGGCGGCGTAGGAATAGTCCGGCGGGTTGGCCTGTGCCCATTTGATCTGGGCATGAATGCCGGGCTGATCGAATGTGGCGGCAACCATTGTTTTCGACGGTTGATTTTCCAGAACGGCATTGTCGCCATCGGAAAGAAAATAGGTTGTGGTGTTGCGGCGGTAATCGACCACATAACCTTCAAAGCCCGCCGCAATCAGCGTTCCGATGATGGTCGGAAATGCCATTGTTTTTTCATAGGCAGCGTTCAGACAATTCTGGGCAAGCGCAATCAATTGCGTGTCCATTTGTGCGATCCTCTCTTCGAGATCGGGGCTCTCAGCGATCGATTTACAGCAATCCGAGACCGCGGAAGCTTGCGTGGCGGCCATTGCCGATCACGAGATGATCGTGCAGGTCGATTTTCAGCGCTTTCGCCGCCGCCTGAATTTCACGCGTCATGGCGATGTCGGCTTTGGACGGCGTCGGGTCGCCCGACGGATGATTGTGCACAAGTATGAGCGCGGAGGCGCCGAGCTCGAGCGCGCGTTTGACGACTTCGCGCGGATAGACCGGCGTGTGATCGACCGTGCCCTTTTGCTGCACTTCATCGGCGAGAAGAATGTTTTTTCGGTCGAGAAAGAGGATGCGGAATTCTTCTGTCGCAAGGCGCGCCATGGCGACGGAACAATAATCGAGCAGCGCATCCCAGGAGGAAAGGGCGGGACGGTTGATAACCTTCCCGCCCGCCAAACGTTTCGCGGCGGCTTCGATGGTTTTCAGGCTTGCGACCACCGCATCGCCCACACCGGAGATTTCCTTCAACCGTTCCGGGGTGGCGGCGATGACATCGGCGAAGGAGCCGAAGGTTGCGATGAGGGTTTTCGCCAAGGGTTTGACATCGCGGCGCGGAATGGCGGCGAAGAGCGCGAGTTCCAGGAGTTCGTAATCGGCGAGCGCGGAATCGCCCGCGGCCAGGAATTTGTCGCGCAGGCGTTTGCGATGTTCGAGATAATGCGGCGCGTCTTCGGTGGCGGCGGGGGAGTCCGACACGAATGCCTCAGATGTCGTAAGGGGGGCAGTGCCAGCCTTTGGGCGACAGCGTGAAGATTTCGAAGCCGGTCGGCGTGACGCCGATCGAATGTTCGAATTGCGACGAGAGCGAACGGTCGCGCGTGACCGCCGTCCAGCCGTCGTTCAGCACCTTCACCGCATGTCCGCCGAGATTGATCATCGGTTCGACCGTGAAGAACATGCCGGGGCGGAGCTGCGTGCCATGACCCTTGCGTCCGAAATGGACGATGTTGGGCAGCGCATGAAAGACGCGGCCAAGGCCGTGGCCGCAGAAATCGCGCACCACGGAGCAGCGCTCCTCGCCTTCGGCATAGGACTGGATGGCGTAGCCGATATCGCCGGTAGTGGCGCCAGGCTTCACGACATTGATGCCGCGCATCATGGATTCGTAAGTGATTTCGACAAGACGCTGCGCTTTGCGCTTCACGTCGCCGACATAATACATGCGGCTGGTATCGCCATGCCAGCCATCGATAATCACCGTGACGTCGATATTGACGACATCACCGTCGCGTAAAGCCCGGTCGCTCGGGATGCCGTGACAGACGACATGATTGACCGAGGTGCAGACCGTGTGACGATAGCCGCGATAGCCGAGACAGGCCGGGAAGGCGCCATGATCGAGCACATATTCGAAACAGAGCTTGTCGAGATATTCGGTGGTGACGCCCGGTTTTACCTCGGGGACCATCAGATCGAGCGCCTCGGCGGCAATGCGGCCTGCGCGGCGCATGCCTTCGAAATCTTCGGGACGGTAGCTGACCACAGACATGCCCGCACGGCGCGCCAGTTCAATGGCTTCGCGGTCAACGAGGCGGTCGAGCGGGATACCGAGCAGGGTTTCAGTCATTGGAATTACGCATAGCAGACAAATGGGGCGCGATCATGGGCAAATCCAGAGATCGGCGTGACAAGACACGGAGATCCGGCGACGAGCACGCGATTTAATAACAACACTCTGTAGTAAAATTGTTTCTAGATCTGAATCTGGCCCGGCCCTTGCGTAGGTGAACAATATTTAAGGGAGAAAAGGAGCCACTAGTGCTTCCGCCATTCACCTTATAAAGCCCAATTTATTGCGTTATTTCCATGAGATAGTGGGTGAGACCGACACGGAATTAATACTTGCCACCCTCCCTGCCCTATGCCAAACATAAAATAGACAAGGCGTTTTCTTACGCATTTTGGAGCCCTGACCGAATGATCATGAGGCGAATCGTGGCAGCCGCACTGGGCGGCGTCCTGTTTGCAGCAGCGGGTGTTGCTGCGGCGAGCAATTTTTCCTCTGATCGTCAGGTCGATTTCTTCGCGTCCGGCACACATCAATTCTATATCTGGTGCTCGGCCAATCAGGATTATGTGGCGACCGCCGATGGCGCCAATGCCGAAGAAGCGCAGATGAAGCTTTATAATGCGGCCAAGGATAGCGGGAACAGCGCCTGCTGGCCGGTGTGGCAAGGCCGTATCGCCGGTTAGGCCCATCCAGAAATAGCGTTTCGACGGCGGCCAGTGGCCGCCGTTTTCATTTTGGGGTTTTGATAACGCGCTTCCGGACGGAAAACCGGAAGTCCACTTTTCCTGCCAGTTTTTTTTTGACGCGCGCGCGGACGGAAAACCGGAAGACCACTTTTCCTGCGCGCGCTTTTATTCCAGCCCACTCGCCGTGGCCTGCTGCCCCAGCGCGGACATCGCCATCGGATCATCGGCGAAAAAATCGCGGGCGGTGGCCAGCGCGCCGCGCGCATTCTCGGGTTCGCCCAGCACCGCATAGGCGCGGACCAGCATGACCCATCCATCGAGATCGTCGGGATTTTGCGCCAGCCGCGCGGCAAGGCCATCGACCATGGCGCGAATATCGGGCGCGCCGACCTCTCCTTCGGGGGACACGCCGGGCGCTTCACCGCGCAACGCCGCGATCTGAAGCGGGAGGGCTTCGCGCCATGGCGCATCGGGCGGCGCATCGGCCAGGAGCCCATCCCAAAGCGCCAGCGCTTCGGCGGTTTCACCGCGATCGGCATGGGCGAGGCCGAGATAATAGCGTGCTTCGGGATTGGCGGGATCGGCGTTCAGCGCCTGCCGCAGGATGTTTTCCACCTCCGCCGTGACGCTTCCGGCGGCAATGGCGTTGGCGAGAGCATAATCGACCAGCAATTCGGCAGGCACGCTACCGCTGGTCGCTTCCGACAGCGTGACCGCGCGGCGGAAGGCCCGCGCCGCCTGTTCGGCTTCGCCAAAGGCGAGATAGCCGCGGCCCAGAATGCTCCAACCCTGAATATCGTTCGGGCGCTCGCGGATGCGCTGCGCGAGAATGCTCACCATCTGCTGATAATTGCCGGGTTCGGGTTCGCGTTTCAGCGCGAACAGCGCGAGTTCGGGATGGCCCAGCGCGCCATAGGTGCCAAGGCCCACGACCAGCACCAGCGCACCCGCAAGGATGGCGCGCCATGGCGAGGCCCGCAGGCCGTCGTTGCGCCGGCCGCGTAATGCCGGGACGACGACGAAGGCGGCGGCAAGAAGCGCGGGACCGAGAAAGACGAGCGCGAGCAGATAGATCATGCGCGGATGCCTAGCATGGGAGCCGACGGGCCGCCATTTCCCCCTTGGCGTCGCACCCGCCCTGCCTTGACGACGCGCGCGCCATGCGATTTGGCTTTGAGCGCACCCGTGAAGGGGCCCCGTGGCGGAATGGTAGACGCAACGGACTTAAAATCCGTAGTTCCGAAAGGGACGTGTCCGTTCGAGTCGGACCGGGGCCACCAGCGATTATACGCCTTGCCGGGCGGGGATTTCGGCGCCGGACGCCGCGTTCCGGGCGACCAACACCCCGTAGACGATCACGCAGGGCACGAGCGCGATCGAACCGAAATGCAGATCGTAGAGCGCCACGAAACCGGGGGCGCCCAGCAGCGCGAGATAGACCAGAAGCGCCTGGACGGGGCGCATGTGCCGCAACAAAATATGGTGAAAATGATGACGGTCGGCCGTGAAGGGCGAACGCCCCGCCAGCATGCGCTGGGCGAACAGGCGCAGGCAATCGAGTACCGGCAGATAGAACCACAGCGCAGGGACTTCCGCGGGCATGGCCCCATTGGCGTTGCGATACACCGCTGTTCCCCGTCAGCACCTATGGCCCAGATTTGAGGTTGTGA
>CAIOYY010000102.1 GCA_903862715.1 uncultured Alphaproteobacteria bacterium
CGGCGGCACTCGGCATCCGTGCCGACCGCCTTCAGGCCGATGGCCTGAACGCGCTGGCCACGGAAACCCGCGAAAATCGTTTCACGGTCGCCGTCACGGCCGAAGCGTTCGGCCCCAATGGAGAGCACCGACGGGAGACCCGCATCCGCCGAGACCGTGATCGTGGTCAGAATGGCGCGGCCCGACGCACGGCAGTCCAGCGTGATGTTGCGAAAGCCGCGCTCATTGCCGGGGAGGTTGATGGTCTCCGGGCGGTTGACCCGCAACTGGCCTGAGAAAATCTCGCGGCTGCGCCCATTGCCGAAGGTGATGCTCACCGAGCGGCAGGTGGCGTCGTTGCGATTGGCGGTCAGGCGAATGCGTTCCGCCGTCCCGCCAGTGTTGATGCGCTGCACGCCGGGGTTGCCGAAAAACTGCACTGTCCCGAGCGGGTTCCAGGCTTGCGCGTTCCAGCTGGCCGCGGGGGCGCCCCGGTCGCTGCGCGCATTGTCGTAGTTCTGCGCCGCTGCGGGCTGAACCATTGCGCCCGCCAATATCGCGGCCATTCCCAGAACGCGTAAATTCCTCATTGGTCATTCTCCTTCGCAAATCACGGCTTGCCCCATTGGGGGTAAGCGAACATGACAGGCAGTATAGGCAATACGCATGAACGGCGTTTGAGCCCGAAATTCATCCCCCGTTCATGCGAAAATCGCTGTTTTGAGCGTTTTCGGGCCGCTTTAAGGGGATGCATGCGCCCGGCCTTGCGCAATTTCTTCACCCCTTCCGGGGACATTGCTGGTCTGGGACCTGCCTGGGGTCTAAGGCTCTGACGGTGAACGCCGGATGGTTGGGAGCGTGGAAAATGACATTGATGCGTTTCAAGGATGCCCTGCATTTCACGACCGATGAGGAGCGCGAACGGTCCTTTCTCATCACCGATCCGCGTGAGGACGACAATCCGATCGTGTTCGTCAACGAGGCCTTCCTGAAACTGACGGTCTACACACGCGACGAAGTGATTGGCCGTAATTGCCGGTTCCTGCAGGGCGCGGAGACCAATCCGCTGACCGTTACGGCGCTGCGCGAAGCGATCCAGGCGCGAAAGCGCATCATCGTCGATATCCTCAATTACAAGAAGGACGGCAGCGCTTTCTGGAACCGTCTCAGTCTTCGTCCGGTGTTCGAGTCGGACGGAAGCCTGCGGAGTTTTGTCGGCGTTCAGCAGGCCATCCGCGAGGACGAGGCAAGCGAGACGCCGCAAATAAGTTCCGTACCGAAGCGTTCCTGAGAAGGAACACCGTGCCTTTCAACGATCCGTTGAGGGATACGCGTGGCGCAAAAGCGTTTCAGAACGATGCAGCTGCGCCTGTATTTCCGGACATGTTTCCAAGCCTTTGTGGATAATGCGAAAATGACTTTTATCCTTTGACGCAATCGGAACAAATCGCATCTCGCCGCGTAACCGCTTCATCCCTGAACGCTGAAAATTGCGTTGTTAAAGCGGCCCCTGCATTTGCATTTCCTGTTACGAAAGTCATTGGTGATCATGGTTCCTTCGTCGTCGTCGTCGCAAATCCTTTCGCGCGTCCCTTTCCCCGTCGTGAAAAAGCCGGTGGTCTCGCGTTCCGATTATCTCCGTCTCATCGCCGAACGCGTGTTTCATCAGAACGGCGATCATTCGCTGCTCATCACGGATGCGCGCAAAGCCGACAATCCGATTGTCTTTGTCAATCGCGCCTGCATACGGCTGAACGGCTACGATCGGGAAGAATTGCTGGGGCGGAATTGCCGTCTGTTTCGCGGGCCAGAGACATGCCCGGAAACCGTGCGCATTCTGCGCGAGGCGGTGTCGCGCGCGAAACCGTTGCGCGTCGATATTCTGGCCTATTCCAAAAAGGGCGAGGGCCGGTGGACAAGGCTGCGCATGCGCCCGATGTTCGATGAACTGCGCCAGGTGCGCAGTTTCGTCGGGATACAGATTCCCATTCGCGCGACGGAGGTCATTCCTTCTCCCTTTTTCGGGTGAGAAGGCGTGGAGTCTTTTTCGACGGAAATTATTCCGCTTCGCTGTTATCCGCGTGACGCAGATAGGGCTCGACTTTGCCGTTGAGCTTGATGGTCAGCGGATTGCCCTGGCGGTCGAGCGTTTTGCCCACGGCGACGCGGATCCATCCTTCGGAGACGCAATATTCTTCGACATTGGTTTTTTCCGCGCCGTTGAATTTGATGCCGATACCCTGGTCGAGAAGCGCCTTGTTGTGGAACGGGCTTCTGGGGTTGGCGGCGAGGCGGTCGGGCAGTTCGTCCATGTCTTAGATCCTGATGGGCTCAGAAGTCGCGGTCTTCGAGACCGAGATCGACCATGATTTCATGCGACAGGGCTTCAAGGTCGGCGCGCAAGGTTTCGTCGCTGCTTGTCGGTGGCACATCGACTTCGGCTTCGGCATAGAACAGCGTTTCCCCCGACATCGCGCCTTCGCGCGTGCCGGTGTCGAGTTCGACGATGTTCGCGTTATGGCGCGCGAGCACGCGGGAAATCTCACGGACGATGCCGGGGTGATCATTCCCCATGACATTGATGACGAGGCGGCGCGACGCGGGCTTGTCCTCTGACGCGCCGACGGGTTCCAGCATCACGCGCAGGCCCGTCGTCTCCAGTTGCGTCAGCGCCAGCACAAAGGCTTTCGCTTTCTTTTCGGGAGCGGTGACGCGCGCGACGCCGACAAACTGCCCGGCGAGAGAGGCCATGCGGCTCTCGAGCCAGTTGCCGTCATGGTTTACCACCACGTCGGACAACAATTCGACGAGGCCGGGACGGTCGGGGCCGATAATGGCAAAGACGAAGGAACGATCCATTTGTCCCTCATATGGCGGCTTGTCCCGGATGTAAATGCGGGGAAGGGCGCACAACGTAAAAAGGGCTTTACCAGTCCTTGCAGTAATTGACGGCGTTGGTGACGAGCTGGGCGGCGGCATAGATTTCTTCGTCGGAGGACCAGTAATAGCCGGAATTGCGGACCACGTCGTAGACGCCGTCATCGATCTGTCCGGCGCCGTTCAGGGCATAATTTAGCTCGAGGAACAGCAGCAGATCCTCATTCATGTTCCAGTCGTTTCCGGCGAGATATTGCCCGAGGCAATCGCATTGGACGTGGTTGTATCCGGCGCCGACGCAGGAAAGGTAATAGGGATGATCGCCGACCTCGACCGCATGCGCGGGCGCGGTGATGAAAGGCAGCGCGAGAACGGCCGCCGAAAAGAGATGACGCATGAGGACCCCTCGACATGCTCGCGCGGGCATCAGGCGTCGCGCGTCAGGCAAAGATAGGGCCGAAATTCCCGCCGCGCAAAAGCCGTGTTCACGGGGGGTGAGCCCCCCACCTTTCCATCCGCGTGGAATCCCCTAAGCTCCGCTCATAAGGGAAATGCGAACGGCCTTCAGTGCCTCGTCACGTCTTCTTTTTTCGAGGCATCACGGCCGACAGGGGAGGGAAGTGATGCCGTCACTGCGACTGGTTTCCGCGTGCCTTGCTGCCGCGCTGTTTCAATCCACCGCCATCGCCGCCGAGGAAGAACCGGCGCAACTGCCGGAAGGGCCGCCGAAAGCCTTCATCGAGCAGAACTGCGTTGCCTGCCACGCGCTCGATCGCATCACCAACGCGCGATACAATCCGACCGACTGGGCCAACGCGCTGGACCGCATGGTCTCAGTCGGCGCGCCGGTGACGCCGGACATGGTGCCCGAACTTCTCGCTTATCTCACAGAGCATTTCCCGGAGGAGCCGCGTCCGGCGCCGGTCCTGATCGACGGGCCCGCGCAAGTGACCTTTGACGAATACAAGGTCAACGCGCCCGGCACCGCGCCGTGGGATGTGCAGCCGATGGATGATGGCAGCATCTGGTATACGGGCGAATACGGAAATCTTGTCGGCCACTACGATCCGGCGACGGGACAGAAGGAGGAATACCGCGTGCGCGTGCCGGTATCGCAGCCGCGCAACATGACGGTGGATGCGGACGGCTACATCTGGTTCACCGCGAATTTCCGTTCCTATGTCGGCAAGCTCGATCCCGCCACCGGGCAGCATGAAATATTTTATGCGCAGAACAGGGAAGAAGCGCACGATCCCTTCGCCATTGTGCGCGCGGAAGACGGCACGATGTGGGTCAGCTACCAGAACACCAATTTCATCGGCAGGCTGGCGCCGGGCGAAACCGTGTTCGACACCTTCGAGCTGCCGACGCTGCGCTCGCGGCCTTACAGCCTTGCCTTCGATCCCGGCGGCGATCTCTGGTTCGGCTCCAACGGGACCAACATGCTGGGCCAGATCGATACCGAAACGCTGGAAGTGACCGAGCATCGCCTGCCGGGTGACAATGCTCGCCCACGCTCCATTATGATCGCGCCCGATGGCGACATCTATTACACCGACAGCGGACGCCACGCGCTGGGGCGCTTCGATCCCGAAACCGGCACATGGTCGGAATGGCCCACGCCCAGCGGCGAGGGCGGCACACCCTGGGGTCTCGCCTGGTTTAAGGGAAAGGTCTGGTTCACCGAGGCCAATGTCAGCCCCAATGCGCTGGTGCGGTTTGATCCGTCTACGGAGGAATTTTCCTCCTGGGCGATTCCGGGGCGCGGCGAAGACGTGCGCAATATCGAGGTGACGGCGGATGGCGAGGGACTGGTCCTGCCGGAGTCGGGCGTAAACCTTCTGGCGGTCGTGCATGTGACGGAGCCGTAAGCGTTTCTCGTCCCCCTTGTCGGGGAGCAGCGCACCCCCATGGTGGAGGGCGATGCCAGCCAGAGAAGCGTTTGTGCAGTGCAAAAAGGCGCGGGAAAGGCTACCGCTCCCCCTCTGGCAGGCGGGACCCGATTCTGACACATTCCGGCCCAGAGACCGTGGCATCATCAGACCATGGCCCTAGGGGAAGAAACGCAAATGGAGAGACACGTGCATAAGTCCACTTACGTCGCCGCGTTGGTTTTCGCGCTCGCTCCTGCGGCGGCCCTGGCGCATCATTCCTTCGCGATGTTTGACCAGTCGAGGACGGACATGATCACCGGTGTCGTTGAGGAATTCGAATATCGCAATCCCCATGCGTGGCTGCATGTGGCGGTAACCGACGCCGCGAATGAGAGCCACACCTGGTCGTTCGAAATGGGTTCGATCGGGCAGTTGACCCGTGACGGCTGGACCCAGGGCACGGTTGCGATCGGCGATCAGATCGAGGTCGGATTCCATCCGCTGAAGGACGGCTCCAATGGCGGCCAGTTCCGCTACCTGACGCATGAAGATGGCCGCGTGCTCTGCCAGGGCGGCGCCGGCAATGGTCCGGCCTGCGACGTCGAGGATTACCTTCCGGCGACCAACTAAAGCCTGGCGCCACAAGGCACGAACAAAACGGGCCCCGTGATATCACGGGGCCTTTTTTCTGACGGAACGTGACATGGCGCGCACGCCTGCGAGGACATGCTCTTGCCATGAAGGCGGCGAATAGCACCTTCGCTTCGACGGGGGCTTTCGACATGGCGATGATTCTGCGCATTGGCACCGCGGTAGCGACGGGTGGCCTTGTCGGCCTGCTTCTCCTGAATTTCGCCGCGCCCTTCGCCTCCATCTTCGACGATGATGACGGGAGATACGATGTGGGCGTGGGCTTCGTCGCGCCCGAACGGGTGCAGCATTATCTAGAGAACGGCGTCGCCGCGCGGCGTGACGGAGATTTTGAGACTGCGGTCATGTGGTTTCACGCGGCTTCCGGAGAGATCATTTTCGAATTCCCGAACTATCAATATTGGGCGGATATATCGGAACTCTACTGCGCGAGCGGAAACATCGCCGCCGGTACGGCCATGCTAGAGGAATATGCCTGCGCCGTCGATCTCATGGGCGCGCAAAAGGAGTGCTATCTTCAGGACCCGTATGTGCCGAACCCCGACGTTTCGCCGCTGTGCTACGCAACGCTGTGCAACCCATTATATTCCACTTATTTCGGCCAGAATGGCCAATTCGATCTGGCGCGCGAGCAGCACGAGCGCGATCTTCAGGTTGTATCGCAGCTCCGCAACGTGTGTGGAGTGACGGGATCGCCCCAACCGCCTCGCTGACGGAACATAACAAGGTACGAGCGCATTCTTAAAGGGCAGCTTACTGTAAAGAAGAGGCGTGAGCTGCGCGCCAAGGGGCGCGACGCCACAGACTTTGAAACGCCCCGTCTTCCAAACGAAAGGACAAGCCATGGCCATTGCCAAGAACACGATATGCGTCTGGTACGATAAGGACGCAGAGGAAGCGGCGAACTTCTATGCGAAGATCTTCCCCGACAGTTCTGTGAACGCGGTTCACCGCGCGCCCAGCGACTACCCGTCCGGCAAAAAGGGCGATGTGCTGGTGGCGGATTTCACGGTCGCGGGTGTTGCCTGTATCGGGCTCAATGGCGGGTCTGCGTTCAAGCAGAGCGAAGCGTTCTCGTTTCAGATCGCCACCGACGATCAGGAGGAGACCGACCGCTACTGGAACGCGATTGTCGGCAATGGCGGGCGTGAAAGCGCCTGCGGCTGGTGCAAGGACAAATGGGGCGTCAACTGGCAGATCACGCCGCGCACGCTGACCGAGGCGATGGCCGCGGGCGGCGACGAAGCCAAACGCGCCTTCGAGGCGATGATGGACATGACGAAAATCGACGTCGCGGCCATCGACGCGGCGCGGCGCAGGTAAAAAAACGTCATGGCCGGGCTTGATCCGGCCACCCATCGCCCGCGCCTCGGTGGGCGGCCATGACGAGAATGGTGGCTCGCTGCGCCAAGGTGAGAGCACAAAACAAAAGGGCCCCGTGTTTCCACGAGGCCCTTTTTTACGGAACAGTTCGTCGAACGCTTACGGGCGCGCCATGTCTTCGCCGAGCGCCGGCTGCGGGCCGACCACTTCTTCGAGCGCACGGTGCGCGCAGATTTCATCCGACCATTCCGGCGGACGGGCATTCATGCCGCCGACGCCGACAAAACCGATGATCTGGTCGCCGGCCCAGATGGGCAGGCCGCCGGCATTCGGGAAGTAGCCGAGATTCCATTCGCGCACTTCAGACGCCGGGTTCTGGATGACGGCGTTCATGCGCAGCTTGGACGGACGGCGCGTGAGGCGCGCGGTTTCGGCCTTCAGTTCGGCGGTGTAGATCGCGGTGTAACGCGCGGCGCCGTCCATGCGGTGCTGGTGCACCGTGTTGCCGAAATTGTCGAGGATGACGATGGCCATGTCCATGTCACGTTCGGCCGCCATGCGTTCGCACGCTTCGGCAATGCCTCGCGCCGTCGCGGCGTTGATCATGTTCATTTCGCCGTTCATCGCGGCGTCTTCGCCGGTGATGACGAGGCTCGGATTGACCTGTGCCGTCGCGCCGAACGCCGCCAGCGTGGCGATCGTACCGGCAGCGATGCCCCCGATAAGTTTGCTGCTGAGTTTCATGTTTCTCTCCCTAGGCTTGAGATGCAAAGCCGCATCGGGCGACAAAATGGCCAAAACATCCTCCAAAGGCAAACCTTGACGGGTGCCTTGTTGCCGCATGCTGTGATGTTTTTGTGTCATGCTGCTGTGCATCAGAATTTGTATTTGGCCCCCATGCGGAAAGTAATGGGTTCCACCACACGGCTGACACGGCCCTCGGTCGGACCCGCATCGATCGCGGGCAGGTAGGATTCGTAGTAATAAGCGATATCCTTGGCCTTGCTGTCGAAAAGGTTCAGCACCTCGGCATAGATCTCCCAGTCGCCGGGCTTCCAGGCGGCACGCAGGTTTACGATGGTACTGCCGTCGTCGCGCTGCGAATTGTCTTCGATCAGCGGGTAGGGCCCGAGATGACGGAGGCGGACGCTGCCTTCCCATTCGTCCTGGATAACGGAGACGCCGACTTGTCCCGCGCTCTCAAACGCGCCCGGTACATATTGCGCGCCGGGGCTGTTCAAAAAACGGGCATTCGAGATGGTGTAATTCGCATCGAGCGCCAGCCATTCGTAAGGACGCCAGAAGGCGACGAGTTCGAGGCCGTGGCGCTCGGACGCTTCCGACGGTTCGACCGAATTGGAATCGCCGACGAATTTCAGTTCGCTGTCGAGATCGAGCCACCAATAGGTTGCGGTGAACTGGAAATCGTCGATCTGGAAACGCGCGCCGACTTCTTTGCCCGTGCCGCGCACGAGACCCGGAACCGGATCGATCGGATTGACGACGCCGCGCGCATCGTTGGAGTGAAAGCCGCGGCCCCAATTGGCATAGAGCTCGATATTGTCGTTCACCTGATAGGCGGCGAGAAAACGCGGCGAGAGCATCGCGTCGGTGTCTTCGCCGTCATAAGCCGCGGCGTCGCGCGCTTTCACATTAAAGGTGTAATAGTCCCCGCGCAGGCCGCCGACGAGGCGCAGGCCATCGAACGGTTTCCACGTCGCTTCGCCGAAAGCGGACAGCGAGCCTTCATTGACGGCAAAATTGCCCAGCGAGGCGACGAAATTGCGCTGCGAGGTCTGATGGACGCCGACCGGGCCGATGCTGTCGTACCGATTTTCGGTGCCGATGCGCAGATCCAGCGATGGACCGAAGACATAGTTTTTCTCGGCTTTGAGGCCGAAGATCCAGCGCGTGTCGAATTGCTTGATCTGCGCCGAAGTGCCGTCGCCATTGAAATAAGTGGGATTGGAATACATCGTCCAGTCGTAATACTGGCCATAGACATTCGCGTTCCAGTCGTCGCCCGTGACACGCGCCGAAGCGATAAAGCGCGTTGTCTCGCCGGTCGCGCTGCGATCGGGCGAACAATATTCGTCGCGGCAGATCGGCGTGCCGATGGCGCGTTCGGGAATTTGTTCGGTCGGCTTCCATGACGCACGATAGCCATGCAGCGTGAAATCGAAAAAGCCGAAGGAGATGAGCTGTTCGTATTTCAGAAAGCCGGTGTAGTGTTTCAAGTCTTCCGGCTGTTCCCACGGGCCTTCATAGGTTTTCCACTGGCCGACCAGCGTCAGTTCGCCGGGGCCGGTTTCGAACGTGCCGCCGGACGCAAGACGGCGCGAGCCATGTGAGCCGAATTCTGCCGCCACCCAGTTTTCGTCGAAGCGGTCGATGGTTGTCATATAGGCCGCGCCCGCCAGCGCGAAGTCGCCGCC
>CAIOYY010000103.1 GCA_903862715.1 uncultured Alphaproteobacteria bacterium
CCAGAATACTGCGTATTGCGGCCCGCAGCGCCAAAATGGGACTGTTCATGCCCGCATCTCCTCGCACAGACACACCAGACGGCGCGTCATATCCTCGGGGTCGTAAACGCCCCGGATCGCGAAAACCCGCGCGCCTTTCTTGAACCGCATCGATGTATCGAGCGGCGACCGCCACCGCACCGTCACGCGATGCGTCAAAGTCTGCCCCAATTGCTGTGCTTCCTGCCGCTGCGAAGCACTCAGCGTCGCAACATCACCCCAAAGCGACGCCGCCTGTGTCCAGTTTCGGGTGACACCACCCGCCGAATCCGTCGTCTCGACCGGCGTTTCAAGCACAAGCCGGGCGCGGAACGCCCCGATGGAAACCTTCGCCATCAGAGCCTCCGCGTCGCATAAGGCGTCAAAAGCGTCAGCACCGCATCGGGCCAATTGGCCGCCCCGCTGATCGGAACATCACCCCGATTTTCGAACCAGAACGTCGCCAACAGACGAATGGCCAAGCGAAGCGGCTCGGGAACAAGTGATCCCGAAGCCCCATACCCCAGCGTGCAATCAATCTCGATCCCCGCAATCACCCGCCCCGGTGACGGCACCGGTCCCGTCACAATCAGGCGCGGCGAGCGGCTCGAATTATCAACCAGAAAAGTCGAGACCGGGACGCTTGTTGCAGCACCCGCCGCGTCGTAAACCCGCGCCGCGGTCACCGATTGGAGCGGCCCCGTCGGCAGCCGGATCAATCCGCCCTGTCGCCATTCATCCAGCACCACACGCCAGCTTTGCGTGATCAAGATGCGTTTGGTCACGGCCTCGACCGAAAGGCGCGCCGAAACGATCAATGCATTGATCACATTATCATCCTCCGACCCGTCAATTTTAAGCCAGAGCTTCATCTCCGCGAGCGTAACCGGTTCCAAACTTGGCCCCGTGAGCAGAATCATGTTCATATAACCCCTCCTTGATTGTATTTTGGTTCTTGATTGACCGATGAGACCGAGCCATGCGGCCTTCGCCACCTGCCCTTGCCCTCTTGATGACCTTGGGTTCCGCGACAGCCGCATCCGCGATCATCAAGGGCGTTCCCGCCCCTGAGTCTGCGCGCCATGCCGTCATGATTTTGGGAGACCGCGGCAGCACCTGCACGGGGGCTGTCCTCACGCAAAACATCATTCTCACCGCGGCCCATTGCGTGACAGGCTCAACCGCCTATCGCGTCCACTTCCGCACGCCCGACAACACACCCGTCCTGATCGAACCGGCATCCATCCACATCCATCCGGATTACAATGCCGATGCGATCAAAAAACGGGTCAAATCCATCGATCTGGCGATTGTGACGCTTGCCGAGCGCCTGCCCGATCAATTCTCGCCCATCGCGCACGATCCCGAGTGGCAACCCGTCCCCGGCGCGCCCGTGACCGTGCTCGGCTATGGCCTCGCCTCCGAGACAGATCGTAAATCGCTTGGAACCTATCGCAGCATCGATCTCGCCATCGTCGAACCTTACGGCAAAAGCAGCATCCTGCTCTGGCTGTCGGCCCTGCAATCAACGAACGGAAAATCCGGTGGCGGCGCCTGTCACGGCGATTCAGGCGGTCTGATCGTGGCAGAGGGCAAACTCGTCGCCACCACCACCTGGACAACCGGAACCGGCAAAGCCGAATGCGGCGCCCTGACCCAGGGTGCCCTTCTCGGCCCCCAAAGCGACTGGATCGCAAAGTATATGAAGCGATAGGATCCGTTATTTTTCAGGATCAACAAAACTCTTTGTAGGCTTTCTCGTCCGCGTCCGATGCCCACTCGCTGAACGCGGAGAACGGATCATCCGCATCCATCTGGTCGG
>CAIOYY010000104.1 GCA_903862715.1 uncultured Alphaproteobacteria bacterium
AACGGCGCAGGGCCGGACGGCGAACGAAAGAGGGACAGAAGATGCCAAAGACCGCGAAGACCATCCGAACCCCGGCCGATGTCGCCGCTCATTTTGACGCGAACTTTGACGCTAACTCCGTCATGGCGGAGAACAGCGCACGCCTTTCCCGTCGCATCTATAAGGACACCGCGTGCGGTGCGTGGGCCGACTTTATGCGTCATGACGTCGCGGATCCGTGGATTTTCCGTGTCGGATCCATTGTCGAAGGCATCGATGCCGAAATAATGCCCGAAACGGTTGCCCTTCCGTGTTCTCCCGAAGACCTTGATTGTGCCGTTCGATGCGTAGAAGACGCTGCCCAATCCCTGTGGAACGAAACGCATGGGTGCGAGGACTGCGGCGAAGAACGCGAAACTGGATATCGCAGCATCAATCCTGATTGCGCGGCGTGCGACGGCGAAGGAACGATTCTCTAAACATTCACACCGAACGGCTGTAGGGCCGGACGGGACACACGCAGGGCCGCGGTAGCGGCCGAAAGGAACCAAATGCAAGCCATTCGCACACAGTACAAGGGACCGACCGACCACAAGGGCTCGCGTATCATCGCCACGTCCTACAAGGCCCGTTCCGTGATGCCGTACGATCATGAACTGGACCTCGACGACAACCACGCCCGCGCGGCCGAATTGCACGCTGCGAAGTCCTGGCGCACGGATGCGCCGGTCCGCTTGACGTCCGGCACCCTGTCCGACGGCTCGTACGCGCACGTTATCGTCGTCACGGAAGGTGCGTAACATGGACGGCCTATTCGCGAACGCCTTTACCACCCTACCCGCTTTCATCCTACTGTCCGGCGTCGTCTATCTTGTCCGCCGGGGCTTTTTCGGCCCGCACCAATAGCGCCGAACCCGTCCGGCGGCATGGTGTTGCCGGACCACCTAGAAGCGGCCGACGGCCGCGGAGTCTCGAATCATGGCGCAAGAGTACACGATGATAGAAGCGGGCCTATCTCCCGCCACCTCGCCCGAATATCGCGCGTCGTTTCGGCGAGCTAAGCGCCTTTTCGAAGCCTCCCAGAGGCGCCCTTCTTTCGGCCAGGGCGCGGCCGTCGTTGTGTCGGAAGACATCGAACCCGGCATGCCGAAGCGCCCAATTCCGTGCATCTACCCAACCATGCGCCCTTCGAGCTACCGCACCGGACCGGCGGTGCCCCTCGATAGCCTTCGCGATTATGACACTCTCGACGGGCTGTGGACGAAAGCCACGCGCGACACACTCGTTATCGTCTACCGGGGTGCCGATGGTGGCGAAGGTACGGTACGCATGAGAATGCCGATGCCGGACCAACCTAACGATATTGAATCATTCAACGAGATGAAAAGCGATTACTTGCGTAAGCTAACCGGTGGTTCCGGTCCGGTCGATACGCGCACCGTTGTCGACGCGCTGCGGGACATGGACGCGAAAGCCCCGAAGGTCGCGAAGCCGGTAAAGGTCGCGAAGGCTGCACCGGAGCCGGAGCCGGAGCCCGTGCCCGTGCAGGAACCCGTGCCCGTGCCCGTGCCTCAATTGACGCGCCTGGCGTACCTGGAAGAGCTCTGCTCAGCACAAAAGAAAGACCTTGACGCGGCATCGGAGGCGTCTGAAATTCGTCGCGAGCGTTGGAACCAGGCTGAGCGGCATTGCGTCTACCTCGAAAGCGTTGTGGCGGAATTACGCGACGAGGTGATTCGCTTGACTAGCGAATTGAATGAGGCGCGCGAAGCGGCCGATACCGATGCGGCCGACGCAATGCGCGCCCGTGAGACCGTGGCGGAATTGCGCGCGGAAATAAACGGTCTGCGATACCTCCGCCCGAAGGTCGAAGCGCCGCCCGTGCTTCTCTCCAACCCCATTGCGAGGGCCTAATCATGGAAAAGCAGTGCCGATGTGGCGACAATTTTGTCTGTCAACCCTGCCTTGACCATTACCGCGCGACCGAAAGCAGGGATCTTCTTTCCGCTGCGGCGGCACATCGCGAGATAGCTGGCAGTCAAT
>CAIOYY010000105.1 GCA_903862715.1 uncultured Alphaproteobacteria bacterium
AGCGGGAAGGCGACGATCAGGCTCGCAATGTTCCAGCGTATGCCGCTATTGCTGTAATAGGTGTAGCCATCATAGCCGCCGTCCGTCAGCACATCGGGAAAGGCGCGGTTGATGAAATCGAAGGCGAGGCCGCCGACATTGAAGGCGCTGACGTAAAGCGCGGCGAACAGCACGAGATAGTGGAACACTTCACGCGCCGACAAATAGGGTTTCGGTTTCGGCACCGGAACGGGAAAATCGACATCGGCATATAAATCGAGCGCGGCGGTTATTTCCGCCTCCGGCCAGCCGGCGGATTTCAGAGCACCCGCGATGTCGTCGCGGGTTTTGCCCTTTTCGAGCGACGCCCGGGTGAAGTCACGTAATTCCGTCGTCATATCCGTCCCCGCCTTGTGGCTCGCCAGCCTATCGCCTTGCGCGGGGACGCACTAGCGGTCCCTTTGCGCACGTGTAAAAATTCGTCGGCTGTTCGGGGATGCGCCGTGAGGAAAAGGAGAAAGGAATGCGAAACGGTGGCCTATGGGTTCTGGGCGGCGCGTTTATGTCGGCGTTCCTCTGGACGTCCGCCGCGAGCGCACAGAACATCGCCCTCGAAATTCAATATTGCAATGACGACATGGCGGAGGCGGCCCGGCGCATCGAGGCCTGCACGGCCGTTATCGATTCGGAACGAACGCCGGACACGGTTCCGTTCTTTCTGACGCGCGGGTTTCTTCTGATGCAGGAAGGACGCAGCGATGATGCGCGCGCTGACTTCGATCTCCTGCTGGTGAATCATCCAGACGATTTCGACATGCTGTTTGCTGTGGCGGTGACGATACAGGCCAGCGGCAATCCCGCGCTGTCCTTGCCCTATTATGACCAGGCCATCGCGCGCCATCCCTATGAAGCATCGAGTTTCAACAACAAGGCGTGGCTTTTGGCTACCGCCACCGATGCCGCGGTGCGTAATGGCGAGGAAGCGGTGGCCGCCGCGCTGCAGGCCGTGGCGCTCGAAGACAGCGCGACCTATCGCGATACGCTGGCGGCCGCTTATGCCGAGCAGGGCGATTTCGACCGCGCGGTGGAAGAGCAGCAAAAGGCCATCGATATGCTGGGCGCGAACATGCCGCCTGCGGTCATGCGAGACATGGAGGCACGGCTCGAACTTTTCCGTCAGGGGCAGCCTTATAGGGAATAGGCCAAGCGGGAAGGAGCCGGATTATTCGCCGGGCCCCGCCTCGGTGACATAGAGCCGCTTCTCGTCATAGGCGATATAGAGGTGCAACCGGCTCAGCACCGACATGCCGATGATCAGATCGGGCAATCTGAGCCCTGAGCGCAAACCCATAAGCTGATCCGTATCCGAGACAATGAGATCGGGCAGAATGGTTATGACGGGCTCGTTAATCTCCAGACCGTTCAGCGTCAATTGCTCGAACGTATGGCGATAGACGAGGTCGTTTTCTTCGCCAATCGTTCCGACGGCCTCAAGCGTCTCATCGGAAAAATCCATGCCGAGATCGGCTTCCGCGATATCGCGGTTCAGCGTGCTGTATTGCGCCCCCGTATCGACGATGGCGGTCATTTCGATGCCGTCCAGCGTTACCGGAAAGGCGATGTGCCCGGCATGATTCATCTCGAATGGAATGACCGTCAGGCGCTCATGCGGCCAATGGACGACATTGCCCGCGCAGTGACCCGGTTCGTAGAGATGAAAGAAGCCGCGACCGAAATCGAATTCGACATCATAGGCCTGAAGAATATCGGGGCTGATGGTGCCGATGAAATGCTTTTCGCTGTCTTCGCCGGGAAGGCCGGGCGAGAGGATCAAGGCATGTTCTTCAGAGCGGAGAGGGCCGATAAGGAATTCTCCGATCACCACCATCTGGTCGGAGCGTGCGCCGGTAACGTCCATCAACCAGGTGCCCGCCTCCTCGAAATCCAGACCCCAGGCTTCTGCCGGTCCGCGATCAATGGTGCTGATGGCGCCGCCGGTATCGATCAGGAAATAGCGCTCCCGTCCATCGAGCGACACGGGGACGATCGGGCGCCCTACACTGTCGTAGAAAAGTTCGAGTTCGAGCATTTCCTGCGCGGTGCAGCGTTCTAACGCCATGGCAGGATAGAGCCCGCCTGCCATACCGAACACGAACGCCGCCGCGAAAGAAAAGGAAATTCTCATGGCCCCTCTTATAGGGGGTGAATCCGTTTCAGGAAATGTCGTGAGATAATTCCATCCGTTTAGCGGCGCTTTGTTTCCCGCTTCCTGAGAAAGGCCAGAAGGCGGTTTTCGTCCGCCGAGAGGCCGCGCAGGCGCGCGCTTTCCGAGGGTTCGGGGAGCGAGAACTTTCCTTCCTTATAGGCGGCGATCACGCGCGGATGGATGTAGCATTTGCGGCAGATCGCCAGCGTATTGCCGAGGCGCTCGGAGGCGGTGCGGACGGCCTCCTTCACCTGCTTCTCGGTGGGCGCGCCTTCAGCGTCACCCTGGCTCAGCGCTTTCGCAGCGAGCAGCGTACCGGTCCAGGTACGAAAATCCTTGGCGGTCACCAGCACGCCGGTG
>CAIOYY010000106.1 GCA_903862715.1 uncultured Alphaproteobacteria bacterium
GTTGTTGCCGCCATTGTTGCCGGGTCCGTTGTTGCCACCGTTCCAGCCGCCATTGTTGCCGGGGCCGTTGTTGCCGCCATTATTGCCCGGGCCGTTGTTGCCGCCATTGTTGCCGGGTCCGTTGTTGCCACCGTTCCAGCCACCATTGTTGCCCGGGCCATTGCCGCCATTCCAATCGTCGCGGTCCCAGCGTCCGTCACGGTCACGGTCCCAATCGCGATCGTTGCGATCGCGGTCACGGTTTCGCCAATCGCGGCGCTCGCCGTTCCAACGATAATGCCGGTTCCAGTCGATATTCGGACGTCTGCCGTCGCGCCATTCGTCACGACGCCAGTTGCCATTCAGCCAGAACCAGTCGAAGCCTTCGTAATTGCGATGGTAGATCGGACCGCTGTACCAAGAACCACCGTAATAGATCGGATCGTTCCAGGTATCGTACCGGCAATAGTCGGACGGATAACCCCACGGCGGATCGTAGTAGTCATAGCGCTCGCAATAGGGATCGTAGTAGCCCGCATTGTTGTCATAGGGTCCACCATAGGCGCCGCCGCTATAATAGGTTTCGGTATAGGTGTAGCCGCCCTCGGTAGCGCAGGCCGATAGCAGGGTTGCCGTCGCCAATCCGATAAACGATGCCAGCCTTTTCATTCAATCCTCCAAAACCCGGCAGCGCACCTTTGCGGAAAACCGGCATGACACATTTGCAGACGGCGCGTGAACTCAGCATGAACGCGGCGGGAACCGGAACGCTCCGACGAATCCTATGTCTTCCCGCTCTTTTGGCAGAGACCCAGGTTTTTCTCCATTTGGATGAAGCGGAAGCCCCGTATGGGGGAGGCGCAACCGCGCCGGGCAGCCCTGGAACACAGGAAGCACGAACAGAGTCCGAATCATCAACCCGGGGCGACATGCCGTTTCGTTCACGCACAAGCTATGGACGCGCGATGGGCGCGGTACCCGAGTTGTAGGGATTCGGAGCGATATATGGGCTCTTTCGCCCCCCCAGCTTGAGCGGAACACCGGAAGGGCAGCGGTAGGGCGCTATACCGCCTGCCCGGCGCACCAGCCGGAGGACCATGCCCATTGGAAATTGTAGCCGCCCAGCCACCCGGTGACATCGACGACCTCGCCGATGAAATAGAGGCCGGGAACCGATTTCGCGGCCATGGTTCGGGAATCGAGCGCTCTGGTATCGACGCCGCCCAATGTGACTTCAGCGGTGCGATAACCTTCGGATCCCGTCGGCTTCACGCGCCATGCATTCACCGCCTCGGATATTTTGCGCAAGTCGGCATCGGAAAGACCGGCGAGCGGGCCCGGGGCGCCCTCCTCCTCGACCACCAGGCGCGCAACGCGTTTGGGAAGAAATTCCGAGAGGGCGGTCGCCAACATCTGCCGCCCATTCGCCTGGCGCGCGACGCGAAGCATTTCGAACAGATCGACATGCGGGAGCATGGAGACAAGTATCTCGCCGCCTTCACGCCAGTAGGACGAAATCTGCAGGATAGCGGGACCGCTTAGCCCGCGATGGGTGAAGAGGATCGCCTCGTCGAACGACGCGCGGCCATATCGTACGCGGCCCGAAACGCTGACGCCCGCCAGCGGTTTAAGCTTTGCGAGGATTTGTTCACCGAACACCAGCGGCACCAGAGCAGGCCGGGTTTCCATAACCGGCACACCGAAATGAGCTGCGAGGCGATATCCGAAATCGCTTGCCCCCATTTTAGGAATGGATTTTCCGCCCGTTGCGATTACCAGCGAGTCACATTCGACCGGTTCGCCCGCCGACAAAGAAAGACGGAAACCGGAATCGTTTTTTTCAGCATTGACGACCGAAGTTTCGAGACGCAGCACGGCGTGGGCCTTTTCCATTTCATCGCGCAGCAGATCGATGATTTGACCGGCCGAGCCATCACAGAACAATTGGCCTAGCGTCTTCTCGTGGAAGGCTATGCCATGACGTTTCACCAATTGGGTGAAGTCGGCGGCCGTATAGCGCGACAGCGCGGAAATGCAGAAATGGGGATTGTGAGAGAGAAACTGCGCGGGCGAAGTATGGATGTTGGTGAAATTACAGCGTCCCCCTCCGGAGATACGGATTTTCTCGCCCGGGCTTTCTGCATGATCAAGCACCAGTACCGAGCGGCCGCGTTTGCCTGCCTCAGCGGCGCACATCATGCCCGCCGCGCCCGCGCCGATAATTATAACATCCCAATGCTGCAAGATGGCCCGCCCGCTTCTTCAGCCCCCATACGCCACAGATCGCCGCGCCTTGTCACGCGGCGAGCGGTGCTGGAGCGAATTCAGTGCAGGTGCCGGCTGTACCAGATGGCGGCAAACGTCGCGGCGTCATCGATCAATTCGCGGTCGCCGGTTATTTTTCCGACGCCCGGCACCGTGACGTACCATTTCGGGCATTCCATCCGCGCCAGCGCTTCGCGCGCCATGTGAGTCGCTTCCTGATCGCCGCCGCCCGAAACGAAGAGCGTCGGCGCGCGAACATGAGCGAGCATGGCGTCATTATTCTCCACTCTGCCCGCATGGGAAACGATGGCGCTCACATCCGAGCCCAATTGCGCCGCCGCCGAAAACGCGACACCAAGCCCCACACCGGAGGCGAAATATCCGAGCGGCAGATGTGCGAGATCGTCAATGCTGCGGGCCCAGCGTGTGACGGCAACGAGGCGGGCGGCCAAGGCCTCGGCCTCAATGATCTCATCCGGGTGTGTTTCATCGTCGACCGTCATCAGATCCACCATCAGGGTGGCAAGCGGTAGGCGGCGCAGCATGGACGCCGCGCGCTGTTCCCAAGGGCTCAGGGGATAAAGACCATGAACAAAAACGATCAGACCTTTGGCATTTTCGGGAAGGCCCAGCAGACCATAGACACCGTCCGGCTCGCTCTGGACGACATGAATGTTTTCCCTCTCGGGGCATGCTTGAATTGCGTAGGACATCGAGCCTGGCCGTTTGTGCTAGTTCCCAAGCGGTAACGTGTGCACACCGCCCTGGTTGCAGCGATTTTGTGGCGGCGCAGCATTTCCCCGATTTGTCACAGGGACAGAAGCTGAGTCACGGCGCTGGGACGCCCGATTACCAAGGGCTGTTTCCAGCCGCGTCTCCGACCAACCCTCGGCCGTGCGCGTGCGGATGTCGCCGCCGGAGGCTTTCATCAGCGCAGCGCCGCCCGCAACATCCCAGATATTCGGTGTATCGAAACGCGCCACCTGAAGAAGCCCCGCGGCGACAAATGCACATTCGATGGCGGCGGAGCCGGTCTTCCGGATCTGCCACGGCCAATCGCTCATGGCGTAATCGGGAAGACCCGCAAGCCCACGGCGAACCGAGGGACGGTCGCGCGGGGTAGCGGTTTCGCCGTCGAGGAAAAGACCGCTGCCCACACGGGCGTGATAAACGCCGGGACGCAGACGGTGCGTCAGCGAACACCAGATCGCACCCACGACAGGCCGGCCCCTATGCAGGACACCAATGGAGGCTGCGAATAGGGGAAATCCGTTGACGAAATTGGCGGTACCGTCGATCGGATCGACCGCCCAAAGGACGTCATGAGCGAGACCGCGCGTGGTCATTTCCTCGCCGATCACATCATGCGCGGGAAAGTGTTCCGCGAGGCGGGTACGGATCAGGCTTTCCACCCTTTCGTCCACATCGGATACCGGATCTTTGAACGACACTTCGCCCTTCGGAGAGTTTTTGTAGCGAACGGCAATCTCGCTTCCCAACTTGGTGACGATCTCGGCGCCCGCGAGATTGGCGAGTTCGATGGCGAGCGTTTCAATCTCCTGCAACTCGGTGTCGGAGAGCAAGGCTTCGGAGAGTTGATCCATGACATATGTTCTTTCGGTAAATTGGGGCTCTCGACTGAGGTTCGGGCAAGGGCGCTCAGAAGGAAACGGCGGCCGCGCCGGAATGATCCCCTTCATTTCCACGCTGACATGTTGACCGGGCATGTTGACCGAGCATGTTGACCGGGACGGCAAGGCTACGGCGTTGTCATGGAACAATCTTGCATCAGGCTTCGTTTCGTTTGCGGGCGTTTTCCCGCGGCGCTTTGGCTTTTCCCGGGAGTTTACGGAGTCGTCATGTGGAACCGGGTCATTCTTTGTCACAATTCCGAAGCGGGAAAGAACGATCTCCGAAAATCGGAGATCGTCGATGCATTAACGCTGGCGGGGATCGAAGCGGAATATTGCGCCGTCGACAGTGGTGCCTTTCCTTCTATTCTGGATAGCGCCGTGGATCTGATCATCGCGGCGGGCGGCGACGGCACGATCGGAAAGGTCGCGAAATATATTGGCGGTCGGGATGTGCCGCTCGGCATTCTGCCGGTTGGCACCGCGAACAATATCGCACGCTCCTTCGGAATTTATGGTGCGCCGCATGAGGTGGCCGAAGGATGGAGCCCCGACCGCATCTTTCATTGCGACATCGGTCTCGTATCGTATAACGGCAAGAACCGTCTTCTGATCGAATCCGCCGGGATCGGACCGGTATCCGACACGATCAAGGAAAAGGCCGGCGGCAAATATTCCGGCGCGAAAAAACTCCATGCCGCGCGCAATAGCCTCCATGCCAAATTTACGAAGGCCGAGCCCTTCCCGGCGACGATCAGGATCGACGGTGAGGTGGTCATTGATGAGCCGATCCTTGGTGCCGAGATCATGAATATCGGATTTGCAGGGCCGGGCGCGGAAATCCTTCCCCGCGAAGAACGCCGCAATGGTGAACTGAGTGTGGTCGTGTTCCTGCCGTCCGAGCGCGAGAAGGCACTGAAATGGCTGGAGGCGCCGCAAAGCCACTCACCTCCCGCTGCCCCGCGCCATGGAAGGGAAGTGAATATTCGCTGGGCCAATGCGCTTTTCCATATCGACGACAAAGTGCCCGACCCCGCCACCCCCGATGCCGAAGGGTGGCAGGCGGCCACCATCCGACTGGACGGCACCACGGTGAAGCTACTGGCACCGGGTTATTACCGGCGTTAATTTGCGGAACACCGAACCAATGAACGGCTTTTGCGTTAGGATGCCGCCGCGATCAGGAGAGCATCCATGACGAACCAGCAGCAAACCCCAGGCACGGACGCGTCGCGCACGAATGACGCGCAAAGTAACGCTGCGGTCGCCCGAGCGAACAGGCTGGCGCGCGATGCGGTCAACCATGTGCATGACGGGCCGGTGTCTATCTGGTTTTCGACGATTGCGAGCAAGACCGCCCATGCGGTCGGCCGCCCCGCGACCTTCGCTTTATGCTGCCTGATCGTTGCCGTTTGGGCGGCTACCGGGCCGCTTTTTGACTATTCCGACACCTGGCAATTGATCATCAATACCGGCACGACGATCGTGACCTTTCTAATGGTGTTCCTGATTCAAAATACGCAGAACCGCGATGGCGCCGCCGTTCAGGCGAAGCTGGACGAACTGATCCGTGCCACCCATGACGCACGCAACGCCTATATGGGAATCGAAAAACTGCCCGAAAGGGCCCTCGAGGAATTGCGCGAGCATTGCGGCGATTTCGACGATGCTGGCATGGAAGTCGGCGCAGCGGATGGCGCAGACAATCTGGAAAAATCGCCAGCCTAGATCCGGGACGCTTCGGGAACACCTGTATCAGAAGATAACAGGACACCGGTACGGAATGAGGCAAAACGCCCCCATTCCGGCGCAAAGCTGTTACGCGGCATGATTTGCGGATATATTCCATCGGCTTGCTGGACAAAGAGGTGCCTGTGCCGTGTCCATCGATGGTCCGAACGACCCCTCCGATCAACGGAGCGTGCACCGCAAACGCACCTTCCTTAGCGGCAAACTAAGCTACTGTGACGAGGCGTTCTCCTGTGATTGTGTGATCCGGGACATCAGTGAAAGAGGCGCGCGCGTCTCCGTTACCAATCCGCAGTTTATACCCGAGCGCGTGGTACTGATCGAATTGAAAGGCCTGCTGGCCTATGACGCGATCATTCGCTGGCGCCAGGGAAAAATGCTCGGGCTCTTCTTCGAGCGGGAAATTGCGCTCGACGACCCTTCCTTGGCGCGCAATCGCGCGTTGCGTCGGCTCGCCATGGCGACCAAGGGCGGCCCCTCCGGCTAGTATGTCGGCTTGCACGGAACCATTTGGCGCCCGTGGCGTTTTGCTTCCATATGCTGGAGCCGAAAAATCATGAATAACATTATCTGGATCGTCGGCGCCGTCGTTATCGTGCTCTTTATCTTAGGAGCACTGGGGCTGCGCTAAAGCGCTTACCTTCCCGTGACCGGCCCTTACGTGACCGGCAGGTCGGCATCGCCCGAACGAAAATGCCGACCTCCGTTTTCAAATATCCCTCAGCTTTGCGGACCCGGAATGCCCTCCGTCAGTTCGGCATTGCCGGACATCGTGCAGGCGAAGGCGCCATTGGTCGTTTTGTAGCAGACACCGCGAGCGGTCGCTTCGATGCCGGAACGGCAATTGGCGCCGCGATTGCGGTCGGTGATGGCTTCACATTCCCAACGCACCAGGCTTCCGGTGATCGGGTACATGGTCGAGCCTTCCTGAATTTCCTCGTAATAAATATCGAGTTGAGGGTTGAAGGCGCGCGGCTCGCCGACCGTGACCATCGGATCATCGATCAGATACAGGCGACCATCGCCGATCCCTTCGATGGTGCATTTCACGAGGGCCGACGCCTGTTCATTGGTCGGCGCGGCATCACCCGCCGCATCCGTCGGACATTCGACCGCTTCACGGGCGCCGTAGGTCTCCATCATGCTCTGCGCGTGGGCTCCGCCCGCCGCGAGCAGGAATGCGCCCACCACAAAGCCCATCGAAATCTGTTTGGTACCGAACCGCATGCATTCCTCCCGGTTTGGGCATTCCGCCCGTTTTCTTATCCGTCTTGAACCCCTGACACCCGCCACGACTTCACGACGCTTCAGGGCAAATCTACCCGAAGCGCTGCAAGACCCGCAATGAAAGGAAATGGCCCCAGCCGCCCAGGCGGGGTGCCGGACCAATAGCCGGGCCCGTTTCCTGGAAGGCTACGGGCAACGGGCTATTTCGGGGACGGCGCTTCTTCGTTAGTTTCGATGCCGTTGGCGGGCATCAGGATTCGCCTTTTCCGGATAGAACAAATGCGCGTTACCGCCGACAAGAAAATTCCCTTTCGCCGGGTGATGGTGACCGGCGGCTGCGGCTTCATCGGCTCGGCAGTGGTCAGAAGGTTGATCGCGGAAGGCGTCGCAGTCCTGAATGTGGACAGATTGACCTATTCAGGATCGCCCACGACCGTCGAAGCGGTTGCCGCTTCGCCGCTTTACGAATTCGCGCGAATGGATATTTGCGATGGCGCAGGGGTGGCCGCGCTGCTGACGCGCTTCCGACCCGAGGCGCTTCTGCATCTGGCGGCGGAAACTCATGTCGACCGTTCCATTGATGGACCGGCGGCGTTTGTGGAGACCAATCTTGTCGGTACCTTCACGCTGTTGCAGGCCGCCCTGGTCTATCAGGGCGGCCTTTCCCCCGACGACGCCGCGCGGTTTCGTTTCCTGCATATCTCGACCGACGAGGTGTATGGATCGCTGGACTTCGACGATGCCCCTTTCACAGAGGCCTCCCAGTACCAGCCCAATTCTCCCTATTCGGCAAGCAAAGCGGGCGCGGATCATCTGGTGCGCGCCTGGGGCCGCACCTATGGGCTTCCTGTCCTGATCAGCAATTGCTCGAACAATTACGGACCTTTTCAATTTCCCGAAAAAATGATTCCAACCATGATCCTGGCCGGGCTCGCGGGACGCGCAATGCCGGTTTACGGGGCGGGCGAGAACCGCCGCGACTGGCTCTATGTCGAAGATCATGTTTCGGCGCTCCTCGCCATTCTGGCGAAAGGGCGGATCATGGAAACCTATCTCGTCGGCGGCGGCGCGGAGCTCCGCAATATCGATCTCGTGCACCGGCTTTGCGACCTTCTCGATGCCTTAAGGCCAAATAGCCCGCATAGACCCCATCATAGCTGCATCCGTTTTTGTTGCCGACAGGCCGGGTCACGATCTGCGCTACGCGATAGAGAGCGACAAATTACGTCGCGAAACCGGTTGGGAACCGACAGAAAGCTTCGACAGCGGATTGAAGCGGACGGTGCAATGGTATCTCGACAACGAGGAGTGGTGCCGCAAATTGGCGGAGAGCAGCGGTGCGGATGTGCGCCTTGGCCTTCGTGGCGCGCGCCCCGCCAACGCGGCGCTGGAATGAGCGGCGCACGCACATGACGCTCGACATTCAGACCTTAACGATTCCGGGACCGTTACTGATATCGGTAGGACGCTTCGGCGACGCGCGGGGATATTTTTCCGAGACATATAATGCGCGGGCATTTGCCGAAGCCGGGATCGGTCTTTCCTTCGTGCAGGACAATCATTCCTATTCGGCGATGCGCGGCACCGTACGCGGACTGCATTTTCAGCGCCCGCCGAAAGCGCAAGGCAAACTGGTGCGCGTCTTGCGCGGGCGCATTCTTGATGTGTTTGTCGACATCCGAAAGGGGTCGGCGCAATATGGCGCGCATGGCACTGCCGAACTCGCCGCCAAAAACGGTGAGCAGCTTTTGTGCCGCAAGGGTTCGCGCATGGTTTCTGCACGCTCGAGCCGGATACCGAAGTCCTGTATAAAACCAGCGATTACTACGCGCCCGAAACCGAAGGCGGCATTCTATGGAACGATCCCGCGCTCAGCATTCCATGGCCGGATTTCGCAGGGAGTGTCGTTTCCCCCAAGGATACGGAGCTACCGGTGCTCGCAAAGCTCGACAGCCCCTTCGGCTTTACTCCGTGACGATGCGCATTCTGCAATTTGGCACCACCGGACAATTGGCTCGCGCCTTGCTGCGTGAAACCGTGGCACGACCCGACATCTCGCTCATCGCCCTGTCGCGCAGCGACGCCGATTTCAACCAATTGGGTCATGTCGCCGAGGCGGTGCACAGCGCGAAAGACGCGGACGTGGTCGTGAATGCGGTGGCCTATACCGCCGTGGAGCGGGCCGAAACCGATGAAGACGTCGCGCAGCGCGTGAACGCAGAATCGGTCGGCACTTTGGCACGCGCCTGCGCGATGCGGAACATTCCCCTTATTCACGTCTCGACCGACTATGTGTTCGACGGACGGAAGACTGGCGCCTATGTCGAGACCGACCCGCCTTACCCCTTGAGCGCCTATGGCCGCAGCAAACTTGCGGGCGAGGAGGCCATCCGTCAGGCAGGCGGATACCATGCGATTTTGCGCACATCCTGGGTATACAGCGCAGGCGGCACGAATTTCCTGACGACGATGCTGCGACTTGGGAAGGAACGCGACGAACTGCGCATTGTCGATGACCAGCACGGCGCGCCCACCGCTGCGGATGATCTCGCACGCGTGATCATTACCATGGCGGAGCGCCTGGCCTACGAACCCGACACGCGCCATTGCGGAACATTTCATTACTGCAATGACGGCGAGACCACCTGGCGGCGCTTCGCCGAAGCGATCTTCGAAGAAGCAGGGCCGGACATGAACATAAGAGCACGGATTATTCCCATCCCGGCGGTGGATTATCCCCTGTCCGCGCAAAGGCCGATGAATTCGCGCCTCGACTGCAGGAAGATCGAAACCGTATATGGTCTGGAACGGCCGCATTGGCGGACATCACTGGCGCGCATCATGACGGAAATGAAAGCGCTGCGCGGGAGAGACGCATGAGGGGCATTGTTTTGGCAGGCGGTTCGGGAACGCGGCTGCATCCACTAACGCTCGCGGCCTGCAAACAATTGCTTCCGGTCTATGACAAGCCGATGATTTACTATCCCCTGTCCACGCTGATGCTGGCCGGCATACGCGATATATTGATCATCACCACACCGGAAGACGAAGCCGCGTTTCGCCGCCTTCTCGGCAGCGGAGAGAAATGGGGCATTGCCCTTTCCTATGCGGTGCAGCCAAAGCCGGAAGGATTGGCGCAGGCCTACATTATCGGCGAAGATTTCGTAGGGGGCGCGCCCAGCGCGCTGGTGCTCGGCGACAATATTTTCTTCGGTCATGGATTGCCGGAATTGCTGGCGCGCGCGGGGGAGCGCCTGACGGGCGCTACCGTATTCGGTTATCGCGTGCGCGATCCCGAACGTTATGGCGTGATCGCCTTTGACGATCAGGGCCGCGTGACCTCCATTGAGGAAAAGCCGTTGAAGCCGAAATCGCATTATGCGGTGACAGGACTTTATTTTTACGACGGCGATGCGCCGATGCTCGCCCGACAGATAAAACCCTCGGCGCGCGGCGAGCTCGAGATCACCGATCTGAACAATCTCTATCTCGAACGGGGCGCGCTATCGGTCGAATTGATGGGACGCGGCCTTGCGTGGCTCGATACGGGCACCCATGACTCCTTCATGGAGGCGGGCGAATTCGTCCGCATTCTGGAGCGGCGGCAGGGACTAAAGGTCGGCTGTCCGGAGGAGATCGCCTATCGCATGGGATTCATCGACCGCGCTCAGTTGGCCGCGTTGGCGCGTGGGCTGGAGAAAAGCGGTTACGGAAAATATCTAGCCGAAATCGCGGCCGACGGCCTGTGAATTTCGCTTTGCGTGCGAGTTGCTAGATCCATAAGCCCGGAGCGATGACGCGCAGAATGGCGCGGATCGTTTGCCGAGCGCGCGTCCGCATATCCGTGTAGGACGTGTTGTTGGTGGCGCTGACGCCGATGCAATCGACATTCACCGGCCAGCGCAGCATGGCGCCGTTTTTACCCTCCAACGGCGCAAGCTCCTGATAGATCAGATCCTCGATGTGTGAGACCACCCAGGGTTTGAGCTTGGCATTCGCGCCAACAAGATGGGCGCGATAGAATTCCGTATTGAACAGCATCAATTGCGTCGTGGTGCTGCCTCTCCCGCCGAAAGGTTTACGGCGGCTGTCGATAGCGAAAAGAAAATCGTCTTTGAGACGGTCGAGTAGCCGCGACAGGCCGGAGAAACGCAAGCGGCCCGTCGCCTTGATGAAGGCACCGGCCTCGGCAAGGACTGTGCTTTGCGCCACGGCCTGGTCGATGATCTGAAGTTCGCAATAGCCGTAATGCACGTCTTTCGGCCAGTGGCAGAGCGGGAGGCTCAGGAATTCGACCTTGCGCACAGAGCCTGAGGCGCGCGCCCGCGCTTCCAGTTCGGAAAGGTCGTAAAGCGAATTGTCGGCGAAAACGATCGCGTCGATGCGTGGATCAGGATGCGCCAGCCAGAAATCCAGCGCCTCGGCATAATCCTTCAGGCGAAGGGCTGGGTCGGCGCGTTGCACGCGGTTTCCGGGCTTGTCGCCGATGCCCGATTCCGGCGCGATGCAGGCCGTCATCAAGACCGTGAATTTCCCGCTGGCCATCCCTAGACGCTTTCAACCGCACGAACCTTTAGTCCTGGGACGCGATCGCTGCCGGCAAGCGTGTATCGCCCATTCGCCTGTAACGACCACGCCGATCAGTCTTCGGGGACTTCACCGAGGATAGTGCCATCCTGCATCACGAGATAGCCGAGCTGACCGCCGGAAGAGCCGTCTTTCAGCGGCCAGACATGCGCTTCGACCACATCACCCAGTTTCACGCTTTCGGCTGTCCAGCCGATGCGGACATATTGACCGACGGATTCGCCTTCCAACGCCCATTCCTGGGCCTGGCCATCGGCGGCGGTGACGCGCATGTAGATCCAGGTATGCGGATTGGTCCATTGATATTCCGTCACCTCGCCGGTGACGACGATCATTTCCGTGCGGTCATATTGAGCGGCGGAGTGATGCGCAAAGGCGGGTGCGCCGAGCGCAACGGCGGCAAGAAGCGACAGTGTTAGGATCCCGGTTTTCATTTCTTGTTCCTTATCATTTCGTTTCTTGAGGCGGCGTCTATTGCGCCGCGCCCTGTATTTCGCCCTGAGGTTCACCCTGCAGTTCCACCGGCGGCTTTCCGCTCGTCAAATTACCGCTCTGGTCGTAACGGATCGAGGTCCCCTCATTGTCGAGGACCGCAAGCGACGTGCGGAAATTGTTGCGCGGCGCGCCGCCCGGCGGAACCGACGCTTCGAGAATGTAGAGGCGGCGGTCATAGGCATAGACGCCCGCATAAATGCGGCGTCCATCCGGCTCGGTGATCTGAAGGAGCTGACCGGGAATGAGGTTCAACCGGTCGTACCCGTCATAGGTGACTTCGCCGCGCTTGCGCAGTTCCGCGGACGCAAAGGCGATCGCGCCCTGCACGGCATTGGCCCCGGTGAAGACAAAAGGCCAGGTGGTGAATTCATAGGTGGTCGTGAAATCGACCACGGTGAGCGCGTACCGGTTTTCGCCCATGTCGCGGCTGTAGACGCGCGCCGGAACCGGATCACCTTCGAGCGGCTGATACATGATCTGCTCGACCGTCGGCTCGCCCGGGAAATTGACCAGGAAGCGGTCTTCCCGATTTACATATTCGATCCAGCCCTGTGCCGAGGCAGGGAGCGGAAGAAGGGCGGCAACTGCCAAGCACACAATACCGAACACACGCATCGTCTCTCTCCCGATTCACGCCTTACGGCGGGCGAACTTGATAACGCCTTGCCGCGCATTCGTTAAGGGCGCTACCGCCGCAATTTTAAGATCTTGAATTACAGTGCCTTTCGGGCGGAATGAGGGCGGCAATCCCCCGCGCCGTCACGCTTTGGTGAAAGACCCCGGCAGAAGGGAAGGCTTGCCATTGACGCGCGCGTGAATGGTTTCTGCGGCGCTGCGTTCCCTGCCTGGATTGACGTGAATATCGATCACGCAGACACCGCCTGACCTCAGGACAGCCAACCCCTTATCGATGGCAGCGCGCAGTTCACCAATCTCTTTCACGGGCCCGATGCCGATCGCGCCCTGCGCCTCGGCGAGTTTCGCAATATCGACATCCGGGCTGGAAATGCGCTGCCCGATCCAGCGGTTCTCGACGGGACGGTTGCGTCTCCGCGCGACGGTTTCCTGATGAAGCTCGTCGTTGAAGTAGGACCGATTATTATTGACGAGCACCAGTAGCGGAATGCCGCTGTGCACGGCGCTCCACAGCGCCATAGCGCCCATGCAGAAATCGCCATCACCGAGAATGGACACGACATCGCGGCCCTTATCGTGCAGCGCGAGCGCCGCGCCGACCGACAGCCCGGGTCCTGAGCCGATGCCGCCGCCGCCATCCTTGCCGAGATAGGCCAATGGATCATGGAAGGGCCATAACTCGGAGGGGAAGCCACGGCACAATGCGGCGAAGCTGATGCGATAGGGATCCTCGACCGCCGCGCGCAAAGTGGTGGCGATGCTCTCGACGCTGATGCGGCCATCGCCGCCGCGCGCCTTGGGAGCAAGGCGAGCATGCCATGGAGCCCGCCTTCCTGCACCCAGTTCGCCGAGGAGTTCTGTGACCACGGCGTCGGCGGAGGCAGCCATGCGAATGTCGGCCTCCCCCAGCATATGGTAATTCATATGCGCGCCATTATGCAGCGTGTGATCGAGCGAGGCATAAATGACCTTGGGGCGCGCCTCGCTTTTGGCCGCCGCGCTTATCACGCCGCCGAAATCGATCCAGTCCAGTGCGAGAATGACATCGGCCTCTGCGATCACCTCGCGCGTCGCCGGTGTGAGGCGCGGCATGGTCGGTGCGATATGGGCCGGGTGGTCGGTCGGGAACGCGGCGCGGCATTTGAAATCGGTGAACACGACGGCACCTAAGCGCTCAGCAAGTTCGACGCGCGCGGCCCACGCTTCTCCCGACCAGCCGGTACGGCCAAGGAAAATGACGGGGCGCTTGGCGCCGTCGAGCAGGCGCGCGGCTTCCGTAACGCTTTCACGTGAGGGGCGCGAGGGTTGCGGCGCCTGAATGCGGGCGAGATCCGGCCATGCCGGTTCTTCTTCCAGCGAGGATTCCTGAAGCCCGGCATCGAGGCAGATATAGACGGGCGCGGTGGGCTCGGTCCGCGTCAACAGATGAGCACGCGCCATGGCTTCGACCAACGCATCGGGCGAGGCCGGCTGATTGTCCCACTTCACAAAATTGCGGATAAGTTCGGCCTGATCGCTGGAGGTATGCAGCCAGTCGATCCAGGGACGACGCTGCGCCGCGTCGACCGGCCCGGTGGCGCCGAGAACGAACATCGGCATGCGATCGCACCAGGCGTTGTAAAGCGCCATCATGCCGTGCATCAGCCCGACATTGGAATGTAGGACGCAGGCCATCGGCTCTCCGGTGGCCTTCGCATAGCCATGCGCGATGCCGACCGCATGGTCTTCATGCAGCGCCAGCACCATCGACGGATTTTCATTACCGAGATGATTGACGAGGGAATCATGCAGCCCGCGATAGGAGGCGCCCGGATTGAGGCTGACGAACGGAATACCGAACCGGCGCAGCATGTTCGCGGCTATATCGCTGCCCCACCCCACTTTGTCGTCGGGTGCGCCCTCGATCTTGTCCGAACGCATGATGCCTCCTGAAGGCCGAAGCCTACACCGTCTCGATCAAGGTGTCGGTTTCGGGATTGAAATGATAGCGCGGAATATCGCTGAACTTGGTGCCGGTGACGCGAATGACCCAGGCTTTTTCAGGATGCTCGGTTGAATGCACGACATGCGGGCCATAGGCGCGCGCCTCTCCCGCCTCCAGACGGTAGGCTATATTGGGCCGCAATACCGAATGCGTTTCCGCCTCCGGATTGGTCCGCGCCCACTCGATCATTTTGGTATAGCCGCGCGCATTGCCATACACCGCCCAGGACGCGCCATGACTATGCGGCTTGCCGCGCTGGCCGGGCAGATGCACATGCGCGAGCACATAGGCGCCGGTCTCCGCATCAAAGTGCAGCGTGCGTTTGCCCTTTGGGGTATCGTCCGTGAAGGTTTCCGCGACAAAGGCGGGATTGCCGAGCAGCTTTTCGAGCTTTTCGGCAATATGGCTCAAGCCAGCGACGCCTTCCGCTTTGACGATCCGGTTCAGATCCGTACAAAAATCATCGAGGGCATAGGCCATGGATGTCTCCGCCTATTTGCGCGGTTTCGGCGAAGGATAGCCGCGCTCGATCTTCAGCGCCTTGATCACTTCCTTGACGACACCCGACATCGGCATGGAGAGGCGGAAACGATCGGCTTCATGCATGACGATGGTCATGTCCTTCTCGGCCCAAGGCATGCTGCGTTCGGCATGCCAGCTTTCCAGCGCCCAATTGCGGCCACTGCTCTTCAATAAGGCCTGACGCAGGACTTCCGGGTCGACACCCATCGCTTCCCCGAGCTTAAGGCCTTCCCAATTGGCGGACAGACAGGACCACAGAAGAAGATTGTTGATCATCTTCCCCACCTGTCCCGCGCCGAGACCGCCGAGAATGCAGATGTCGGAGCAGAAGGCCGAAAACGCGTTGTTGCATTCGTCGAACAATGCCGGATCGCCGCCGCCAAGGAGCAGCAGCGTGCCTTCGATCGCCGCGCGCTCGGAACGGCAAAGCGGCATATCCAGAACGCGGATGCCTCTGTTGAACTTCTGCGCCGCCTCGTCGATTTCCAGCATCGTCTCCTGATAGACGGTGGAGCCGACCGCGATAATGGCGTATTCGCGGATACCCGCGAATACGCCATTCTCCGCATGAAGGACCGTGTTCACTTCGGAATCGAAACCGACAATGATGATGATGAGATCGCTATTCTCGGCGACCTCCCGCGGGCTTTTGCAGACCTTCGCACCGAGCTCGGCCGTCTTCTGAACGCGCGCGGCATCGAGATCATAGGCCGCAACCTTGAGGCCCTTTTTGAGCATGTGCCCAGTCATGGGCAAACCCATCTTGCCCAGACCGATGATGCCGACCTGTTCGATCATTTGTTGAACGCCGCCTGCGTGATACGGGTGGTGACGGCGTCCACCAGCGCCGGCTTGCCGGATTTCACGACTTCGATGGCGCGCTTCAGCGAGGCCTTGAGATCGTTGCCGTTCTCATAGGGACCTTCGCCCCAGACGCCCATCGAACGCGCGAGCCCCGCGAAATCGGGGTCCGGCCCGAACAAATCCATGCCGATATGGGCCTTCTTCACATCCGTCTTGCGCTCATGCGCAAGATGAATCTGGTGATCCCAGTCATTGTAATAGGCGCGGTTGTTGTACATCACGATCAGCATCGGGACTTCATGCTTGGCCGCGAACCATAACGCACCCGCATCGAACATCAGATCGCCGTCCGGTTGCAGATCGACAACAAGACGCCCCGAACCCTTGTTCGCCAGCGCGACGCCCAGCGAGATGCCGATCTGCGTCGAGGTGCCAATATCCGTGCCCGGATGGCGATAGGGCTTGTCGAAATTCCAGAGCTTGCGCACCCAGTATTTCAGCGTATTGGCGGTCAGGACCCAGTCTTCGTCCTTGATGACGTCCCATACTTCATGCGCGAGGCGTTGCGGCGTCATCGGGACATTGTCCCAGTTCTGCCGGGACTCCTTTTCCCATTTATCAAAGAGCGCGTCGTGGCGCTTGGTCACTTCGGCAGTGCGCTTCGCGATCTTTTCCTTCAGCGCGCCATTGCCTTCGATGCGCTGCTTCAGAAGGCGCGTCAGCTCCGGGATGCCGAGCTTGGTGTCGCCCAGCGCGCGGATCGAGCAGGGCTGCATCCGGCCGTAGTCCATCGCCCATTTGCTTATGCCAATTTCGGCATGGCCGATTTCAACATGATCGCAAGTTGCCGGCGGGCCAACGAGACCGCCGCGCTCCGTGACGCTGAAACTGTGGGTCTGTTTTTCCCAATCACGAACGTCGAGACCGACAATGAGGTCAGCCGTTTTATAGATCGACTTGTCGAACGTGACGCAGAGCGGGTGACGGTTGGGGAAGTTCAGCGACGAATTATTGTCCCACACCGGCGCGCCGATGGTTTCGGCAAGTTCGACCATGTTTTCGAAACCGCCCTTCTGGCGGCCGACATATTGCGCGAGCAGAACCGGATTATCGGACTTCACCATCTTGTCCGCGATGGCGTTGAGCATCGCAGGATCGGGCATTGAGGGCGCAGGAACGCGCACCGAGCTTTCCGGCGGCATCGGCACATCGTAGGTGATCGGTTCTTCCTGCATCTGCGCGTCGTAACACATGTAAACCGGGCCATGCGGCTCGGTCAGCATGATCGAGTAAGCACGCGCGAAGGATTCCGGCACGCCGTCAATGGCATGGGGCTGATAATCCCATTTCGTGTATTGGCGGATGACTTCGCCCTGCACCAACGCCGTGTGCTTCCAGTCGATATCGGGCCGACGCTTGCCTTCATGCATCGGACCGGTGGCGCCGATGATGAACATCGGGGCGCGATCGATGAAGGCGTAATAGATCGCCATGGTGGCATGCAGAAGGCCGACAAGGTTGTGCAGGATGACGCACATCGGGCGGCCGAAGCTCGCCTTCGAATAGCCATGCGCGATCTGAACCGCGATTTCCTCGTGCTGGCAAAGCAGCATCGGCGGCTCGTTGCCGCCGTAATTGATGATCGAGTCATGCAGCCCCCGAAAGCTCGCACCCGGATTCATCGTGATGTACTGAAAATCGTAGCGCTTGATCAGATCGACGATGATGTCGGACTGCCACTGACGCTCATATTGGCCTTCGCTCGGTTTCGACATGATGCCCTTCTTCGCAAGATGGAATTACGGAAAGTCACTTCGAGCGAGGCGGGGCGTATGTCATGCGGCGGCGGCACATTGTGCGCCTATCGCACATCCCTCTACACCTGGCGGTATCGCTCCCAATCCCTGAAACGGCGCTTCTTCCGGCACCGCTAAGATAAGCCCTATAGCCGCCTGTTAGACGGTCTTTCAAGCATTCAAACGCTGCTAGCGAAGAAGTGCGCGGGTCCGTTCCACGATCTCGTTGGGAGTCTGGAAAACCTCGGCCACCAGTTCCTGAACTTCGTTGCCGGAGATGGGCGTGATCTCAAGCCGCATCGTGGCCGCTTCGCGCAGGAAATCCGGATCCTTCATCGTGGCGTCGAACGCGGCCCTGAGTGCCGCGGCGCGTTCCGGCGGAATGCCCGGAGGCGCGAGGAAGGGCCGCCCCAGTACGCAACGCACAAAAATGAGCTGAAGGATTTCGCGTTCTTCGTCGGTCTTGGCGAGATCCATGACCAGCGGTACATCGGGAAGATCGGGATGCTTGCGCAGCGCGAGCTGAAGCAGGATCTGAATGGTGCCCTCATCCAGAAGGCGCTGTTTGGTCGCCACAATGCTGGACCAGGACCAGCCGCAACGTCCGTCGACCTCACCGCGCTCCATCGCGAATTCAATATCGTTGCCGCCGGGATAGCCAGAGACGAGGCGGAACTGCGCGCCGAGCACGCCTTCGATGATTTTCGGGAACACGTCCGCATCGGCGCCGGAGCCGGTGCCGCCGACAATGAGTTCCTGGGAATACAAATCCTCAAACTGGTCGATGCCGGTGCGGGTATAGGCGGCGCAGACGCTGACTTCGTCGGTCGTCGAGCCGATCCAGGTAAATTTCGACGCGTCGAAGCGCGCGGCTTCGCGGTTACCAATCAGCGGTTCGAAGGGCACACCACGGCTGATGACGCCCATCGAGAGGCCATCCTTGGGGGCAGCGTTGTAAAGCCAGTTGGCAAGCTTGAGGCTGCCCGCGCCTTCCATATTGACGGGGACGACGGTCGGGTTGCCCGGGATGTATTTGCCGATATGGCGCGCCACGATGCGGCCATAGGTGTCGTAACCACCACCTACCGAGAAGCCGATGTACATTTCGACGACCTGGCCGTCGTAGAAATCGGCGACCGCGTCGTCCTGGGCGCTTGCAGGGCACGCTACGAAAGCCGCCGCCAGCGCGGTCAGAGAGAAAACCGTCAGGGACCGACGGATCGTTCCAATGTTCACAATTGTACTCCCGGTTCAGGCCCCTGCCCGAAAATGAATTATACCGCCGTCTGGACGCTGACGCACCCTTAAACAGAGGGGAGGAACGCCAGCGACGGAAACCATTCTCCCAGAAGCGTCGGCGGCCACACCACGTTCAGCACCTGATCAAAGACGAGGTAGAGGAAGACGCCCATGGCAAGGCCCATCGCGATGGACAAAAGCCAGGGTTCCCGCCGCTCCCCACGCATATAGGCGATGACGAACAGCGGCGCCGCAGGCACAAAGCCCACCACCCCGATCAGCGCCATCAGAAGGAGGAGCCAGAAGCCGTAAATCCCAGCGCGGCGGATGACTTCCCGCATGGACAATTCGCCGTGATCCGACGCGACGTCCATATGCAGAAGTTCGCTGACCTCCTCTTTCGATTCTTCGGCCGCATCGTGCTGCGGCTCTGTCTGTACAGGCGGGTGCCGGCGGCAGACCTGATTAAGGAGGCTGAAGGCCAGTGCCGGTATGACGATGGCGCCGACAAACAGCGGGACGACCTTTGCGCCGAACTCCCAATTCACCGTCTGCGCGAACAGCACAACGAACAGTATGAAGAGCCCGATCGGGAAGATGTCGGCCTTCTCGAATTTCGGCTTGCGAAAACCGGTGAACATTTTCACCACGCCACCCGCCGCCTTGATGTTCTGGCGTAGCGGACGCACGAAGCTGAACAGCGACATCAGCAGCAGCACCGCGACGATCGGATGGAACAGCCAGTTCAGGTCGTAACGGCCGACCGAGATGAACATATAGCGTTCGATGATGTCGCCGAGCACGAAGCCGAGGATCAGCGGCGGACGCGGCCAGCGCAATTGCTTCATGACCCAGCCAAGAACGCCGAACAGGAAGAGCGTGTAGAGATCGCCCCAATCGCGCGACGCCTGGAACGCGCCGACATACACGATCACGATGATGACCGGGATGATGAGCGTGTAACGCAGCATCGTGACCTTGGCGAAGAACCCGCTGAACGCAAAGCAGATCGCCGCGCCGATAATGTTCGCGATCGCGACGCTCCACACCATCGTGTAGGTCACGTCGAGATTGCGCTCGAGCATTTCGGGGCCTGGAACGAGACCGTGAATGAGAAAGGCACCGAGCAGAATCGCCATCGATGCGCCTCCGGGCACACCAAAGGCGATGGTCGGGATGAGGCCGCCGCCATCCTTGGCATTATTGGCGGATTCGGAGGCGATAAGACCGCGGACGTCGCCCTTGCCGAAGGTTTTGTAAGCGTCCTTTTCGCTTCGCAAGGCATGGGCATAGGCGATCCAGCCGATGACGGCCCCGCCAAGACCCGGAACCGCTCCAATCGCCGCGCCGATGCCACCGCAACGAATGCACAGGAACCAGTGCCGGAACGTGTCGCGCACGCCCTGAACCATTCCCGCCTTGATGTCCAAGTTAGGCACCTTGGAGACGGCAGAGCGGCTGATGGCGAGATCGCAAAGCTCTGGAAGCGCGAAGAGGCCGAGCGCCACCGGGAGAAGCGGCAGCCCATCCCACAGATAGAGCGTGTCCATCGTCCAGCGCAGTGTGCCGGTTTGCGGATCGGCGCCGACCATGGCGAAGGTGATGCCAAGACCGGCGGCCACGAGGCCGCGCAAGGGCGCGCTGCCGGACAGGGCCGCGACCATCGAGATGCCGAACAAGGACGCGGCGAGAAGTTCGGGCGAGCCGATATAGAGCATGACCGGGCGGAGGAGCGGCAGCGCGATACCGAGAATGAGTGCGCCGAATAAACCGCCCAGCATGGCGGCGGTATAGGAGACACTGAGCGCGCGCCCCGCCTCCCCTCGTCGCGCCATGGGATAGCCTTCGAGCACGGTTGCCTGCGCGCTCGCATGTCCAGGCACCCCGAACAGAATCGCAGTCATCACGTCGGAGGTGGTATTGACCGAACTCATCCCGAGAAGGAACGCGATCGCGGTGATCGGATCCATGCTGTAGGTGAAGGGGAGCAGCAGGGCCATTCCGGCGATGCCGCTCATGCCCGGCAGAATTCCGATGACGAGGCCGATACACACGCCGAAGAGCAGGAACATCATGCGCTCGGGCTGCAGCAATTCCCAGAATGCCGCGTCTACCGCCGTCAATACGACTTCCATCCGACGTATCCCTTCCCTCGAGGCGTGTTCGCCTGTTCTTTATGCGGTGGAGAATGCGCCGGCTGGTCTTACCGCCGCAAATGAAATGCCGGTAGTACGCCGGCCGAGAACCTTCCCGATCCGGACGCGATTTCCGAACGCTTCCGCTTATTCCCGCGGATTGCCCCTTGAACCGACCTTGAGTGTAGTTTCCCCGCTACTCCCGCAACGAACGCCATAACGTCAATAATTCGCCTGAGCGTCAATGGGGTTAGCCGGGAGCGGCGGTTCAAAGACACATCATACGAGAGGCGCGATGTTTCGCAGTAAAGACCGCTGCAGTGACGTTCGGAACGTCTGGCGAAGGTCTCGGGTATAGCGTCGCAGCGGTGATCGAAGCGGCATGGGGCGACAGGTCGCAGGGGAATACATTGCTCGCAAGTGCGAGAAAATCCTCGCATACGCGGCAACACGCATTGCATAGAACACAGAGCGGTAGAAACAAAAAAGCAGACGCTGTTATCGGCGCCTGCTTTTTCAACAGAAGATTTGTGACGCCCGCGCGTCAGTGCTTGCCGCCACCATAGCCACCACCACCGTGGCCACCACCACCATGGCCGCCGCCGCCGTGGCCGCCGCCGTGACCACCACCATGGCCGCCTCCATGACCACCGCCACCGCGGCGAACGGAAACCCGCGCGCTGGCACTGGCACTAGCAAAGGCAAAGGCGCTCGCGCCCGCATTGCCGCCCGCGACATAATAATAGCCGCCGCCCCCGCCACCGCCGACCGCGCCCGCCGTATTGCCGACGCCGCCTTCGAAGCCGTCGAGATTGAGGCGGCCATTCAGTTCATAGACCGGGGGCGGAGGAGGCGGCAGATAGACTTCCTGCTGGTAATAATGACGCTCATAGGTCCTTTCGTGATGGACCGGAGGCGGCGGAAGATTCTCATAGCCGTCGGCTTTGGCTGCACCCGAAATACCCGCCGCAGCGCCAAGGGCCGCGAGGAATGCCAATGTCAGTTGTTTACGCATGCAACAGCTCCTTTCAGGAGAAAATTCACGGATGTACGTCTTCGGTGAACCAGTCGGTCGGAAGTTCGGTGCCCAGTCCCGCAGCTTTCGCCTTGCGGTAAACGACCGAACCGGCGGCCGCGAATTGATAGCCAAGGCCGATATTGTTGAGAAAACACGTCACCTGATCGGGTGAGGTGCGGCCCGCGATCCTGCCATTGCAAAGCTGCGGCAATGTGGGGAGTGTCTTGAAATCGATTTCGCTGGCGATGCCCCAACCCTTGTCTTCTTTCGCCTCGGAGACGTCGATCCCTTTGGCGATGACGTGAATGGGCTTGCCGTCATTGCTGTGCAGGACGACGATATCGGCGCGTTTGATGACGGCGGTTTCGACCTCGGGACGTTTGATCGAACTGATATGCATGCCGGGCTCGATATATTTTTCGAAGAAGACAGGTTCGAGCGTATTGGTGGCGCACATCGCTATATCCGCGCCCTTGATCGCTTCCTCGGGCGACGCGACGGGCGTTACCTTTATGCCGAGCGTCGCGCTCATTTCATCGGCGAAGGATTCGCGGTTTTTCGGATTGGGGCTGAAACAGCGAATGGTTGTGATGTCGCGCACGGCCGTGACCGCCATCAATTGCGCGCCCGCCTGCCAGCCGGAACCGAGGAGGCCGACATGCTGTGCATCCTTGCGCGCGAGGTAGCGCGCGCCGAGGCCGTTCGCGGCACCGACGCGGATGCGTTGCATCACCCCATCGGGGAATATGGCCAGCGGCTCGCCGGTTTCACTGGAAAACAGCAAGACAAGGCCGACGTAACGCTTGTTCGGCGCGGACGGCACTTTGACGCGGCGGGTCTTGCCGCCATCCGTCGGCCAGGTGACGATATCGGAATTGATCCGGACCGCGCCGACGCCGAGCTTGGGGACGATCCCGTCCATCGATTTCAGGCTGTACAGCGCGTCCGGACGAAGGGTCCGGGTAAAGGAATCAGAACGCGTGCGGGAGACCCCGTTTCCCTCGTCGAGTTCAACATAGGCTTCGTCCAGAACATCAATACAATCCTGCATGGTCAGGACCTTTTCGATGTCGTCATTGGAGAGAATTAGCGTCATGTCCCTAAGCTCCGATCTGTGCCAGATGGAGACATGATCACTCGGTTGACACCCGTCCATCAATAGAGGCAGGTCCAATTTGGGACGGAAAGCCCGGTAATCATAAAAGAGGGTTAACGCGCTTGCTTCCTGCCCCGGCTCCGATTGTAATCCGGGCCGCCTGGGAACCCCCTTGTTCCGCCCGATCCTTCAGAGAAAGGAATTCGCATGATCGTCGATTTCCAACATCATTTTACGCCGCGCGAATTGTTCAAGGAGGATTTGGGCGACAAGCGTATCCTGACCTATGACGAGACCGGCGCGCCAAGCTACACCTCGCATGCGCTACTCTACGATCTCGACGAACATATTCGCATGATGGACGCGTCGGGAATCGACGCGGCGGTGCTAACGTCCGGCGCCGGCATGTGCGCGCCGCTCGATCGCTCAATCCTGATCAACGACAAAGCACGCCGGGCCGAACGCGATTATCCTGGCCGCTTCATCGGCTGCGCCCATGTGCATCCGCTGGGCGGCGCAGAATCCCTCAAAGAGCTCGCGCGCTGCGCGGTCGAACTCGGCTTCCCCGGCGTCGTGATCACATCGGAAGTGAACGGTCTCTTTCTCGATGCGCCAGAATTCGAGCCCTTCTGGGCCGAAGCGGAACGGCGCGGCCTTTATGTGTTCGTTCACCCGGCGCTGAAGCTGAACTATCCTCAACCCTTTGACGCGTTCGATACCGCGCGCGCCGTCGGGCGCGAATTTTCGCTGATCATGGCGACGATCCGACTCATCAATTCCGGCGTCCTCGACCGCCATCCGAATCTCACCGTGCAGATGGCGCATCTTTCGGGCGGTATCGCCTCGATGCTCGGACGCATCCGCGGCTTCCAGGACAAGGAATTCTGGGGCACGGCGGGCAACCCCCGCCACGGCGCCATTCCTGAAAAGGATTTCGACTATTATTTAAGCGAAAGGCTGGTGTTCGACACCGCAGGCTTCTGCGGCGCCATCGGCTCGGTGAAAACCGCTCTGGTCGAACTACCCGCCGCGCGCATCGTGTTCGCCACCGACTATCCGCAGGAAATCCGGACGCATGAACCGGTGAAGGCGTTTGTCGACGGCATTCGCGCGATGGGCCCGGAAGGCGAAAGCATTCTCGCCGGAAATGTCGGGCTTCTCATTCCCGCTGCCCGCGCCAAGGCCGCCGAATAATCCGCCTTAGCGACGAGGGCGTGTAAACGCGATGAAGCTGACGAACCCCTGGTGGGTAGCTGGCGGCTCGACGATCGGATTGATCGTCGGCAATGGCGCCATTGTCCTGTTCACCTTCGGCATCCTTCTGACGCCGATCACCGCCGAATTCGGTTGGACGCGCGGCACGGTCGGGACGGCGATTTTCTTCGCGCATGTGACGGCGGCGCTGGCGACACCCTTTGTCGGCATCCTGATTGACCGTTGGGGCATACGCCGCACCAGCCTCAGTTTCATCACCCTATTCTCGCTGAGCGTGGCAGCGATCTCGCTGACACCCGCCTCACCCGCCGTCTTCTTCCTGCTATATGCGATTTGCGGATTGTTCAGCGCCGGGCAGACACCGATGCCCTACGCGAAAGCCGTGGCCGCGAGTTTCGACCTCAAGCGCGGCATTGCGCTGGGCGTCGCCATGGCTGGCGTCGGCATCGGCACCTCGCTTATTCCGCGCTGGACGCAGTTTCTGGTCGATTCCTATGGCTGGCGTGAAGCCTATATGGGCCTCGGTCTGACAACCTTTGTTCTTGCCTTTCCGGCGGTCCTTTTCTTTGTCGGGCAGGCGGACGAAAAACTCGCGCGCCGTCGCAAAGCAGGTGCACCACTCGTCCCCGGCGTGACCGCGCATGACGCGATTCACACCTATCGCTTCTGGGCGATCGGCATAGCTGCGTTCCTCTTCACGTTGGCGGTGAACGGCACGATCAGCCATGTGGTTCCTCTCCTTGTCGACCGAGGAATGGACCGGCAGATGGCGGCGTCGATGATGATCGTCACCGGCATCTCCACCATCATTGGACGGCTTGTCTCGGGCTATCTACTGGACCGCATCTTCGCCTCCTATGTCGCGGCGATTTTCTTTGCGCTTCCCATTGTCGGCATCGCGCTCCTGGGGAGCGAAATGGGCGGCATTGTGCCCTTACTCGCGCTCATCCTTCTCGGGCTGGGCTTGGGAGCCGAAGTCGATCTGATCGGATTTCTGGTCAGCCGATATTTCGGCCTCAAGGCCTTCGGCGAAATCTATGGCTATGTGTTCGCAATGTTCGCGCTTGGCTCCGGATTCGGGCCGATGGCGCTCGGATATGCTTTCGATCACTTCACGACCTATACGGTCGGACAGGTTTTTTCGGCGGCGTTCGTGTTCGTCGCCGGCGCGTTGTTATGGCGCCTCGGTCCCTACGCCTTTCCGGCGCAACACGACTGATTACGCCGCGACTTTGCCGAGCATCGCATTGGCCGGGAAGACCAGCGATTTGATGACGACCGGCACCGCGCCTGAGGATTCGAGCAGCGCGCCGATATCGATGAAATCAAGCTCGCTCATCGTGATGCCGTCGATCGAAACGATGGGCGTTTTCAATTTCACTTCCTCGGCGTAGTGAATGCCGATCAGGCCACCGACATCGCCTTCGCCCACGAGCACCAGTGGCAGGCCGCGCGACAGGAACGATTCCATCCCCTTAGCGATGCCCTGCGCAAAGGCATCGAGCCGCGCGAAGGTCGCGGAGCCCTGCCAGCGATAGAAAATCGCTACCGGGCGCTCATGTTCGAGAAGATCGACACGGCGCAGCGCCTGACGCACCGCGTCGGACAGAGCATCGGTGCTGAGTTTCTCGTCTTCCATTGGCAGATCGGGAACGATGACGGGAATATTGCGGATCGGAAGCGTATCGGCGGGATCTACGAAGATCGTGCTGCCGCTGACCTGCACCGTATATTGCGACGCGCCGACGACGGTGGCGCGAATACCCTCGGTGCTTTCGGCAATGACGACGCCCCAGTCCTCAACGCGCTGACGCGCGGCTTTGGCGAGAAGCGGGCCGAGATCGCCGAAATTCGTCGTCTCGCGGCCATAGATGAATTCCGACACGCCGCCAGAGAAGGTGATCTTGGCGGGCTTATCGCGCGGGCCCAAAGGATCGAGCCGCAGCAGTGAAGCGGTATCGGGTGAGAGGCTTTGCGCGCCGATCGCCTCGACAAGCTTGTCGGCCATGCGTTCGGCGATTTTCTCCATCGCGCCTTCGGGCGGGATGTCGCCGAGCGTCAGATCGATGCCGAGTTCTTTCGCAAAGCGCGCGCCGGCCTCTTCGAGGCGCACGACCCGGCCATCGAGGCCCAACGCCACCACGCGGGCGCCGACATCAAGGGCGGTGATGTCCTTCACCTGACCGTCTTCGCAAATGGCGATTTTCGTCGTGCCGCCGCCAATATCGATATTCATGACGCGGGCGCTATCGCGGATCGAACGCGCCGCCGCGCCCGAGCCGAAGGCGGACAGGGTCGCTTCCAGCGCGTCCCCAGCGCTCAAAGCCACAAACTTTCCGGCCTGCGCGGCAAACAATTCGCCGATGGCGCGGGCGTTTTTCCGACGCACCGCGACACCGGTAAGGATCAGCGCGCCGGTGTCGATTTCTTCGGGACGGATGTCCGCGATCTTGTATTGAGCGGTAATGAAGGCCCCGAGCTTTTCCACGTCGATGGCGCGATCTTCCGTATAGGGCGTCAGCAGCACATCGGATTGGTGGATGATCTCGCGCTTCGAGACGACATAGCGATTGTCGAGACGTTCGAGGACGAGTTTCGAGAAGATGATATGCGAGGTCGAGGAACCGATATCGACGCCGACGCTAAGGAGAAGAATTTCGTCTTCGCCCTCGAGGCTGCGTCCCGCATTGGAGAAAAATATCCGTCCGCCCGGTTCTTCGGTCATTTCCCAACTCCCGTTTCTTCAGGGGCCCTCTCTTACGGAGCAGCGCCCTTGCACCCATTCTCGCCGGAACGCCCCGGTACAGTTGCTTCCCGGTCCCGTCTATACCGCCGCCCGGCGCCCGTGAACCCCGCGCCAAGCATGCCTATTCCATGAGCTATTTCGCCCGGCATCGGTCTGGCGGCAACCTTTAAGGCGTGCGGCAGACACGCGCGCACGGCAATCATGCGTTTGTGGCTTGCCGCGCAGGGCTTCTCCGGCGCAGAATGTTTACCTTAAGTCAACTGGGGACATTGGCGGCATAGATCATGTCGAATTCGGGTCAATCAGCGCGGGGCACGCGGGCAACCGTTAAGTGGTTCAATCCCACGAAGGGTTTTGGTTTCGTCACTCTGGAAGACGGCACGGATGCGTTCTGTCATGCATCGTCGTTGGCGCATCTCGGCGCGAACGAACTTCCACAAGGCACAACAGTCTTTTGCGATGTCGCAAACGGACAGCGCGGCATGCAGGTGACCGCCGTACATTCTGTCGATACCTCCACGGCCGATCCCAGCCCGCCGCGCAGCGGCGGGAGCGACCGCTTCGGCGGTGGGGACCGCTTTGGCGGTGGTGACCGGTTCGGCGGTGGCGACCGCTTCGGCGGCGGCGACCGTTTCGGCGGTGGTGACCGCTTTGGTGGCGGCGATCGTTTCGGCGGTGGTGACCGCTTTGGTGGCGGGGACCGCTTCGGCGGCGGGCGCGATCAGAGCCGTCATCAGAGCAATGAGCCGTCCGGCCCGATGGGCGGCGGACAGGTAAAATTCTTCAATGAACAAAAGGGATTCGGCTTTGTGGTCCCGGATGGCGGCGGACCGGATGTTTACGTCCATGCCAGCGCGCTGCGCCGTTCGGGCGTGCCGAATTTAACTCCGGAACAACGCGTTCGCTTTTCCACACGTCAGGGCAATAAAGGCGTCGAGGTCGACCGGATCGAACTCGGGTAAAAATCTATTCCGCGATTTCAGGCGTCGGCACGCCATCGCGTACCCGCGCCACCTCCGGCTGCACCATCGGGTCTGATTCCGCTGCCTGCAATTTGGCACGCGCTTCTGCGGCCTCCCGCTGCCTGTTCCACATCGACGCATAGGCCCCGTTGCGCGCGACGAGATCGCCATGGCGGCCGCGTTCCACAATGCGTCCGTGATCGAGCACCAATATTTCATCGGCGTCGATGATGGTCGAGAGACGGTGCGCGATCACGAGGGTCGTGCGGTTCTCGGAAATGAATTTCAGTGCCGATTGAATTTCGCGTTCGGTATGCGTGTCGAGCGCCGACGTGGCTTCATCCAGGATGAGGATGGGCGGATTTTTGAGGAGCGTGCGCGCGATGGCCACGCGCTGCTTCTCGCCCCCCGACAGTTTCAGTCCACGCTCACCCACCATGCTTTCATAGCCTTGGGGCAAATGGCGAATGAAGGGATCGATCTGGGCGAGGCGCGCGGCCTCGAGGATTTCGTCGTTCCCTGCGCCGATACGGCCATAGGCGATATTGTAATGGATCGTATCGTTGAACAGCACCGTATCCTGTGGAACGATGCCGATGGCGGCGCGGAGCGAGGCTTGCGTCACGTCGCGGATGTCCCGACCGTCGATGGTCACGCGACCCGACTGAATATCGTAAAAGCGATAGAGAATACGCGAAATGGTTGATTTGCCGGCGCCGGACGGACCGACTACCGCGACGGTTTTGCCGGCGGGCACACGGAAACTGATGCCCTTCAGCACCACGCGTTCGGGATCATAGGCAAAGACGACATCCTCGAAGACGATTTCGCCATTGGCGACGTCGAGCGGCGTCGCGTCGGGTGAGTCCACCACTTCGGCGGGACGGCGCAAAAGCGAGAACATCGATTCCATGTCTATCAGCGCCTGCTGTATGTCGCGGTAGACAGTGCCGAGAAGATGCAACGGCACAGCGAGCTGGATCAGCATGCTGTTCACGAGCACGATGTCACCGACCGTCTGGGTACCTGCGCGCACCCCGAGGACCGCCATGACCATGATCGCGACAAGGCCGAGGGCGACGATGGCCGCCTGACCGGCATTCAGGATTGATAGCGAATATTGGGTGAGGATCGAGGCCTTGGAATATTTTTCCATGGCGGAGTCAAAACGCTTTTCCTCATGCATTTCGGCGTTGAAATATTTGACAGTTTCGTAATTCAACAGACTGTCGATGGCCTTGGTGTTCGCTTCATTGTCGGAATCGTTCATGTTCCGGCGAATGGCGATGCGCCAGCGGGTGACCGTGAAGGTGAACCAGGTATAGGCCACGATCATCACCAGCGTGACCACGGCGAACCACACATTGAATTTCCAGAACAGGATGATGGCGATCAGGATCAGTTCCAGGATGGTCGGGAAGACGTTGAAGATCGCCAATGTCAGAAGACGGTCGATAGCCTTGGTACCGCGGTCAATGACCCGCGAAAGTCCGCCGGTGCGGCGTTCCAGATGAAAGCGCAGCGACAGCGCATGCATGTGGTGAAAGGTCTGCACCGCCACATTGCGCAAGGCGTGATAGGCAACCTTGGCGAAAATCGCATCGCGTATCTGCGCGAAGACCTGCATGAAAATGCGCGCGAGGCCGTAGGCGATGATGAAGATGACGGGAACCGTGACGGCGACCAAGACCGGATCGCCCGCCAGCCGGTCCACCGCCCAGCCGAAGAAGAACGGCATGATGACGGTGACGATCTTGGCGAGGACGAGAAATACGCAGGACCAGACGACCCGCATTTTCAGGTCGGGCCGGTCCTTCGGCCAGAGATAAGGGGAAATTTCGATCAGCGGCTGAAGGCTGGGTTCGCCGTCCTTGCTGCTCTCATGCTTTAGCGATCGACCGCCATAGGTGCTCATTGGTCCTGCGTTCCTGGCCCCGACTGGCGGGTTGTTCTGTTTTTCCGGGACCCGAACGGCGCTACCGGACGCCCTTCGAGGTCTGGTCCTTCCGCTTATATCGGGAGTCTTGGCAAAGATGTCATATTTTCCACCGCCAAGCCCGCTATAGCGACGCCATGAACACCCCTGGTTCCCCGCCCTCCGCCGCCCTTCCCGCCATCTGCGTTTTTTGCGGGGCCTCGCACGGTCTTGACCCGGCCTATACCCAAGCGGCGCGGCGCTTCGGGGAACTTCTGGTCGAGAACGGCTTCATGCTGGTGTTCGGGGGTGGCCGTATCGGCCTGATGGGCGAAGTGGCGCAAGGGGTGTCCGACCGAGACGGGGACATTCTTGGAATTATTCCGGGGTTCCTGCGCCATCTCGAACCGCCTTTGCGGGTGCGGTCTAAAATCGTCGTCACGGAAACACTGAATGAGCGCAAGACGCAGATGTTCGCGGCGTCCGAGGGTTTTGCGGTGTTGCCGGGCGGGCTAGGCACGCTAGACGAATTCTTCGAGGCCTATACGGAAGCGCAGCTCCACCAGCACCGCAAACCTATTGTCCTTCTCAACACGAAGGGATTCTTCGCTCCGCTGCTGAACCTGATCAATCACATGGTGGAGGAAGGCTTTGTGCAGCCCGAAACGCGTCACCTGATCGAGGTCGCGGACACGCCGGAGGATGCGATCACGATTTTTGCGGCGGCAAGGGCGGCAACGCGCCAAGGGGCCTAACGCGCCGGATGCCGCCTTCGACGGCAAGCAGAAGAAGCGCGCACCAGACGCTTCCGAAGGTCAATGCGTGAACCAGCGTGAAGCGTTCGCGGAACACGAAGACCGCCAGAATGAGGCCAATGCTGGGCCCGATATATTGCAAGAAGCCGATGGTACTGAGGCGTATCTGCCGGGCGCCCGCAGCGAACAGTACCAGCGGCAGCGCCGTGACCGGGCCGCACAACATCAGTAAGAAGTCCATTCCCACGTCGCCGCTCAGGAACACGGCTTCGCCGTTCAGCGTACCCCAGACGAGAAGGAGAAGCGCGAAGGGCAGCAGCAGCAGCGCTTCGACGAAGACGCCATCGAGCCCACCGATATTCGCGGTTTTGCGAAAATAACCATAGAAGGCGAAGGACCCGCCCAGCGCGACGGCAATGAAGGGAAATTTTCCCAGCGCCACTGTCTGCACCAGAACAGCGACAAGGCCGAGCGCGCCCGCCGCCCAGCGAAGCGGGCTGAGACGTTCTTTCAAAAGAAGAACGCCCAGCCCGATATTGATCAGCGGGTTGATGTAATAGCCGAACGTGCCTTCGACGAGTTGCTCGTTCGCCACCACCCAGATCATGACGCCCCAGTTGAAGGCGATGAGAAGGCCGGTGAGCGCAAGCGTTGCGAGAAGGCGCAGGTCTCTAAGGCGCAGAAGAGTGCTGGAGAGCCGCCCCCCCATGCCGACAACGATGCCGACCGCGAGCGCGCACCAGACGATGCGATGCAGCGTGACCTCAAGGGAAGGCACATGCATCAGAAGATGCCAGTAGAGCGGGCTGAGCCCCCACAGCACATAGGCAGAGGTTGCGTAGAGCAATCCTTCGCGCGTGTCGTGCGGCGGCATATCTCGCGCCACCTAAGCCGGGGCGCCGTCGCGATACAGCTTGTAGCAGACGGAATCCGACAATGCTTCGAAGGAAGCGTCGACGATGTTTGGCGACACGCCGACCGTGAACCAGCGGCGGTTTTCCTCGTCTGCGCTTTCGATCATCACGCGTGTCACCGCTTCGGTGCCGCCGGTGAGGATACGCACCTTGAAATCCACCAGTCTCAGATCGTGCAGGTATTTGGAGTACTTGCCGAGATTTTTGCGCAGCGCCTGATCAAGCGCATTCACCGGGCCGTTTCCTGTGCCGACATTGTAGAAGGTTTCACCGTCCACTCTGAGTTTCACGGTCGCTTCGGACACGGTTATGAGATTGCCGAGCGCATTATGGCGGCGCTCGACGATGACGCGAAAGCTCCGCACGTCGAAATATTCCGGAACCTGACCAAGTGCGCGGCGGGCAAGGAGTTCGAACGACGCTTCCGCCCCGTCGAACGCGTAGCCAAGAAATTCACGCTGTTTGACCTCTTCCAGAAGCCGCGATATGCGCGGATCCTTGGCGTCAACATCGATACCGGCTTCGCCAAGGCGGGCGAGAATATTGGACCGCCCCGACTGGTCGGACACCAGCACATGACGGCGATTGCCGACGGATTCCGGCGTCACATGCTCATAGGTGCGCGGGTCCTTCTGAACGGCCGAGACATGCAGCCCGCCTTTGTGCGCAAAAGCCGATGGACCGACATAGGCCGCATGACGGTTGGGCGCGCGATTGAGGATTTCGTCGAGCAGACGCGAAACAGAGGTGAGCCTTGTCAGCCCTTCCTCGGAGACCCCGGTTTCGAGCATCGAAGCATACGGCTCCTTCAGCATCACATTCGCCATCACCGAACAGAGATTGGCATTGCCGCAGCGTTCGCCGAGCCCGTTCAAGGTGCCCTGCACCTGGCGCACACCGCCGCGGACGGCGGCGAGGCTGACCGCCACAGCCTGTTCGGTATCGTTATGGGCATGGATACCGAGCCTCGTATCGGGCAGCGCAGCCTTCACCTCGGAGACGATGCGAAAAACGTCTTCCGGCATGGTACCGCCATTGGTATCGCACAGAACGACCCAGCTTGCGCCAGCCTCCCAAGCCGCTTTCACGCAGGACAGCGCATAGTCCTTGTTTGCTTTATAGCCATCGAAGAAATGCTCGGCATCGAATATCGCTTCGCGCTTCTTCGCGACCAGCGACGCAACGGATTCGGATATATTCTTCAGATTGTCATCGAGCGGAATTTCGAGCGCCACATGCACCTGAAAATCCCAGCTCTTCCCGACAATGCAGATGGAAGGCGCGGTGGTATCGAGAAGCGCGGCGAGGGCCGGATCGTTGTCCGCGCTGCGCCCGGCGCGCTTCGTCATGCCGAAGGCGGTGAGCTTCGCGTGCGTCAATTGCGGAGGACCGGCGAAGAACGCGGTGTCGGTCGGATTCGCGCCCGGCCAACCGCCTTCGACGTAATCGATGCCAAGCTCATCCAGCGCCAGTGCGATGGTGCGCTTGTCCTCGACCGAGAAATCGACGCCTTGTGTCTGTGCGCCGTCGCGCAACGTGGTGTCGAAGAGATAAAGACGTTCGCGGCTCATCGCTTTACCTCCCAAGTGGTGCCCTCGGGCCCGTCCTTCAGAACGACGCCCTTCGAAAGAAGTTCGTCGCGGATGCGATCGGACTCCTTAAAGTCCTTCACTTTCCGCGCGGCATTGCGGGCGGCGATGGCGGCGAGCACCGCATGCGTATCCACCGCGTTCTTCGTCGCTATTTTTTCCTGAACGGTGGAAAAACCGAGCATACCCAATCCTCCCGCCAGTTCCATCTCGTTCGCCTTATGAAGTTCCGCGAAAGCTTGTGGTGTGTTGAGATCGTCGCACAAAGCGGCAAGGAAATCGTCACTCAAACGATGCGTGGCGATGGGCTCGGCTACGCCATACCAACGTTCCAGTATGTTCCAGCTTTCTTTGAGCGACCGAATGGTCCAGTCGAGCGGCTGGCGGTAATGGGTGCGGAGCATGTTGAAGCGGAGCACTTCACCCGGCCAGTCCTTCAAAAGATCCGCGATCGTGAAGAAATTTCCCAGACTCTTGGACATTTTCTGTCCCTCGACCTGCAAGAATCCATTATGCATCCAGACCTTCACGAAGGGGTGCCCGTGATGGGCGCCTTCGGATTGCGCGATTTCGTTCTCGTGATGCGGGAACTGCAGATCGATGCCGCCGCCATGGATGTCGAAGGTTTCGCCCAATAGCGCGCCGCTCATCGCCGAGCATTCGATATGCCAGCCGGGGCGGCCACGGCCCCACGGGCTGTCCCAGCCCGGAAGATCGGGCGTCGAGGGTTTCCATAACACGAAATCCATCGGATTCTTCTTGTAGGGCGCCACTTCCACACGCGCGCCCGCCATCATCTCATCGATCGAACGGCGCGAAAGCTTGCCGTAATCGGGTTTCGAAGAAACGTCGTAGAGCGCATGACCTTCCGCCGCATAGGCGTGGCCGGAGGCAATGAGCGTTTCGATCATCGTGATCATCTTGGTGATGTATTCGGTCGCGCGCGGTTCATGGTTGGGCGGGAGACTGCCCAGCGCGGCGACATCGCTTTGAAATTGGCGCGTCGTCTGGTCTGTCAGATCGCGGATGCTGCGGCCTTCCTCGGCCGCGCGCGCGTTTATCTTATCATCCACATCGGTGATGTTACGGACATAGGTGACATGCGCCTCGCCATAGATCTGACGCAGCAGTCGGTAGAGCACGTCGAAAACGATGACGGGCCGCGCATTGCCGATATGGGCATAGTCGTAGACCGTCGGCCCGCAGACATACATGCGGACGTTTTTGGGGTCCAAGGGCGCGAAGTCCTCTTTGGACTTGGTCAGTGTGTTGTAAAGGCGAAGCACCATAATCGTCACTCAATAGCAGCAAATGGAAGTCGGGGACTCCCCTCCCCCCGCAAAAAGCAGCGGGCTGCGGCGAGGGCCGGGGAAGGAAATACTAGCGATGAGAGCAAAAGGAGAGTGTTTTCGCGCGCGTCAGCGGCGAATCGAAATCCGGCAAATCTGTAGGACCTGAAAGGTCACGCCGTTTCTCCCATGAGGCGCGCGCGGGCACGCGCCGGTCCGATCAAGGGTAGCAGCTTTGCCAGCTCGGGTCCATGCTCGCGGCCCGTGAGAGCGAGGCGCAAGGGGTGAAACAGGGCCTTTCCCTTCCGGCCCGTGGCCGCCGTGATGGCCTTGGTCCAGATGCCCCAGCTTTCGCCATCCAGCGTATCGGGCAGAAGATCGGCGGCTTTTTCCAGCATTTCCGGGTCTTCCCGCGTGGGCACAACCGGGCCTTCAACGAGGACACGGAAGGACGCGGCATCCGAAAGCCGGCCGAGATTGGGTCGGACCGCCAGCCAGAAGGCGGGACCGAGATCGCAGCCTAGAACTGCGAGGCGGTCACGGACCTCCTCATAGGGCACGGCATGAAGGTGCTTGGCGTTGAGGGCGGCGAGTTCCGCCTCGTCGAAGCGGGCGGGCGCGCGGCCGATCTTGCTGAAATCGAACTCACCCGCGAGATCGTTCAAGGATGCCCTCGGTTCAATAGGATCGGAGGTGCCGATCTTGGCGAGGTAGGCGCTAAGCGCCATGGGCTCGATCCCGTTCTCGCGCATGGTACGAAGCGACAGCGAGCCGAGGCGCTTTGACAAAGCTTCGCCCGAGGCACCCACCAGCAGCGGATGGTGGGCCATGCGCGGCGGAGTTACGCCCAGCGCTTCGAAAATTTCAATCTGCGCGGCACTGTTCGTTACATGGTCTTCGCCACGGATGATGTGCGTGACCCCAAGATCGGCATCATCGACGACTGAGGGGAGTGTATACAGAAAGGTACCATCCTCGCGCACCACCACGGGATCCGACACAGTGCCGGTATCGATTTCGACGGGACCGCGAATGAGATCGTCCCAGACGACTTTTTTCTGCGACAGCAGAAAACGCCAATGCGGCTTGCGCCCCTCCGCCTCGAATTTCGCGCGCTCGTCATCGGTGAGGCTGAGTGCAGCCCGATCATAGACGGGAGGAAGATGTCGCGCCTGCTGGCGCTTCCTCTTGCGGTCGAGTTCTTCCGCGGTTTCAAAACAGGGATAAAGACGCCCCGATGCCTTCAGGCGTTCCACAGCCGCGCGGTGAACATCGCCCCGTTCCGACTGACGTTCGAACCGGTCGTGCCTCAGGCCTAGCCAAGCGAGATCTTCGAGGATCGCCGCTTCGAATTCGGGTTTGGAGCGCTCGGCATCCGTGTCGTCGATGCGCAGGAGAAATTCCGCGTCGTTGGCGTGCGCAAACAGATAATTCGCCACCGCGGTGCGGGCGTTGCCGGCATGAATAAGTCCGGTGGGGGACGGCGCGAAACGGACAAGCATGGTCATCGGGGTTGCCTTGCTCATCGCGCGTTGCGGAAAGCGTTGGTGATCGGGTAGCGGCGGTCACGACCGAAATTTCGTGTGGTGAGCTTCACCCCCGGCGGCGCCTGACGGCGTTTGTATTCGGCAACATAGACCATGTGTTCGATGCGCTTAACGGTTGCCGCATCATAGCCTTTGGCCACGATGTCCTCGACCGCCATTTCGCCTTCGATCAGACATTCGAGAATACCGTCGAGAATATCGTAGGGGGGCAGCGAATCCTGATCGCTCTGGTTTTCGCGTAATTCCGCCGTAGGCGCGCGGGTAATGACATTGTCGGGCATAACAGGGCCAGCAGGCCCCAGCGCGCCGACGGGCTTGTTCGCGTTGCGCCATTTCGACAGCGCATAAACCTGCATTTTGTAGAGGTCCTTAAGGACGCTATAGCCGCCATTCATGTCGCCATAAAGGGTCGCGTAGCCGACGCTCATCTCGGATTTGTTGCCGGTGGTGACGACCATCGCGCCGAATTTGTTCGAAAGCGCCATCAGAATGACGCCACGTATGCGCGCCTGGATGTTTTCTTCCGTCGCATCAGCAGCGCGCCCCTCAAAGACCGGCGTCAGAATGTCCCCAAAGGTGCGAACGGGTTCTACGATGGAAACGATGTCATAGGCGATGCCGAGAAGGCGCGCGATGTCGGCGGCATCATCAAGGCTTTCCTGGGAGGTGAAACGCGAGGGCATCATCACGGCGCGCACGCGGTCGGCCCCGAGTGCATCGACGGCGACTGCGGCGGTAATCGCGGAATCAACGCCGCCTGAAAGGCCAAGAAGGACGCCCGGAAACCGGTTCTTGTTCACATAATCTTTGAGGCCGAGCATCATCGCGCGATAGAGAAGATCCAGCTCGCTTTCTTCCGGGGCCATTTCGCCCTTATCGCACACCCATCCGGTTTCGCAGCGCGTCCATCGGGAAAGCGCAATGCCTTCGACAAAGGCGGGCATCTGCAGAGCGGGAGTGCAATCCGCATTCAGGACGAAGGACGCGCCGTCGAACACAAGCTCGTCCTGCCCGCCGACCTGATTGACATAGACGAGCGGCAGGCCGGTTTCGACGACGCGGGCCACCGCCTGGGCAAGGCGTATGTCGTGTTTGGCGCGATCGAAGGGCGAACCATTGGGAACGAGAAGTATTTCCGCGCCAGTTTCGGCAAGGCATTCGGCGACATCGGAAAACCAGATGTCCTCGCAGATGGGAACGCCGATGCGTACGCCCCGGATGTTGAACGGCCCCGGCAGCGGGCCTTCCGCGAAGACGCGCTTTTCGTCGAAGACGCCGTAATTCGGCAATGCATGCTTGAAGGTGAGGCCCGCAATCGCTCCGGCGTCGCAATAGGCGACCGCATTGTAAAGCTTGTCGCCCTCGCGCCAGGGCAATCCGATCAGGATCGCCGGGCCGCCATCTTTTGTGTCGTTTGCCAGCGCCTCAAGCGCCGCTTTGGTGTCGGTCTGGAAAGCGGGTTTCAGCACGAGGTCTTCCGGCGGATAGCCCGCGAGGAACAACTCGCCGAACACGACCACATCAGCGCCCAGCGCATGCGCCTTCGCGCGCGCCTCGCGGGCGCGTTTCAGATTGCCGTCGATATCACCCACGACCGGATTGAGCTGGGCGAGCGCGATGGCGAGGCGATGAGGGGCAGAGGCCGTCATAATCGTTCTTTAGAGCGCATTCCCGTTAAGGGGAAGGCGCTCCCACGCGATGGCAGCAAACGGTTCAGGCCGAAAGGGCGACTCCCATCGGAGCGCGGACCTTGCGCGCCGCCGGTACGCCAAGGGCCGCCGTCTCCTCAATGAGGAGCGCGGTTTCGAGAGCGCGGCGGGCTTCCTCCGGACGCACCAGAGTCCGCGAGCCGCCTTCAACGGCTGACACGAAGGAGCCGATGGCGGCGCCCAGCGGATCGGAAAGGTCGAGCGGTTTGAGGACACGGTCCGTGGTGTTCTTCACTTCGCGGGTGAGAAAATCGAATTCAATCACGCCGTCGGAATAGACAAGACGCATGGAACGTTCGCGCGCTTCCGCGATGCGGCTGGCGAACAACCGCACATCGCAGCCATTCCTGAAGCGCAGATTGGCCGTCATCTCGTCGGCGAATTCCCCACGCAGCGCGCGTCCAGAAGCGCGCACATCGGAAAGCTCGCCCGGCACCAGACGATGGATCAAATCGAGATCGTGGATCATCAGATCGAGAACGGCGCTGACATCGGTGCAACGCCCGGTCCACGGCCCTGCCCGCACGCACTCCACCTTCAGCGGCGCATCGGAAAAATCGAGCAGGCCGCTTTCGGCGAAGACAAAACGTTCCTGATGGCCGACGGTTAAAACCCGGCCCTTGGCGGCGGCGAGCGCAATCAATTCCTCGGCTTCACGCAAATTCGTCGCGATCGGCTTTTCGACAAGCACATGCGCCCCGGCTTCGAGAAAGCCGCGCACGATTTCGGCATGGGTGCTGGCGGGCGAACAGATGCTGACGAGATCGACTTTGCCCTTGAGCGCGCGCCAATCGGCATAGGCCGTCACACCGAACTTCAGCTCGGCGGCGCTGCGCGAAACTTCATTCGGGTCCGCGATGGCGACGAGTTCGACACCGGGCAGCGCTTCGTATTTTGCCATATGCAGGCGGCCGAACACGCCCGCGCCGACAACGGCGGCGCGAAGTTTGCCCTTGGGAACAAGATGGAGATTCAAGGTCTTCCTGACTTTCGCTGCGACGCAGTAAACTCAGGGTAGACAATGCGCGGAACCGCGCTCGGTACCACTCATAAAATGTTTCGGGTTGTTACACTTAGGGGTGGCTAACCCGTTAATCGAATTAACTATTTGCTGCCGGAGCCTCTGTTTCCAAAGGGAAAAGCGGCCCCGGCGTCAGCAAAAAATTCCGATCAGGCCATCGCCGCGCGGCGTTCCGAGGTCCGGCCACGGCGTTCGTCACGTATGCCCTCCGCGATCAGGAACGCCAGTTCCAGCGCCTGGCTGGCGTTCAGGCGCGGGTCGCAATGGGTGTGGTAGCGGCTGGACAGGTCCTCATCCGTGATCGCCTGAGCGCCGCCGAGACATTCGGTGACGTTCTGACCGGTCATCTCGATATGGACACCGCCCGCATGGGTGCCTTCCGCACGATGGACTTCGAAGAAGGTCTGACATTCCTTCAGGACGCGCTCGAAGGGCCGGGTTTTAAAACCGGTCGTCGATTTGATCGTGTTGCCATGCATCGGGTCACAGGACCAGACAACTTTCTTGCCCTCGCGCGTGACGGTGCGCAGCAGCCTCGGGAATTTCTCGGCTGCCTTGTCGGAACCGAAGCGCACGATCAGCGTCAGACGCCCCGGCTTGTTCTCCGGGTTCAAGGCATCGATCAGACGCAGCAGATCGTCTTCGGCAAGGCTCGGGCCGCATTTCAGACCGATCGGATTCTTGATGCCGCGCGCGAATTCGATATGGGCGCCGTCAAGCTGACGCGTGCGATCGCCGATCCAGAGCATATGGGCAGACGTGTCGTACCATTCGCCGCTGGTGGAATCGATGCGGGTCAGCGCCTGCTCATAGACGAGATGCAGCGCCTCGTGGCTCGTGTAGAAGTCGGTCGTGCGCAATTGCGGCACGACATCGGGTGTGACGCCGCAAGCTTCCATGAAGGCGAGCGATTCACTGATGCGTTCCGACAGCGCACGATAACGCTCGCCCGAGGGCGATCCGGCGATGAAGCCCAGATTCCAGCGCTGCACATTGTGAAGATCAGCATAGCCGCCGCTGGCGAAGGCGCGGAGCAGATTCAGCGTCGCCGCCGATTGCATATAGGCCTGCATCAGGCGCTGCGGGTCGGGCTGGCGGCCCACCGCGTCGAACTCGATCGAATTGATATTGTCGCCGCGATAGGACGGCAGCGTAACGCCCTCGATGGTTTCGGTATCTTCGCTGCGCGGTTTCGCGAATTGCCCGGCGATACGGCCAACCTTTACCACCGGCATGGTGCCGGCGAAGGTGAGCACAACCGCCATCTGCAACAAGACGCGGAACGTGTCGCGGATCTTGTCGGGATGGAATTCGGCGAAGCTCTCGGCGCAGTCGCCGCCCTGAAGCAGAAACGCCTTGCCTTCAGCGACAGCGCCGAGGCTTGCCGTCAAATTGCGCGCTTCGCCCGCGAACACGAGCGGCGGGTAGCTTTTCAGACGCGCTTCAACCGCGCCGAGCGCTGCCGCATCGGTATATTCGGGGACCTGACGGATCGGCTTGTTCCGCCAGCTATTCGGATTCCAGACTTCGGCCAAAGGGGCCTCCTTACTTCAGGGCCGTGGATATAGGCGATGAAGGGCGGTTTCGCCAGTCGTTTTGCAGGCCGGATGGGGGCCCATGCCGCTAACACCTTCAAAGGCTTAATAGATCAGTCTTACGGCGCGCGGGTGGCGAATTTCTGGCGGAGCGTCACGAGCTCCTCGGCGAGGGTGGGGTGGACCGCGACCGTCGCGTCGAACTGAGCTTTTGTGGCCCCCATTTTGAGCGCGATAGCCACCAGCTGGACCATTTCGCCCGCCTCCGGCCCAAAAAAGTGACAGCCCAGGACCCGGTCGGTTTCGGCATCGACCACGAGCTTCATCAGCGTGCGTTCGTCGCGCCCCGTCATCAGATGCTTTAAGGGCTTGAAGGTCGTTTTATAGATATCGACCGTGTGGCCCTTCTTCAGGGCGTTTTCTTCCGAAAGGCCGACCGTACCGATTTCGGGACGCGTGAAGACGGCGGTTGCGACCAGTTCGTGATCCGGCGCGGTGGGTTTGTCCTCAAACACGGTTTTGACGAAACACATCGCTTCATGGATGGCGACGGGGGTGAGTTCGAGACGGCCCGTGACATCGCCAATCGCGTAAATGTTTTCGACCGAGGTGCGGGAATAGGCATCGACGACGATGTGCCCGTTCTCGCTTTGGCGAATGCCGAGATGTTCGAGACCGAGCCCCGCGACATTCGGACGGCGTCCGATGGCGAGCAGAACCTCATCGGCCATAAGCGTTTCGCCCGAGCGGGTGATCGCTTTCACCTGACCACCCACGCGTTCACAGGACGCGAACGTGGTGTTCAGGATCAGGCGGATACCCTTTTTCCGCATCGAATCTTCGAGCGCATCACGCACATCGCCGTCGAAACCACGCAAGACCTTCTCTCCGCGATAGATCAGCGTAACCTCGGACCCCATACCGCGAAAAATATGGGCGAATTCCAGCGCGATATAACCGCCTCCCGCAATAACAATGGATTTGGGCAGCGTGGGGAGTTCGAACGCCTCCGTCGATGTGATGCAGCATTCCGAACCCGGCGCGCCGGTATCGCGCAAGGAATGGCCGCCCGTTGCGATCAGAATGATTTTCGCGGTGACGTCGCGCTTCGCGTTTACGAGGTGGACCGTATGCGCATCTCTCAGAACCGCGCGGTCGTTAAAAATCTCGCCGCCCTGCCGCACGACCGCTTGACGGTACAAGCCTTCGAGGCGAAGGATTTCGCGGTCCTTATTGGATATCAATGTCGCCCAGTCGAAAGAGCGTTCGCCGACCGTCCAGCCAAACCCGACCGCGTCCTCGAATTCTTCCGAGAAATGGCTGGCATAGACGAGGAGTTTTTTCGGGACGCAGCCGCGAATGACACAGGTGCCGCCGAAGCGGTCCTGTTCGGCAATGGCAACGCGTTTGCCCATTTGCGCCGAGATACGTGCGGCGCGTACACCCGCCGACCCCGCACCGATGACAAAAAGATCGTAGTCGTATCCCGTCATGTATATTTGCGGTTGGTGACGCCGATGCCATGGGCGCCTGCGATCACCAGTGTCGTCGCGAGATCGACAAACAAGCCATGCTCCACGACACCGGTAATGGGCGACAGGGCCGCAGCGAGTTTCCGTGCGTCGGTAATGACGCCATAGGGGCAATCATAGATGTAATTGCCATTGTCGGTGACGAAGATCGCGCCGTCCTTCATCCGCAATCTGGGCGCTAGGCCCGAATAGCCGAGCGCTTCCGAAACGCGAATGATACGCCCGCGCGTCGTTCCATGCCCGAGTGGAATAACTTCAATGGGAAGCGGGAAGGCGCCGAGTTTGCGAACGAGCTTTGAGCTGTCCGCAATGACCAGCATCTGCTTGGAGGAGGCCGCGACGATCTTTTCGCGCAGCAATGCACCGCCGCCCCCCTTGATCAGGCTGAAATCATGATCGACTTCATCCGCGCCATCGATCACGAGATCAAGTTCGCCCAGCGTATCGAGGTCTTCAATGGGAATGCCCAATTCACGGGCGCGTTCGGCGGTTCGTTTTGAAGTTGGCGTTCCGACAACCTTCAACCCTGCGGCCACTTTCGGCCCAAGAAGATCAAGGAAGGCTTCGGCGGTCGATCCGGTCCCAAGGCCAAGCTTCATGCCGGATTCGACGAAGGTGAGCGCTTCGGCGGCGGCGGCACGCTTCAGGCTGGCAGGATCTGCGGCTTGGGTCATGGATGTATCTATACGGCAAGAATGCGCGCTGTCTAATCCAAAGGATCAGGGTTTCACCGCGAGGCGCCCGGTGTAATCGATATAGTGGAAAAACGGCCGGTCATGTTGGGCAAAAAATTCGTCCGTGGCTTTGCGCGCGCCGCCCCAGTGGCCGTAATCATCGATCATCAATATGCCGCCCGGCTCCAGCCGCGGCCAGAAAATCTCGAGTTCTTTCTTGGTCGATTCGTACCAATCCGTATCGAGGCGGAGGACCGATATATGTTTCGGCAGATTGTCTTCGTTCGCGAGCGTTTCCAGTACGTCACCCTTGATCATGCGGACATAATCGCTAAGGAGACCCGCATCGCGGAAATGCCCTTCGACATCCTCCACCGGGGCGAAGCACCAGCCGCAATGGGCGGCGGCTTTTTCCCGGTCGAAACGCAGCACGGCGGGTTTTCCGGTCGTCGCTTCCACATCAATGGAGGTGGGCGGCGTCATGCCGGCAAAGGTGTCGTAGAGATAGACTTTCGCGGGCTTGCAAAGACGCGAGAAGACATCGGCCGCGATCAGCGAGTTACCGCCGCGCCAGACGCCGCATTCGACAAAATCGCCTTCGATACCGTTGCGCGCGACATGGCGGCAGGCGAGGAGCGTTGCGAAAAGGCGTTCGCGGCTCGCCATTGAAAGCTTCCGTTCGATCACACGACCGACAATCTCCCTGTCGGCGGCATCGAATTCGACCGGGAATTGCGGATGATTCGCGCTTTTGCGCGCAAGTCCGATCTTGGCCAGCCAACCATTGGAGGTCATTCAACACCTAGGGTGCGAGGGGACGTCTCGATTGCCGCTTGCATGCGTGATAACAAGAAGTTGTACAATAGTGCTGCGCACGTCGCGCCTCCAGAGAATTCTGGTGCTGCACTGCAGGATTTAAGCCCGATGCTGAACACTCAAGACAAGATACTGATCGAGCAGCGAATTACGAATGAGAAGCCCAGTGTCGCCGTGGCCTATCTGCTTCTTCTGTTCCTGTGGCCGTTCGGCGCGCACCGCTTCTATCTCGGACGCGTGGGTTCGGCGATCGTCATGCTGCTACTGTCGTTGACGGTTTTCGGGCTCGTTCTTTCCGCTTTATGGGCGTTCATCGATCTGTTTCTGGTCCCCGGCATCGTCCAGGAGAAAGTGGACGACATAAGACAGAAGCTGACGATGGAAGCGATGGCGAATGGCAGCATCGGTCCTGGTTTCGCGCCGGGCTGAAGGCCTATTCCACCGTCACCGATTTGGCGAGATTGCGCGGCTGATCGACATCCGTGCCCTTGGCGACCGCCGTGTGATAGGCGAGCAACTGAATGGGAAGCGCATAAACGAGCGGGATCAGCAGCGGATCGACTTCCGGCACCTCGATATATTCCCAGACGCTGTCGCGCGCACGCGCGAGGCCTTTCTTGTCCGAGATGAACAACACCTTGCCGCCGCGCGCCATCACTTCCTGCATGTTGGAAATAGTTTTTCCGAACAGATTGTCATGCGGCGCGATGACGATGACGGGAACGTTCTCGTCGATCAGGGCGATAGGGCCGTGTTTCATTTCGCCCGCGGCATAGCCTTCGGCGTGGATGTAGGAAATTTCCTTCAGTTTCAGCGCGCCTTCCATGGCGAGCGGAAAGCTGACACCGCGCCCCAGATAGAGAACGTCGCGGGCCTTGGCGATTTCATGCCCCAGCGCCTCGATACGCGAATCCTGCGCGAGGAGATCGACCATGTGACGCGGCGTTTCGAGAAGAAGGGTTGCGAGGCGTTTTTCCTCGTCGGCGCTGATGACCCCACGCGCACGGCCTGCGCCGATGGCGAGCGAGGCAAGCACGGCTAACTGGCAGGTGAAGGCCTTGGTCGAGGCAACGCCGATTTCCGGACCGGCATAGGTCGGGAGCACGAGATCGGACTCACGGGCAATCGAACTCGACGGCACATTGACGATGGCGGCAGTCTTCTGCCCCGCCTTTTTCGCATCACGCAAGGCGGCCAGTGTGTCGGCGGTTTCGCCGGATTGCGACACATAGAGGCAGACGCCGCCCTTCGGATAAACCGGATCGCGATAACGCAGTTCGGAGGCGACATCGGCCTCGACGGGTAATTTCGCCAATTGCTCGAACCAGTATTTGCCGATCAACCCGGCGTAAAACGCGGTGCCGCAGGCCGAAACAGTAAGGCGCGGCGCGTCCTCGAAGAATTTCATGGTCTCGAGGCTTAGACCCGTCTTCGGGCCGGCGGCATCGAGATAACGCGACAGCGTATGGCCCACGACCTCCGGCTGTTCATGAATTTCCTTCGACATGAAGTGGCGGCGGCCACCCTTGTCGACCATGGCCGAGGCCGGAGAAATGACCGAGACTTCGCGGTTCACCGGCCGGTTGTCGCCATCATAGATCCGCACATCGGGACCGCGCACCACCGCGACATCGCCATCTTCCAGATAGGAGATGCGCGTTGTGAAGGGCGCAAGCGAGAACGCGTCGGAGCCGAGATAGGATTCGGTTTCGCCATAGCCGACGGCGAGCGGGCTGCCGCGCCGCGCCGCGATCAGAAGCGATTCTTCATCCTTAAAGATCATCACGAGGGCGAATGCGCCGGTGAGACGGCGCACGGCGGTTTTCGCCGCGTCTTCGGGGCTCAAACCCTGGTCGAGGTAATGCGTGACGAGATGAACCGCTGTTTCGGTGTCGGTATCGGATTCGAAGACATGGCCTTCGGCGCGCAACTCGTCGCGCAATTCGCGGAAATTCTCGATGATGCCGTTATGGACCAGCGCGACGCGCGGAGAGGCATGGGGATGGGCGTTGCGTTCGGTCGGCGCGCCATGCGTCGCCCAGCGCGTATGGCCGATGCCGGTGATACCGGACAGCGGCTGTTCGGCGAGAAGCGAGGTGAGCTTGTCGAGTTTGCCCGAAGCGCGGCGGCGCTCGATATTGCCGCCGACCAGTGTTGCGATCCCGGCGGAATCATACCCGCGATATTCGAGACGCTTCAGCGCATCGACGATAGGATCTGAAACCGCGTTTTGTCCGGCAATGCCGATGATCCCACACATGGATCAGCCTTTCTTCGTTTTCTCTTTGCGCGCCTTGTAAGCCGCACGCAAACGCGGGGCAGCGCCCGCCTGAATTTTCTGTTCGCCACGCGTAACGCCGAGCGCGTCGGCATCAACATCTTTGGTGATGACGCTGCCCGCGCCCACAATCGCGCGATCGCCGATCTTCACGGGCGCGACCAGCGCCGCGTTAGAGCCGATAAAGGCGCCCGCGCCGATATCGGTGTGGTATTTGCCAAAACCGTCATAATTGCAGGTGATCGTACCGGCGCCGATATTCGCGCCCGCGCCGATGCGCGCGTCACCGAGATAGGTCAGATGATTGGCCTTGGCGCCCTTTTCGAGCGTGGCGTTTTTCACCTCGACGAAATTTCCGACATGCACATCTTCTTCGAGCTTCGCGCCCGGGCGCAGCCGCGCGAACGGACCGACCAGCGCGCCGGGGCCGACATCGGCGCCCTCAATATGGCTGAAGGCCTTGATCTCGGCGCGGGCGCGAATGACGACGCCGGGGCCGAACACGACATAGGGGCCGATGCGCGCGCCGGCTTCGATGACTGTGTCGGCGGAGAGGAAAACCGTTTCGGGCGCGGCGAAGGACACGCCCGCCTCCATTAATTCGTTACGCCTGCGCACCTGATAGGCGGCTTCCGCCTGCGCGAGCTGGCCTTGCGAATTGACGCCCATCATTTCTTCCGCCGAGCCTTCGGCGACGCTGGCGTCCAGGCCATGGCCGCGCGCCAGCGCGATGACATCGGTAAGGTAGAATTCGCCCTGAGCATTGTGGTTCTCGACGCGGGTCAGAAGGCCGAAAAGCGTTTCCGCCTTGCCCGCGAGAATCCCCGCGAAGCACAGATCGAGGCGACGTTCTTCTGCCGTGGCGTCCTTATGTTCGACAATGGCGAGGAGACGGTCGCCGTCGCACACCATGCGGCCATAGCCGGTAGGATCTTCCGCGCGAAAGCCGAGCGCCGCGATTTCGGACTCCTTGCCAAGACGGGCGATGAGACGGCTGAGCGTGTCCGCCGTCACGAGGGGTGAATCGCCGAACAGTACCAACAGCGTGCCGTCGAACCCCGCCAATGCGCTTTGCGCCGTGGCGACTGCATGGCCGGTGCCGAGCTGGCGGTCCTGAACGACCGTGGTCGCGCCATGGGCTTTCGCCAGGGCTTCGACTTCGGACGCGCCGGGCGCGACGACGACGACGGTCTCGACCGCGCCGAGGGCGGCGGCGACATTCAACACATGGCCCAGCATCGGCCGGCCGCCGACCGGGTGCAGCACCTTGGGCAGAGCGGACTTCATCCGCGTCCCCTGGCCTGCGGCAAGGATCACAACGGCAAGACGGGACTGGGTCATAGAGAAAAGGCCATGGCTAAACCGGTTACGCCCGCCTGTCGGGAGGCTGGGTTACGGGACATTGTGACATGCGTAAATTGACGTTTTGTTTCTTAATCTTTCTTTCGCCGCCCTTTGGGGCTTAATTCCGGCCCTTCCGGCGACAAAAGAGCGGCGCGGGGCACTTGTTCCCGCCCCTTCCCGACCGTTAAGGGGTTCGGAGCGCCCCCTACTACTCGCCAAAAGAAAAGGCCGTCTTACCGTCATGCCCCAAGCCCCCACGATTGTCTTCGACCTGGACGGCACTCTGGTCGATACCGCGCCGGACCTTCTCGCCTCGCTGAATGCGGTGCTCCGCGAGGCCGGGCACCGCACGGTGGACCCGGTGGAACTCAGAAGCCTGGTGGGCTTCGGCGTGCGTCGCCTGTTCGAACGCGCCTTCGAGCGCACGGGGACCGCACTTTCGGACGACAACCTCAATAAATACAGCGACGAGTTCCTCGCTTATTATCGGGCGAACATCGCCAATGAGAGCCAGCTTTTTCCGGGCGTGCATGAAACGCTGGAGGCGCTGAAGGCCGACGGCGCGCTGCTCGGCGTCTGCACCAACAAACCGCACGACCTGACGGGGCTTCTGTTGAACGCGCTCGACCTCACCCGCCATTTCGGTTCGGTAATCGGCGCGGGAGTTTCGCCCTATAACAAGCCCGACCCGCGGCACATTCTCGATGTGGTGGCAGCATTGAAGGGCGATGCGAAACGCGCGGTGATGGTCGGCGATTCTTCGGTCGATGTGAACGCGGCGAAGGCCGCGAAGATTCCGGTCATCGTGCTGACCTATGGCTACACGATCGAGCCCCATGCGGAACTGGGCGCCGACGCCCTGACCGACGATTTCACGGAAATTCCGGCGCTGGTGAAGAAGCTGCTAGGTTCCTGAGACCGTCAACACCTCAACTCGTCATGGCCGCCCGCCGAGGCGACCATCCATCGAGCGAACGGAGCGAGCCAACGGCCATTGCGCCCGCCGACGCGGGCGCGATGGGGTAAATTTCCTGCGAAATCGCGACAGGAGCCCCCTACCGCTTGACTTGAATCGGGGGCCGCTTCTATAGCCCTTCTCCCCGAAAGGGGGCGCGTAGCTCAGCGGGAGAGCACTCCCTTCACACGGGAGGGGTCACAGGTTCAATCCCTGTCGCGCCCACCA
>CAIOYY010000107.1 GCA_903862715.1 uncultured Alphaproteobacteria bacterium
AGCGCCCGACCCAACCGCGCGGCGATCTGCTGCACCAAGTGCTCGAGCTCTTCCCGCTCCGGGGCCTTCACCCGCGTGAAGCGCAGCCCACCGTCGGGACGCGGTGCGTACACGCCGTCCAGGCGTCGATGAAGATGCGCGCGCGGAACCGGCGCTCCACCCCACCGCGCGCCTTAACAGCGTCGACCGATTCGATCCTGTCTCCATTTTTGACTGCCGCGATAATGCGATGCTGAAGAAAAACCTTTGCGGTGGGTTCCGCCTCGAGCAGCGAAAGCGCCACAAGATCGCCGTCTTGGGTCCGCGCGGACAATTCCTTCAGGACCTTTCCTTGCGCGCCGCGCGGCATCAGGCCTATTTCGACACTTGCATTTCCGCCCAAGACCGGACGGTCGTGGATCAACGCCACTCGTTGACCAAGGCGAGCTGCCGTCAACGCCGCCGCGCACCCTGAGACGCCGCCGCCCACGACGATGACGTCATAGTCTCCAGCGTCGACTGGGTGTTCAGGCAATCCGCGAAGTCTCTTGCGCCAGGCGCGGCTGGCGGCGTCGACGCCATTCGGCGGGGGCGTCGCATCGACCCCTAAGAAAATCGCGTCGCAGCGGCCATCGAAGCCGGTGAGGTCGTGCAGCGCCACGGTGACGCTACCTTTATCGAGAACCACTTCGCCCGCAGATTGCCACGACCAGTCCTGGCCGTTCGCACCAAACTCGGCTTTGAGCGGGACCCCATTGATCGAAAGCAAAAATCGGCCGGGATGGTGCGAGGGCACCCAATCCTTCGCGCGAACCCACACCGTGTATTCGCCACTGTTCGGGATCGTCGCCACTGTCGTTGCATTGGCGACGGGCCGCCCAAGACCATGCGCCAAGAGGTAAGGCGATCCCATCTGCGCCTCGAACTGCGAGTCGAGGACCCATCCACCGTAATCATCGAAGTCTTCGGCCTCGATCAAAAAGCCGGATGGAAACGCAGCAACTTTGGCTGGTGAGTTCATGGGGTTTTCAGTTTCTCGCTTTGCCATGTTTGCAAAAATCTCGATCATCAGCAGAAGCGCTTGACGTCAAATCACACTCCCAATCGCGTCCGCCAGCCGGTCCGGCATCGAGATGAAGGGCGAGTGGGAGACGTTGAGCGTGGCGACACGATCGCAAGGCTGCCTCGCGATCATACGGTCTTGCTGTTGAATGGAGAGCGCACGGTCTTCGGTGCAGCGGATATAGGATCGCGGGACGGATCCAAAACGGCCCGAACTCAGCGAGATCGCGCCGATCGAAGGCCGCAAAGATTCGACCGTTAACCGGCTTTGCGCCCAAGCGATCTGTTCTGGCGTGCAGTCGCCGTAGAAAACCTCCGCCGCGTTATGAGGCGGACCGATGGAGACAACGCCGCGAAACAACGAGACGCGCGTCGCGCTGGCCCGATCGCTGTCTTTGTCCTGCCGACCCAGGCTTGCGATGCTGTCTCCATGGCTGGGAAGAAATGCCGTAAGGTATACGAGGCGCTCGAACAGCTCCGGCGCGCGCTCGGCTGCAGCCGATATGACCAGCCCGCCCATCGAATGGCCGACAAGGACGAAGCGCGCGCCTGTCGGCCGGACGGCGTCAATGACGGATTGCGCATAGGCTCGAAGCGACTGTCCCCAGCCTGGCGCGCCACGCCCGGACCTACCAGGAAGGTCCAAGGTTTCCACCCGGTGTCCAAGCGCCGTCAATGGCGCAATCACCTTGTCCCAACACCATGCGCCGTGACAGGCGCCGTGGACCAGAAGGATGTTCTTACCGTTCTGCGTGGCGCGACGCTCCATTATGGGCGCTCGTTGGAAAAGATGATTGTCGCGCACGCCGACCAAAAACCGCCCCAGCCATGCACCAGCGATGTCTTGGCGTCAGGCACCTGCGCCGCCGCTTCCCCGCGCATCTGTCGCACCGCCTCCAGCATACACAACATGCCATATGCACCCGAATGCGCGTAAGCTAAGCCGCCGCCATTGGTGTTCATCGGCAGTTTCCCGCCGGGCCTTGTATGTCCTTCCTCGATGAATTGCGCGGCCTCACCTATGGGCACGAAGCCTAGCCCTTCGAGCCCAAAGATAGGGTTGTGAGCAAAAGCGTCATAGATCATCAGATGATCGATATCGGCGTGCGACACGCCGGCTGACTGGAAGGCGTCGCGGCCCGATGTGCGGATGAAATCGGGTTCCATCGGATTGCGCGTACCTGCCGGACTGCACCCGCCATTCTCGATCGCCGATCCGGACCCGAGCACATAGACGGGCCGTTTCGGGAAATCCCTTGCCCGCTCAGCCGATGTCACCACCATCGCCCCACCCGCGTCGGAAACCAGACAGGTCATCGCCCTGCGGATCGGCCAGGCGATCATGGGCGACGCCAGAACGTCTTCAACCGTCGTTGGTGTTTTCAGTTTGGCGCGCGGGTTCTTCGCCGCCCATTCGCGCTGGACAACCGGCACCATGGCGATCTGCGCCTCGGTCAGGCCGTAGGTCGCCATGTACCGAACCAATGGTTGACCAAACAACGCTGCTGAAATGTTGGCGCCCGTGTAGGCTAGATCAAATTGCTGTTCGATAGAGCCCGGCCGGGCTGCGTCATAGGCGCTAGGCAGCGTGCCGTGGCTCCGTCCCGACTCGCCATAGACAATCAAGACCGTCGAGCAATAGCCCGCATGGATCGCAGCCATTGCGCTGCGCACATGATAGAGCCACGAACATCCGCCGATGCTGGTGCCATCCACCCAACGCGGATAGATGCCTAGCTGCTGCGCGACATTACCTACTGGCAGATGGGCGACGGTCAGACCGTCAATGTCCGACGCTCTCAATCCCGCATCGTTGAGCGCATTTACCGCGCCATCAAGCGCCAGGCCCATCGAGGAAAGATGCGGCACCGTGCCGATGTCGGTCGATTCAGCCGCACCGACAATTGCAAAACGTCCGGGCTTGATCCCAAATCCGGTCATTGCCGGTTCTCCGCCGTTGGCCGGAAGCAGAGCAATTTCGGCCCGTCGCCGAATTTGCGCCAGGTGGCGACGAGCGGCATGTCTATTTTCAGCGCAAAAGGCGATTGTTCGCAATCGACCACCGTGGACAGCAGTCTCGGCCCTTCTTCAAGCGCGATGGTCGCGACCGAAAAGGGAGGCTTCATGTCCCACTGAGGCCAGGGACTGGCGGTAATGACATAGCTGTAAAGCGTGGCGCGCCCTGACATGTCCTCCCAAACGACATTGCGCGACGTGCAATGCGGGCAAACGGGCGCCGGGGGGAAATAGCATTTGCGGCAGTCATGGCACCGCTGGATGTGCAGCCGATCCTGGGCCGCGGCATCCCAATAGGGCTTGGTCTCAGGTAACGCGAACGGCGTCAGGCTCACCGCAATATTCCTCCGCCAAATCAGTGCACCGTTTCGGTCGCGCGCGGTCACCCGAACACGAGCCGAATTGACAGAAGGTCACGCTAAACATATGTTCAGCACAAATCAATTGGGGACGCTAGCCGTCATGGCGACTTATGACCGGGATACGATCAAAACCATCATCGGTAAGGAAGTCGGCGTTTCCGATTGGGTGACGATCACGCAAGACATGGTCAATCAGTTTGCGGCGCTGACGCGGGATCCGGTGGAACTTCACACGAATGTCGAACTTGCGAAGAAGACACCCTTTGGCGGCACGATCGCGCACGGCCTTCTCACGCTCTCGATGATTGGCGGCTTCTGCACGGCGGCAGAGGTCCTGATGAAGGGCATCACGATGGGCCTTAATTATGGGTTCGACAAGGTGCGCTTCGTTGCACCGGTCAAAACCGGCAGCCGGATTCGTGGCCGCTTCGTTTTGCGGTCGATGGAGGAGCGCGACCCAGGGCGCTGGGTCTCGACGATGGACGTGACGATCGAAATCGAAGGCGAGTCGAAGCCCGCGCTTGTGGCGGAGTGGCTGGGCATGCAGATCGTCAAATGAACTGAGACTTCCAATTCGCAGTAGCCATGGAGGGCGGCCAATGACCATTCGATTTGACGATCGCGTCGTGATCGTGACGGGTGCCGGCGGCGGATTGGGCCGCTCGCACGCCCTTCAGTTCGCCGCCCGCGGTGCGCGCGTCGTCATCAATGATTTCGGCGGCGCGACGGATGGAACGGGTGGATCGTCCGAACCGGCAGAACGAGTCGTCAAGGAGATCGAAGCCGCAGGCGGCCAAGCCATGGCGCATGGCGCAAACGTCGCAAACCCCGCGCAAGTCGCCGACATGGTCGAGAAGACAATGGGCAAATGGGGCCGCATCGACATTCTGGTGAACAATGCCGGAATTTTGAGGGATGCCAGCTTCGCCAAGACGTCGGTCGAAGCATTTAAGGCCGTCGTCGATGTTCACCTGATGGGCACGGCCTATTGTTCGCTGACTGTCTGGCCACACATGCGCGCTGCAGGATTCGGACGCATCGTGATGACTTCGTCGACTTCCGGCGTGTATGGCAATTTCGGGCAGGCTAATTACGGCGCGGCAAAGACCGCCATGATCGGTCTGATGAACGTCCTGCATATCGAAGGCATGAAGAACAACATCCGCGTGAATACGCTGGTGCCGGGCGCTGCGACGCGGCTGACGGAGGGGCTCATCCCAAAACAAGTTCTGGAATTGATGACGCCTGAAGCCGTTTCGCCCGCGGTGTTGTTCCTCTCCAGTGACGATGCGCCGTCTCGCGTTATTCTCGCCGCAGGGTCCGGCGGCTATGCGCGCACCTACATTCTGGAAACGGAGGGTATCTATCTGCCGTTGCAGGAGCGCACGCCCGACGCCATCGCCG